>JACRAZ010000081.1 GCA_016213205.1 Burkholderiales bacterium
CACGCGCTGCACGCTGGCGACGATCTCGCCCATGGTGCTGCCGGCGTCCTGCACCAGGCGGGCGCCGGTCTCGACCTTGTCCACGCTGGTGCCGATCAGGGTCTTGATCTCGCGCGCGGCCTCGGCCGAGCGCTGGGCGAGGGATCGCACCTCGCCGGCCACCACCGCGAAGCCGCGGCCCTGCTCACCGGCGCGGGCGGCTTCCACCGCGGCGTTCAGTGCCAGGATGTTGGTCTGGAAGGCGATGCCGTCGATCACGCTGATGATGTCGGCGATCTTCTTCGAGCTGGTGTTGATCTCGTCCATCGTCGAGACCACCTGGGCCACCACGCTGCCACCGCGTTCGGCCACGGCCGAGGCCGAGGCCGCGAGCTGGTTGGCCTGCGAGGCCGCGTCGGCGCTCTGGCGCACGGTGCCGGTGAGCTGCTCGATCGAGCTGGCGGTCTGCTGCAGGTTCGAGGCGGCCTGCTCGGTGCGCTGGCTCAGGTCGGTGTTGCCGGAGGCGACTTCCGCGCTCGCGGTCTGGATCGAATCGGCCGAGCTGCGGATCTGGCCCACCAGCTCGCGCAGGTGGTTCTGCATGGCGTCCAGGCTGCGCAGCAGGTCGGCGCTCTCGTCGCGACCGCTGTCGCGCACCGGCCGGGTGAGGTCGCCGCTGGCGATGGCGCGGGCCAGCTCGGCCGCCTGCTTCATGGGCCGCACGATGGAGGCCGAGTTGGCCAGCGTCAGCGGCACCACCACCAGCACCGCGAAGACCAGCGAGGCGCCGAAGAGGATCAGCGTGAAACGGGCCGAGGCCTGCATGTTGTCGCGCGCGGTCACGCCGGCCTGGGCGTTGGCCTTGCGCAGCGTGGTCATGGTCTGCTCGGCCTCCTGCATGGCACGGCCGGCCTTGCCCGAGACCTTGTTGATGGTGGTGGCCGAGTCGTAGGCCGAGGCCTCGATCTGCGCGAGCACCGGGGTGAAGGCGGCGGCATAGGCACTCACCTGCTTGCCCAGCAGCTCGATGGCGGCGTTGTCCAAGCCGTGGTTGGCCTCGCCCAGGCTGCGGATCTCGGCCTGTGCCAGGCGCAGCGTGTCCAGCCACTTGGTCTTCAGGGCGCTGATCGTCTCGGCCTTCTCGTAGTTGATGATCAGGTCTTTTTCGTGCCGGCGCAGGTTGCTGACATGCTCTGTCAGTGCACCGACGTGGCTGTTGACCGTCATGGTCTGGTCGGCCACGCGGTCGCTCATGGCCTGGATGCGGAACATGCCGAACAGGCCGGCACCGCCGACGAGCACCAGCAGGCCCATGACGACACCGATCGCGCCCAGCATGCGCAGGCGGATCGTGAACTGGCGCATCAGGCTGTTGACGAGTTTCATCGATCGGCTCCCCTTGAGCGGTTGGGTCTGCTTTGGCGCCGCTCAGTGGCGGCTTCGCCGCACCAGCGTGCCGATGTCCAGGATGAGCGCGACCCGGCCGTCGCCCATGATGGTGGCGCCGGACACGTCGGGCACCTTGCGGTAGTTGGCTTCGAGGTTCTTCACCACCACCTGCTGCTGGCCGAGCAGTTCGTCCACCAGCAGGGCGACGCGGCTGCCCTCGGCCTCGACCACCACCATGATGTTGCTGACGTGCTCGAAGTCGAAGCGCGGTACGTCGAAGACCTTCTCGAGGTCGATCACCGGCATGTACTCGTCACGCACCTCGACCACGCGGCCGGTGGTGCCGATGGTCTTGATCATGTTGGGCTGCACCTGGAACGATTCGACCACCGAGCCCAGCGGCAGGATGTAGCACTCGTCGCCCACGCCCACGCTCATGCCGTCCATGATGGCCAGGGTGAGCGGCAGGCGCACCTTCACGCTCATGCCGTAGCCTTCGGCGGAATCGATCTCGACCGTGCCGCCCAGCGACAGGATGTTGCGCTTGACCACGTCCATGCCCACGCCGCGGCCGGAAACATCGGTCACCACGTCGGCGGTGGAGAAGCCGGGCGCGAAGATCAGGTTCCACACCTCGCTGTCGGTCATCGAGTCGGGCGCGTCGATGCCCTTCTCGCGGGCCTTCTTGATCAGCTTGTCGCGGTTCAGGCCGCGGCCGTCGTCGCGCACTTCGATCACGATGCTGCCGCCCTGGTGCGAGGCCACCAGCGTGATGGTGCCGGTCTCGGGCTTGCCCTTGGCCAGGCGGTCGGCGGGCAGCTCGATGCCGTGGTCGCAGCTGTTGCGCACCAGGTGCGTCAGCGGGTCGGTGATCTTCTCGACCATGCCCTTGTCGAGCTCGGTGGCTTCACCCTGGGTGACCAGTTCGACCTTCTTGCCGAGCTTGGCCGCCAGGTCGCGCAGCATGCGCGGGAAGCGGTTGAAGACCATCGACATCGGAATCATCCGGATCGACATCACCGCTTCCTGCAGGTCGCGGGTGTTGCGCTCCAGGTCGGTCAGGCCGGAGGAGAGCTGCTGGTACAGGCTGGCGTCCACGCCCTTGCTGTTCTGCGCCAGCATGGCCTGCGTGATGACGAGTTCGCCCACCAGGTTGATGAGCTGGTCCACCTTCTCGACCGAGACCCGCAGCGTGGCTGAATCCAGGCCGGCGCCCGCCTTGGCCTCGGCCTTGGGCGCGGCGGCCTTGGGCGCTGCGGGCTTCGGTGCCGTGTCGGCCGGGGGCGTGCTGGCGGCCGGCGTGGCGGCGGCCGCGGCGGCGTCGTGGTGCTCGCCGGGCGCACCCGGGGCGCTTTCGAAGAAGCCGTAGCCGGGGTCAACGCTCGGGGCCTCGGCCGGGGGCGCGCCCGGCGCGCCCTCGTGGAAGCCGTAGCCGGCGCTGATGGGCGCCAGGCGCACCGATTCGCGCGGCACGTGGAAGGTGAACAGGTCCAGCAGGTCGTTGTCGCTGGACGCGGTGGTGATCTTGAAGCGGCGCATGCCGTCGGCCGCGCGGCCGGCGTCCAGCGGCTCGATGGTGCCCAGGCCGGTGATTTCCTGGAACAGCTCCACCAGGTTGTCGGCGGCGTGCACGTCGGCCAGCTCGCCCACGGTGAGCTCGAGCACGCGCACGTCGTTCTTCAGCGGCGCGGGGGCCGGCACCGGGGCCGGGGCGCTGGTGGTGGAGGCCACGATCACCGGTGCGGAGCTGGGCGTGTCCACCTGGCCGCCGGCGCACAGGGTCTTGATCGTGAACAGCAGCTCGGTGGTGTCCACCTCGCCGCCGCCGCTGCCCTGGTGGCGTGCGAGCATGGCCTTGAGCGCGTCGCCCGAGGACAGCAGCACGTCCACCATCTGCGAGGTGGGCTGCAGTTCGTGGCGGCGCAGCTTGTCCAGCAGCGCTTCCATCTGGTGCGTCAGCTCGGCCACGTCGGTGAAGCCGAAGGTGGCCGCGCCGCCCTTGACCGAGTGCGCGCATCGGAAGATCGCGTTCAGTTCCTCGTCGTCGGCCGCGGAGACATCCAGCTCGAGCAGCATCTGCTCCATCGAGCCCAGGTTCTCACCGGCCTCTTCGAAGAAGACCTGAAAGAACTGGCTCAGGTCGATGCCGGCGGACATGTGTGCGCCTTCGTTGCTCATCTCTGCCATGGCGGCGTCTCCGGGGGAATTGGGGCGGCGTGCTTGAAATCGAGGGTCAGCGGATCACTTTGCCGATCACCTCGATCAGCTTGGCCGGATCGAAAGGTTTCACCAGCCAGCCGGTGGCACCGGCCGAGCGGCCGGCCTGCTTCATCTGGTCGCTCGACTCGGTGGTGAGGATCAGGATCGGCGTGGCCTTGAACTTCGGGTTCTCGCGCAGCCGCTTGGTCAGCGTGATGCCATCCATGCGGGGCATGTTCTGGTCGGTGAGCACCAGGTTGAAGTCGCGCTGGCCCGCCTTTTCCCAGGCGTCCTGGCCGTCGACCGCTTCGACGACGTTGAAGCCTGCGTTCTTCAAGGTGAACGAAACCATCTGGCGCATCGAGGCCGAGTCGTCGACCGCAAGGATTGAATGCATCGTTTTCTCCGGGCAATCAGGGGGTTATCGGGCGTGGCAATGAAAAACTTAGAACAGCTCGATCGAGCCGGCGTCCATTTCGTCCTGGGTGACCGGATTCGGGCGCAGCGGGGCGTCTTCCACCACCGCGGCACCTTCCTCGTCGTCGTCACCCATCACGTCTCGGGCAAGACGGTCGGCACAGTTGCGCAGCCGGCGCTGCAGGTGCGCGATCAGCTGCGTCGACATGTCCTGGAACTGCAAGGCCGTGATCGCGCCACCCATGTGTTGCATGGCGTCGTGCATGGCCTGGGTGTCCAGTTCCGGGTGGGCCGCTGCCAGGCGCAGCAGGTGGTTCATCTGCGCCGAGGCACCGTAAAAATGGCCCATCAGGGTCTCGGTGGCATCGGTCAGCAAGCCGGCCAGGCGCTCCAGGTCGTTGTTGGCGACCATCAGGTTGTCCTGCACGTCTGCCGCTGTCAGCAGCGGTACCGTTGTCATGGACGACTGCGGCGTCGGTTCGTTGTTCAACATCGTCACTCCGCGTTGGGGTCGAAGACCAGCCGTCTGCAATCGGCTCTGGTGTTCGGGATTTTCGGCACGTAGGGGGTTCTCATTGAGCCGATCACGGTCTGAAACACGGCCCATTTCCACGGCCGGGGCGGGTGCGCCGGATCGGCGCTGCCATACTTCGGACATGGCCGATTCCCCTGGGCTGCAAGCGCTTCGGCTGCTGCACATCGAAGATTCGCCGCTGGACCACGACCTGGCGATGGTGCACCTGCGCCGCGCCGGGCACCGGGTGCAGGCCCTGCGGGTGGACACCGAAGCCGCGTTCCGGGCCGCCCTGCAGCAACAGGAGTGGGACGTGGTGCTGTCGGACTTCAACGTGCCCGGTTTCGGCGGGCTGCTGGCGCTGCAGATCCTGCGTGACAGCGGACTGGGCCTGCCCTTCATCCTGGTGTCGGGCGAGATCGGCGAGGACACCGCCGTGGCCGCCATGCGCAACGGTGCCACCGACTATCTATTGAAGAACAACCTGGCGCGGCTGGCACCCGCCGTGGAGCACGCGATCGAGGCCGGCCAGGAGCGCCGCGCCCGGCTGCAGGCCGACCGGGAACTGGCCGCCTCGCGCCAGCGCCTGTCCGAGCTGGCGCAGCACCTGCAGACCAGTGTCGAGATGGAGCGCGCCGCGATCGCCCGCGAGATCCACGACGACGTGGGCGGCAGCTTGACGGCCATCAAGTTCGACCTCGCCTGGATCAGCCGCCACGTGGCCGCGCCGGAGGTGCAGCAGCGTGTGTTCAGCGCACTCGAGACGGTGGACCTGGCGATCGAGGCCAGCCAGCGCATCATGCACAACCTGCGCCCGGCCATCCTGGAGCAGGGCCTGGTGGCCGCGCTGCAGTGGATGGCCAGCCGGTTCGAGAAGCGCAGCGGCATGCCTTGCGCCTTCCGCACCAGCCACGAGACCATGCAGCTGCCCGTCGGCGTGCCGCTGGTGGCCTACCGGTTTGCGCAGGAGGCGCTCACCAACGTGAGCAAGCATGCGCAGGCCACGCGGGTGTCGATCGACCTGTCGCTCACGCGGGGCGTGTTGTCGCTGGAGGTGCAGGACAACGGCCGCGGCCTCTCGAACGCCGACCTCGCCAAGGCGCGCAGCTTCGGCCTGCGTGGCCTCACCGAACGTGCGGGCACCGTGGGCGGCTGGGTCGACGTGTCCAGCGGCCCCTCCGGCACGGTGCTGATGCTGTCGGTGCCGGTGGAGAGCCAGCACGGCGATGCGCCGCACGCAGCCCCTCGATTCGATGATGACGCGGACCACGATCCGTCCACCTGGGGAGCCCCATGATCAAGGTGATGCTCTGTGACGACCACGCGCTGATCCGCCGCGGCATCCGCGACACGCTGGCCGATGCGCCGGACATCCAGGTGGTCGGCGAGGCGGGCGACTATGGCGAGCTGCGGGCGCTGCTGCGCGGCAACGCCTGCGACGTGCTGGTGCTGGACATCAACCTGCCCGGGCGCAGCGGGCTGGACGTGATGCACACGCTCAAGGACGAGGGCTCGCCGATCAAGGTGCTGGTGGTCAGCATGTACCCGGAAGACCAGTACGCCATCCGCGCGTTGCGCGCCGGGGCCTACGGCTACGTGAACAAGGGGGGCGATCCGCAGCAGATCGTGCAGGCGGTGCGCACCGTGGCCCAGGGCCGCAAGTACGTGACGCCGGACATCGCCCAGATGCTGGTGGAAAGCCTCACCACCCCGGTGGCCGAGAACGCGCACGACAAGCTCTCCGACCGCGAGCTGCAGACCTTGGTGATGATCGCCTCCGGCAAGCGCCTGTCCGACATTGCCGAGGAGCTGACGCTCTCGCCCAAGACCGTGTCGGTCTACCGCGCCCGGGTGCTCGAGAAGCTGGGCCTGCAGAACAACTCCGAGCTCACCGTCTACGCCATCCGCAACGGGCTGGTGGGCGGCTGAGAGCTTGGGAAAGCCTCTCAAGCTCTGAGGCGGCCGCGCACCGGCGCGGCCCGCTTCACCCGCGCCCGGCCACCAGGGCGCGCAACCGGCGCAGCGCGAGCAGCGCGCGTTCGTAGTCGTAGGCGCGCAAGGCGGCCTCGATCTCGCGCGCCGCGCCCGCCTGCTGGCGGCGCAGGGTGTCCGCCACGCTGCGGTACAGCGTGATCGATTGGTAGTCGGCGGTGCCGAGCATGGTTTCGAGCCGGTCCAGCAAGGTGGGCGAGACGGCGGCGCCGTCCAGTGGCGCCGGCATGGTGTCGTCCTGCGCCAGGCGTTCCTGGATGGCGTCGACCAGCTGCGACAGGTCCTGCAGCAGCATGCGCGCGGCGCGGGTGACCTCGGGCGCCGGCAGCGCGGCTTCGATCGCGCGCTCCAGTGTTTCGGCCAGGCGCGGCAGCCGGCCGGCGCCGATGGCGGCCGACGCCCCCTTGACCGAATGGGCCAGCTGGCCCACGGCCTCGAGCTCGCCCTCGGCCAGGTGCGCTTCCAGCGCCACCAGCCCATCGGTGTAGTGCGCCGCGAACTGGCGCAGCACGCGCCGGTACACGTCCGGGCGGCCCCCGACGAAGCGCAGGCCGGTGGCGGTGTCCAGGCCCGCAATGCGTGGCAGCCCGTCGTCGGCCGCGGACTGCGCGGGCGCGACCGTCCCGGCCGGCAGCGGCGCGGGCCGCGTGCCTGCCGGCCGCTGCCGGACCGGCCGCGCGGGCAGCCAGTGCAGCAGCGCGGCATACAGCCCGGCCGGGTCCACCGGCTTGGCGACATGGCCGTCCATGCCGGCGGCCAGGCAGGTGGCCTGGTCCTCGCGGAAGGCGTTGGCCGTCATCGCCAGGATCGGCAGCCCGGCATGGCCCGGCAGGCTGCGGATGTGGCGGGTGGCGTCCAGACCGTCCATCACCGGCATCTGCACATCCATCAGCACCAGGTCCACCGGCGTCTGGCGCAGCCGCTCGATGGCCTGGCGGCCATCACCGGCCACCTCCACGGCCAGGCCGGCCGATTGCAGCAGCTCGACCACCACCTCCTGGTTCACCGGGTTGTCCTCGACCACCAGCACGCGCGCGCCGGTGTGGCGCTCGCGCAGCCGCGCCTCGGCATCCAGCGCCAGGCCCACCGGCGGCGGTGGCGGCGCGATGGCCAGCGTGCCCGGCTCGAAGCGGGCGGTGAACCAGAACTCGCTGCCCACGCCGGGCTCGCTGGTCACGCCAACATCGCCGCCCATCATCAGTGCCAGCCGCTGCGTGATGGCCAGGCCCAGGCCGGTGCCGCCGAAGCGGCGGGTGGTGGAGGTGTCCGCCTGCACGAAGGCGGTGAACAGCTGGCCCAGCTTCTCGCGCGGGATGCCGATGCCGGTGTCGCGCACCCGGAAGCGCAGCAGCACGCCGGGGGCATCGCTCAGCACGCGTTCGGCGCGCAGCAGGATGCGGCCGCGTTCGGTGAACTTCACCGCATTGCTCAGCAGGTTCACCAGCGCCTGCGACAGGCGGGTCGGGTCGCCGCGCAGCGCATCGGGCACCTCGCCGATCTCCACGTCCAGCGCCAGGCCCTTGGCCTGTGCCCGATCGGCCAGCAGCCCGCTGCTGTGGGCCAGCACGGCGGCCAGCGAGAAGTCGGCCTGTTCGAGTTCAAGCCGGTCGGCTTCGATCTTGGAGATGTCCAGGATGTCGTTGATCACCTGCATCAGGTGGTTCGCGGCCTCGCTCACCTTGCCCAGGCGGTCGGCGGCCACCGGGTCGTGCGCATCGCGGCGCAGCAGGTGGGTCAGGCCGATGATGGCGTTCATCGGCGTGCGGATCTCGTGGCTCATGTTGGCCAGGAAGGCGCTCTTGGCCCGGTTGGCCGCCTCGGCCTTGTCGCGTGCATGCACCAGTTCGCTGTTGGCCTGGCGCAGTTGCAGGGTGCGCTCCTGCACCAGGTCCTGCAGGCCGTGGCGGTGGCGGTCGAGCTCGGCCTCGATGCGCTTGTGTTCGGTGATGTCCTCGTTGATCAGCAGGTAGTGGGTCATCTGCCCGTCGGGCCGCCGGATCGGGGCCGCGTGCACGAATTCGACATAGGCCTTGCCGTTGCGCCGGCGGTTTTGCAGCTCGCCGCTCCAGGTCTGGCCCCGGGCCAGGGCCTCATGCATCTGCTCCATGCTGGCTGCCGGCCCGTGGTCGGGCAGCAGCTCGGGCTGCCGCTGGCCCATCGCCTCCTCGCGGCCGATGCCGCAGATGCGGGTGAACGCGTCGTTCACGTACTCGATGCGGCGATCGGTGTCGCAGATCATGATGCCCATGGGCGACTGCTCCACCGCCAGCGACAGCTTGCGCAACTGCTGCTCGGCCTCGTGGCGCTCGGTGATGTCGCTGAACGAGGTCACCACCGCGGTGACCCGGCCGGTCTTGTCATCACGCACCGGCTCGGCATTGACCACCAGCCAGCGCAGCCGGCCAACGGGGGGCAGCGTGCGGATCAGCACGTCGCGGCAGGGCTGGCCGGTGCGCAGCGTGAGGCCCTGCGGCAGGTCGTCGAAGGCCAGCGTGCTGCCGTCCTCGCGCTGGGCGTGCCACTGGGCCAGCACGCCGGGCTGCTGCAGCTGCGCCAGCGTCATGCCGAAGAAGCGCTCGGCCGGCTGGTTGCAGGCCAGCGGCCGGCGGTCGGTGCCGAACACCAGGATGCCCTCGTCCAGCACCGTCAGCATCGAGCGGTATTGCGCCTCGCGCTCGCGCACCAGGTCTTCGGCCTGGCGGCGCTGGGTGACATCGGCATGCACCACCACCGCGCCGCCGCCGGCGGTGCGCAGCGGGGTCACGCTCATCTGGAACCAGCGCTGCACGGTGGGGCTGTGGCAGGCGTACTCGTGGCGGAACAGCGGCACCCGCCCGGCCAGCACGGCCGCGATGCCGGCGCTGGCTTCGGCAGCGCCGGGTGCATCGCCTGCCGCGTGGCACACCGCCAGGTAGTCGGTGCCGATGCCGGTGTTGGGCGCCGGGGCGCTGGCGTCGGCGGCGTTGTCGATCGCAAACTGGCTCCAGGCCGCGTTCACCGCGACGATGACGCCGCGCGGGTCGAGCACCGCCATGTGGTCGAGCACCGAGTCTTCCACCGCCTGCACCAGCTCGGCGGCCTCGCGCAGCGCCTGCTCGTCGCGCTTGCGGGCGCTGACGTCGCGCACCAGCCCCAGCACCGCCGGCCGGCCATGGAACTGGAACCGGCTGGCCCGCAGCTCCACCCAGATCAGTTGCTGCCCGTCGCGGTGCCTGAACTGCACCTCGTAGTGGCCCGGTGGTTCGGGGCCGTCTCCCACGCGCTGCTCGAAGCGGCGTGTCCACAGGTCCAGGAAGGCCGGCGCCACCACGTCGGCGAAGCCCATGTCGACGAAGTCCGACTCCTCCCAGCCCAGCAGCCGCGGCAGCGCCGTGTTGCAGAACACGAAGCGGTAGTCCTGTGCCACGAACATGCCGTCGGCAATGGCCGCCAGCAGAGTGCGGTTGGTGGCCTCGCTCTCCTTGAGCGCCGCCTCGCCGGCGATGCGTGCGGTGATGTCGCGCGAGATGCCGAACATGCCCACCACCCGCCCGGCGTCGTCGTGCAGCGGGCCCTTGACGGCGAGGAACACGCCAGGGCCGTCGGCGGTGGTCAGTGCCTCCTCGTAGCTGAGGGTGGCGTCGGCCTCGATCACCTTGCGGTCGTTGGCGCGTATCAGTGCGGCCTGGTCGGGCGGGAACAGCGCGCCGTCGTCGTGGCCGATCAGGTCTGCGGCCGGACGGCCGAGCAGGCGTGCGGCCTCGCGGTTGCACACCAGGTAGCGGCCGTCCAGGCCCTTGGCAAAGATGGCGTCGGCCGAGGCATCGGCAATGGCCTGCATCAGGGCCAGCGGGCGGATGCGGTCGTCCAGCGCCGCCTTCTCGGCCCGAGCGTCGTCCAGGGCGCGGCGCTCGCGCAGCAGGAAGCTGCTCACGGCCAGGCCCAGCACCGCCAGTGCGCCGGTGGCGGCGATCCAGATGCTGTCCTGCAGCGCCTGGGCATGGAGTTCGCTGCTGTCGATCTTGGCCACCAGGATCCAGCCGGTGCCGGGCACGCCCCGCACCACGCCCAGCACCGGGGTGCCCCGGAAGTCCAGCCCTTCGACGGCGCGGCCCGCCGGCAACTCGCCGCGCAGCACGCGCGCGGCCAGCAGGCCGGGGGTGCTCATCGGCAGCGGCCGCCGGCCGAGGGTGCCGACCAGCATGTCGCCATCGCGGCGCACCAGCAGCGTGGTGGCGCTGCGGGTGGGCACCGGCCAGGACGCCAGCATCGGGCGCAGGTGCACGTTCGGGCTCAGCCGGGTCACCAGGGCGGCCCGTGCCTGCCGGCCTTCACCGACGAGCGGCGCCACGATGTCCAGGCGCTCGCTGTCGGACGACTCGGTGGCGCGGTAGATGTCGGTGTGCTCCACCTCGCCAGTGGCCACCGCGCGTTGCACCGCGGCCTTCAGGGCGGCGGGGGGCACGGCGTCACCGTCGGGTTCGCCGGCCAGGCGCGCGCCTTGTGCATCCACCAGCAGCATGCCCTGGTCCCTCAAGGACTTGCTGAGCGTGTCCCTTTGCTCGCGCAATTGCTGGTGCGCCGCATCGTCGGCCTGTTCCGGGTCGGGGGTGAGCAGCGCGGACAGCGCCGGGCTGTGGCGCGCCTGCCGGGCCTGGTTCAGGCGGTCCTGCAGCCACACGGCCAGTTCGCCGGCGCGCAGGTCGGCCATGGCCTGCAGTTGCTGGGCGTTGTGCCGGTGGGTGTCGCGGTAGGCCTCGCGCAACGCCAGCAGCGTGATCACCACGATCACGGCCGCTGCCAGCGGCAGCCGCCAGCGCGCCGGCGGCCGCGCCGATGCAAGGACCGGCCGGCGCAACCGCGGGCCGTGGGCGCGCGGCAGCCGGCGCACCAGCACGTAGAGCATGAACGCGGTCACGCCGATGAACAGCCAGCCCTTCAGGGCCCCGATCACGGCCTGCCAGGCCGGGTCGGGCACCAGCCGGGCCAGCAGCCAGTCGGAGCCCAGGATCCACATCGAGCCCACCAGCGCGTAGATCAGCGCGATGCGGGTCGCACCGTGCCGCCGTGAGCCGAGCCGGGCGCCGGAATCGGGGGGCGTGGCGCTTGGCACGACGGGTGTCATGCGGCGGCCCCCGGCGCCGGGGGCACGGCCATCGCGGCATCGCGGTAACGGCGCGCGATGGCACTGAACTCGTCGAAGCCGTCGACGAACAGGTCCAGCAGGTCGGGGTCGAAGTGGCTGCCGCGTTCGGCCACCATGGCCGCGTGCGCCTGCTCGAAGCTCATCGAGCGCTTGTACGCACGCTCGCAGATGAGCGAGTCGAACACGTCGGCAATGGCCATCAGCCGGGCCGACAGCGGGATGTCCTCGCCGGCCAGGCCATCGGGGTAGCCGGTGCCGTCCCAGCGCTCGTGGTGGTGCAGCGCCATCTGCTTGGCGTGGCGGAGGAACTCCACCGGCTGCTGCGCGTCCGCCTCGGCACGGCTGATGACATCGGCGCCCAGGCGCGCGTGGGTCTTCATGATGGCCCACTCCTGCGCGTCCAGCGGGCCGGGCTTGCACAGCACGTGGTCGGGGATGCCCACCTTGCCGATGTCGTGCAGCGGGGCCGATTTGACGATCTGCGCAATGGTGCGTTCGTCCAGGGACACCGCGAACAGCGGGTGCTGCCGGGCGCGGCGCGCCAGCGCCTGCACGTAGGCCTGGGTGCGCATGATGTGGTGGCCGGTTTCGTTGTCGCGCGCCTCGGCCAGCCGGGCCAGCACGCGGATCGTGACGTCCTGCGTCAGCAGGTTGGCGCTGTTGCGCAGGTTCAGCTCGCTGCGTAGCGAGGCCACGTCGCCCTCGAGCCGGTCGCGCGCCTGCTTCAGCAGCAGGTGGGTGTGCACGCGCGCCAGCACGATGGCCGGGCGGATGGGCTTGGCGATGTAGTCCACCGCGCCCATCACCAGGCCGCGCTGCTCGTCTTCCTGGGCGTTCATCGCGGTGACGAAGATGACCGGGATGTCCCGCGTGGCCTCGTGCTCGCGCAGGTGTTCCAGCACTTCGTAGCCGGACATGCCGGGCATCATCACGTCCAGCAGCACCAGGTCGGGCCGCGGCGGCGAGCGCACCAGCCGCAGCGCGCGCTCGCCGGAGTTCGCGGCGCGCACGCGGTAGCGTGGCTGCAGCAGGTCACCGAGGACGGTGAGGTTCCCCGGGTTGTCGTCGACGATCAGGATGGTCTGCTGCTGCACCGCGCATTCTCGGACTCGTGCTGGCTCGCCAATCGACTACCCTGCCGCCAGGCTGGATCTTCCCTGCATGCCATCGCATCGGCCGTCTGTCGGGCCGCCGTTGGCGATGAAGGCGCGATTCTGGCCCTGCTCGTGGACCTGCGCCTAGATATGCGTCAAGTCCGATGCGGGCACGAGGCCGTTGCCGGCGCCTCAGAGCTTGAGAGGCTTTCCCATGCACCGCATGGGAAAGCCTCTCAAGCTCTCAGGCCGCGAGCTGGGCGGCCGTGGCGGTGAGTTCGTCGTGCGTGCGCAGCCGGGCGGCCAGCACTTCGGGCGTGAGCGACAGGCGGGCCAGCAGCGGTGCCTGGATCAGCCGGGCGGTCTCGGCCAGGTCCAGCCCGTCGTGCCCGGCATCGGCCAGGGTGCTGGCCAGGCGCAGCAAGGCGCCGGCGGGGGAGAAGGGCTCGGCCGCCAGCGGGTGGCCGGCGGTGTAGAGCGCGTCCACCAGCGGCAGCGGCATGCGCCAGCGCGCCGCGAGCTCGGCCGACACCTCGGCATGGGTGCAGCCGAACTGCTGGCGCTCGAGCTCGAAGATGCTGTCCGGGGCGCCGGCCATCGATTCGAGCAGCGTCACCTGGCCGGGCTCGGCCATCAGCATCAGCAACTGGCCCGAGCGCAGCAGCAGCCCGGCCACCTCGGCCATGCCGGCATCGGCCTGCACCAGGCCGGCCAGCGTGCGGGCATGGCCGGCGGTGGCCAGGTTCTGGCACCAGAAACGCTGGCGGTCGAAGCCCGCCGGCCGCGGGAACACGTTGGCCAGGCACACCGTGAGGGCCAGGCCGCGCAGCCCGTCCAGGCCGATGCGGGCCGCCGCGTCGGACAGCGTGGCCACCCGGTTGCGGGTGGCGAACCGGGCCGAATTGGCCAGGCGCAGCACGCGCGCGGCCAGCGCGCTGTCCTGGGCCACCAGGTCGGCCAGCTCGGCCAGCGAGACATCCTCGCGGCGGAAGGTGTCCATCAGGCGGTGCACCACTTCCGGCAGCGCCGGCAGGGTGTTGGCAACGGTGAAGAAGCGGTCGATGGCGGCCATGGCGGTTCCCGGGTCTCGAAGGTTCTATCGGCCGCCGGGTTGGAAGGCTTGAACCCGGCATGGGTGTACGTGCGACGGCGCAGGGCTGTTCCGCGCGACCCGACATTGCACTTTAAGTGAGCGGAGTGCCTTGCGCGGGGTCATGACGGCACGCCCTTTGGGGGGCGACCGACCGATCGGGGTGACCTAGTAGAAGTGCGCGAGCATGCGCTCGAGGGCCATCGTGAAGGGCTGTTCCATCAGCGGCAGCGTCAGCAGCATGCCCACCAGGCCCACGCCCAGCGTGGCCGGGAAGCCGATGGCGAAGATGTTGATCTGCGGCGCCACGCGCGAGATCACGCCCAGCACCAGGTTCACGAACAGCAGCATGCCCACCAGCGGCAGCGCGATCCACAGCCCCAGCGAGAACAGCTCGGCGCCCCACACCTGCGGCTGCGTGGCGCGCAGGAAGGCAAACGGCTCGGGCCCGGCCGGGAAGGCCGAGAAGCTCTTGATCAGCGCCGCGATCAGGGCCAGGTGCCCGTTCACGATGATGAACAGGAAGCCGACGATGGTGCCGAAGAAGCGCCCCGAGGCCGTGCCCTGGCTGGCGGTGGCGGGATCGAAGAAGCCGGCGAAGTTCAGGCCCATCTGCAGGCCGATGACCTCGCCGCCCAGCTCGATGGCGGCAAACACCAGCCGCACCGCGAAGCCCATGGAAATGCCGATCAGCACCTGTTGCACCACCAGCATCACCGCCTGCGGCGAATCCAGCGGCACCACTGGCATCTCGGGCAGCGACACCTGCGCGGCCAGCGCGATGAACAGCGCCAGCGCGATCTTCACCCGCATCGGCACCGAGCGCTGGCCGAACACCGGCAGGCTGGTCATCAGCGCCAGCGCGCGGATGAAGGGCCAGAACAGCGGGTTCAGCCAGCCCATCAGCTGGGCTTCGGTGAAGGTGAGCACCGGTCAGCCCACGGCGGCGGGGATCGATTGCAGCGTCTGCTGGATGTAGTCCACCAGCATCGTCATCATCCAGGGGCCGGCAATGGCCAGCACCGCCACCGCGGCCAGCACCTTGGGCACGAAGCTCAGCGTGGCCTCGTTGATCTGCGTGGCGGCCTGGAAGATGCTGACCACCAGGCCCACCACCAGCACCGCCAGCAGCAGCGGGGCCGAGACCATCAGCAGCATGTACAGGCCCTTCTGGCCAACCGTGAAGACGTGCGAGGGATCCATGGTGTGGGAAGACCTAGGTGGCAAAAGAGGCGGCGAGCGAGCCGAGCAGCAGGTTCCAGCCGTCGGCCAGCACGAACAGCATCAGCTTGAACGGCAGGGCCACGAGCACCGGGCTCAGCATCATCATGCCCAGGCTCATCAGCACGCTGGCCACGATCATGTCGATGATCAGGAACGGGATGAAGATCAGAAAGCCGATCTGGAAGGCGCTTTTCAGCTCGCTGGTCACGAAGGCGGGCACGATCACCTTGAACGGCATCTGCTCGCTCTTGACCTTCGGGTCCACCTTGGCCAGGCGGGCGAACAGGGCCATGTCGCCCTGGCGCGTCTGCTTGAGCATGAACTCGCGCATCGGCACTTCGCCGCGCTTGAGCGCCTCGTCGAAATCGATCTGCTGCGCCGAGTAGGGCGCCCAGGCCTGGCTGTACACCTTGTCGATGGTGGGCGACATCACGAAGAAGGTGAGGAACAGGCTCAGCCCCACGATCACCTGGTTCGGCGGCGCGCTCTGCGTGCCCAGTGCCTGGCGCAGCAGCGACAGCACGATCACGATGCGGGTGAAGCCGGTCATCATCAGCAGCACCGCGGGCAGGAACGACAGCGCGGTGAAGAACAGCAGCGTCTGGATCGGCACCGAGTAGCTGCTGCCACCGGCGCCCTGGCCCACCAGCAAGGGCAGGCTGGCACCGCCGGCCTGCTGGGCTAAAGCCGCTGCAGGCAGCGCCGATAACACCGACAAGCCCAGCACTCGGGCCACGCGGCGCGGCCGGCCCAAAGAAAACAGGCGCTCAGCTCGCACGCTCGTCTCCTGGCGGGGTGGCGGCGCGGCTCCTGGCCAGCCAGCTGGCAAAGGGCATCGCGGGCGTGGCCGGTGCGCCGGCATCGGCCTGCGGTGGCATGTTGTGCAGCGTGCTGATGCTGCCGGGCGTGACGCCCAGCACCAGCCAGCGCCGCTCGTCGCCGGTGCCCACCTCGACCGTGACCACGCGCTGGTTGGGCGCCAGCGCCAGCATCGCCACCACGCGCATGCCGCCCATCGAGGCGGCCGCGCCCATGGGCGTGCGCTTGAGCAGCCACAGCGCCACCGGGATCATGGCCAGCACCGCCACGAAGGCGAGCACGGGCCCGAGGATCGAGTTCATGCGTGCGCCACCCTCAGGCCCGGGACAGCCGGCGCATGCGTTCGCTGGGCGTCACGATGTCGGTGAGGCGGATGCCGAACTTGTCGTTCACCACCACCACCTCGCCCTGGGCGATGAGGTATCCGTTGACCAGCACGTCCATCGGCTCGCCGGCCAGCGCCTCCAGCTCCACCACCGAGCCCTGCGCCAGTTGCAGGATGTGCTTGATGGGGATCTTGGTGCGACCGAGCTCGACCGTGAGCTGGACCGGGATGTCCAGGATCATGTTCAGGTCGTTGCCGGCCGCGGCGTTGCCGCCCAGCGAGGTGGGCGCGAAGTTGGTGAACTGCGCCGATGAGACCGACTCGATCGGGTCGGTCAGCTCGCTGCCCCCGGCGGGCTTGGCTTCGGCGAGCGCGGCAGCCCATTCGGCGGCCATGCGGTCCTCTTCGGACATTTGGGGTTCAGTGCTCATTGCTTTCTCCCAGCCAGCCCGCGGACGTGCTGGTCAGCAGCTTGTCGATCTTGATGGCGTAGCGACCATTGCTGGTGCCGTAGTGGCAATCGAACACCGGAACGCCGTCGATCTTGGCCTGGATCATCGGGTCCAGGTCCAGCTCGATGAAGTCGCCCGGCTTGAAGGCCAGCAGTTGCTCCAGCGTGGCCCGGGTGTGCGCAAGCTCGGCCACGAGCTTCACGTCGGCGGACTGGATCTGCTGTTTCAGCAGCTTCACCCAGCGGCGGTCGGGTTCGCTGGAGTCGCCCTGCATCGTGCTGTAGAGCACGTCGCGGATGGGCTCCAGCGTGGAGTAGGGGATGCAGAAGTGCACCGTGCCCGTGGTCTCGCCGATCTCCAGCGTGAACGAGGTGGCCACCACGATCTCGGAGGGCGTCGCGATGTTCGCGAACTGCGGCTGCATCTCCGAGCGCTGGTACTCCATCTCCACCGGGTAGATGCCGGCCCAGGCCTTCTTGTACTCGGCGATGATGCATTCCACCAGGCGCAGGATCACGCGCTGCTCGGTGGGCGAGAAATCGCGGCCCTCGATGCGGGTGTGGAACTTGCCTGCGCCGCCGAACAGCGCGTCGATCACCGCGAACACCAGCGTCGGGTCGCAGATGATCAGGCCCGAGCCGCGCAGCGGCCGCACCGAGACGATGTTGAAGTTGGTCGGGACGACGATCTCGCGCAGGAAGGCGCTGTACTTCTGCACCTTGATGCCGCCGATGGCCACTTCCGGGCTCTTGCGGATCAGGTTGAACAGGCCGATGCGGATGTTGCGCGCGAACCGCTCGTTGATGATCTCCATCGTGGGCATGCGCCCACGGACGATGCGTTCCTGGCTGGCCAGGTCGTAGTCGCGGATGCCGCCCTGCGGGATGTCCTCGGTCTCGAGCTTCTGGCTCTCGCCGGTGATGCCCTGCAGCAGTGCATCAACTTCGTCTTGCGAAAGAATCTGCTGGTTCACAACCGACGCTCCACAACGAGCCGAATGGCCGCATGCGAATAGCGAGGCCGCAGGCCCTCTCGCCCTTCAAGCGGGAGCCGCGGAACCGGCTTGGCCGGGCCGCTGGCGGCTTCCAGCCCAGGCCGGTTCAGCGAACCGGCCGCTTGCCAGGCACAGGAGGTCCGCTGGACCTCCTGTGTCCGGGCTCGCCCCCCTCGGGGGGGAGCGCCGCAGGCGCTACGGGGGGGGGCCTTCATTGGATGATGATGTTGGAGAAGTGCACGGCCTTCACCGGGTACACCACCGGGGCTTTCTTCTTCTTTTTCTTGCCGCCGGGGGCCGGGCGGGTGTCTTCGTCCTCGTCGGGCAGGTTGAAGCCCAGCGGCTGCATCGATTCGCGGCGGATCTCGCGCGCCAGCTTCAGCTTGCCCTCGCGGGTGAGCAGTTCACCGGCGGTCTTGTGCGCCAGCAGCATCAGGATGTTGTTGCGGATGGCCGGCAGGTAGACCTTCAGTTCCTCGCCGACCTTGGGGTCTTCGATCTCGAGGGTGACGCCCACTTGCGCATAGCGCTCGGCATCGCGGTCGGCCAGGTTCACCGTGAACGGGTCCAGCGGCACGAAGATCGGTGGCTTGCGCGCCTCTTCCTTGTGCACCGGCTCCGCCGCCACGGCGGTGGCGGTCTCGCCGCCGTCCTCGGCCTCGGCTTCGGCGGCAGCGGCCCGCTTCTTCATCATGAACACCGCGGCACCACCGCCCAGCAGCAGCACCAGCACCGCGGCGGCGATGATGATGATGAGCTTCTTCTTGCCGGCGGTCTTGGGCAGGGGGGCGTCGGTGACTTCGACAGTGGCGGCAGACATGGCTTCTCCGGATTCGGGCATCGTTCCCGCGGCGGGCCTGGGCCCAGGCGGGGTGATTGAGTCCGATTATTCGGAGCAGCGGCCTGCCGCGATGGCAGGAATAGCGGGGCGGAAGCCCGGTTGATCCGCGTGCCGCGGGCCCGGCGCCCAGGGGCCCAGGGGCCCAGGGCAGGCCGGGTCAGGCCGGGTCAGGCCGCCTGGGGCCGCCGGCCAGATCCGCTTGGGGGACCCGCCTGCAGGGCTGTAGGAACCAAGTTCACGCCACCAGGTCCACCAGGCCGCGTCGGGCGCTGGTGCGCAGCACGGTGGCCGGGGTGGTGCCGGCATCGGCCTCGCCGGCATCGCGTGGGCCACGTGCCGAGCCACCGCCCTGGCCGCCCTGCGCGCCGTTGTGCTGCCCGTTCTGCTGGCCCGCGGGCTGCTGGAACACGCCGCCACCGGCCAGCGTGAGGCCGGCGTCCCGCAGCGCGCCGGCCAGTGAGGGCAGCGAGGATTCGATCGCCTGCCGCGTGAGCGCGGCCTCGGCATGGAAATCCACCTTGGCCGCGCTGCCATCGAGCACGATCTGCACCGAAATTGGCCCCATCTCGGCGGGATTGAGCTCGATGCGGGCGTGCTGGATGCCATCGCGCGCGAACAGGGTGACCTGCGAGCCGAGCGCGGGGGCGAAATCGGGCGCCTGCATCGGCACCGCGATGCGGGCGGTGGCCGGCTGCGCCGCGCTGTGGCCGGGGGTCTGGGAGGCGGGCATCAGGGCCTGCAGCTGTTCACCAAACCGCAGTGGCGTGCCGGCCGATGTGTCGGCGCTGATCGGGGTGCCAACGCTGGCGGCCAGGTGCTCGCCACGGGCCTGGGTGTCGGCATGGGCCTGCTCGCGGCCTGGCTGCCCGGCAGCGCGCGCCACCGCTTCGCCGGCCGCCGCGCGGGTGGCCAGGTCGGCAGCGCTGTCGGCGCCGTTCGTGCGTGCCGTGGGGCCGGTGGGGGTGCCACGCGGGCCGGGTCGGTCGGCGGCGGCATCGGCGCGCGTGGGCAAGCCGGCGGCCACCCCGTCGCGGTGCTGCGGCTGGCCGGTGGCAGCGGCCAGTGCCGGGTCGGCCGCGGCGGGCGGGGGCTCGGCGCTGCGCGCGAGGCGGCGCTCGCCTTCGGGCTTCGGGGGCGGCGGGCGGGTGCTGTCCAGCGGCGTGGTGGTGCCGGCCAGCATCACGCTCTCGGTGCTGGTGGCATCCGCTGCGGCGGGGCGGTCGGCGGCGGTGGCCGCCGATGGGCGCGGGCCGGCGGGCGGCACCCCGGTGGTGGGTGCGGGCGGTTCGGCCGTGGCCTCGGTCGGGGCGGCCCCAGCCGGTGCGGCGAGGTCGGCGCTGCTGGGTGGTGGGGGCGCGGTGGCCGTCGCCGATGGCAAGCCGGGCAGGGGCGCCAGGGGGGCATCGCCGGTGCTGGGGGTGGCCGCGGCGGTGGCCGTGTCGGTGGCGGCGGTGCTTGCACTGGCAGCGCTGGCTGCGTTGGCCGCGTTGGGCGCCATCGTGGCAAGGGTGGGCGTGGTGCTGGGGCTGCGGCGCGCGGCGGCGCCGGCCTCGGCCAGGCCCAAGGTGCTGCGCGTGGGCACGGCACGCTCGCCGGCCAGCAGGGCCGCTGCGGCGCTGCCGTGCACCGCGCTGCGCGCGGCATCTGCCGCCGGGGGCTGGGCCTCGCGGGGCGCGCCGGCCTCGGG
>JACRAZ010000084.1 GCA_016213205.1 Burkholderiales bacterium
ACCGGCGCTACATGCAGCTTGAGGGCCTTCAGACCATTAGCGATACTGTTCCCACTCGGCTGTCCGCTGTGGCTCGCTGAGTACCGCGCATCTCAGCTCTCTCCGGGCTGTGGACTTACACCACGCGCTGGGACACGACCCGATGGACTGGAAATGGCAGTTGCCGCAACGCGTGGCCAGACCAGTGAAGAGCCGGCCGCATTGATGGCAGGATTTGATGGCGCTCATCTTTTCCGTTCGATCAATTGAATGGAGGGACCGGCGGCACCGTGGCACGTCGACCTCGTTAGATCTGGCCAACACAGGTTGGTAGGCCTTGTGGGCGATCCACGGCCCGTATCGCTTGTCCGGCGATCACGATTCGGCCTCCGTCCCGCGTGGAGTTACCGCCTTCGGCAAATGCAAGTTGGCAACCGCCGCAGATGAGCCGTGTGTCCCGCGTGACCCACGCCTTGGCACCGCACTGCCCGCAAACAAGCATTCGCCGCCCGCTTTCCCGGCGCGGTGCAGGGGGAAAGACCGCCACACCACCGTCGGCAGGGTCAAGGAACGACTGCACCGGCGGCGCACTCACCGGTACGACGATGCCCGCCGCCTGCAATGCCTCCACACGGTCTGCCCCATGCTCCGGCGCGGCAGGCAAATGCCGGTCAAACCATGGCAGCGTCAGACCATCCAGGAGCAGCGCCCTGCAACTTGCAATGAATGGGCCATCTGGCACGATGTAGTGGGACATGCGATTGCCAGCGCGGTGGCCGCCGGGAAGGCCTGTGTGCGTGGGCATCAGGCCCAGGGCTTCCATGCGGTCGGCCCACTGCCGGTTGTGGGCGTTGCCGGCACTCGGGCGCCCGTGGTTGTCCTGCCAGTGGTGAACCATCTCATGCACCAGGGTAGAGAGCACTTCTTCCGGCGGCAGCAGGGTGAAGTACCCGGGGTTGAGCCCGATCTCATCCAGCGTTTGACCACCGATCGACACGAAGCGCCCCTTTTGGTGATAGCCGCGGTACCGGCTGGACGAGCGCAGCGTCAGCAGGCAAGGGCGAAGCGCGCCGCCGAAGAGCGTGCGATTGAAGTGCTCGAAGGCCCGCTGCAACACGCCATAGACGGCCATGGTGGGGCAGTGCGGGTCTTCCAGGGACGTGTCGATCATGCGTGGCCTCGTGCGCCGCGGTGGAGTGGAGCGGGTCTTGTGATGATATAGACACTTGACTGATTAAAACAAGTGGCATTTAATGAGGCGTGCAAAAGCCTGCCTTCACCACGGTGTCAGACCCGACCCAACACCTGTCCCTCGACGAGTTGGCAGGCTTGACGGCGTTGACCCCCCGCACTGTGCGCTTCTACATCCAGCAGGGGCTGGTTGATCGGCCGCTGGGCGCGAAGCGCGGCGCCTATTACCTGCGTCGGCATGTCGAGCAACTGCTGCTGATTCGGCGCTGGGCCGAGGCCGGTCTTAGCCTGGATCGCATACGCGAGCTGATCGCCGGTGCGCCGGAAGATCCACCCCGCCGGGCTGCACCACCGGGCTCGGTTGAAGTCTGGAGCCGGGTCACGCTGGTCGATGGGCTGGAGATTCACCTTGAGCCGGGCCGGGCAGGGTTGGCCCCCGAGCAGGTGCGTGCATTGCTTTCGGCCACGCACCGGCTGTACCAGCAGTTGCGCACCGGGCGCAGCCCTTCGGCGCCACCGGATGTCGAGGGCTCGGTCGGGCCTTCGGAGGGCTGATGCGTCGGCGCAGCCCCCGTCACAATTCGATCCGAGAGGAGCTCCTCGATGGCACAAGCAGCCCGACCCGCGTTTGCGCTCACCAACCGAGACGGGCCACCGCCAGTGCTGCAGGGTGTGCAGGTGTCGGCCCGGCTAGAAGGCGTGACTTTCGCGCTGTGCCTGCGACAGACGTACTGCAACATGAGTGAGCGCGACCTGGAGCTTGTATACACCTTCCCGTTGCCGGCAGACGCCGTGTTGCTGGGACTGGCGGCCGAGCTGGGCGACAAGCGGATGGAAGGCATCGTGCTGGCCCGGCGCCAGGCCGAGCATCAGTATGAGGATGGGCTGGCCGAGGGCGACACGCCGGTGCTGCTGGAGCCACTGGGCCAGGGCCTGTTCAGCGCCAACATCGGCAACCTGCAGCCGGGTGAGAAGATCGTTCTGGAGCTGCGTTTCGCGCAGTGGCTGCGTTTTGACCAGGGCCACCTGCGCCTGCATGTGCCGACCACCATCGCACCACGCCATGGCAACGCCGCCGCGGCGGGTCTGCAGGCCCAGCAGGTGCCGGATGTTTCGGCCGCCATCGTCATTCCGTTGGCGGTGACGATCGACGTGGCCGGTGCGCTGGCCCAGGCCACGATCGAGTGCCCGACCCACGCATTGCGCCGCCAGCCACGGGACAGTGCGCTCAGGCTGGTGCTTGAACAGGAGGCCTGGCTGGACCGCGACCTGGTGCTTCTGCTCACGCCAGTTGATCCGCTGCAGCCGCTGCTGGCCCAGGCCGCCGACGCCACCGATACTGCCAGCGCGCCGTTGCGGGTGATGTCGTTACCGCTGCCGGCAGGGCCGCCGAGGCGTCATGCCATGCACCTTCGCTTGCTGCTCGATCGCTCGGGTTCGATGGCAGGCGACAGTCTCGCGTCGGCCAAGCGTGCGCTGTTCGCCGCAATCGACACGCTGGACGTGGCCGACACCGTCAGCCTCTGCAGCTTTGGCTCGACCGTCGAACGCCACCTGGCGCCGGCCGCGGCCAGCCCCCAGCTCTTGCAGCAATTGCACGGGCACATCGCCGCGCTGCAGGCCAACCTGGGCGGCACCCTGCTCCACGCGGCCTTGATATCCCTGTTGCCGCTCGAGATCTCCGCGCGGCATGAGGAGGTACCGCCCACCGATCTGCTGGTCATCACCGACGGCGGGACCTGGTTGCCTGACCTTTTGGTGGATCAGGTGCGCGCCTGCGGCTGTCGCGTCTTCGCCGTCGGCGTGGGTGCGGCGCCGGCCGAGGGCGTGATGCGTGTGTTGACCGAGCAGACCGGTGGCACCTTCGAGCTGGCCACCCCGGGTGAACACCTCGAGGCGGCGGCACGGCGGGTGGTGCAGCGCGTGCGCCAGCACACTTGGCGTGGGCTGCGGGTGGACTGGGGCATGCCGGTGCAGTGGCAGCACTTGTCGTCCACGCAGCTGTGCGGTGGTGACATGCTGACGGCGGTGGCGGGAGTGTTTGCGCCGGAAGATGCCACTGCGGCGCCAGTGATGTCTGTGACGGCGCTCGGCCCCGAAGGCCAGCGTCAGACGCTGACCACGCTGCCGCAGCCCGAGTGGCCGGTGATCGCCGAGGCCGATGCCACATTGGCTAGGCTGGCGGCGGCCGGCCGCATCCGGGACAGCAAGGCCGAGAGTGCGCCGGGCCGCGCGCTGGCCTTGGCGCTGCGCTACCAGCTATTGACCGAGGATACTTGCTGCGTGTTGATCCACCGCCGGGCGGCGGTCGACAAGGCGCGCGAGGCGGGTGAACTGCACCGCGTTCAGTCCATGCTGGCGGCGGGCTGGTCGGGGATGGGAACGGTCAAGCCGGGACCGATCGACGTGATCGAGAACCAAATGGTCGGTGAGTGCTTCCGTGGACATCACGCGCTGCGCAACGTACCGATGGCGGCTGAAGCTCCGGACGCGCTGGATGGCCGCTCACCAGCGGATGTGCAGAGCGCAGGCGCGCAGATTGGCGGCGACCCTGCGCCGCCATGGGTGGCGCCGTTGGCGTTGATCCTGGAGTTCGCAGGCAACATCCTGTCCGTCGACGCGGCGTCGGACGAGATCGTGGCCCAGCTCCGCGCCTTGCCGCCGCCACCGGTCGTGGTCGACGCGATCGCCAAGGCCATGTCGCTGGGGCTCAGCGAGCGCCAGGCGTGGCTCGCGCTGCTCGTATGGGGCTGGCGGTGCGACGACGCCACGCCGCGTCACGACACCTGCGCAGCGCTCGAAGTGCAGGCCAAGGCCATCGATGTACTGCTGTTCGAGAAGGCCATGTCACTGATGCAAGACCTCCTGGGCGACTATGCGATGGAGGCCTGGATCAGCCGTCGGGAGCAGCGGCTCCTGAACGCGATGTCTGCCGGCACCGACGCCTGATCCGGTCGCCGCAGGCCGCCACGCCACGCTGCGCGGACCGCTCACCCCAGCAGCGCAGCCAACGTCATCGGCGCGCCGCGGGCCGGGCAGATCCTGGTCTCGGCCCGCACGGCGGGCGCGGTGGGCGATGCCAAGGGCATCAGCCTGTTCCTGGTGCCCGCGGGCGCCGCCGGCCTGGCACAACATGCGTATGCCAACCACGACGGCCAGCGCGCCGCCGAGCTCACGCTCACCGGCGTG
>JACRAZ010000085.1 GCA_016213205.1 Burkholderiales bacterium
CGGCGCGCCGCTGGCCGGCCCGCGCCCCACGGCCGGGGACGCCTGGCACGCCTGGGTGGACAGCCTGTGCGCGGAGCCGGCCGGCCCGCGCGACAGCCTGGTGGTGGCGCTGCGCATCTGCCACGCGCTGGGCGCCGGCGCACGGCCGGGGCGTGCAGCGGGGCGGGCGCCATGGCCGCAGCCCCCGGCGGCCGACGCGGCCGATCCCGGCGCGACCGTGCCGCCGCCCGATGCGGCTGCGGGTGAGGGCGAGGGCGCAGACCCGGGTGCCCCCGACCTCACGCTGCTGGGGGCCGAATCGCAGCCCGGCGCAGGGTCCGGTGGCGCGCTGGCCACGCCGGAGGTGCCGCCCACCACCGGCCCCGCGGATGCGGCCGACGCCGAAGGCACGCCGGGCCCGCCCGCCGCTGGCGCTGCACGGGTGGACGGCCGCCCCGCGCGCCAGCGTTTTGTCTACGACGAATGGAACCACCTGACCCAGCGCTACCTGGCCGGCTGGTGCCAGGTGCACGAGCAGCGCTTGCAGGGCGACGAGGTGGGTTTTGGCCGCGAGGTGCGGCGCCGCCATGCCACGCTGGCGCGCCAGGTGCGGCGCCAGTTCGGCGCCATCCGGCCCGAGGCCTGGCAGCGGGTGCACCGCACCCGCGATGGCGACGACTTCGAGCTCGACGCGCTGGTGGACGCGGTGGTCGAGCGCCGGGCCGGTCGCATCGGCGACGAGCGCCTGTACCTCTGGCGCGAGCGCGCCGCGCGCGAGGTGGCGGCGGCCTTCCTGGTGGACATGAGCGCCTCAACCGACTTCCCGGTGCCCGACTCCGACGCAGCGCCCGCGCCGGCCGCCGAGCCCGAAGCCGACGACGAGCACCCCATGCTGTACGGCGGCTGGTTCGGCGCCGCCGCCGCGCTGCCGCCAGCACCCAGGAGGCGCGTCATCGACGTGGCCAAGGAATCGCTGGCCCTGATGTGCGATGCCCTGCACCTGCTGGGCGACCGGCACGCGGTGTACGGCTTTTCCGGCCGTGGGCGCGAGAACGTGGAGTTCTGGGTGGCCAAGGACTTCCGCGATGCGCTGACGCCGCGTACCTGGGCCGCACTGGCGGCCATGCAGCCACGCGGCGCCACCCGCATGGGCGCGGCGGTGCGGCACGCGCTGGCCAAGCTGGCCCGCGAGCCGGCGCGGCTGAAGCTGCTGATCATCGTCTCCGACGGCTACCCGCAGGACAGCGATTACGGCCCGAAACCCGCCGGTCGCGGCCTCGGCAACGACGATGCCGAATACGGCATCCAGGACACCGCCCAGGCCCTGCGCGAGGCCGAGCGTGCGGGCGTCATCCCTTTCCACGTCACGATCGACCCCGCCGGCCACGACTACCTGCGCCGCATGTGCGCCGAGCAGCGCTACCTCGTCATCGACGACGTGCGCGCGCTGCCCGAGGCGCTGGGCAAGGTGTACCGGGCGCTGGCCACCTGAAACCGGGAAGCACTTCGCCCCCCGGAAATGCGGGGCCAGCGCGTCCGCCGCCCGGCCTGGCTGCGTAGGTGGGGATGCCATGACCCGTTGCACTGCGTTACCCTCGCGCCTGCCATGCCCGCCCCACCTGCCACTGCCGCGGCCCCGCCCCCCGAACGCTCCAATGCCGAGCTGGCCCGCCTGCTGGCGCGCGTGGCGCTGCAGGACCGCCAGGCCTTCGAGCAGGTGTACAGGCTCACCAGCGATTACCTGCTGGGCCTGGCCTGGGGCATCCTCAACCACCGCGACCGGGCGGAAGACGTGCTGCAGGAAGCCTTCATGAACGTCTGGTACGGGGCCGCGGGCTTCAACCCGGCGCTGGCTTCGCCGATGACCTGGCTCATCAACATCGTGCGCAACAAGTCGATCGACAAGCTGCGCAGCGGCAAGACCGAGCGCGCCACCACCGTGGAGCTGGACGACGAGGCGATGCAGCTGCCGGCCGACGATGCGCTGCAACCCCAGCACCTGCTGGACGACAGCCTCGTGCGCGCCCGCATCGACACCTGCATGGCCGGCCTCGCCGCCGTGCAGCGCCAGGCCATCGCACTGGCCTATTACCGCGGCATGGTGCACACCGAGATCGCCGAGGCCCTGGGCGCGCCGCTGGGCACCGTGAAGGCCTGGGTGCGCCGCGGGGTGGACAAGCTCAAGAGCTGCCTCGAAACCGCCGGGGTCGGTGCATGAACCTGCTGCAGCCCGAACGCCTGGACGCGTTGGCGCGCGAGTACGTGCTGGGCACGCTGACCGGTGGCGCGCGCCGCCGCTTCGAGCGCCTGCTGCGTGAACACTTCGCGGCCCAGCAGGCGGTGGCCGCCTGGGGTGAGCGCCTCGCCCACCTGGCGCGCCCGGTGCCGCCGCGCACGCCGCGGCCCGCGGTGTGGCAGGGGCTGGAGCAGCGGCTGTTTGCCAAGCCCGCGCCCGCCGCGGCGGCGGCCGCGCGTGCGCCCTGGTGGCAGCGTGTGTTCGGCAGCGCCAACACCTGGGGTGGGGTGCTTGCCGGTGCGCTGGTGTGCGTGGTGGTGCTGCGCCAGCAGCCGGCCTGGGTGGGGGCCGAAACCGTGCAGGAGGCGCTGCCCGCCAGCTACGTGGGCCTGCTGCTCGATGCCGAAGGCAAGCCCACCGTGTTGGCCAGCTCGCGCCGGCATGGGCGCCAGATCTCGGTGAAGCTGCTGCAGCCGCTGGTGGTGCCCCCCGGCCGCGTGGCCCAGCTCTGGGCACTGCCCAAGGATGGCAGCGCACCGTTCCCGGTGGGCGTGGTCGATGCAGCGGCCAAGCCCGGCAGCACCCAGGTGCTGGCGCTGCCCGATGCGGCCGAGAAGCTGTTCTTCGGCGTTTCGCGCCTGGGCGTCAGCCTGGAGGCGGCGCCCGCCGTGGCCGGCGCGGCACCGGGGCCGTTTGTCGTCTCGGGCCACTGCGTCAAGCTCTGGTAGCGAAAAAAAGTCTGGCGGCCCTGCGTCCGTGGGGCGCATCGGCCTCGTAGGTGGGCACAGGCTGGCTGATGCCGGCTCCCTGCACACCACCGAGAGGACCCGCCCGATGAACACCACCCCGTCGATCCGCGCCTTCAGCCGCCATGCCCTCGCGTCGCTGGCCGCCCTGCTGCTGGCCGCCGCCCAGCCCAGCCTGGCGGTGGACAGCGATCCGCCCGCCAAGGACAAGCTGGCCGCCGCGCGTGCCGAGATCCAGGCCGGCCGCTGGGCCGCCGCGATCCAGGCGCTGAAGCAGGTGAACGACACCTCCAGCGCCGACTGGAACAACCTGATGGGCTACAGCCACCGCAAGGCCAAGTCACCGGACTACGCGGCCGCCGAGCGCTACTACGACGATGCGCTGCGCATCGATCCCCAGCACCGCGGCGCGCTCGAGTACTCCGGCGAGCTGTACCTGATGCTGGGCGAGCTGCCCAAGGCCGAGGCCCGGCTGGCCGCGCTGGACAAGGCCTGCCTGCTGCCCTGCGCCGAATACACCGAGCTGAAGAACGCGATCGCGCGCTACAAGGCCAGCGGCGGCAAGAGCGCGGGGTCCTGGGCGCCGTGACGCCGCCGCCCCGGCGCCCGAAAGCGCTGGCGATTCGGCCGGTTTTCCGGCGATCACGCGGCCGGCGGTCGGCGTCTACTGGCGGCTGCGTCCTGCCACGTTCCACCACGCCTGCCCGTGCCCCCGACCCTCGCCGCCGTGTCCCTGCTCCGCCCGCCGCGGCCCTTGCTGCGTGCCGGCCGGGCCGTGCTGTGCGCGCTGGCGCTGGCCGCAGCCGGGCTGCCCGCGGTGCGTGCGGCCGGCTGCGGCGAGGCGGCGCCGGGCGCCAGCCCCACGCCGCCGGCACCGGCCCGGACCGCGGGTGACCCGCGCGAGCCGCTGCGCTCGCTGGCGCGGGTGGCCGTGGAGCGCAATGCCGGCGTGGCCGCCGCGCGGCTGCTGGCCGATGCCGCGCAGGACGACATCCGCGAGGCCCAGGCCGCCAAGCTGCCGCAGGCCTCGTTCACCGCCGGGCTCGGGCCCGCGGCCATGCATGCCGCGAGCAAGACCGAGACCAGCGCCGCGCAATGGCGTGCCGGCATCGCGGTGAACCAGATGCTCTACGACGGCGGCCGGCTCGACCGCCAGATCGACGTGCGCCGGCTGCAGGGCGAGGTGATGCGCCTGTCCCGGCTCACGCAGGAGGAGCAGCTCGTGCTCGGCACGGTGTCGGCCGCCTTCGAGTTCAGCCGCTACCGCCAGCAGGCGGGCGTGTACGCCGAGTACCGGCAGAGCGCAGCCTGCCTCGTGGAGGCGCTGGAACAGGTGGTGGCCGCCGACCGTGGCCGCCTGTCCGAGCTGGTGCAGGCCCGCAAGTCGCTGCTGCAGGTGGAGCTGGGCCTGGCGCAAACCGAGGCCGCGGCCCGCCAGGCGGCGCTGCGGCTGCGCCGCTTCGTCGGCGAGCAGGGTGTGGAGCCGGCTGCGCTGGCGCCGCTGCTGCGCGGCCTGCCGGCACTGGACACCGTGCTGGCCGAGGCCGAACGCGCGAGCGAGATCGCCCAGCTCCAGGCCCAGGCCCAGGCGGCCGAGGCGCTGGCGCAGGCGGTGGCGCTGGGCAACAAGCCGCAGCTGAGCTGGAGCGCGGGCCTGAACCAGGGCGCCGCCTTCGGCGGCACGCTGCCCACCAGCCACAACCGATCACTGAGCCTGGGCCTGAACCTGAGCATCCCGCTGCTGAACCCCGGCTTCGATGCCGGGCTCGATGCGGCGCGCAAGCGTGCCCGCTCGGCCCAGCTGCAGGTCGACGAGGCACTGGACAGCCGCAAGAGCCGGATCGCCGACGTGCACGACCAGGCCCGCAGCGCCTTCGAGCGCGCGCGGCTCACCGAAGACATCCTGCGCGACAGCGAACGCCTGCGCGGCTTCACGCTGCAGCAGTGGCAGCAGCTCGGGCGGCGTTCGCTGTTCGACGTGATGGCCGCCGAGAGCGATCACTTCGGCCTGCGCCTGGCGCATGTGAACGCGTTGGTGGATGGGCAGCAGCTGAACGCGACGCTGCAATCCCTGGGCCGCGGCCTGCTGCCCTGGTTGAGGTAGCGCCCCCCGGCCCGGCCTGCCTGCCCTCCGGCCGCCAGGTTTGCGCAGCCTCAGCCCTTGGGCCGCACGTAGGCGATCAACTCCCGCCCGAAGCCCAGCCGGGCGGCGGCGCTGGCGTAGTCGAGGTAGGCCTGGAGGTCCTCCTCGATCAGGAAGTTCTCCACCAGCACCCGGCTTTCGTGCGCGGCCTTGCCCAGCGCGCGGTCGGCCCAGTAGTTGGAGCCCGGGTGGGTGAGGAACAGCTCGATCGGGAAATCGGCCTGCGTGTCCAGCACCTCGTAGCGGCAGTGCTCGAACAGCGCACGCAGGCTGTCGCGGTTGAAGTAGTTCAGGTGCTGCGGCGGCGCGAACCAGGTGTTGCGCGTGATGCCGCGCTCCACCAGCAGCATCTGGAAGCGTGAATAGTCGTTCGGCACCCGGATGCGCAACGCGCCGCCTTCGGCCACCAGGGGCTTGAGCGCCTCGAGGATGGCCACCGGGTCCACCACATGCTCCAGCACGTTCTGCAGGTCGATCAGCCCGTAGCGGTGGCCGTTGCGCGCGCTCTCGGCCACCAGCGTGTAGGCATCACCCTGCACGAAGCATTCCAGCAACTGCGGATTGAAGCTCTCGATGCCGTGGCTGGAGAAATCGCAGCAGCGCACCTGCCAGCCCAGGCGCTGCAGGCCGGCGGCGAAGAAGCCCTCGCCGCAACCGATGTCGAACGCATCGCGCGGCAGGCCGAGGCGGGCCGCGGTGGCATCGGCCGCGCGCGCCACGTTCTGGTAGTAGCGGTGCTCGGCTTCCGGGTAGTCGGGCCGGTAGGAGCCGTGGTGCTGCTGGTAGTAGCTCTCGGCGTAGAACCTGGCCAGTTCCTCGGGCGAAGGCGTGGGGTCGGCCACGATGTAGCCCAGTGCGTGCCGGCGTTCACTAAAGCTCATGCGGGCCTCTTTGGCAGCGGTGCGATGGCGGCGATTGTGCCCGCCGCGCGCGCCGAAGGTCGGCCGCCAGCGCTGCAATTTGAGCCCGAAAAGGGCCCGGTTTTCGGCTGATCGGCGGGCACCGGGCCGGCGTCTACTTGGGGTTGAGGAATCCCCGATGCCCACCCCTGCACAGAGTCTGCCGATCGACGGCCTGCTGGTCCTGCAACGCAGCGACGTGGCCCACCTGGCCGCGCAGCGCGAGCGCTTTGCCGGCCTGCCGCTGCTGTGCATCGACCCGGGCATCCTGGACACGCTGATCCAGGCCGGGCTGGGCGACTACCAGCTGCGCCGGCTCGACCTGTCGCCCGACATGCCGGCGCGCGTGTACACCGAGACGATCACGCGCTGCGCGATGATCGACCAGCTGCTCACCCAGGAGCGCGAGCGCCTGTTCGGCGCCGGCGTGTTCCAGGGCTGGGACCGCAACGCGCTGTACCTGCCGCTGCACGTGATGGTCACCGCCCGCGTGCTGCGCCCGGTGGTGGAGGCCGGCTTTCCGGAGCCGCGCCTGGGCCTGCTGCGGCCGGACAACCCGGTGCTGTTCAACTTCGATTCCATGGCGCCGGCGGAGGTGTTTGCCGCCAACGCCCAGCGCTGGAGCATCGTCGACCGCTACGAGGCCGGCCGCTTCTGGAACCCGCTGCTGCTGCAGGCCTGCTTCGATTTCGACGGCGTGGCGCAGGCCGCGGCCGAGGGCAGGGCGCAGGCGCTCACCCACCTGGCCACCTGCTTCTACGACGTGCAGGCCTTCAGCGACGCGGTGGCCCAGCGTTTCGAGCACAACATCGACCTGCCCAACGTGTACTGCGACGTGCCGGTGCGGCGCGAGCGCATGCTGCTGAAGATGCTGGCGCAGACCGACGCGCGCTGGATCGACCCCCGCTGCGAGGTCTACCGCGAGCGCGTGCGCCACCTGCTGCTGCAGCAGCTGGCCGACCTGATCCCGGCGCGTGCCGCGCTCGAGCAGCAGGTGGAGGCCTTCGCGCAGCGCGCCTACCTGCAGGCGGTGAACTACTTCGGCCTGCGGGCCGCGCTGAAGGGCCAGCGCCCGCACCTGGTGGTGGCCGACCACGACAACGGCTGGCTCGGCCCGCTGTTCTCGCTGGCCGATGCGCTGGGCAGCGAGATCACCGTGCTGCCGCACTCGGGCTACACCAACTCGGCGCTGCCGCACGCGCGGCGCGTCACCGCGATCGAACGCTCGGGCTACGGCACCCGCGTGGCCACCGTGCTGGGCCAGCCGGTGCCCACCCGCGCGGTGCGCTTCCGCACCCCGGTGCCCCGCCAGCCGCGGCCGGCGCTGCGCCGCATCTGCATCCTGGTGAACACCATGTTCGCCGACGGCCACTACCGGGTGGACCTGTTCGGCCTGATCACGCTGTTCAAGGGCCTGCGCGCGCGCGCCGTGGCGCACGACCTGGAGCTCAGCGTGCGCCTGAAGCCCAGCACGCCGGCGCTGCACGTGGTGTCCGGCGCGCTGGGCGAGCCACCGGCCTACTTCCAGCGCAGCATGCAGCAAAGCATCGACCAGGCCGCCTGCGAGACCGACCTGTGCCTGGCGCACGGCGAGCTCACCACCGGCGCCATCAACTTCCTCGACGCCGGCAGCCTGGTGCTGCATGCGAGCGACGACGACTGGTCCGTGCACTCGGCCCCGCAGGCCCCGTTCCTGCACGACGGCCTGGTGCAGTCCTTCCACACCGACGCGCTGCTCGCGCTGGTGGACCGCCTGCTGGCCGAGCCCGGCCTGTACGGGCAGATGCAGCAGGCCCAGGCCAGCGCCTATGCCCAGCGCCAGGCCGGCAGCCACGACACCTTCTTTCCCGCCTCGACCGACTCAAGGAGCCTCGTCCCATGCTGAACAACAAATCCGTGCTGATCACCGGTGGCACCGGCTCCTTCGGCAAGGCTTTCGTGCACACGGTGCTGTCGCGCTACCCGAAGGTCAAGCGCCTGGTGATCTACTCGCGCGACGAGCTCAAGCAGTTCGAGATGGCGCAGATGCTGCCGCCCAGCCAGTACCCGCAGCTGCGCTTCTTCATCGGCGACATCCGCGACCAGGCCCGGCTGACGCGCGCGCTGGAGGGCATCGACATCGTGGTGCACGCCGCGGCGCTCAAGCAGGTGCCGGCGGCCGAGTACAACCCCTTCGAGTGCATCAAGACCAATGTGCTGGGCGCGCAGAACCTGATCGAGGCCTGCCTGGACACCAACGTCAAGCGCGTGGTGGCGCTGTCCACCGACAAGGCCGCCGCGCCGATCAACCTGTACGGCGCCACCAAGCTGTGCTCGGACAAGCTGTTCGTGGCCGGCAACAACATCAAGGGCAGCCGCGACCTGCGCTTTTCCGTCGTGCGCTACGGCAACGTGATGGGCAGCCGCGGCTCGGTGATCCCGTTCTTCGTGGACAAGCGTGCCACCGGCGTGCTGCCGATCACCGACCCGCAGATGACGCGCTTCAACATCTCGCTGCAAGAGGGCGTGGACATGGTGCTGTGGTCGATCGAGCATGCCTGGGGCGGCGAGATCCTGGTGCCCAAGATCCCCTCCTACCGCATCACCGACGTGGCCCAGGCCGTGGCCCCCGAGGCCGAGCAGCGCGTGGTGGGCATCCGCCCGGGCGAGAAGATCCACGAAGAGATGATCACCGCCAGCGACAGCCCCAACACCGTGGACCTGGGCCACTACTACGCCATCCTGCCCTCGGGCGGCGCCTACTCGGTGGACGACTACTGCGCCCGCACCGGTGCCAGCCGCGTGAAGCCCGGCTTCTGCTACGACAGCGGCAGCAACAGCGATTTCCTGTCGGTGCCCCAGCTGCGCGAGATGATCACGCAGCAGGTGAATTCGCCGCAGCAGCATTGACGCGTCGCCGCCCTTGAACCTGCCCTGGCTGAAGCCCTTCGGCCCTTTCCATGCTGCGTGCCGATCCTTCGCTTGAATGGTTGACCCGGGCCCAGCCGCTCGACGTGTTTGCCTGGGTCGTGGGCGCGGTGATGCTGGTCATCGCTGCCGCGCAATGGGTGGCCTCGCGGGTGGACGACCGGCGCGCGCTGCGCATCTTCTCGCTGCGCTATGCCGTGGCCGGCCTGAGCTGGTGGTTCGCGCACCCGGGCAGGCTGCAGGCTGAACAACCGGTGCCGACCCCGGCGCTGGTGGTCAGCATCGTGCTGCTGGGCATGACGGTCTGGGCGCTGGACGAGTTCCTGGGCCACGCCAACCGGCGCCGCCGCGCGTTCATCGCCCTCGGCACGCTCGCGGCCCTGGTGTTCGGGCTGGTGTTCCGCCACTGGCGGCCCGCCGACCCGGGCGCGCTGTACTGGGTGATGATCGTGGCCATGAGCACCTGCGCGGTGCTGGCCTGGCGCGCCGCGCGTGCCGAGCCCGGCGTGGGCCATGCGGTGGTGGCGCTGGCCTTCGCCTCCTACCCGGTGGTGATGGTGACCGCGCTGCTGTGGCTGGGCTGGGGCGCGCGGGCCAACCTGTCCTACCCGGTGGCGCTGCCCAGCGTGATCGTCGGCATCACGGTGCTGTTGGTGAGCCTGATGCGCGCCACCCGCCGCGCCCGCACCGAGCTGCAGCGGCGCGAGCTGGCCGAGGCCCGCCTGGCCGAGCTGAACACCACGCTGGAACACCGGGTGGGCGAGCGCACCGCCGAACTGCAAACCCTGGTGGACGGGCTGGAATCCTTTGCACGCAGCATCTCGCACGACCTGCGGGGCTCGCTGGGCGGCGCTGCCACCCTCAGCCGCATGGCGTTGGGCGCCCTGGTGCGCGGTGAACACCGCGACACCGAGCGCATGCTGAGCGTGATGGCGCCCCAGCTCGAACACATGGACGCGCTGGTGCGCGACCTGCTCACGCTGACGCGGCTGGGCGATGCGTCGATCCACCGCAGCGAGCAGCCGCTGGCGCCGCTGGTGCAGCAGGCGCTGGACCAGTTGGCGCTGGAGCCCGCCAGCGCCGAGGCCCTGGCCCGCACCGAGGTGGTGGTGGGTGAGCTGCCGCGCCTGGCGGTGGATGCCACGCTGCTGCGCCAGGTGTTCGTTAACCTGCTGAGCAACGCGTTGCGCTTTGCCGCCAGCGGCCCGCAGCCGGCCAAGGTGAGCGTGGGCCATGCCGCGCCATCGCCCGGTGCGCCGCCGGCGCTGTACGTGGCCGACAACGGCCCCGGCTTCGCGCCGGATGCCGCCGGCAAGCTGTTCCACCCGTTTGCGCGCCTGCACGAGGGCACGCTGTCCAACCACGGCATCGGGCTGTCCATCGTGCGCCGCATCGTCGAGCGGCATGGCGGCCGCGTCTGGGCCGAATGCCGCCCGGGCGAGCGCACCGTGTTCTGGTTCAGCCTGCCGGCCGGCGCCGTGCCGCCGGCCGCGCCGGCCGTGCACGCGCAGCGGGCTGAAGCCGTGCCGGCCTGAGCCGCGGCCCGGCGGCCCGGCCAGGGGCATCAGCCCCGCAAAAGCCCTGTTTTTCGCCGCATGCGGCAGGGCGGGGCAGGCCGATCATCGACACCGTGGACCTGCGTGCGCCGCGACGGCGCTTCAGCAGGCCCGGGAGCACGACACGATGGCCTTCATTCCCTACAGCCGGCAGAGCATCACCGAGGACGACATCGCCGCCGTCACCGCGGTGCTGCGCTCGGAGTTCCTGACCCAAGGTGCCGAGGTGCCGCGTTTCGAGGCCAGCTTTGCCGCGCTGCACGGCGTGGCGCACGCGGTGGCGGTGAGCAATGCCACCGCCGGGCTGCACATCGCCTGCCTGGCGCTGGGCATCGGCCCGGGCTCGCGGGTGTGGACCAGCCCGAACAGCTTTCTCGCCTCGGCCAACTGCGCGCTGTACTGCGGTGCCACGATCGATTTCGTCGACATCGACCCCGCCACGCGCAACCTCTCGGTGGCGGCGCTGCAGCGCAAGCTGGAACAGGCCGAACGGCGTGGCACGCTGCCGCAGCTGCTGATCCCGGTGGACTTTGCCGGCCTGCCCGCCGACCTGCGCGAAATGCGCGCGCTGGCTGATCGCTACGGCTTCCGCATCCTCGAGGACGCCTCCCACGCCACCGGCGCCAGCTACCTGGGCCAGCCGGTGGGCAGCGCCTGGGCCGATGCCAGCGTGTTCAGCTTCCATGCGGTGAAGATCGTCACCACGGCCGAAGGCGGCCTGGTCACCACGCGGGATGCCCAGCTCGCCGAGCGCCTGCGCCTGCTGCGCTCACACGGCATGACGCGCGAGCGCTCGCAGATGGACTTCGAGCCCGAAGGACCCTGGGTCTACGAGCAGCAACTGCTGGGCTACAACTACCGCATGACCGAGATGCAGGCCGCGCTCGGCAGCTCGCAGCTCAAGCGCCTGCCGCAGATGCAGGCCCAGCGCGCCGCGCTGGCCGAGCGTTACGACGGCCTGCTGGCCAGGCTGCCGCTGCGTCTGCCGGCCCGCACGGCCGATCGCCGATCGGCCTGGCACCTGTACGTGGTGGAGCTGGATGCGCAGCGCACCCGCGCCACGCGCGCGGCGGTGTTCCAGGCGCTGCGCGAGGCGCAGATCGGCGTCAACGTGCACTACATCCCGATCCACACCCAGCCGCACTACCAGCGCCTGGGCTTCAAGCCCGGCGACTTTCCCGACGCCGAGGCCTACTACGCCGGCGCGATCTCGCTGCCCCTGTTCCCCGACATGCGCACCGACGAGCAGGACCACGTGGTGGCCACGCTCGAACAGGCGCTGCGCGCCTGACCATGACGACCCAGGCGCCACCGGTCGAGCTTGCGCTGGGCACGGTCCAGTTCGGGCTGGCCTATGGCGTGGTGGGCAGCGGCCAGCAGGTGGCCGACGACGAGGCGCGCCGCATCCTCGCGCACGCGGCCGCGCGCGGTGTGCGGGTGCTGGACACTGCGGCCGCCTACGGCGACATCGAGCAACGCCTGGCCGGCCTGGCTGGCGCGCACGCGTTCTCGGTGGTCACCAAGATCCCACCGCTGCCCGAGGGCCTGTCGGCCGTGGGGGCCGCTGATTTCGTGCGCCAGAGTGTCGAGCGCTCGCAGGCCCGGCTCGGGCCGCTGTTGCGCGCGGTGCTGTTCCACAGCGCCGACAACCTGCTGGGTCCGCTGGGCGATGTGCTCTGGGCCAGTGCCAGCACCTTCACCACGCCGCAGGGGCTGAAGCTCGGTGTCTCGTGTTACGGCCCGGCGCAGCTGCAGCAGGTGGCCGAGCGCTACCCGGTGGCCCTGGCGCAGCTGCCTGGCAACGCGCTCGACCAGCGCCTGAACGGCCATGCGTTTCCCCGCATCGAGCTGCACCTGCGCTCGGCCTTCCTGCAGGGCCTGCTGCTCGCGCCGGCGGAGCAGGGGGGCCAGCGCGTGCCGGCTGCCGCCGCCGCGCTGCAGCGCTGGCACCAGGCCTGCGAACTGCGCGGCCTCACGCCGCTGGCCGCCGCGCTGGGCGCCGTGAAGGCTCTGGCCGGCGTGCGCCAGGTGGTGGTGGGCGTCGAGGGCGTTGCGCAGTTCGACGAGATCGCCGCCGCCTGGGCCCAGGCGCAGCCGCTGGCGCTGCCCGAGCTGGCCACCGAAGACCCCGCCATCATCGACCCCCGTGTCTGGAGAACCGCATGAACACGCCCAACCGCTGCCGCACCGTTGCCGTGGTGCAGGCCCGCATGTCCAGCAGCCGCCTGCCCGGCAAGGTGCTGATGTCGCTGGGCAGCCGGCCGCTGATCTGCTTCATGCTCGAGCGCGTGCGCCGCGCCCGCACGGTGGACGAGATCGTGCTGGCCACCAGCACCGATGGCAGCGACGACGCGCTGGCCGAGGCCGTCTCCCGTGCCGGCTTTGCGGTGCACCGCGGCAGCCTGGACGACGTGCTCGCGCGCTTTGCCGGCGCTGCCGTCGGCCGCGGGGCCGACGTGGTGGTGCGCCTGACCGGCGACTGCCCGCTGATCGACCCCGCGATCATCGACCGCGTGGTGTCGCAGCTGCGCGCGAACCGGCTCGACTACGTGACCAACGGCGAGCCCGCCACCTACCCGGACGGCCTGGACGTCGAGGCCTTCACCTTTGCCGCGCTGATGCGCGCCGACGCCGAGGCCCGGCTGCCCAGCGAGCGCGAGCATGTCACGCCCTACCTGCGCCTGCCGCAGGTGGGCCTGCGCCGCGGCAGCGTGCGGGGCGCGGTGGACCTCTCGGCGCTGCGCTGGACGGTGGACCATGCCGACGACCTGGCCGTGGTGCGCGCGCTGGTCGATGCCCTCGGCCCCGAGCGTGCGCTGACGGCCGACCTGTTCGATTTCCTGCGCGTGCTCGATGCCCAGCCGCAGCTGCTGCAGCTGAACCCGCACCAGCGCAACGAGGGCTACCAGAAGAGCCTGGCGCAAGACGCCGCGCTCGCCGCCTGACACGACATCCCACAAGGAATACCCATGCGAAGCTTCGAAAAATCCCAGGCCTTCCTGCAGCGCGCCGAGCGCGTGATCCCGCTGGGCAGCCAGACCTTCAGCAAGAGCCGCACGCAGTACCCGATGGGGGTGTCGCCGTACTTCATCGAGCGTGGCCAGGGCTCGCACGTGTGGGACATGGACGGCAACGAGTACGTCGACTTCATCATGAGCCTGGCCTCGATCACGCTGGGCTACAACGACCCTGACGTGAGCGCCGCGGTGGCCCGGCAGTTGCAGGACGGCGTGATCTTCTCGCTGCCGCACCGGCTGGAGGCCGAGGTGGCCGAGCTGATCTGCGAGCTGGTGCCCTGTGCCGAGATGGTGCGCTTCGGCAAGAACGGGTCGGACGCCACCGCCGGCGCGGTGCGCCTGGCGCGCGCCTACACGAACCGCGAGCACATCGCGCAGTGCGGCTACCACGGCTGGCAGGACTGGTACATCGGCACCACCGCCCGCAACCGCGGCGTGCCGGTGTCCACGCGTGAACTCACGCACCCCTTCGCCTACAACGACCTGGCCTCGCTGGAGCTGCTGTTCAAGAAGTTCCCGGGCCAGATCGCCGCGGTGATCATGGAGCCCATGGGCGCCACCGAGCCCGCGCCCGGCTTCCTGCAGGCGGTGAAGGACCTGGCGCATGCCCAGGGCGCGCTGCTGGTGTTCGACGAAACCATCACCGGCTTCCGCCTGGCCAATGGCGGCGCGCAGGCCTGGTTCGGCGTCACGCCCGACCTGGCCACCTTCGGCAAGGGCATGGCCAACGGCTACCCGGTCTCGGCCGTGGCCGGCCGGGCCGATGTGATGAAGCTGATGGAGGAGATCTTCTTCTCGTTCACCTTCGGTGGCGAGGCGCTCTCGCTGGCCGCGGCCAAGGCCACGCTGACCAAGCTGAAGACGCAGCCGGTGGTGCCGCGTCTCACGCAACTGGGCCAGACGATCCAGGCCGGCCTGAAGCAGGTCGTGGCCGAGCACAAGCTCGATGATGTGTTCAGCGTGAGCGGCCACCCGACCTGGACCTTCCTGAACATCAAGGACGCGCGCGGCGCCACGGTGTTCGACATCAAGACCCTGCTGATGCAGGAACAGCACCAGCGCGGCATCCTGTGCCTGGGCGCTCACAACCTGAGTTATGCCCACAGCGATGCCGACATCCAGCAGCTGCTGGGCATGTACCGCGAGGTGCTGCCGATGATCGGCCAGGCGCTGGACACCGGCACGCTGCGCCAGCAACTGCGCTGCGAGCCGCTGGTGCCTTTGTTCAAAGTGCGGTGATGGCCCCCCCCCGGAGCGCCGTTGGCGCTCCCCCCCAGGGGGGCGACGCCAGCGGCCCGGCGAAGCCGGTTCCACGGCGTCCGCTCGAGGGCGCGACGCGCTTGCGCGCGGCCGCGGATGAAGACTCGTCTCGCGTGCTCGCCTGGCGCAACCACCCGGGCGTGCGGCGCGTGATGTTCACCGACCACGAGATCGGCGCGGACGAACACGCCGCCTGGTGGGCCCGGGTGATGGCCTCGCCCCGCCACCGAGTGCTGATCGTCGTGCACGAGGGGGCCGATTGCGGCGTGGTCACCTTCACCCGCCATGCCGACGAGCCCGACACCTGGCTCTGGGGCTTCTATCTCGACCCCGATGCCTTCACCCAGCCGCTGCATCAGCTGCGGGCCTGGAGCGGCATGGAGCAGCAATCGCTCTGGTGGGCCGAGCACGAACTGCAGGCCCGGCGCGTGGAGTGCGAGGTGTTCGCGTTCAATGCCGCGGTGCTGTCGCTGCACAAGCGGCATGGCTTTGCAGAATTCGGGCGCTACCAGCGCCGCCGCGGCGACGAGCAGCTGGAGGTCGTGCAGCTCGACCGGGCCATCGGGCCGGGTGGCTGAGGCAGCCAGGATAATGGCGGGCCCTTTCGCCTGCCCGTGCCCATGTCCTCGTTGAACACCCCGCCCGTCGTCGACAGCCTCGACACCCTGCTGCCCCCCGAACCGCTGCTGATGATGGGCGCCGGCCCGGTGCCGATTCCGGCCCGCGTGGCGCAGGCCAATTCCATCGTCATCAACCACCTGGGCGAGACCATGGCGCGGGTGATCGAGCAGATGAAGGCCATGGCCCGCTACGTGTTCCAGACCGCATCGCCCTGGGTGCTGGGCGTGGCCGGCCCCGGCTCGGCCGCGATGGAGATGAGCGTGTGCAACCTGGTGCGCCCCGGCACCCGGGTGCTCAGCGTGGTCAACGGCTACTTCAGCCGCCGCCTGGGCGAGATGTCGCAGCGCGTGGGCGGCGTGGTCGAGTACCTGGAGATGCCCGAAGGCCAATCGGCCAGCGCCGAGGCCGTGCGCGCGGCCCTCTTGCGCCACCGGCCCGAGGTGCTCACCATCGTGCAAGGCGAGACCTCGTCCACGCTGCTGACGAGTGAGCTGCCCGCCATCTGCCGCCTGGCGCGTGAGCACGGCTGCTATGTCATCGTGGATGCCGTGTGCACGCTGAGCACGATGCCGCTGCTGATGGACGAGTGGTGCATCGATGCGGTGGTCACCGGCGGCCAGAAGGGCCTGGCCTCGATTCCCGGCGTCTCGCTGATCGCGTTCTCCGAGCGCGCCTGGCAGCGCATCGAATCCCGCCCGGTGGAGCCGGCCCAGTGGTGCCTGGACGCGAAGCTGGCCGCCAACTTCTGGCACAACGCCTCGTACCACTACACCGCGCCGGTGTCGGGCATCCTGGCGCTGCACGAGGCGCTGCACCTGATCTGCCAGGAAACCCTGCCCGAACGCTTCGAGCGCCACCTGCGCTGCTCGCTGGCCCTGCAGCGCGGCATCGAGGGCATGGGGCTGGCGCTCTATGCCGCGCCGGCCGCGCGCCTGAACTCGGTGGTGGGCGTGCGCGCCCCGGCGGGGGTGGACAGGCGCCAGGTGTGCAGCCACATCTCGCGCAAGTACCGGGTCGAGATCTCCGGCTCCTTCGGGCTGGACATCGTGCGCATCGGCCAGATGGGCGAGCAGTGCCGCGAGCACCACCTGTTCCGCACCCTGCACGCGCTGGGCCAGACGATGAAGGACCTGGGCGCCGCGGTGGACGTGCCCACCGGCGTGGCCGAGCTCGAACGCGAGCTGCAGCGCCAGGCCTGAGGGCCGGCTCGGCCAGGGGGCCGGGGCCGCAGATCACCGGGCCGTGCGGGCCCGGTGTCACGCCGTTGCGCGGGGAGGGCGCTTGTCGCCCGGTGCGCAGGTGCTGGCGCTGCAGGCCGTGTCGCAGGCGCAGGGCGCCGGCGTCGCCTTCTGTCGGCGGTACACCCAGGCCGCGTAGGCTGCCACCGCCAGCACCGGCAGTGCCGCGCAGGCGATGGCCTCCAGCGGCACGCCCGCCAGCAGGCCCGCGCCCAGGGCGCCAGCGCCGATGAGGCCGGTGCCCGCCAACGCCGGCACGAGCAGTGGCGCGCAGCACACGGCGCATGCGCCCACCAGGCCCACGGCGGCCAATACTTTCTTCATCGCGTATTCCTTTTTGCAGCGGGGGAAGGCCCCGGTACAGTCACTCTAGAACCTCAAGTGGCTTGAGGTGCAAGCTGATCCTGAAATGACCAACAGCACGCGCGGAGAACTGACCATCGGCCCCCTGGCCCGGCGCACCGGCTGCTCGGTGCCGACGATCCGGTACTACGAGCAGATCGGGCTGATGCCGGCGGCGCGGCGCCGGGCCAGCGGGCACCGGGTGTACGACGCCGGGGCCGAGGAACGCCTGGCCTTCATCCGGCGCTGCAGGGACTTCGGCTTCCCGGTCGAGCAGGTGCGCGAACTGGTGGCCTTGTCGCAAAGCAGCGAGCGCGATTGTTCCGAGACCCTCGAAATTGCCAAGGCGCAGTTGCGGGCCGTGAGAGACCGGCTGGTGGAACTGCGCGCGCTCGAAACAAGCCTCGCGCGCTTGGCCGCGGCGTGCGCGGAACAATGCGCCGGCGGGCCGGCAGCGAACTGCAGCATTCCGCGGGACATTGCCCAGCCCGGTGGCCCGCGCGGCTGCTGCGGCTGACGCCCGGCCCGCAGGCCACACGTGCACTGCGTGCACCTGGCACGCGAAGTCAGCGGCCAGCGCTCAAGTCAGAACCATCACTTCGGCGGCCGGCGCTGGCTGTCGAACTTGCGCCAGTAACGAAACTCGTCTTCGTGCACCTCGATGTCGAGCTCGGCCACCCGTGCCTGCAGCCGCTCCTGCACCTGCGCCACGGCCAGGTTGTAGATGGTGGGCCCGATCTCTTCGACGAAGAAGTTGAGCAGCGCGCCGGCCGCGATGTTGCCGATGCGTTCCTCCATGTTCTCCTGGAAGTAGCGTTCGATGGACCTGACCGCTTCGGCGCGGGCTTCCTTGCTCAGTTCGATGGTCATGGTGGATCCGGTGGCAGTGGCTGCACTGTGCCACCGGGCGGGCCGAAGCCGGGCCAGGCCACCCCCGCTGGACGCTGCCGCGCGCTTGCGACAAGATCGGCCCGCCCATGGCCACCGCCGATGTTCCGCTGCTGCGTCTGCTGGGCGCGCCCGTGCTGCGTGCGGGCGGCGCGGCGGTGCCCTTCTTGCCCGAGCGGCGCTGCCAGCTCCTGGCGCTGCTGGGCCTGCGCAGCGGCCAGTGGGTCGAGCGCGACCGCATCGCGCAGCTCTTCTGGCCCGAACACCCGCCGGCAGAGGCCCGGCGCAACCTGCGCAAGGTGATCTTCCGCGCCCGCGAGCTGCCCGGCACCCAGCTGCTGCAGGCCACCGACCACGCCTTGTGCTGGCCGGTGGCCACCGACGTGCAGGCGTTCGAGCAGGCCCTGCGCGAGCACCGCCACGACGAAGCCGTGGCGATGATGTCCGGCACCCCACTGGCCGGCCTGGAAGAGCCCGCCGACACCGCCTGGTCTGACTGGCTGGGCGCCGAACGCAGCCGCCTGGTCACCGCCTGGCAGGAAGCGCTGCGCGTGCTGCTCGCCCACGCCCGCGACGACACCCGGCGGCAGGCGCTGGCGCAGCAGTTGCTGGACGCCGACCCGCTGGACGAAAGCGCGGTGGCGGCGCTGATCGACTGCGACCTCACCCGGGGCGACGAGGCCGCCGCCCGGCGCCGCTACCGGCACTATGCCGAGCGCCTGGCCAGCGAGCTGGGCATCGAGCCCTCGAACGCGCTGCGCGAGCGCCTGCGAGGGGCCGCGGCCGTGCCCGGCCCGGGCGCCGCGCCCCGGGCCGCCCCGGCGGCCGGCCGGGCGGGCGTGCCGGGCCTGCCACCGGCCGGTGTGGGGGATGCGGGTCGCTTCATCGGCCGCCGCAGCGAGCTGGGCGAGCTCGACGCGCTGCTCGCGCTGCCCGCCCTGCGCCTGCTCACGCTGCTGGGCCCGGGCGGCGTGGGCCAAAGCCGGCTCGCGCGCGAGGCCCTGGCGCGCTGCGAGCGGCACTTTCCCGCCGGCGCACGCTGGGTGGAGCTGCAGGACCTGCAGGACCTGCCCGCGCTCACCGCGCGGCTGGCGCAGACGCTGGGGGTCGAGATCAACGACACCCGCGATGCGCTGGCCACCGTGTGTGGCGCCGCGCCGCTGGCCGGCCCGGGCCGGGTGCTGCTGGTGCTGGACAACGCCGAGCACCTGGCGGGCCTGCCCACCTGGCTGGAACGCCTGCTCGACGCGGCACCGGCCGCGACGGTGCTCGTCACCTCGCGCGTGCGCCTGCAGTGCGCGGCCGAACGGCCGGTGCCGCTGGCCGGCCTGGCCGTGCCCGACGAGGACAGCCGCGACCTCGAAGCCGCTCAGGCCTTCGACGCGGTGCGCCTGTTCGAGGCTTGCGCGCAGCAGGCCTGGCCGGGCTTCGTGCTGGCGCAGCACCTGGCAGCGGTGCTGCAGGTGATCGACACGGTGGGTGGCCTGCCGCTGGCCATCGCGCTGGCGGCGGGCTGGGTGCGGCTGCTGCCGCCGACCGAGATCGCGCGCGAGCTGCAGCAATCGGTCGAGGTGCTGCAGCGCGACCCGGCCCAGCACGGCGCCGCCGCCCGCCCCGAGCACGACAGCCTGGCGGCCACGCTGGAAGGCTCGTGGCGCCTGCTGGCCCCGCGCGAGCGCGAGGCGCTGGCGGCGCTGGCGGTGTTCGAGGGCGGCTTCACCCGCGCCGCGGCGCAGGCCGTGGCCCAGGCCAGCCTGCCGTTGCTGGCCTCGCTGTTCGACCGCAGCCTGCTGCAGGCCGACGAACACGGGCGCTTCTCGATGCACCCCTACGCCGCGGCCTGGGCACGCGGCAAGCTCGCCGAGGCGCCTGCACGCGCGGCGGCCGTGCGGGGCGAACATGCCGCGTACTTTGCGCGCTGGATGGATGACCAGGCCCCGCTGGCCCGCCATGCCCCGCGGCAGCTGGTCGAGCGCCTGTCGGCCGAGCAGGCCAACTGGGCCCAGGCCTGGCGCGTGGCGCTGGCCGCGGCCGATTGGGCCGCCGTGCGCCGCATGCTGCCGCCGCTGATGGCCTACTTCGAGACCCAGGGCCGCTGGAACGAAGGCCTGGCGCTGCTGCAGCCGGCCCTCAACGCCCCTGACACCGGGGGCGCCGACGCCGGTGCCCGGGCCCGCACGCTGGCGCTCGATGCCGTGGCCACGCTGCAGTACCGGCGCGGCGAGCTGCGCCAGGCCGAGGCCAATGCCGCCGCCGCCGCCACGCTGGCGCGGCAGCTCGGCGAGGCCGAGGTCGAGCTCACCAGCCTGAACACCCTGGGCCTGGCGCTGTGGAACCAGGGCCGCTCGCTCGAGGCGTTGCCGCAGCTCGAACGCGCGCTCGGCCTGGCCCGTGCCGGCGGCTCGCAGCGGGCGCTGGCGCGGGCGCTCAGCACGCTGGCCATTGCCGAGAAGGCCGCCGGCCGCTACGACCTGGCGCTGCCACGCCAGCTCGAGGTGCTGGCCCTGCAGCGCGCACTGGGCGACGCGCGCGGCCTGTGCTCCGCGCTGAACAACGTGGGCAACCTGCACCGCATCGAGAAACGCCTGCACGAGGCGCTGCCCTTCTTCGAGGAAGGCCTGGCCCTGGCCACCGAACACGGCCTCACGGTGCCGCGCTGCTTCCACTCGCTCAACCTCGGCCTCACGCTGCAGGAGTTGGGCCGCACGGTGCCCGCCCGGGTGGCGCTGGAGGCGGCGCTGGCCGAGGTGCGGCGCGCCGGCCAGCCTCAGGCCGAGATGTCGGCGCTGATGGCGCTGGCCGCCTGCGACATCACCGAGCAGCACTTCGACGACGGCGTGCAACGCCTGCGCGACGCCCTGGCGCAATCGCGCGCGCTCGGCTTCCACGCCCATGTGCTGGAGACGCTGGCCGTGTTCGCCCGGCTGTGCCAGGCGCGCGGGGACGGCCCGGTGGCGGCGCAGCTGTGGGCCTTCCTCGGCGAGCAGCCGGCGCTGGACGAGGCCATCCGCGCCGAGGCGCGCGAACACCTGGCCGCGGCCGGCCTGTCGGCCGAGGCGCTGGCCAACGCGCAGGCCCAGGCGGCCGCGCTCGACCTCGAGCGCGCCTGCGCCCTGCTGGGCCCGGGCTGAACGAACCCCCCCCGCGGGCCCTGCGGGCCGGCCTGGGCCGCGCCAACCCACCGGCCCCGCGCCGGGAAACGCCGGGGAAACGCCCCCGGCGCACAGTGCGCCGCACCGACACCCAGCCCGCAGGTGCAGCAGCGATGAACCCTCCCGACCCCGACCTCTACCTGGTGCGCGTGTGGCGCGGCGCCAGCTTCCGGGCCATCGCGCGCCGGGTGGACGAGGAAACGCAGCACTGCCTGAACTCGCCCGAGGCGCTGGCCGCCTACCTGGCGGCGGGCGACAGCTCCAACGATCCTGGCGCCGCCTTGCCGCCGCGGCACCAGGCCACCCCCCCGGCGGCAGCAGACAGGGAGAACACACCATGAGCAAGATCCAGATCGCGGGCCAGGTGCAGCACATGCCCGGCCCCTGGGGCCTGGCATTGCCGGCCGCCGGCGTGCAGGTGGAGGTGATCGATGTCGACCAGGGCGGCGGCGACGACCTGATCTGGCGCGGCCGCACCGGTGCCGACGGCCGCTTTGCCGGCACCAGCAGCGAGTGGCAGGACACGACCCGCGTGAACGTCTGGGTCGTGAGCGGTTTCCCGCCTCGCGGCCAGTGGGTCAGCAAGACCGTGCCCGACCCCGGCGACCTGCTGCGCCTGAAGCTGCGGGTGCAGGCCCAGGGCCGCACCCACGAGGTGTTTCCGTTCGCCAACGCGGCGCCGCTGCCGGTGCTGCTGCCCTGGGGGCCGGCCTTCGTGCCCAAGGCCGCGCGGGCCCTGCTGGTGGTGAACAACACGGTGGAGATGGGGGCGCCGAAGTACCGCGCGCTGTACCAGTTTCTCGAAACCTCCGGCGACGCGGTGGCGCACAGCCTTTGTGGCCCGCACTACCAGAGCGTGCGTTCGCTGAACGCCGGCGCGGCCACGGTGCAGGGCTTCCTCGACGCGCTGCGCGACCTGGCCCGCGCGCCCGGCATCCAGGCGGTGGACGCCATCGTCAACCTGCACGGCGCCGAGGGTGCGTTGCTGTTCGCCGGCACCGGCGCAGGCGGGCTGCCGGTGGCCAGCCTGGGCGACAAGCTGGTGAACCTGAACCTGGCCGGCAAGCTGCGCCTGCTCTACAACACCAGCTGCTTCGGGCATTCACATGCCGCTGCGTTCACGCAGGGCGGCTTCAACACCGTCATCGGCGGCCGGCGCGTGGTGTGCAACAGCGCCACCGAGTACCCGGTGCTGCTGTCGCAGTGGGTGGCGGGGCTGGGCGTGGAAGCCGCGCTGGCCACGGCGCAGGCCGCGCCGCTGCGTGAGCCGATGGACCAGATCGCCCGCACGCAGCTCGGCTTCGACGAGGCCGACAGCTTCAAGCTCGTCAGCGGCAACCCGGCGCTGACCATCGGCTCGCTGGCGGGCTGAGGCGGGCGCCGCCGGTCGGGTTCACGAAGGAGGCCTCACACCATGGCACAGCTCAACATCCGCGGCCAGGTGCTGCATGCACCCGGCCCCTGGGGCCGCGCGCGCCCGGCGGCCGGCGTCGCGCTGGCGATCGTCGACGAAGACGTGGGCAACACCAGCGACACGATCTGGACCGGCCACACCAACGCACAGGGCCAGTACGCTGGCACCACGCGTGATTGGCGCGACACGCGCAGCGTCACCGTGGCCACGCCCAGCGGCCCGCGCACCACGCAGGTGGCCGATGCCACCGACGTGATGCTGCTGAAGGCCACCGCCAGCCAGCGCATCGGCACCCGCGCCTACAGCACCACCGTGCCCTACGTGCCGGCGCCGGCCGGCCTGCCACAGCCGCCCATCGTGCTGGGCTGGGGGCCGCTCGGCCTGGCGCGGGTGATGGTGGACGGCGTGGCCGCCAGCACGCTGAGCCACCTGGCCCAGCTGATCCAGGGCGCCTTCGGCGTGGGGTACGGCGTCGCCAGCCTGGCCGTGCGGCACGAGATCGTCGTCTACGGCGAACAGGTGGACCTGCTGCGCGATACGCTGGCCGACCTGGACGCCGAGCTGCGCGGCATCGAGGCGCTGATCCGGCCCCAGGTGCAGCGCGACCTGGCCCGGCTGCGCACCCAGACCGGCCCGATGCAGACCAACATGCAGGCCAACGGCGCGCGCGCGGTCGCCGCCGGCGTGGCCGTGGGCCGTGCCGTGAACCCGGGGCCGCCGCCCGGGCCGGACCCGTGGGCGCCCATCCGCCAGCGCTTGAGCGCGCTGCCGCAGTTGCTGGCGCAACGGCTGCAGCAGCGCGCGCAGTGGCGTGATCAGCAGGTCGGCACCTGCCTGGTGATGGTGTGCGCTGCGGTGCTGCGCATCCTTGTCGAGTTGGTGGTGTCGTCCGTGCGCCTGGCCTTGACCGGCGCGCTCTTGTGGCCGGCGGTGGTGGCTGCCGTGGTGGGCTGCGTGGTCACCGTGGTGCAGAACCTGCCTGCGTTGGTGGCCATGATTGCGGCGGCGACCAACTCGTCGGCGCTGGCCGATGCGAGCGTGGCGCTGGGCGAGTTCATCGACAGCGGCTGGCTCTCGTCGGCCCTGACCCTGATCGTGGTGCTGTGCGCGGTGGTCATGCTGCTCGCGGCGGCCCCCATCGACGGCTGGACCTGGTTTGTCGAGCAGGTCACCGGCGAGAACGGACTGCCGGGCCTGCGCGTCGTGTTCACCCGCTGAACGGCGGCGCGGCTGTGGCCAGCCGCGCCAGCGCGGCCTCGGCCACGCGCGCGGCACCCTGGCCATCGCAACGCTGTCCCAGCGCCCGGCCCATGGCCTGCACACGCGGGGCATCCGTGGCCAGGGCCTCGAAGGCCGAGACGAGGGCGGGCATGCGCCCGGGCTCGTAGGCCCCGAGGTCGACGCCTTCGCCCACGGCGGCCAGGCGGGCGCACAGCCCGAGCTGGTTGTCGGCAATCGGCAGCGTGATGCCGGGCAGGCCCAGGCTCGCGCGTTCCCAGGTCATCGAGCCGCCGGCGCCGACGAACAGGTCGGCCGCGGCGAAGCGCTGCGCCACGTCGGTGACGCCGATGCCCACGCTGACGCCGGGCACCGCGCCCCAGCGCTCGGCCACTGCCGCGGCCTGCGGCGCGCCGCTGCCCAGCAGCACCTCGAAGCGCAGCCCGGGCCGCGCGCCGTGCAGCGCGGCCAGGCAGGCCTCGGTGGCGTTGGGTGGGTCGCTGCCACCGAAGGCGATCACCACCTGCTCGATGCGGCCGCTGCGTTCGCGCAGCGCGCGGCGCGCGGCCGCGAACTCGGGGCGCAGCAGCGCGTAGGCCGGCCCGAACAGTGCCGGGGTGCCGGCAGGCCACACGGCGGCATAACGCGCATCAGGCGTGTCATGCCAGTTCTGGTCGAGCAGCAGGTCGCCGGCCAGGGGCCGGTCGGCCAGGTCGTCGATCACCAGCACCGTGCGGGCATGGCGGCGCACGGCGGCCACCCAGTCGGCGCCGCGCTGGTAATGGTCCAGCACCAGCAGGTCGGTGCCGCCGTGGCCGTACAGGTGTTCGGCGCAGCAGCGTGCGTCCACCTCGGCATTGGCGGCGGCATCGGGCAGGCGGTGCCAGGTGAAGCCGGCGGATTCGATCGCCGGCACCGCGTCACCCGGCTGGCGGCGCAGCAGGAAGCTGCAGTCGACACCATGCTCGCGCAGCGCGCCGGCCAGCGCCAGGCAGCGCATCACGTGGCCGTGGCCGATGGTGGCGCTGGCATCGGCGCGGAAGGTGGCGCGGGGCATCACGCTGCCGGGGCCCGGCCTCAGAAGTGGATGTCCAGCTCGCGCAGGAAGGCGCGCCAGAGGTTGATGCCATCCCACACCGGCGCGAAATCGAGCGCCTGGCCGAGCGGCACGATGCGGTCGATGCCACGCGGGCCGGCCTGGCGCGCCCAGTGCGCCAGCTCGTGCCGGCTGAAGCCGTACTCGGACACCGTCTGGATGCGCCGGCTCAGCAGCGGGAGCAGGGCATCGAGCGTGTCGATGCGCGCCTCGTGGAACAGGCCACCGCCGCAATGCAGCTCGGCATGCACGGCTGGCTGGTCCAGCCACACGCGCTGCACCGTCGGCGCGGCGGGCTCGATGCGCACCGTGGCCTCCATGGCCAGCAGGTCGGCGGCCACGGCCTTGTTCAGCTGCTCGGCGGCGCCCAGGCCATGGGACATCTGCTGCACGCGGGCCTCCACCACCGGCCACCACTGCGCGCGGGCGGCGGCGGTGTCGGCCTCGTCGCCCAGCCACAGCACCAGCCGCGGCGACGAGCAGGCTTGCTGGCCGAAGGTGAAGGCATCGTTGCAGAAGGCCTTGGCCAGCGGCGCCAGGTTGCCGGCATCGAGCCGGCGCAGGTGGCTTGCGCGCAGCAGCGTGAGCGAAAACTTGTCCGGGAAGCACAACTCGGTGGCGTGCGGCGGCAGCGGCAGCGCGCGCACGGTGTTCACGGTGGCGTCGCCACCCCACACGATGCGCATGTCGCAGGCGGCCGAGAGGCGGGCGGTCACCAAATCGTCGTGGCCGTAGCGCACGAAGACGATGCGGCGCGCGATCTGGCTCCAGGCCGGGTCTTGCAGCAGGGTGTCCAGCGTGGCCAGCAGCAGCGCGGTCTGGTCGCTGGCCTTGGACGACAGGCGCACGATGCTGCGGTTGCCGCACAGCAACGACAGCATCCACGAGTAGACGAAGATCGTGTCCACATTGCCCGGGGCGATGTGGAACGTGAGGCCGCGTGGCAGCAGCACCGCATCGGCGCTGGTGGACAGCAGGTCGTCGATCAGCTTCTTCAGGTGCGCCGGGCGCAGCCAGAAGCCCAGCGCCACCAGCTCCGGGTGGGCGCGCGCGGCGGGCGAGGTGGTGAGAGCACGCGACAGCGCGGCGGAAAACTCGATCTGCAGCGCATCGAAGGGCCGCAGGTCGGGCAGGGCCTGCAGCGCGGGCAGGTCGAGTTCTTCAGGGCTGCGAACGAGTGCGGGTAAGGTCATAGGGTCTCTGTGTGTGCAGCCAAGCGGCCGCCGCGGATCCGGCTCCGCCGCTCCGCCTGCGGCCGCCCCCTTGAGGGGGCGGCGCCGCAGGCGCTACGGGGGTGAGCCATTCTGCTGGGTATCACTGCAGCCGCGCAGTTCGGCCTGCGGAACGCGGCCATGGATCTTGAAGTGTCGCCCCATGCGGCCACAGGGGCAATCGTCTTCCCCGAGCACGGTGCCCAGGTCTTCGGTGAGCAGGCTGTGGCCCGGGTAGCTGGCCGGCAGGCACGAGAGTACCTGCACCACGCCGGCCTCACCGTGCGGCAGCACACGCCAGTCGTCGGGGCTGCGCACCAGCACGTCGGCAAAGGCCGGGGCGTGCAGGTGGCCGTGCTCGCATTCCACGAACACCGAGCCCACCTGCTCGACCATGCCGTAGAAGTTGTGCACGCGAACATCGGCGCCGGCCACGGCGCGCACGCGGGCCTTGAACTGCTCGTTGTCCACCGCGATGTCGGTGAGCTTCTTCCAGCCGCCGCTGTGGATGAGCAGCGCGCCCGACAGGTCCACCGCCTGGCCGCTCTTTTCGAGCGCCAGCACGAAGTGCTGCCACACCATGAAGGTGAAGCCGAACAGGAGCTTGGGCTGCCCGGCATGCCTGGCGCAGAAGGCCTGCACGGCCTCGGTGTCCAGCGACATGTCCTCGCGCAGCGCATACACATGCTCGCGGCCCAGGTTGGCCAGGCCCAGGATGCCGGCGCCGCGTGCCGAGAAGCTGCGCCGGTCCTTGATGACGCCGGCATGGTCGAGGATCAGCATCGGCAGCCGCGCACGGCCGACGAAGCGCTGCATGATGCGCGCCAGCGCGGTGGTCTGGCGTGCCGCGGTGGTCTTGTCCAGCACGATGCGCGAGGGCGTCTGCCCCGTGGTGCCGGAGGAGGTGAGCAGCTTGAACTGCTGCTCCGGCGGTACGCTGGCCAACAGGCGGTGCTTGAACAGCCGCACCGGCAACCAGGGCACGGTTTCGAGCGTGAACGCGGCCTGCGCGTCCACCCCGTGCGCGGCCAGCACGCGGGCATACGGTTCGCAGTGGGCGGCGTGGTGGGCCGTCAGCGCCGAGAGCTCGGCCTCGAGCCGGCGGCGCTTCTCGGCGCGGCCCAGTTCGTAGACGGGCCAGTCGAGGAAGGTTTCTTCGCTCATGTCAGTGGGTCCACCATGCCGGGTGCGGACTGCGGCGCTTGAAACCTTGCCGCGAGCGGTGGTGACAGCGACCGGCCCGTTGTTGTCCTTGGTGTTGGGTCGAAGCAGACGTTCGATGGTTGGCGCGACAAAGGCGTGGGCCCTCGGCCTGCGGCGCACGGCTCCGGCGGTCGGCCCTGCGGGCCGACTGCCCGGTCTTGGTCGCTTCGGGGGGCGCGCTGTCGGATTTGTCTCCGCGCGCTGCGCGCGCTTCGACCAGCGCCAGCGAGTCAGTTTTGGAAGCGTGCCCTGCGGGCCCGCCGCCCCCCGAACCGCCCAAGCCCGGCGCCTGCGAACGCGCGCCGCAGGCCGAGGGCCCAC
>JACRAZ010000089.1 GCA_016213205.1 Burkholderiales bacterium
CACGCCGGTGAGCGTGAGCTCGGCGGCGCGCTGGCCGTCGTGGTTGGCATACGCATGTTGTGCCAGGCCGGCGGCGCCCGCGGGCACCAGGAACAGGCTGATGCCCTTGGCATCGCCCACCGCGCCCGCCGTGCGGGCCGAAACCAGGATCTGCCCGGCCTGCGGCGCGCCGATGACCACGGCCTTGCGGCCATCGAGCACCCAGCCCTCGCCATCGCGGCGCGCGGTGGTGGCCACGCGGCTGCGGGCATAGCGTGCCCCCGGCTCCTGGTGCGCCAGCGCCAGGCGCAGGCTGCCTTCGGCCACGGCGCCCAGCAGCGCATCACGCTGGGCCTCGGTGCCCAGGTCGGCCACCAGGCCGGCGCCCAGCACCACGGTGGGCACGTAGGGTTCCACGACCAGCGCTGAGCCGAACTGTTCCATCACCAGCGCGATGTCGGCGCCGCCGCCGCCCAGGCCGCCGTGGGCTTCGGGCAGGGGCAGTGCGAGCAGGCCCATCTCGGCGAAGGTGGCCCAGGCCTGTTCATTCATGCCCTCGGCCGCGTTCAGCCATTCGCGGCGCTTCTCGAACGTGTAGTTCTTGGCCAGCCAGCGCTGCAGGCTGTCGGTGATGGCCAGCTGTTCTTCGGAGTAGTCGAATTCCATGATGGTGTCCTGAAGGTCAGAGGCCGAGCACCTGCTTGGCGATGATGCCGCGCTGCACTTCGTTGCTGCCGCCGTAGATGGTGGTCTTGCGGTAGTTGAAGTACAGGCCGGTGGCGGCGACGTCCTTGCCCTGGTGCTGCTCGGACAGCGGCTCGCCGTTGTAGCTGGCGTCCATGGCCTCGGGCAGGTGCGGCGCGGCGTAGGGGCCCAGCGCCAGCATGTGCAGCTCGGTGAGGGATTGGCGGATCTCGGAGCCGCGCAGCTTCAGGATCGAGGCCTCGGCACCGGGGCCCTGCACCTTGCCGGAGGTGGCCGCGGCAATCGCCTTCAGGTTGGTGATCTCCAGCGCCATCAGCTCCAGTTCCACCTGGGCCAGGCGGTCGCGGAAGCGCGGGTTCTCGATCAGCGGGCGGCCTTCATCGTCGGGCACGCGCTTGGCCACCTTCTTCAGCGACGCCAGCTGCGCCTTCGAGGCGCCGATGGCCGCGGCGCCGGTGCGCTCGTGGCCCAGCAGGTACTTGGCGCAGGTCCAGCCCTTGTTCTCGTCGCCCACGCGCTGCTCCACCGGCACGCGCACGTTGTCGAACCAGACCTCGTTCACCTCGTGCTCGCCGTCGAGCATGATGATCGGGCGCACCGTGATGCCGGGGCTCTTCATGTCGATCAGCAGGAACGAGATGCCTTCCTGCTTGCGCGCCTCGGGGTCGGTGCGCACGAGGCAGAAGATCCAGTCGGCGTGCTGGGCCAGCGTGGTCCAGGTCTTCTGGCCGTTGACGATGTAGTGGTCGCCATCGCGCACCGCGCGGGTGGACAGGCCCGCCAGGTCCGACCCCGCGCCCGGTTCGGAATAGCCCTGGCACCACCAGTCGGTACCGTCCATGATGCGCGGCAGGAAGCGCGCCTTGTGCTCGGGCGTGCCGAACTTCATGATCACCGGCGCCACCATCTTCAGCCCGAACGCGGGCTGCGGCGGCGCGGCGCCGAAGGCGCACTCTTCATCGAAGATGTGGCGTTGCACGGCGTCCCAGCCCGGGCCGCCGTAGTCCTTGGGCCAGCTGGGCGCGCCCCAGCCGCGCGCATGCAGCGCACGCTGCCAGCGCAGGAAATCCTCGCGCTCCAGGCGCAGCGAGTTCTTCACCTTGTGGCGCACGTCTTCGGGCACCTGTTCGGCCACGAAGCGCCGCACTTCTTCGCGGAAGGCCTGTTCCTCCGCGGTGTATTCGAGATTCATGTCGCCTTCTCCTTGAGTTGAAGTGATGCTGGAAGGCACACTGCTGCCTGTCAAGGGCGCTTGCCCTCGTGCCGCGCGCCGGCCCGGCCTCTACGATGAACGTCGGATTGTCCGAGGCTTCGCAGCCGCGATGTGTCGCCTGCGGCAACTTTTCAGGCCACGGCGCCCGCACACCCGACAACGCCTCCGACACCCCCGCACCGATGTACACCCCCGAGCCCGAGGGCCTCACCTCACCGCGGGCCGCCCTGGCCGCCCTGCCTTTGTGGGCCGAACGCGCGCTGCTGGCGCCCAGCCGCTCGGCCGAGGTGCTGGTGCAAGGCGCCGCCATCCACTACCTGGCCTGGGGCGACCCGGCCGCGCCGCCGGTGCTGCTGGTGCACGGCACCGCGGCGCATGCGGAGTGGTGGCGCTTCGTCGCGCCGCTGCTGCTGCCCGGCTACCACGTCATCGCGCTGGACCTGGGCGGCATGGGCGACAGCGGCCACCGCGAGGACTACAGCCGCGAGACCTTCGTGGCCGAGCTGATGGCGGTGGCCGCGCATGCGGCGCCGGGCCGCGCGCCGGTGATCGTGGGCCACAGCCTGGGCGGCTTCATCACCATGGCCGCCGGCGCGCAGCACGGGCCGGCGCTGGCCGGCATCGTGGCCATCGATGCACCGCTGCACCCGCCGGGCGAGGAACCCGAGCGCCGCTGGCGCGGCCGCGCCAACATGCCGCCGATGCTGTTCGGCAGCCGCGACGAGGCGGTGTCGCGCTTCCGGCTGGTGCCCGAGCAGGACTGCGAAAACGGCTTCATCGTCGACCACATCGCGCGCCATGCGCTCACCCGCACCGAGCAGGGCTGGCGCTGGAAGGTGGACCCGGCCATCTTCGGCGCGCGGGCGCGGCATTCGTTCGTCGACGACATGCTGGCGCTGCGCTGCCCCGGCGCGATGTTCTGGGGCGCCGACAGCGCGCTGTTCGACGACCCGTTGAAGGCCTGGCTGCGCCGCACCTTCGGCCACAAGTTCGCGCTGGTGGAAATTGCCGACGCGCAGCACCACGTGCCGCTGGACCAGCCGGTGGCCCTGGCCGCGGCACTGTGCGCGCAGCTGGAGGCGTGGCGGCTGCAGGGCCGCCTGGGCGCCGCAGCCGGCTGAGTGGGCCCCCTACAGCCCTGCGGGCTGGTCCCCCCGAGGGGGATCAGGCCGACCGGGAGCGGCCCGGTTCGGCTCTGAGTCAGCGCGTGGGCGCCGCCGCCAGCGTGGTGGGTGCGGCGGGTGTGCGAGAGCCCGCCGCGACCGACCCACCCGCATGGCCGAAGCTCAGCCGCGTGATGCGCCCCTCCCAGAACGGGTACAGCGTGCCGCCGGCCGCGCGCGAGATCGTGAACTTCATCGGCACCCGCACGCCGTCCACCAGCCGGTAGTCGTCGCGCGCCACGTGCTCGCCGGAGCCGTGGTACGCGGTGCGCAGGTCGCCATCGGTCTCGGTGGCAAAGCTCAGCAGCCGGCCGTCGTCCGCAAACTGCGCCACCAGCGCGGCCTGCATGCCACGCCACTGCACCACCGCACGCGCACGCTGCGCGTCGATGGCCTCCCAGCGCACCGGGCCGCCGGGCAGCAGCGTGACCGGCAGCACCGAGCTTTCCAGCAGCCAGCGCTGCAGCGAGATGCGGTCGAGCTGCGGCGTGGGCGGCTCGTCCACCACCGTCAACGCCGACAGCAGCTTGGCCTTCATCACCATGCGCCCGTCGACAAAGGCGTCGTAGGCCGTGGCCCAGGCGCCGGCGATGATGGGCGTGGTGGCCGCGAACACCATTGCCGGCGTGGTGGCGGCAATGGTCTGGCGCGCGGTGGTGGGTGTGAAGGTGGTGGTGCGCGGGCGGCGGAACTGGCCGCTCATCTCGTAGTCCACGTGCGTGAGCGCCGGCACCCCCTGCGGGAAGCTGTAGGCCACGAAGCGCTGCACCGGCGCTGGCAGCGCGGCCAGCTGCTGCGGCGTGGGCCGCGGCAACGCAGGGCCGGCGGCCACGCCCAGCACGGCCTGGCGCTGCGCCTCGATCTCGGCGCGGGTGCCCGCGGCCTGCACCACCAGCGTGGCCACGCCGGCCACCAGGGCCACGCCCGCCACGCCTGCCACCACCGTGGCCGTCTTGCCCATCCTGCTCATCTGTGCGCTCCTGCTGTCCGTTGTTCGACGGCCGCAGTCTGGCCGCGCCTGCGCTGCAGCGCCTTAACAAATGATCAGTGCTGCGGCGCGGCCCCTGTCGGCGGCTCGCGCAGCCCGCGCCGCAGGCGCGACAGCGACACGTCGGTCAACCCCAGGTAGCTGGCCAGGTGCAGCAGCGGCACCCGCTCGGCCAGCGCCGGGAAGCGCTGGCAGAAGGCTTCGTAGCGCTGGCGGCCGGTGAGCGCCAGCAGATCGTGCTCGCGCTGCAGCTTGGCGCTGAGCAGGCCTTGCAGCAGCTCACGCTGCAGCGGCGCCCAGAGCCCGGCCGCGGCCAGCGCCTCGCGCCAGCGCGTGGCGTCGCAGCGCCACAGCCGCGTGCGCTCGACCGCGGCAATCGAGAACAGCGAGGGCTGGCCCCACATCGCCGGCGTGATGGGGCAGAGCAGCCCGCCCTCGGCGACGAAGTTCTTGTTGAACTCGCGGCCATCGCGGCGCAGGAAGTACAGCCGCAGCAGGCCGCTGCCCACCAGCAGCGCGTGCGACCAGCGCTCGCCGGGGCGCAGCAGCGGGGCACCGCGCTCGATGGTGTGCGGCGTGAACAGCGGCGCCAGCCCGGCGGCCACGCTGGGCACGGCCTCGCGGGCAGCGTCGGCGCCGAGGGCGGCGCCAAGCGCCTTCGCCAGCGTGGCGGTCGGGTCGGTGGCGGTCGGTTGGGTGGCGCTCGGGTCGGTGGCAGCGGGCATGGCCGCCAGCATAGCCAGGGTGCCGCGGCCCAGCCTCACTCGCCCCAGGCAAGTTCGAGGATCTGCATCACATCGGCCACGTCGCGAATGGGCCGCGGGTTGGCCAGCACCGGGCCATAGGCCAGAGCACGGCGCGCCACCTCCGGCAGTTGCGAGCGCTGCACCCCCAGCGCTCGCAGCGAACCCGGCAGGCCCAGCGCACGCACCAATGCGGCCACCGCGCTGGCGGCATCCGGTGCCACGGCCACGGCCGGTGCGTGGGTGGCCGCCCCGGCAAAGGCCGGCAGCAGCGCACGCTGGCGTTCGGCGTTGACGGCCGCATTCCAGCGCAGCACCGCCGCCAGCACGGCACAGGACGTCTGGCCGTGCGGAATGCCGAAGGTGGCCCCCAGCGCATACCCGATGCCGTGGCTCGCACCGGTGCCCGCGCCGGCCGCAGCACCGGTGATGGCCTGCCACATGCCGAACTGGGCTGCCAGACGCGGCGGCAAGGCCTGCGGCGCGGCCTGGATCGCCGGCAGCGCGGCGGCCAGCCGGCGCAGGCCTTCGAGCGAATGCAGTTCGGTGGCCGCGTTGGCGCGCGGCGAGCAGAAGCTCTCGATCGCGTGGTCCACCGAACGCAGGCCGGAGGCCAGCAGCATGGGCATCGGCGTGTCCAGCGTGGCGCGCGGGTCCAGCACCGCCACGTGCGGCACCAGCAGGCGGTGGCGGAACGACTGCTTGGTGCGCGTGCCGGGCTCGGTGACGCCAGCGGTGGCCGTGAACTCGGCCGCCGACAGCGAGGTGGACACCGCCAGCAGCGGCGGTGCATCGGCCGCGGGCCGGATGGCCTGCTGCGGCGCCTGGCCCTCGCGGTGGCGGAACGGGTCCATGGCCTGCGGCGTCTCCAGCCCATGCCACAGGCACAGCAGCACGGCCTTGCAGGCGTCGACCACCGAGCCACCGCCCACGGCCACCAGCAGGTCGGCCCGGGCCGTGCGCGCGGCCTGGGCCGCGGCCACCACGTCCTGCCGCGGCGTGTGCGCGCTGATGGCGCCGAAACGGCCCGCCAGGCGCGCACCCAGCGCGCGTTCGATGCGCTGCAGCGGCCCATCGGCCAGCCGCGCCAGCGAACGGCTGGACACCACGAACACGCGCTCGGCGCCCAGGCGCTGCGCTTCCTCGGCCACCACGTCTTCGGCCGGGCGGCCGAACAGCACGCGCTCCTGGGCGGGCCACTGGTAGCTGCCGCAAGGCAGCGCGGCGTCATCGTCCGCGGACATGTTCATGGCCCCGGATGATGCCTTGCAGCAGCGCGCGCAGCCAGGACCCGTCGGCTGGCGCGCCGGCGCAAGGGCCGACCCTCACAGCATGACGAAGCCACCGCTGCAGCCGATGCTCTGGCCGGTGATGTACTTCGCGCGGTCGCTGGCCAGCAGGCAGACGATGGGGGCCACATCCTCCGGCGTGCACAGCCGCTGCAGGCCGCGCGCCACCGGGTAGGCGCCGAGCATCTTGCCCAGGCGCTCGTTGTTCTCGGGCGTGGCGTCGGGCGCCAGCGGGCCGGCCTTGATGCCCTCGTGCGACACCGCGCCCAGCGCCACGGTGTTCACGTTGATGCAGTCGCGCCCGTGCTCCTGCGCAATGGCCTTGGCGAAGCCCAGCATCGCGGCCTTGGCGCCGGAGTACACCGCCAGCCGCGCCTCGCCCGCGCGCCCGGCCTCGGACATGATGTTGACGATGCGGCCCCAGTGCCGCGCCTTCATGCCCGGCAGCACCTTGTGGCAGCAGTGCAGCATGCCCCAGATGTTGAGGTCGAGGATCTTTTCCCAATCGTCCGGCTGCGTTTCCAGGAAGGTGGGCGCCATGCCGCCCTTGGCGCGCCGCTCCACCGTGACGCCGGCGTTGTTGACCAGGATGTCGATCGACCCGAGCGCCGCCACCGCCGCGTCGATCGCGGCGTCGATGCTGGCCTTGTCGGTGATGTCGGCCGGCGCCGCGAAAGCCTGGCCCCCGGCGGCGTGGATCTCGGCCACCACGGCCTCGGCGCGCTCGGCGAAATAGTCGTTCACCGCCACTTTCACGCCCTCTTCGGCCAGCGTGAGGGCGATGCGCCGGCCCACGCCCTGGCCGGCGCCGGTGATGAAGGCCACGCGGCCGCTGATCTGCAGATCCATGCTGTGTTGCTCCTGAAGGGGGTCAGACGCCGCGGAAGACCGGCGAACGTTTTTCGACGAAGGCGCGCATGCCCTCGCGCCGGTCTTCGCTGCTGACGACGATGGCCGCCGCATAGCGTTCGTATTCCAGCCCGGCCTCGATGCCGGTCTGCAGGCCCAGGTCGATGGCCTGCTTGATGAAGCGCAGCGACAAGGGCGCATTGGCGGCAATGCGGGCGGCCATCGCGAAGGCCGTGGGCAGCAGTTGCTCCGGCGCGGTGACCTCGTTGACCAGGCCGATCTGCAGCGCCTTCTCGGCGGTGATGTGTTCACAGGTGAACATCAGCTGCTTGGCCCAGGCCACGCCCACCAGGCGCGGCAGGCGCTGGGTGCCGCCGGCAGCCGGCAGCGCGCCGATCTTCGCCTCGGGCAGGCCCAGCTTGGCGGTGCTGGCGGCGATGCGGATGTCGGCGCACAGCGCGATCTCGAGCCCGCCGCCCAATGCCACGCCGTTGATCGCGGCGATCACCGGCTTCTCGAAGGTCTCGATCGCGCGGAACAGCTCGTGCGTGGCCTTTTGCTTCAGGTGGTACTCGGGCAGCGGCAACACGTTGTTGGCGCGCTCCTTGATGTCGGCGCCGGCGCAGAAGGCGCGGTCGCCCGAGCCGGTGATCACCACGGCGCGCACGTTGCTGTCGTTGCGCGCCTGTTCGAAGAAGGCGTGGCGCAGGTCGTCCTTCATGCTGCCGCCGAGCGTGTTCATGCGCTCGGGGCGGTTCAGCGTGATCAATGCGACGCCGTCGCGCACTTCGTACAGCAGGGTTTCGTATGTCATGTCTCGTGGCTCCGTGGCGCTTTGCCTGTTTCGGTGATCATTCGTTGCACTGCGCCGGGAATCCGCCCCGGCAGGGCGGGTTCCTTTCTTTTGCTGGCTCAAAAGAAAGGAACCAAAGAAAAGAGCCTGAACATCCGATTTGTCGGAGATGGCGAACCGGCCTCCGCTTATCCACCGTCACTGGCATTCTCAATACCCCGAACCGTCGGTCACCAGATTGGCAGTGAATCCACCCTGGCATTCGAAAGCAGGGCACGGTCATGCTCTCGGGTCACCCTTTCGGCACGCGAGCGAATGCCAGTGGGGTGTTCGTGCCAATTTGCTGACCGACGGTTCGGGGTATTAAGAATGCCAGGGTCGGGGATAAGCGGATGCACATTCGGGTCGGATGCACAAATCGGATGTTGAAGCTGCTTTCTTTGCCTACTTTCTTTGCAGCGGCAAAGAAAGTAGGTCGGCCGCCGGGCCGAAATCCCGGCGCAGTGCAGAGAACAATCTCCGCCCTCGACAAAAAGATGGTGCTTCGTCCCACATTCAAGTCGCCTTGTGCAGCACATGCGCCACCGCCACCGACCCCAGCCCGATCATGTGGGCGAGGCCGAAGCGCGCATCCGGCTGCTGCCGCCCGGAAGCCTCCCCACGCAGCTGCCGCGTGATCTCGGCCACCTGCCCCAGCCCCGTGGGGCCCAGCGGGTGGCCCATGCCGATCAGCCCGCCGGAGGCATTGACGGCGCATTCGCCACCAATGGCCGAGGCCCCGCGCCGCAGGTAGTGCGCACCCTCGCCGGGTTCGCACACGCCGATGGCCTCGCTGTAGACCAGCTCCTCCACCGAGAACGCATCGTGCAGTTCGACGAGATCGAGGTCGCTGGCGCCGATGTCGGCCGCCTCCAGTGCCGCAGAAGCAGATGCACGCACCATTTCAATGATAGGCGGCACGCCGGGCGGCGCATCGTCGGCCAGGCGCTCGCTGGTGGACACCGACGACAGCACCCGCACCGCACGCCCCGCATCCAGCCCCAGGCGCCGGATGGCGGCTTCGGAGGCCACGACCACCGCCGCCGCACCCTCGCCACGCGGCGTGCATTGCAGCGCGGTGAGCTCGCCGGCGATCTTCGGCGCGTTGAGCACCTGCTCCAGCGTGCGCGGCTTGCGGAACTGCGCATACGGGTTCAGCGCCGCGTTGCCGTGGTTCTTGACGGCCACGCGGGCCAGGTCTTCCACCGTGAGGCCGTAGTCGCGCATGCAACGGCGCACCAGCAGCGCGAACTTCACCAGCGGGATGTTGCTGGTGGGGCTCAGCGGCGCGAGCCCGTCCTTCAGCACCGCGCGGCGGCCGTCGCCGAACTTGTCCACGCCCACGGCCAGTGCCACCTCGCGCTCGCCCGAGGCCACCTGCAGGCAGGCGATGCGGAAGGCGGTGGAGCCCGAGGCCGAGGCGTTTTCCACCTGTTCGACCTCCAGCCCCGAGGAGCCCAGGTGGCGCAGCATCACCCGGCCGGCGGCCATGCCCAGCGCGGCGGTGCCGACCACGGCGGATTCGACCTGCGACCAGGCCACGCGTGCATCGGCCAGCGCCTCGCGCACCGCGGTGAGGCCGATCGGTACATAGGGCGTGTCGCTCGGGAACTGGTACTTGTGCAGCCCGATGCCCACCACGTAGACCGGGCGCTGCTTCAGCAGGGGCGTCATGCCGCGCCTCCTTCGGCCACCGGCACGAAGCGCCAACGTGCACGACCGTCCTCCACCAGCGCCTCGGCGCGCAGCGGCATGTCCAGGCGCAGGCCGGATTCGTCGGCCACGCCGATCAGCGCCTCTTCCACCACGCCGGGCGCCAGGGCCACCTCGCCGATCACGCAGGGCACCGGCAGGCCGGGGGCGAGTTCCGAGTGCACGGTGACGAAGTTCTTCAAGCGCGGGGTCTCGGGGCAGGGCACGGCGTCCAGCGCATCGGCCGCCGCACCGCAGGCGCGGCAGCCCCAGGCCTCGGGCGGGTAGCTGTAGGCGCCGCAGCGGGCGCAATGCGCCATGCGCAGCACCGGGGCATCGAGGGAATCACTCATCGGGTGGGCTTTCGGGGCGCGGCGCGGGGCCGCGCGGTGGTGGGCGCCGGCGCCGAGGCGGCCGGCGCGGGCAGCGGCGCAAAACGTTCGCGCAACTGGGCCTTCAGCGCCGCGATGGCACTGGCGATGTTGCGGGTGTGCGGCGACAGCATCGATTGCGTGCGCAGGCCGCGCACGGTGGCGATCAGCAGCTGCGCTTCCATCTGTGGGTTCAGCCCGGCGCGGATGCGGCCCTGCTGCTGGCCCTTGGCGATCTGCCCCGCCAGCGCCTGGTGCCAGCGGGTGCTGATCTCGTCGAAGGCATGGCGGATCTGGGGCGCGGGGCCGATGGATTCGAGCATCAGCACGAAGAACGCGCGCGAGTTGACCGGCGGGTCGTCCATGCCCTCGAGGTAGGCGTCGATCTCGCACTCCAGCGCTTGCAGGCCGCTCAGGCCGCGCAGGCGCACGAGCAGGCGCTCGCGGTGGTCGTCGGCGATCTTGTTGATCAGCGCCTCGAGCAGCTTGTCCTTGCTGCCGAAGCGGTGCTGCACCAGGCCGCGGCTGTAGCCGGCCTCGGTGCCGATGGCCTCCAGCGTGGTGGGCGTGTAGCCGCGGCTGGCGATCAGCCGCATCGCGGCCTCGAACATGCGGCGGTCGGACTCGGCCACCCGCTCGGCCTGGGTGCGGCGCGGCGAGGGCGCCCCCTCTGGCGGCGCGGCGCTCGAGGTGCGGGTTTTCGGCATGCGGCGCACGCCACGGGTTTCCTGCATGATGCGCAGGTTACGAACTTGTTGGCGGCACCGCAAGTAAATTGCGGCTGGGAGTTTCCCGGCCCCGCCCTGGCCACCCCACGGAGCCGCATGAACCTGATCGACTTTCTCGACCGTGGCGCGATGCTCTCGCCCCAGGGCCTGTGCCTGGCCGAGGGCACCACGCGCCTGGGCTACCCCGAGGTGCAGCGCTGGTCGCACCGCATCGCCTGGGCGCTGCAGCGCGCCGGGCTGCCGGTGCAGGCGCGCATCGGCACGCTCACGCCCAACAACCTGTGGGGCTACGTGGCGCTGCTGGGGCTGCAGCGCGCCCGCGGCATCTGGGTGCCGCTGAACGGCCGCTCGTCGGTGGAGGACAACATCGCCCACCTGCGCCGCACCGGCTGCCAGTGGCTGTTCTACCTGAGCGAGTTTGCGCCGCTGCTCGAGCGCATCCGCGCCGAGGTGCCCACGCTGCAGGGCTGCGTGTGCCTGGATGCCGACGGTGCCGACGGCAGCCCCGGCCTGCAGCGCTGGGCCGCCGAGCCCGAGGTGCCGCCCTTCCCGCCCGGGGGCCCCGAGCGGCGCGAGGACCTGTTCCGCATCACCGTGTCCGGCGGCACCACCGGCGCGCCCAAGGCCATCATGCAGACGCAGGTGGGCGTGCAGTGCAATGTGGCCACCTGCCTGGCGCTGTGGCGCTACGACAGCCCGCCACGTTTGCTGCTGACGCGCCCGATGACCCACGCCGCCGGCGTGAACAGCCTGCACGTGCTGGCGCTGGGCGGCGCGATCCACCTGCTGCGCAGGACCGACCTGGCCGAGGTGGCCGACACGGTGGAACGCGAGCGCATCAGCGTGCTCTCGCTCGCGCCCACCACGATCTACAGCCTGCTCGCGCGGCCCGAGCTGTGCGCACGCGACTGGTCCTCGCTGCGTTACCTCACCTTCGGCGGCGCGCCGATGTCGGCCGAGAAGCTGGCCGAGGCGATCGAGGTGTTCGGCCCCATCCTCGCGCAGGGCTACGCGCAGTCGGAAGCCTCCACGCTGCTGGCCGCGATGACACCGGACGACTACCGCGCTGTGCTGGCCGAGCCCGCGCTGCGCCACCGCCTGCGCAGCTGCGGCCGGCCCACGCCCTTCACCCAGATCGAGGTGATGGCGGCGGACGGCAGCCTGCTGCCCCCCGGTGAGACCGGCGAGCTGGTGGTGCGCAGCGACATGGTGATGCGCGGCTACTGGGGCGAGGATGCGGCGCGCGATGCCGAGGTGTCGGCCCACGGCTGGCACCACACCGGCGACATCGGCCACAAGGATGCGGACGGCTACGTGTACATCGTCGACCGCATCCGCGACGTGATCATCACCGGCGCCTTCAACGTGTTCCCGTCCGACGTGGAGCAGGTGCTGTGGGGCCACCCGGCGGTGGCCGACTGCGCGGTGATCGGCGTGCCCGACGACCACTGGGGCGAGGCGGTCAAGGCCGTGGTGGAATTGAAGCCCGGTGCCCAGGCCACGGCCGACGAGCTGATCGCGCTGTGCAAGCACAAGCTGGGCAGCGTGAAGGCGCCGAAGTCGGTGGACTTCTGGGACCACCTGCCGCGCAGCGACGTGGGCAAGGTGCTGAAGAAGGAGGTGCGCAAGGCCTACTGGGCGCACACCGACCGCAAGATCTGAACCGCTGACCAGGACCCAACGCATGTACTTCGACATCGACCAGCTCGACGGACCGCGCAGCTACAAGCTGCTCACCGCCACCGTGGTGCCCCGCCCGATCGCCTGGGTGGTGAGTGCCGATGCGCAGGGCGTGCTCAACGCCGCGCCGTTCTCGTTCTTCAACTTCTTCTCGGGCTTTCCGCCAGTGGTGTGCCTCGGCATCGGCCAGCGCCGCGGCGGGCACAAGGACACGCTGGCCAACCTGCAGGCGCGCGGCGAGTTCGTGATCAACCTGGTGTCCGAAGACCTGGTGGAGGCGATGAACATCACCGCGGTGGATTTCCCGCCCGGCGAGGACGAACTCGCGGTGGCCGGCCTGGCCACGCTGCCATCACACAAAGTGAGCGTGCCCCGCATCGCTGCCAGCCCGGTGGCGCTGGAATGCCGCTACCAGCAGGCGCTGCCGGTGGACCGCACCGGGCACATCGTGATCGCCCACGTGGTGGCGATGCACATCCGCGACGACGCGGTGCTCAACCCCGAGCGCTGCCACGTGAACACCGCGGCGCTGAAGCTCGTGGGCCGCCTGCAAAGCCCCGGCGGCTACGTGCGCTGCAGCGAGAACACCTTCACGCTCAAGCAGATGGACTACGCGGCCTGGGTGGCGCGGCAGGCCGGCGAACCGGCGCCCTAGGCAGCGCGGCTCAGCCCGCGGCGCCGGCGCCGAGCCGGAACACCCCCACCACCTGGGTCAGGCGCGCGGCCTGCTGCTTCAGGCTGTCGGCCGCGGCGGCGGATTGCTCCACCAGCGCGGCGTTCTGCTGCGTCATCTGCTCGAGCTGCAGCACCGAATCGTTGACCGAGCCGATGCCACGCGCCTGGTCGCCCGAGGTGGTGGCGATCTGGCCGATGATGTCGGACACCCGGCTCACGCTGGCCACGATGTCGTTCATCGTGCTGCCGGCGTCGGCCACCAGCTGGGAGCCGGCATCCACCCGCTCGACGCTGGTGTTGATGAGCGTCTTGATCTGGCGCGCCGCCTCGGCGCTGCGGTGGGCGAGCTGCCGCACCTCGGCCGCCACCACCGCGAAGCCGCGGCCGGCCTCGCCGGCACGCGCGGCTTCCACCGCGGCGTTCAGCGCCAGGATGTTGGTCTGGAAGGCGATGCCGTCGATCACGCCGATGATGTCGGCGATCTTCTTCGCGCTGGCGCTGATCTCGTCCATCGTGGCCACCACCTGGCCCACCACCGCGCCGCCGCGCTGCGCCACCTCGGCCGCGCTGCTGGCCAGCGTGTTGGCGTTGTGGGCGGCATCGGTGCTCTGGCCCACCGTGCGGGTGAGCTGCTCCATCGAGCCGGTGGTCTGCTGCAGGCTGCTGGCCGCGCGCTCGGTGCGCACCGAGAGGTCGGCGTTGCCGCTGGCCACCTCGCTGCTGGCGGTGGCGATGCTCTCGGCCGAGGCGCGCACCTCGCCCACCAGGCTGCGCAGCTGGCGCTGCATGGTGTCCAGCGCGCGCAGCAGTTCGCCCACCTCGTCGCGCCGGTCGGTGCTGACCTGCTGGTCGAGCTGACCCTGCGCCACCTGCGCCGCCACCCGGCTGGCCTGGCGGATGCCCTGCACCAGGCGGCCCTGCATGGTGTGCGAGAGCCCCACCGCCAGCGCCGCGGCCACCAGTGCCAGCAGGCCGAACACGCTGTTGAGCTGGGCCGATCGCCGCTCCGAGGCCTGGGCACCCGCCTGGGCCTGCGTCTCCAGCCGGGCCACCACCGCGCCCAGCTTCTGGCTGATGCCGCCGAACGTGGCCTGCGCACTTTGCAGCGCGGCCACGCCGGTGTTCGGGTCGACGGTGGACAGGTCGATCGCGTCGTCGGCGAACTTGGTGTACTTGTCGATCAGGGCCGCGCTGTCGGCCACCAGCGCCACCACCTCGGGGTCGCCTGTGGCCTGCTGGCCCAGGGCCTGCACGCTGGCCTTCACCTCGCGCATGTCCTTGGCCAGCGCGGCGCGCGCGGCCTTTATCTGCCCATCGTCCAGCGAGGCCATCAGCGCCACGGTGCGGTAGGTGCCCGAGTGCGTGGCGCCAATGCGGCCCTGCAGCGCGCTGATGTCCTTGATGCGGTGTACGTCGGCGCCGAACTGCGTGCGCATGTCGGCCACGTGCCGCGCATTCAGCACGGCATTGCTGGCGCCTGCAGCCAGCAGCACCACCGCGGTGATCAGCGGGGCGAGCAGGAGCTTCTGTCGGATTTCCATGGCATGGTCCTGGCAGCGGTGGCGCTGCGCCGGCTTACTTGTAAATGCCGCCGCAGACCACGGTCTGCTCGAGCTTCTCGCAGTACATGGTCTTGGGCTCGACCTTGCGGTTCTGCGGGTTGGTGAACTTGTAGTCCTGCCAGAAGGTGGCGTTGGTCTTGGCCATCTCGACACGCTCCTTCACGAAGGGCTTGCCGTCAATGTCCTTCAGGTCGATCAGGTTGCGGCCCACCATCTTCTCGTTGGCACCGTGCGCATGCACCATGCCGTCGAGCCCGTAGACCACCAGGTACAGGTCCTCCTGCTTGAACTGCGTGGTCTTGCTGGTGATCTCGGCGTAACCCTTCTCGGTGCCGTTGGCCTTGATGAAGGCCACGCCCTTTTTCACCATGGCCACGGCCTGTTCCTTGGTGGCGCCGCCTTCAGCGGCCTGGGACAACGGGGCGCAGGCCAGCAGGGCCAGGGCCAGGGTGGGAGCAATTCGCTTCATGGGCAAGGTCCTCGTGAGGGGTGGCGGGCACCGCGCTCCGGGCATGCCGGTGTCGGCAGCCTCGACTACACGGCATGCGCATCTTCCGCCTGGCAGGATGACTCGAAACGTTGAAATCGCTAACGAATCGGGCGCAAATCGGCGCAAAGCGCGCCGTCTCAGGCCGAGGCCCCCGGCGCCCGCATGGGCGCGGCCAGCGCGGCCAGCGCGGCCTCGTCCAGGGTTTCGCGCGCCAGCAGCTCCTGTGCGCCGCGCGCCAGCAGTTCACGGTGCCGGGTGAGCACCTGCGTGGCCTCGGCCAGGCCCTGCAGCACCAGGCCGCGCACCGCGGCGTCGATGCGGGCCTGGGTCTCGGGCGCAAGGGTCGGGCCCTGCGCCGCCCAGTCGGGCATCAGGCCCGGCTGCGCGGACCGCGGCGCCTCGTAGGCCACCGGGCCCAGGGCCTCGTCCATGCCGTAGCGGGTGACCATGTCCCGTGCGATGTCGGTGGCGCGCGCCAGGTCGTCGGCCGCGCCGGTGGACACCTCGTTGAACTGCAGCATCTCGGCCGCGCGGCCGGCCAGCAGCACGGTGATCTTCTGCTGCAGCTCGTGGCGCGTCATCAGGTAGCGGTCTTCGGTGGGGCGCTGGATGGTGTAGCCCAGCGAGCCGATGCCACGCGGGATGATCGACACCTTGTGCACCGGGTCGGCCCCGGGCTGCGACAAGGCCACCAGCGCATGCCCCATCTCGTGGAAGGCCACCGCCTCGCGCTCCTTCGGGTTGAGCAGGCGGTTTTTCTTCTCGAGCCCGGCCACGATGCGCTCCACCGCGGCGGTGAAGTCGGCCAGCGTCACCTGGCTGGCCTGGCGCCGCGTGGCCAGCAGCGCGGCCTCGTTCACCAGGTTGGCCAGGTCGGCGCCGCTGAAGCCGGGCGTCAGCGCGGCCACCTCGTCGAGCTGCAGCGCCGGGTCGAGCGCGATCTTGCGCGCATGCACGTTCAGGATCTGCAGCCGGCCCACGCGGTCGGGCTTGTCCACCAGCACCTGGCGGTCGAAGCGGCCGGCCCGCAGCAGCGCCGCATCCAGGATCTCGGGCCGGTTGGTGGCGGCCAGGATGATCAGGCCCACCGTGGGGTCGAAGCCGTCCATCTCGACCAGCAGCTGGTTCAGCGTCTGCTCCTTCTCGTCGTGCCCGCCGAGGCCGGGGAAGGCGCCGCGCGCGCGGCCCAGCGCATCGAGCTCGTCGATGAAGATGATGGCCGGCGCCTGCGCGCGCGCCTGCTCGAACAGGTCGCGCACCCGGGCCGCGCCGACGCCGACGAACATCTCGACGAACTCGCTGCCGGAGATGGAGAAGAACGGCACCTTGGCCTCGCCGGCCACGGCGCGCGCGAGCAGGGTCTTGCCGGTGCCGGGCGGGCCCACCAGCAGCACGCCCTTGGGGATGTGCGCACCCAGCCGGCCGTAGGCCTGCGGCTGCTTGAGGAAATCGACCACCTCCTCCAGCTCGCGCTTGGCTTCGTCCACGCCGGCCACGTCGGCAAAGCTCACGCCGGTGGCCGTCTCCACGTACACCTTCGCGCGGCTCTTGCCGATGGACATGAAGCCGCCCAGGCCGCCGGGCTTGTCGGCCATGCGGCGGATCACGAAGTACCAGAGGCCGAAGAACATGGCGGCCGGCACGATCCAGCCCAGCAGCTCGCGCAGGAAGGTGCTTTCCACCACCCGCGTGTAGGGCACCTTGTAACGCTCCAGGCGAGCGGCCAGGTCGGGCTCCACGCGGTTGGCCACCAGCAGGGTCTTGCGGCCGTCGGGCGTCTTCAGCCGGCCGGTGATGCTGCGGTCGGTGATGGTCACCTCGGCGATGCGGCCCTCGGCCAGCGCGGCCTCGAATTCGCTGTAGGGCACGGGCTCGATCTGCGTGGCGCTGCGCCACACGTCCTGGATCAGCATCAGCACCACCAGCGCCACCAGCCAGTAGCCGATGTTCCAGCCCTGCTTCTTGTCGATGGTGGGCAGGGCCATCAGGGCTCCAGGCCCGCGCGCTGCAGCGCGCTGCGCAGGCGTTCGAGTTCGTCCAGCAGGTCCAGCATCACGGCCACGCTGGGCAGGCTGGCCTCGAAATCACGCTGCAGCCGGCGGATGCGGCGCACACGGGCCAGTTCCTCGCCGCCAAAGCGCCACTGCGGCTCGGCGCGTGGCGGGGTGAGCAGGCCCTCGTCGACCAGCAGCGTGACGTAGCCCACCTCCACGCCGCAGGCGCGGGCGAAATCGTCCAGCGCAAGCCAGGCGGCCTCGCCCAGCCAGTCGCCGTCATGGATGATCAGTGCGGTGTTCATCGTTCAGGCCTCCCGTCATGCGCGGGGGTTGAATGCCAGGTCTTGCGCCATGCGGCGCCAGGCGGCCTGCGCGGCCTCGGTGTGGGCCGGTGGCAGCACCACGGCCAGCTGCACATAAAGGTCACCCGCGGTGCCGCCCGAGGCCGGCGCCGGGATGCCCCGGCCCTTGAGCCTGAGCTTGCGGCCGTGCTGCGATTGCGGCGGCACACTCAGCTCCACCAGGCCACCGGGCGTGACCACCGGCAGCGCGGCACCGAGCGCGGCCTCCCAGGGGGCGACCGGCAGGTCCAGGTACACGTCGCGGCCATCGACGCGGTAGCGCGGATGCGGCTCGAACTGCAGTTCCAGGTACAGGTCGCCCGGCGGCCCGCCGCCGAAGCCGGGCTCGCCCTGGCCCGCCAGCCGGATCTGCTGGCCGGCGCGCACCCCCTGGGGGATGTTCACGCTGAGGGTGCGCTCGCGCAGGCCCACGTGGCCCTGGGTGTCCAGCGCCGGGCTGTGCAGCGTGATGGTGCGGGTGGCGCCGTGGTAGGCGTCTTCCAGCGGCACCATGATCCTGGCGTGGTGGTCCTGGCCGCGGGAAGAGAACTCCGCGCCGTGCGCCGGCCGCCCCCGCCGCCGGCCGGCAGCGCCGAACAGCGCCTCGAAGAAGTCGCTGTGATCGCCGGCCGCGCCGAAGCCCTGCTCGGGCCCGCCGCGGAACTCGAAGCCCGAGGCCCAGTCCGGTGGCGGCTGGAAGTCCTGCCCGCCCTGGAAGCGCTGGCCCAGCTGGTCGTAGGCGGCGCGCCGTTCAGGGTCTTTCAGCACGTCCCAGGCCTCGTTGAGCTCCTGCATGCGCGCCTGCGCATCGGGCGCCTTGCTCACGTCCGGGTGGTACTTGCGGGCCAGCTTGCGCCAGGCCTTCTTGATCTCGTCCTCGCTGGCGCCGCGCTCGACGCCGAGCACCTGGTAGTAGTCCTTGAACTTCATGCTGTGCCTTTCGGTTCGGCATGCCGGGGTCGACGCGACGGCGCGCCCGCTCCTGCATGCTGACACCCGCCTGCCCCTGCGGCTTGACATGCCTCAACCGGCCCGGCCGTGCCGCAGCGGGCTAGAAAGCGCCGCTTTTCGCCCGTTGTCCTTCGGATCGTGCAGCGGGTGACCGGCATAACCTATGCGGGAGGCCACTGACAGCGCGAGATGCGGTGTGCCCGAACGTGTTTCAAGTCGCGCGAAGGACCTGCGATGTCGACACCCCCGACGACCCCCCCGCCCGAGAACCCGCCGCCCGGCGGTGCCGCTGCCGGCTCGCTGGCCACGCGGCTGGCGCTGGCGTTTGCCGGCCTGGTGGGCCTGAGTGCGCTGGTGACCACGCTCGCCGCCGCCGCGGCCACCGGGCCCCAGCGCTGGTGGGTGCTGGGCCTGGGCCTGGCCCTCACCGCCGCCATCGGCGGCCTGGGGGGGTGGCTGCGCCGGGTGGTGGCCGGGCCGTTGCGCGACGCGCTGGCCGCGGCCCGCCGCATGACCGCCGGCGACCTGACGGCCCGGATCGAGGTGCGTGCTAGCGGCGAATTCGGCGCGTTGATGGCCGAGCTGCAATCGCTGAACGAGCGGATGTTCCGGGTGGTCAGCGGCGTGCGGGCCGGCACCGTCACGGTGGCCAGCACCTGCTCGCAGATCAACCGCGACAACGCCTCGATGGGCACCCGCACCGAGACGCAGGCCGCCTCGCTGCAGAGCACCGCCAGCTCGATGGAGCAGCTCACCGCCACCGTGCGCCAGAACGCGGCCAATGCCGAGGAGGCGAACCGCCTCGTGCAAAGCGCCTCCAGCCAGGCCGAGGCCGGTGGCCAGGTGGTGAGCCAGGTGGTGCAGACCATGGGCTCGATCCGCGAGAGCTCACGCAAGATCGTCGACATCATCGGCGTGATCGACGGCATCGCGTTCCAGACCAACATCCTGGCGCTGAACGCGGCGGTGGAAGCCGCGCGGGCCGGCGAGCAGGGCCGCGGCTTCGCGGTGGTGGCCGCCGAGGTGCGCACGCTGGCCCAGCGCTCGGCGCAGGCGGCCAAGGAGATCAAGCAGCTGATCAGCGACTCGGTCGACAAGGTGGAAGCCGGTGCCAAGCTGGTGGATGACGCGGGCCACACGATGGGCACCATCGTGGCCTCGGTGGGCAGCGTGACGCACATCATGAGCGGCATCAGCCACGCCAGCCGCGAGCAGAGCGCGGGCATCGAGACGGTGAACAGCGCGATCGTGGCGCTGGACGACATCGTGCGCAAGAACGCGGTGGTGATCAAGGACGCCACCAAGACCGCCACCTCGCTGAACGAATACGCGGTGACGTTGCTGAAATCGGTGTCCGGCTTCAACCTGGGCGCGCGCGAGTACGGCAACGCCGAGGAAGCGCAGGCCTTGCTGCAGCGCGCGCTGGCGCTGTTCAAGGCCCAGGGCCGGCAGGGGCTGCTGGACGAGATCAACAAGCTCGGCAAGGGCAGCCTGGTGGACCGCGACCTGTACCTGATGGCCATCGGCATCGACGACCAGACCTTCCACGCGCACGGCAGCAACCCGCGTGTGCTGGGCATGGGCCCGGCCAGCGTGGACGTGGACGGCAAGCCCTTCGTCAAGCACATCGCCGAGGTGGCCCGCAATGCCGGCCAGGGCCATGTGGACTACAAGTGGGCCCACCCGGTGACCAACGAGGTGCAGGGCAAGCGCACCTTCGTGCTGCGCGCGGGCGACCTGGCCATCGGCTGCGGCATCTACAACAACTGATTCATCGCAGGCAGCCGTCGGCCTGGCGCTCCATGCCCTCCACCGCGGCGGCCGAGAGGTGCCAGCCCAGCGGGTAGCGCACCCCATCGGGCAGCAGGTCCAGCACCGCCACCGGCGCACCGCCGGCCAGGCCGGCCGGGCGCGTGGCGGCCAGCCCGCCCAGGCGCTGGCGCAGCAGCTGCACCGTGGCCACCTGGTGCGCCTCGGCCAGCAGGCCGTTGGCCCCGATGCCGCTGACATTGAGCACCGCCAGCGCCGGCCCCAGCAGGTCCACGTACAGGTCGTTGCGGGCGCGGCAGCGTGGGCGTTCGGGGTGGTAGCGGTCGGCGTTGAGCGACAGGCAGTCGCCCGGCTTCGGCGGCACCAGGGCCGCGGCGTCGGGCCGGTGGTCGTCGCGCAGCGCATCGCAGTCGGGTGCCTGAGCCTCGGCGGGCCGCGCGCTGTTGCGCAGCATCAGCACCTGCGGCACCAGGTGCGCACGCAACCACTGGCGCTGCGGCGCCGGCAGCGCGGCACAGCGCGGGTAGAGCGCCGCGTCCTCGTCGCCAGCCTGCACCAGCAGGCAGCGCTCCAGCGCATGCAGCAGGTCGCGTGTGGTCTGGGCACCGCTGTTGTCGAAGTAGCCCCCATCGGCCAGGTGGCCGCACACTGGCCAGGTGCTGGCCTCATCGGCGCCGGCGGGCACCGGCGCGCCGGGCAGGCGTGCCTGGCAGGCCGCATGCGGCGCCCGCAGGGCGCCGATGGCATTGATGAACGGGAACCGCGCCGCGTTGTGCGCCGCGGTGGCCAGCGGCATGTCGCGGCCGGTCAGGCCCAGCGTGTCGCGTGCGCCGCCGAACTGGCGCCAATCGATCTGCAGATCGCTGTTGATCGCGCGCTCGCCGCTTTCGACCCAGGTGCTGTTCAACAGCAGGTAGGGCCGGCCGGCATGCGGGCGTTGCCCTGGGCCAACCTCCGGCGCAGACGCCGGCCGGCCCGGCGCCGGCGCCTGGCCGGAGGCGATGAGCCCCTGCCGCAGGCCGGGCGCGCCCAGCTCCAGGGCCTGCTCGAACCAGGCCCCGCGGGAGAGAAAGCCGCACGCCGGCGTGCTGCACCAGGCGGTGGGCAGCACGCGCGCGGTGGCGTCCTCCAGCATCCAGGCCGACAGCAAGGGCGCCAGCAGGTCGGTGCCGGCCAGCGTGTGCAGGCAGCGGCGGCGCGCCGCGGGCTCGTCGCCGCAGGCGCGGAACACCGCGGCGCCCACCGCGCCGCCGGACACGCCCGACACCGAGAAGGTGCGCGCCAGGAAGTCGGGCTGCGTCTCGGACAAGCGCTGCAGCACGAAGGCCGTCCACACCGCCGCGCGGATGCCGCCCCCTTCGGTGGACACCAGGAACACCGGCAACTGGCCTTGCGGGCCGCGCGCGCCGGGTGCAACGGGCGGTGTGCACGGCGCCGCTGCCGCAGCACCGGCCGGGGCCGCGGCGCCGGGCCCGCACAACGCGCCCAGCCAGCCGGCCAGCGCGGCATCGACACTGGGGCGCTGCTGCGCCGGCAGCACCTGCATCGGCGCGGCCGGCGTGCGCACGCTGGCCGCGCGGTCGCCCCAGGCCAGCAGCAGGCCGAAGGCCAGCACCAGCAGCAGGCCAGCGGCCAGGCCGGCGATGTCGCGCCGGCCCGGCGCGGGCGGCCAGCGGCGCTGGCTGGGCGGCATGGCCCAGCGCAAGGCCCAGAGGTAGCCCAGCATCGCCAGCAGCAACAGCAGGGCACTGAAGCCGAACATCTGCAGCAGGCCCGGCGGCACCACCTCACGCGGCGCCAGTGCCGGCCACACCACATGGTTGACGGTGAGGCCGATGGCGCCGAGCGCGCCGATCACGGCGACCAGCAGCAGCACCCACGGGATCGCGTGCTGCACCTCCAGCAGGGACAACCAGCCAAAGAAGCACAGCCACAGCGCCAGCGAGAACAGGATCACCGGCAGCACCAGGCTCGGCACCAGGTCGCCCTGCCAGGGCATGCCCGGCGGCAGCACGTCCACCGCGCGCGCCAGCAACAGCCCGGCGGCCAGCAGCAGCGGCAGCTGGCGCGGGTTGATGCGGCGGGCGAAGCGGAACTTGTCGGTCTGCGCGCGCATCGGCGCGGGCATCGGCAAGTCGCGCCGCAGGCCCACCCGCTGCGCCCACTGGGCCCAACTCAGCGCGTCGTAGTAGGCATGGTCGTGCTCGCGGGCGCGGCTGCGCAGCCCCATGAACACGCCGCCCAGCAGCAGCGCCAGCAGGCCGAAGGCGCCGAGCGTGAGCACCGGCCAGCGCCAGTCCAGTGCGCCGGCCACGGTGGCCGCAACGCTGTCGCGCATGACGCCGGCGCACAGCCACACCATCACCACCACCGGCACGCCCGCCAGGCAGCGCGCCCACAACTGGGCAAAGCGCTCCACCATCGGCTCCGGTGGCGGGCGCAGCGTGCGCTGTGCGCCCGAGGCCTGGCGCAGCAGCCAGAGGCCGCCGGTGCGCACGGTGCGGATCTGGCACACGCTGCGTGTCCACAGCCAGCAGGCGAAGGCAAACAGCCACAACGCCACGGCCGTGGCGCCAAAGGCCGCCAGCGCGCCCAGCGCAAGCCACAGGCGGTCGATCGGCTGCGCGAGCTGCTGACGGTAAGGTGACGCGGCCATCGCATACACCACGTCGCGCCCCTGGTCCATGCCCACCGTGAGCACGGCCATCAGCGCCAGCGCGATCAGCACGTAGCGGCTGCGCAGCAGCATGTCGCCCACGGCGGCGCGCAGCTGCTCACGTTCGCCGCGGCGCGCGTGCACCAGCGCCACCATCGGCGGCGCGGCGCCGCCCTCGGTGGCGGGTGCCGGCGCGCCGGGGGGCTCGGCCGGCGGCGGCGCGG
>JACRAZ010000088.1 GCA_016213205.1 Burkholderiales bacterium
GAAATGGTGATGCCTGGCGACAACGTGAGCATCACGGTGAAGCTGATCGCCCCGATCGCGATGGAAGAAGGCCTGCGCTTCGCCATCCGTGAAGGCGGCCGCACCGTGGGTTCGGGCGTCGTCGCCAAGATCATCGAGTAATCAACGGTCCCAAGCTGCAGGGGTATAGCTCAATTGGCAGAGCGTCGGTCTCCAAAACCGAAGGTTGGGGGTTCGATTCCCTCTGCCCCTGCCACCTGCTGGAACCATAGCGCACGCTAACTTCACAACTCGGATTGGCCCGGCCCGCAGGCTCTTGGCAGCCTCAGCGGGCCTTGGCTCTTGATGGGTGCCGCACCGACCTCGCATGGCCACCAACACTCAAGTCGAAACCGTCTCCACCGGGGCGGACAAAGCCAAGCTGGCCGCTGCGGGCGTGCTGGTGGTGGCGGGCGTGGCTGCCTTCTACCTGCTGGGCAAGCAGGACCTCTGGGTGCGTGTGCTGGCACTGCTGGTCGTGTTGGCTGCCGCGGTGGGGACCTTCTTCACCTCTGAGGCGGGTCGTCAGCTGATTGCGTTTGGTCGCGACTCGGTGCGCGAAGTCAAGAAGGTCGTCTGGCCGACGAACAAGGAGGCCATGCAGATGACAGGCTACGTCTTTGCCTTTGTTGTCGTGATGGCGTTGTTCCTGTTCGTGACCGACAAGACCCTTGAGTGGGTGCTGTACGACCTGATCCTGGGCTGGAAGCGCTGAAGGACTGTTGAGCATGAGCGAACAACTCCCGCCGAACGAAACCCCCGTCGAGCCCGCGGCTGCCGCCAATCCGCTGCGCTGGTACGTCGTGCATGCCTACTCCGGCATGGAAAAGGCCGTCGAGCGCAATCTCCGAGAGCGCATCGATCGTGCCGGCATGCAGTCCAAGTTTGGCCGCATCTTGGTGCCGACCGAAGAGGTCATTGAGCTGAAGAACGGCAAGAAGTCGGTCACTGAGCGTCGCTTCTTTCCGGGCTACGTGTTGGTCGAGATGCTGATGGATGACGAGTCCTGGCACTTGGTCAAGCACACCAGAAAGGTCACGGGTTTCGTCGGCGGCGCAAAGAACCGCCCAGCCCCGATCTCCGAAGCCGAGGTGATGAAGATCGTCAACCAGATGCAAGAAGGTCTGGAGAAGCCGCGGCCGAAGGTCGAGTGGCAGGTGGGCGAACTGGTGCGGGTCAAGGAAGGCCCGTTCACCGACTTCAACGGCGCGGTCGAAGAGGTCAACTACGAGAAGTCCAAGGTCAAGGTCTCCGTCACGATCTTCGGTCGTGCGACGGGCGTCGAGTTGGACTTCGCGCAGGTCGAGAAGGTCTAGATTTCTAGGGCTGCCAGCGCGCGCGACCCGGCGCTGGCAGCTGACATTCAAACAGGGTCGCATCAAACGAGGAGCTTGTCCTTCGCGGCGGGCGCTTGAACTCGAGGAGCCATCATGGCAAAGAAGATCGTCGGCTTCATCAAGCTGCAAATCCCGGCAGGCAAGGCCAATCCTTCGCCCCCGGTCGGTCCTGCGCTGGGTCAGCGCGGCCTGAACATCATGGAATTCTGCAAGGCGTTCAACGCCCAGACCCAGAGCTACGAGCCGGGTCTGAAGCTGCCGGTGGTGATCACCGCGTTTGCAGACAAGTCCTTCACCTTCGTGTTGAAGTCGCCGCCGGCGACCGTGCTGCTGAAGAAGGCAGCCAAGATCGAAAAGGGCTCCGGCCGTGCGCACCTGGACAAGGTGGGCAAGGTCACGCGGGCTCAGCTCGAAGAGATCGCCAAGGTCAAGATGAAGGACCTGACGGCGGCCGACATGGACGCCGCAGTCAAGACGATCGCAGGTTCGGCCCGCTCGATGGGCCTCACGGTGGAGGGTGTCTGACATGGCCAAGCTCACGAAGAAGCAGAAGGCATTGGCCGGCAAGGTCGACACGGTCAAGCTGTACGCGATCGATGAGGCGCTGTCCTTGGTCAAGGGCGCTGCCACGGCCAAGTTCGATGAGTCCATCGATGTGGCGGTACAGCTTGGCATCGATGCAAAGAAGTCCGATCAGGTCGTGCGCGGAGCCGTCGTGATGCCCAATGGCACCGGCAAGACCAAGCGCGTGGCGGTGTTCGCCCAGGGCGCGAAGGCCGAGGAAGCCAAGGCCGCGGGCGCCGATGTCGTTGGCATGGATGACTTGGCCGCCGACATCAAGGCCGGCAACATCAACTTCGACATCGTGATTGCCTCGCCGGACACGATGCGCGTGGTCGGCACGCTGGGTCAGATCCTGGGCCCGCGCGGGCTGATGCCGAACCCGAAGGTCGGAACCGTGACGCCAGACGTCGCCACGGCGGTCAAGAACGCGAAGGCGGGTCAGGTGCAGTTCCGGGTCGACAAGGCCGGCATCATCCACGGCACGATCGGCCGTCGTTCGTTCGACGATGACAAGCTCAAGGGCAACCTCGCGGCACTGCTGGACGCGTTGACCAAGGCCAAGCCGGCGTCGAGCAAGGGCGTGTACCTGCGTAAGCTGGCCGTGTCGTCGACCATGGGCGTCGGCGTGCGCGTCGACATGCAGTCGCTGGCCGCCTGATGTGAATATCCGGTCGCGCGCTCGGTCTGGCGCGTGATCGCAGAGTTTGGTGGGCCGTCGCGGGCAGCTGCGACGGGCCATCCAAGACCGCTGGTGAGGTGCTGAAAGCCTCTTAATCGACACCGCAGTGGCGGTGGTGGCCAGCGCAGATGGCGGTCCCGCCTGAAAGACATGGGATTCCTCGATCGCAAGGTCGGCGGTTCGATGAGCTGGAAGGTTTGGTCGCTGCAACCCGGGTGCGCCGGGCTGCCCTCAGGGGCGAACGGCGCCAATTTGTGAGGAGCAGACCTTGAGTCTCAATCGCAACGAGAAAGCAGCCGTGATCTCGGACGTGTCGGCGCAAGCCGCCCGTTCGCAGACGCTCGCGCTGGCCGAGTACCGTGGCCTCACCGTCGAACACCTGAACAAGCTGCGCAAGGACGCGCGCGAGAAGGGTGTGTATCTTCACGTGCTGAAGAACACGCTTGCTCGTCGCGCCGTTGCCGGTACTTCGTTCGAGGTGGCGGCGGACGCCATGTCCGGCCCGCTGATCTACGGCTTTTCCGAAGACGCGGTCGCCGCGGCGAAAGTCATTGCCGACTTCGCCAAGGGCAACGACAAGCTCGTCGTCAAGGGCGGCGCTTATGCCGGCAAGGTGCTGGACGCCAATGGGGTCAAGGCCCTGGCGGCCATCCCAAGCCGCGAAGTGCTGATCGCCCAGGTGGCTGGCCTGCTGAAGTCGCCGATCCAGCGACTGGCAGGTGTCCTGGCTGCCGTGGCCGAGAAAAAGGGTGGACCGGCCGATGCCGCTGCCCCGGCCGAAGCCCCTGCCGCGGCCTGAACCGCACGCAATCAACCGAATCAACTGAATCGAGGAAATCCAAATGGCATTCGATAAAGACGCCTTCCTGGCCGCGATGGACAGCATGTCCGTGATGGAACTCAACGACCTGGTCAAGGCCATCGAAGAGAAGTTCGGCGTGTCCGCTGCGGCGATGGCCGCTCCGGCTGCTGGTGGTGGTGGCGCCGCTGCTGCCCCGGTCGAGGAGAAGACCGAATTCAACGTGGTGCTGCTGGAAGCCGGTGCCAACAAGGTCTCGGTCATCAAGGCGGTGCGCGAAATCACCGGCCTGGGCCTGAAGGAAGCCAAGGACCTGGTCGACGGCGCGCCGAAGCCCGTGAAGGAAGGCATCGCCAAGGCCGATGCCGAAGCCGCGCTGAAGAAGCTGGTGGAAGCCGGCGCCAAGGCCGAACTGAAGTAAGCCGCTCCTGGCAAGCAGGGCTGGCGGCCTCGAACAGGCCGGCCAGCCCCTTGTGCTTCAGGGCCCAAGGCCCTGGAGATCACTTGGAAGAGTCAATCAGGGTATCCTTGAGGGCTTTTCCAAGTGTTCTCTGAACCGACTGCAGAGAACCGGTTTGGTCGGGCTCCGGTGCAACGCCGGGGTTGTCCGCCAGCGGCTGGTAGTGGCCAGCCACCAAGCTTTGGGGCGCAAGGTCCCTGAGTCGATCGACGGGCCGTCCCCGAGATCGACTCGCTCCCCGTGGGGAGTGATGGCTGCACCGGCAGCCATCAGGGGGCGCCCTGTGTGCCAGTCGCCGAACGGGATGCGCGCCAAGGGCCCTCGTGCGCGCATCTTCGCAACGGAGTATCCATGGCGCAAGCAACCCCCTACAGCTACACCGAGCGCAAGCGTATTCGCAAGAGCTTCGGCAAGCGTGCGAACGTCTTGAACGTTCCTTACCTGTTGACCATGCAGCGCGAGGCCTATGTCGCCTTCCTGCAGAAGGACCTGCCGCCCCAGAAGCGCAAGCCTGAAGGCTTGCAGGCCGCGTTCCTGTCCGCTTTCCCGATCGTGTCGCACAACGGCATGGTCGAGATGAAGTTCATCGAATACAACATCGCCAAGCCACCGTTCGATGTGCGCGAATGCCAGCAGCGTGGCCTGACCTACGCCGCGGCCGTGCGCGCGCGGCTGCAGATGATCATCTACGACCGTGAGTCAGCGCCGGCCAAGGTGGTGAAGGAAATCAAGGAGCAAGAGGTCTACATGGGCGAAGTGCCGCTCATGACCGACTACGGCTCCTTCATCGTCAACGGCACCGAACGCGTCATCGTGTCGCAGCTGCACCGCTCGCCTGGCGTGTTCTTCGAGCACGACAAGGGCAAGACACACAGCTCGGGCAAGCTGCTGTTCTCGGCGCGGATCATCCCCTACCGCGGCTCGTGGCTCGACTTCGAATTCGACCCGAAGGACATCCTGTACTTCCGAGTCGACCGTCGCCGCAAGATGCCCGTCACGATCCTGCTCAAGGCCATCGGCCTGAACCCCGAGCAGATCCTGGCCCACTTCTTCGTGTTCGACAACTTCCGGCTGATGGATTCGGGTGCGCAGCTCGAATTCGTGGCTGACCGCCTGCGGGGTGAAGTCGCGCGTTTCGACATCACCGACAAGGAAGGCAAGGTCATTGTCGAGAAGGACAAGCGCATCACGGCGCGCCATGTGCGTCAGTTCGAGCAGAGCGGGACGCAGTTCGTCTCGGTGCCGGAAGACTACCTGGTGGGCCGCATCATCGCGCGCAACATGATTGATGCCGACACCGGCGAGATCATCGCAAAGGCGAACGACGAACTCACCGACTCGCTGCTGAAGAAGCTGCGTGCCGCTGGCGTCAAGGACGTGCAGTGCCTGTTCACGAACGAGCTGGACCAGGGCGCCTACATGAGCCAGACCCTGGCCAGCGACGAGACCGAAGGCGAGCTGGCTGCACGGGTGGCGATCTACCGCATGATGCGCCCCGGCGAGCCGCCGACCGAAGACGCCGTGCAGGCCCTGTTCGGGCGCCTGTTCTACAACGAGGACACCTACGACCTTTCGCGCGTCGGCCGCATGAAGTTCAATGCGCGCGTCGGCCGCGACGCACCCGAAGGCCCGATGACGTTGACCAACGAGGACATCCTCGACGTGGTCAAGATCCTGGTCGAGTTGCGCAATGGACGCGGCGATGTCGACGACATCGATCACCTGGGCAACCGCCGCGTGCGTTGCGTCGGTGAACTGGCCGAGAACCAGTATCGCTCGGGCCTCGCCCGGATCGAGAAGGCCGTCAAGGAACGCCTCGGCCAGGCCGAGACCGACGCGCTGATGCCGCACGACCTGATCAACTCCAAGCCGATCTCCGCGGCGCTGAAGGAGTTCTTCGGGGCCTCGCAGCTCAGCCAGTTCATGGACCAGACCAACCCGCTGTCCGAGATCACGCACAAGCGGCGTGTGTCGGCCCTGGGCCCCGGTGGTCTGACCCGCGAGCGCGCCGGCTTCGAGGTGCGTGACGTTCACCCGACGCACTACGGCCGCGTCTGCCCGATCGAGACCCCGGAAGGCCCGAACATCGGCCTGATCAACTCGCTGGCGCTGTATGCCCGACTGAACGAGTACGGTTTCCTCGAGACGCCGTATCGCCGCGTGATCGACAGCAAGGTGACCGACCAGATCGACTACCTGTCGGCGATCGAAGAAGGCAAGTACGTGATCGCGCAGGCGAACGCGGCACTGGCCGACGACGGCACCTTGACGGACGAGCTGGTTTCGGCGCGCGAGCATGGCGAATCGGTGCTGACCTCGCCCGAGCGCATCCAGTACATGGACGTGGCGCCGGCGCAGATCGTCTCGGTGGCGGCCTCGCTGGTGCCCTTCCTGGAGCACGACGATGCGAACCGGGCGCTGATGGGCGCCAACATGCAGCGCCAGGCGGTGCCGGTGCTGCGTCCGGAAAAGGCCTTCGTCGGCACCGGCGTCGAGCGCGTGGCCGCGGTCGACTCCGGCACGGTCGTCACGGCGCGCCGCGGTGGCGTGGTCGATTACGTCGACACCAACCGCATCGTGATCCGCGTGAACGACGATGAAACGGTGGCCGGTGAGGTCGGTGTCGACATCTACAACCTGATCAAGTATCAGCGTTCGAACCAGAACACCAACATCCATCAGCGCGCCATCGTGCGCCGTGGTGACATGGTGGCCGCGGGCGACGTGGTGGCCGACGGAGCGTCGACCGACCTGGGTGAGCTGGCACTCGGCCAGAACATGCTGGTCGCGTTCATGCCCTGGAACGGCTACAACTTCGAGGACTCGATCCTGATCAGCGAACGCGTCGTGGCCGAAGACCGCTACACCTCTATCCACATCGAGGAACTGGTGGTGATGGCGCGCGACACCAAGCTGGGTCCCGAGGAAATCACGCGCGACATCCCGAACCTGTCCGAGCAGCAACTGGCGCGCCTGGATGAATCGGGCATCGTCTACATCGGCGCCGAGGTGGCGCCCGGTGACGTGCTGGTCGGCAAGGTCACGCCCAAGGGCGAGACCACGCTGACGCCGGAAGAGAAGCTGCTGCGCGCGATCTTCGGCGAGAAGGCGTCCGACGTGAAGGACACCTCGCTGCGCGTGGACCAGGGCACGATGGGCACCGTGATCGACGTGCAGGTCTTCACCCGTGAAGGCATCCAGCGCGACAAGCGGGCGCAGCAGATCATCGACGATGAGCTCAAGCGCTTCCGCCTCGACCTGAACGACCAGTTGCGCATCGTCGAGGCCGACGCGTTCGACCGGATCGAGAAGCTGCTGAGCGGCAAGGTTGCCAACGGTGGGCCCCAGCGCATCGTCAAGGGCACGGTGATCGACAAGGCCTACCTGGCCTCGGTGGAGAAGTACCACTGGTTCGACATCCGCCCGGCAGACGACGACGTGGCCAACCAGCTCGAATCGATCAAGAACTCGCTCGAGCAGACGCGCCACAGCTTCGACCTGGCCTTCGAAGAGAAGCGCAAGAAGCTCACCCAAGGCGACGAACTGCCGGCCGGCGTGCTGAAGATGGTGAAGGTGTACCTGGCCGTCAAGCGCCGCCTGCAGCCTGGCGACAAGATGGCAGGTCGTCACGGCAACAAGGGCGTGGTGTCCAAGATCGTGCCGGTCGAGGACATGCCTTACATGGCCGACGGAACGCCCTGCGACATCGTGCTCAACCCGCTGGGTGTGCCCTCGCGGATGAACGTCGGCCAGGTGCTCGAAGTGCACCTGGGCTGGGCCGGCAAGGGCATCGGCCAGCGCATCGGCGACATGCTGCAGCGCGAAGCCAAGGTGGCCGAGCTGCGCAAGTTCTTCGACGAGCTCTACAACCAGTCCGGCGGCAAGAGCGAGAGCATCGAAGCACTGAGCGACGACGACGTGCTCGAGATGGCCGGCAACCTGGCCAAGGGCGTGCCCTTCGCCACGCCGGTGTTCGACGGTGCCGCCGAGGCAGAGATCCGCGCGATGCTGAAGCTGGCCTATCCCGATGACATCGCCGCGAAGAAGGGCCTCACCGCCACCCGCACCCAGGCCACGCTGCATGACGGCCGCACGGGGGATGCCTTCGAGCGTCCGGTCACCGTGGGCTACATGCACGTGCTGAAGCTGCACCACCTGGTCGACGACAAGATGCACGCCCGCTCCACCGGCCCGTACTCCCTGGTCACCCAGCAACCGCTGGGCGGCAAGGCGCAGTTCGGTGGCCAGCGCTTCGGCGAAATGGAAGTGTGGGCACTCGAGGCGTACGGCGCATCCTACGTGCTGCAGGAGATGCTGACGGTGAAGTCCGACGACGTGAACGGCCGAACCAAGGTGTACGAGAACATCGTCAAGGTCGAACACGAGATCGATGCCGGCATGCCGGAATCGTTCAACGTCCTGGTCAAGGAGATCCGCTCCTTGGGCATTGACATGGAACTCGAGCGCAACTGAACGACTAGGTACAGGAGAGACACATGAAAGGTTTGCTGGACCTGTTCAGGCAGTTCACGCCCGACGAGCACTTCGATTCGATCCGCATTGGCATTGCCTCGCCGGAAAAGATTCGTTCGTGGTCCTTCGGTGAAGTGAAGAAGCCCGAGACCATCAATTACCGGACCTTCAAGCCGGAACGCGATGGCCTGTTCTGCGCCAAGATCTTCGGCCCGATCAAGGACTACGAGTGCCTGTGCGGCAAGTACAAGCGCCTGAAGCATCGTGGTGTGATCTGCGAGAAGTGCGGCGTCGAAGTCACACAGACCAAGGTGCGCCGTGACCGCATGGGTCACATCGACCTGGCCGCGCCCTGCGCGCACATCTGGTTCTTGAAGAGCCTGCCGTCCCGCCTGGGCCTGGTGCTCGACATGACCCTGCGCGACATCGAGCGCGTGCTGTACTTCGAGGCCTATGTCGTGGTCGACCCCGGCATGACCCCGCTGAAGAAGTTCTCCATCATGACCGAGGAGGACTACGACGCGAAGCGCACCGAATTCGGCGACGAGTTCATCGCGCTGATGGGGGCCGAGGGTGTGCAGAAGCTGCTCGCCGAGATGGACCTGGACGTCGAGATCGACAAGATCCGAAACGACATGACCGGCTCGGAGCTCAAGATCAAGAAGAACTCCAAGCGCCTGAAGGTGCTTGAGGCCTTCAAGAAGAGCGGCATGAAGCCCGAGTGGATGGTGATGACGGTGCTGCCGGTGCTGCCGCCGGACCTGCGTCCGTTGGTGCCGCTCGATGGCGGCCGCTTCGCCACCTCGGACCTGAACGACCTGTATCGCCGCGTCATCAACCGCAACAACCGCCTGGCGCGGCTGCTGGAGCTGAAGGCGCCCGAGATCATCGTGCGCAATGAGAAGCGCATGCTGCAGGAGGCGGTGGATTCGCTGCTGGACAACGGCCGTCGCGGCAAGGCGATGACCGGCGCAAACAAGCGTGCGCTGAAATCGCTGGCCGACATGATCAAGGGCAAGGGCGGCCGTTTCCGGCAGAACCTGCTGGGCAAACGCGTCGACTACTCTGGCCGTTCGGTCATCACCGTGGGCCCGACGCTCAAGCTGCACCAGTGCGGCCTGCCGAAGCTGATGGCCCTGGAGCTGTTCAAGCCCTTCATCTTCAGCCGCCTCGAAGCCATGGGCATCGCGACCACGATCAAGGCCGCAAAGAAGGAGGTCGAATCCGGCACGCCGGTGGTCTGGGACATCCTTGAAGAGGTCATCAAGGAGCACCCGGTGCTGCTGAACCGCGCGCCGACGCTGCACCGCCTGGGCATCCAGGCCTTCGAGCCGGTGCTGATCGAAGGCAAGGCGATCCAGCTGCATCCGCTGGTGTGCTCGGCCTTCAACGCCGACTTCGACGGCGACCAGATGGCTGTTCACGTGCCGCTGTCGATCGAAGCGCAGATGGAAGCCCGCGCGCTGATGTTGGCCTCGAACAACGTGCTCTTCCCGGCCTCGGGCGAGCCGTCGATCGTGCCCTCGCAGGACGTGGTGCTGGGCCTGTACTACGCCACCCGCGAGCGCACCAACGGCAAGGGTGAAGGCATGATCTTCGCCGACCTGCTGGAGGTGCAGCGCGCGCTGGACAACGCACAGGTCGAGATCACCGCCAAGGTCACCGTCCGGATGACCGAGTGGGTGAAGGACAAGGTCAGCGGTGAGTTCACGCCCGAGACCAAGCTGGTCGAGACGACGGTAGGCCGTGCCCTGCTGTCGGAAATCCTGCCCAAGGGCCTGCCCTTCAGCAACATCAACAAGGCGCTGAAGAAGAAGGAGATCTCGCGGCTGATCAACACCAGCTTCCGCAAGTGCGGCCTGAAGGAAACCGTGGTGCTGGCCGACAAGCTGCTGCAAAGCGGCTTCCGCCTGGCCACCCGCGCGGGCATCTCGATCGCCATCGACGACATGCTGGTGCCGAAGGAGAAGCCCGGCCTGATCGAGCGCGCCGAGAAGGAAGTCAAGGAGATCGAGCAGCAATACGTCTCGGGTCTCGTGACTGCTGGCGAGCGCTACAACAAGGTCGTGGACATCTGGGGCAAGACGGGCGACGAGGTGGGCAAGGTCATGATGGCCCAGCTCGCCAAGCAGAAGGTGATCGACCGCAACGGCAAGGAAGTGGATCAGGAGTCGTTCAACTCCATCTACATGATGGCCGACTCCGGTGCTCGTGGCTCGGCAGCGCAGATCCGTCAGCTGGCGGGCATGCGCGGCCTGATGGCCAAGCCTGACGGCTCGATCATCGAGACCCCGATCACCGCGAATTTCCGCGAAGGCCTGAACGTTCTGCAGTACTTCATCTCGACCCACGGCGCCCGAAAGGGCCTGGCGGATACGGCGCTGAAGACCGCGAACTCCGGGTACCTGACGCGCCGCCTGGTCGACGTGACGCAGGACCTGATGGTCACCGAAGACGACTGCGGTACCGAAAGCGGCTTCGCCACCCGTGCGCTGGTGGAAGGCGGTGAGGTGATCGAGTCGCTGCGTGACCGTATCCTGGGTCGCGTGGCCGCGGTGGAAGTGATGCACCCGGAGACGCAGGAAATGCTGCTGCCTTCCGGCCAGATGCTCGATGAAGACGCGCTTGACATCCTCGAGGCCGCTGGCGTCGACGAGGTCAAGGTCCGCACCCCGCTGACCTGCGCCACGCGCTTCGGCATCTGTGCCAAGTGCTATGGCCGCGACCTGGGCCGTGGCGGCCTGGTCAACGTTGGCGAGGCGGTGGGCGTGATCGCCGCGCAGTCGATCGGCGAACCGGGCACGCAGCTGACGATGCGCACCTTCCACATCGGTGGCGCGGCATCCCGGGCTGCGGTGGCCAACAGCGTGGAGGCCAAGTCTGACGGCATCATCGGCTTCAATGCCACGATGCGGTATGTGACCAACGGCAAGGGTGAGCTGGTCGTGATTTCTCGCTCGGGCGAGATCATCATCGCCGACCAGCATGGTCGCGAGCGTGAGCGCCACAAGGTGCCCTACGGCGCCACGCTCAACGTCAAGGCCGACCAGACCCTGAAGGCCGGTACCGTGCTGGCCACCTGGGACCCGCTGACCCGCCCGATCATCACGGAATTCGCCGGCAAGGCGCGCTTCGAGAACGTCGAGGAAGGTGTCACCGTTGCCAAGCAGGTCGACGAGGTCACGGGTCTTTCGACGCTGGTGGTGATCGACCCGAAGCGCCGCGGCGCGGCCAAGGTCGTGAGGCCGCAGGTCAAGCTGCTGGACGCGGCGGGCAACGAGGTGAAGATCCCCGGCACCGATCACTCGGTGACGATCGGCTTCCAGGTCGGTGCGCTGATTCAGGTGCGCGATGGCCAGGACCTTGCCCCCGGCGAGGTGCTGGCGCGCATTCCGGTTGAAGGCCAGAAGACGCGCGACATCACCGGCGGTTTACCGCGGGTGGCCGAGCTGTTCGAGGCCCGTTCGCCCAAGGATGTCGGCATCCTGGCCGAGCAGACCGGCACCATCTCCTTCGGCAAGGAGACCAAGGGCAAGGTTCGCCTCGAGATCACGGATCCGGATGGCAAGAAGCACGAGGAGCTGGTGCCCAAGGAGAAGAACATCCTGGTGCACGAAGGCCAGGTGGTGAACAAGGGCGAGCTCATCGTCGATGGCGCGGCCGACCCGCAGGACCTCCTGCGGCTGCTGGGTGTCGAGGAACTGGCCCGGTACATCGTCGACGAGGTGCAGGATGTCTATCGCCTGCAGGGTGTGAAGATCAACGACAAGCACATCGAGGTGATCGTTCGCCAGATGCTGCGTCGGGTGCAGATCGTCAACCCAGGTGACAGCACCTACATCGCCGGCGAGCAGGTCGAGCGTTCGGAGCTGTTCGACAAGAACGACGCTCTGCGTGCCGATGACAAGGTGCCCGCCACCTATGCGGATGTGCTGTTGGGCATCACCAAGGCCTCGCTGTCGACGGACTCGTTCCTCTCGGCCGCTTCCTTCCAGGAAACCACTCGCGTGCTCACCGAAGCCGCCATCATGGGCAAGCGCGACGAACTGCGCGGCTTGAAGGAGAACGTCATCGTCGGCCGCCTGATTCCCGCAGGCACCGGCATGGCCTATCACCAGGCGCGCAAGGTCAAGGAAGAAATGGACGAAACCGAGCGCCGAGCCATCGCGCTGCAGGAAGCCGAGGAACTGGCGGCGGTGCAGTTGGCCGCGGTCGATGCGGCTCCGGGCGTTGCGTCCGCGGACGACACGCCGGCCGAGTGATCGATCGCCTGTAGGGCAAAGGGGGGCGGCATCGGCCGCCCCCTTTTTCATTCTGGGGCGGAACGTTCTCCGCCGATCGGATTCCACCCCGTCACGGGCCAGGCATCCGGTCGAAGCACGGTCACCCCGAGGCGCTTGGCCCGGCGTGCGAGGCGCAACAGTGCGCGATCACGGCTGACCAGCCAGGGAATCGAGCGGCCGAGCGCGAGGTCGATGAACATCTGGTCGTCTGCATCGGTGCACCACAGTGACCGTGCAGCCGCCACCGGCTGCGCCTGCACGCGATGGCACAGCCGGACGGCCATGGCGTTGGCCCAGGACAGGCGATCTGCCCAACGCTCGAGGCCGGGCCGTGCCAGTACACAAGCCAGCTCGTCCAGCATGGGTGGCGTGCCCACCCAGCGCAGACGGCCAGATTCCAGGCACTGCACCAATGGTGCGATCGACGGCTCCCGAAACACCAGCCAGTCCAGCACAACGTTAGTGTCCAGCACGGCATCGGCGGGTGAGGCGATAGAGGACATCGGATGGTGCTACTTGCTGTTCGCGAAGACCGCAAATATAATCGCGGGCTTTTCGGCAGTTTCTGCTGTGCTCTTTGTCGAGCGGATGACCGGAACCTGGCGTCGAACCAACTGGATCGGCGCCTTTTTCGCTTGCCGGTCCGCAAAGGGTCGAGAAGCTGAGTGACTTCAAACGGGAACAAGTTACCTATGCCAACCATCAACCAGCTCGTGCGCTATGGCCGTGAGGTCGAGGCCACCAAGAGCAAGTCGCCTGCGATGCAGAATTGCCCGCAGCGTCGCGGTGTGTGCACGCGCGTGTACACCACCACGCCGAAGAAGCCGAACTCCGCGCTGCGGAAGGTCGCCAAGGTTCGCCTGACGAACGGCTTCGAGGTCATCTCGTACATCGGCGGCGAAGGCCACAACCTGCAAGAGCACAGTGTGGTGCTCGTGCGCGGTGGTCGCGTGAAGGATCTGCCTGGTGTGCGCTACCACATCGTGCGCGGCTCGCTCGACCTGCAGGGTGTCAAGGATCGCAAGCAATCGCGCTCCAAGTACGGCGCCAAGCGTCCGAAGAAGGCCTGATCGGCCTCAAGAGGTTTTCACGGCTGGCCCCGTCGGGCTGATGCCGTGAGTGTTGCGGCAGCCGCGATGTGCGGGCTGTCGAGTAAGTGAGAGGTCTGTTGCGTGACCTCTCGCGGTGCGGGCAAGCAGGCCTGGCGCCAACTGAAGCTGAAGAAGGAAGAGACCCATGCCACGTCGTCGCGAAGTACCCAAGCGCGAGATCCTCCCCGACCCGAAGTTCGGTTCGGTCGATCTGTCCAAGTTCATGAACGTCATCATGGAGTCCGGCAAGAAGGCCGTCGCCGAGCGCATCATCTACGGTGCCCTCGACCAGGTCGAGAAGAAGGCCGGCAAGGACCCGCTCGAGATCTTCATGATCGCGATCAACAACGTGAAACCGATGGTCGAGGTCAAGTCCCGCCGCGTCGGTGGTGCGAACTACCAGGTTCCCGTGGAAGTTCGTCCCGTCCGCCGGTTGGCCCTGGCCATGCGTTGGCTGAAGGAGTCTGCGCGCAAGCGTGGCGAGAAGTCGATGGCCGCCCGTCTGGCCAATGAACTGCTGGAAGCGAGCGAAGGCCGCGGCGGCGCGATGAAGAAGCGCGACGAAGTCCACCGCATGGCCGAGGCGAACAAGGCGTTCTCGCACTTCCGCTTCTAAACCCCCGCTTCCGGCCGCCTCTACGGGTTGACCCTGACCCGAGGCGGCCCATGTCTTTGGAGATCTGAACATGGCCCGCAAGACCCCCATCGAGCACTACCGGAACATCGGTATTTCGGCGCACATCGATGCAGGCAAGACCACGACCACCGAGCGCATCCTTTACTACACGGGTGTGAACCACAAGATCGGTGAAGTGCACGACGGCGCCGCCACGATGGACTGGATGGAGCAGGAGCAGGAGCGTGGCATCACGATCACCTCGGCTGCCACGACCTGCTTCTGGAAGGGCATGGACCTGTCCTATCCCGAGCATCGCTTCAACATCATCGACACGCCGGGGCACGTCGACTTCACGATCGAGGTCGAGCGCTCGATGCGCGTGCTCGATGGCGCCTGCATGGTGTATTGCGCGGTCGGTGGCGTACAGCCGCAGTCGGAAACCGTCTGGCGCCAGGCCAACAAGTACCGCGTGCCGCGTCTGGCCTTCGTGAACAAGATGGACCGCACTGGCGCGAACTTCTTCAAGGTGCACGACCAGATGAAGGTTCGCCTGAAGGCGAACCCTGTGCCCATCGTCATTCCCATTGGCGCGGAGGAAACCTTCTCCGGCGTGGTGGACCTTGTCAAGATGAAGGCCATCATCTGGGACGAGGCGTCTCAGGGCATGAAGTTCGAGTTCAAGGACATCCCTGCTGAACTGCAGGCCGATGCCGAGAAGTGGCGCGAGAACATGATCGAGGCCGCCGCCGAAGCCAGCGAAGAGCTGATGAACAAGTACCTGGAGACGGGTGAGCTGTCCGAGGCTGAAATCAAGCAGGGTATCCGTGCGCGCACGCTTGCCGCGGAGATCCAGCCGATGTTCTGTGGCACTGCCTTCAAGAACAAGGGCGTGCAACGCATGTTGGACGGCGTCATCGACTTCCTGCCGTCGCCGGTCGACATCCCGCCCGTGCCTGGCACCGACGACGATGAAAAGCCTACCGAGCGGCGTGCGGACGACAAGGAGAAGTTCTCCGCGCTGGCCTTCAAGCTGATGACCGACCCGTACGTCGGCCAGCTAACCTTCGTGCGGGTGTACTCGGGTGTGCTGAAGTCCGGCGATTCGGTCTACAACCCGATCCGCGGCAAGAAGGAGCGCATTGGACGGATCCTGCAGATGCACGCAAACCAGCGTGAGGAAATCAAGGAGATCCTGGCCGGCGACATCGCGGCATGCGTGGGCCTGAAGGACGTCACCACGGGTGAAACGCTGTGTGATCCGGAAGCGATCATCACGCTCGAAAAGATGGTCTTCCCTGAGCCCGTGATCTCGCAGGCTGTCGAGCCCAAGACCAAGGCCGACCAGGAAAAGATGGGTATCGCGCTGGGTCGACTGGCTGCCGAAGATCCGTCGTTCCGTATGCGCACCGACGAGGAAAGTGGCCAGACCATCATTTCCGGGATGGGCGAACTCCACCTGGAAATCATCGTCGACCGCATGAAGCGTGAGTTCGGCGTCGAGGCCAACGTCGGCAAGCCGCAGGTGGCGTACCGCGAGACCATTCGCAAGGCGGTCGAGGAAATCGAAGGCAAGTTCGTGCGCCAGTCTGGCGGCAAGGGCCAGTATGGCCACGTGGTGCTGAAGATCGAGCCGCAGGAGCCGGGCAAGGGCTTCGAGTTCGTCGATGCGATCAAGGGTGGTGTGGTGCCGCGCGAGTTCATCCCGGCGGTCGAAAAGGGCCTGATCGATACGCTGCCCAATGGTGTGTTGGCCGGCTACCCCGTGGTGGATGTGAAGGTCACCCTGACCTTCGGTTCGTACCACGACGTGGACTCGAACGAGAACGCGTTCAAGATGGCGGCCTCTATCGGCTTCAAGGACGGTTGCCGCAAGGCCAGCCCGGTGATCCTGGAGCCGATGATGGCGGTCGAAGTCGAGACGCCGGAAGACTATGCCGGTTCAGTGATGGGCGACTTGTCGTCCCGCCGCGGCATGGTGCAGGGCATGGACGACATGCCCGGCGGCGGCAAGATCATCAAGGCCGAAGTGCCGCTGAGCGAAATGTTCGGCTACTCGACCACGCTGCGTTCTATGTCGCAAGGTCGCGCCACGTACACGATGGAGTTCAAGCACTACGCCGAAGCTCCGAAGAACGTGGCCGACGCGATCATCACCGCGCGAAGCAAGTAATTTCGAAGCCGGTCTCGGCGCCCCGGACGCCCGCTGCCAGTGGCGGGCGAATGCAACGAGACCTTAAACGGAACACTGGCGCTGCTCTTTAGACGGAGAGATAGAAATGGCAAAAGGCAAGTTTGAGCGGACCAAGCCGCACGTGAACGTGGGCACGATTGGTCACGTGGACCATGGCAAGACGACGCTGACGGCGGCGATCACGACGGTGCTGTCGAGCAAGTTTGGTGGTGAGGCGAAGGCCTACGACCAGATCGATGCGGCGCCGGAAGAGAAGGCGCGTGGCATCACGATCAACACGGCGCACGTGGAGTACGAGACGGCCAACCGCCACTATGCACACGTGGACTGCCCCGGGCATGCCGACTATGTGAAGAACATGATCACCGGTGCGGCGCAGATGGACGGTGCGATCCTGGTGTGCTCGGCCGCTGACGGCCCGATGCCGCAGACGCGCGAGCACATCCTGCTGGCGCGCCAGGTGGGTGTGAAGTACATCATCGTGTTCCTGAACAAGTGCGACATGGTGGACGACGCCGAGCTGCTGGAGCTCGTCGAGATGGAAGTGCGCGAGCTGCTGAGCAAGTACGACTTCCCCGGCGACGACACCCCGATCATCAAGGGCTCGGCCAAGCTGGCGATGGAAGGCGACAAGGGCGATCTGGGCGAGCAGGCGATCATGCGCCTGGCCGACGCGCTGGACAGCTACATCCCGACGCCCGAGCGCGCGATCGACGGCGCGTTCCTGATGCCTGTGGAAGACGTGTTCTCGATCTCGGGTCGCGGCACGGTGGTCACGGGCCGCGTGGAGCGCGGTGTGATCAAGGTCGGCGAAGAAATCGAGATCGTGGGTATTCGCGCGACGCAGAAGACCACCTGCACGGGCGTGGAGATGTTCCGCAAGCTGCTGGACCAGGGTCAGGCGGGCGACAACGTGGGCATCCTGCTGCGCGGCACCAAGCGCGAGGACGTCGAGCGTGGCCAGGTGCTGTGCAAGCCCGGCACGATCAAGCCGCACACGCACTTCACGGCCGAGATCTACGTGCTGAGCAAGGAAGAGGGCGGCCGTCACACGCCGTTCTTCAACAACTACCGGCCGCAGTTCTACTTCCGCACGACGGACGTGACGGGCGCGGTGGAGCTGCCCAAGGACAAGGAAATGGTGATGCCTGGCGACAACGTGAGCATCACGGTGAAGCTGATCGCCCCGATCGCGATGGAAGAAGGCCTGCGCTTCGCCATCCGTGAAGGCGGCCGCACCGTGGGTTCGGGCGTCGTCGCCAAGATCATCGAGTAA
>JACRAZ010000086.1 GCA_016213205.1 Burkholderiales bacterium
GAAATGGTGATGCCTGGCGACAACGTGAGCATCACGGTGAAGCTGATCGCCCCGATCGCGATGGAAGAAGGCCTGCGCTTCGCCATCCGTGAAGGCGGCCGCACCGTGGGTTCGGGCGTCGTCGCCAAGATCATCGAGTAACTCTTGCATGACATGCCGGCGGACGAGACACCGCCGGCTTCATCGCTTTTTACAAGGAACTGTCATGCAAAAGCAAAAGATCCGCATCCGCCTGAAGGCCTTCGACTACAAGTTGATCGACCAGTCGGCGCTCGAAATCGTGGATACCGCCAAGCGCACCGGCGCGATCGTCAAAGGCCCTGTGCCTCTGCCGACCCGCATGCAGCGCTTCGACATTCTGCGTTCGCCGCACGTCAACAAGACCAGTCGTGACCAGTTCGAGATCCGCACCCACCAGCGGCTGATGGACATCGTCGACCCGACCGACAAGACGGTTGACGCGCTGATGAAGCTCGACCTGCCTGCGGGCGTGGACGTCGAGATCAAGCTGCAGTGATTCGCGAGCGCCTTGCGGGCTAACCCGCAAGGCGGCTATACTCGCAAGCTTTTGCGCCGTTCCGTAGGAATGGCGCTCGGAGCTGGCCCCAGGCCAGCCCATCATCGCCCCGGCCAATCGATGTCGGGTGTTTGAAACAAAGGCCTCCTGCGCCGCCAGGCGACGAGGCTGGAGAAAAGCCATGACGACAGCTGCAAACAGCTATCGCCTCGGTTTGCTGGGCCGCAAGGTCGGCATGATGCGCATCTTTACGGACGACGGCGACGCCGTGCCCGTGACGGTGCTCGACGTGTCGAACAACCGCATCACCCAGGTCAAGACCGAGCAGACCGACGGCTACAACGCCCTGCAAGTGGCGTTCGGTGCGCGCAAGGCATCGCGCGTGACCAAGCCGGAGGCCGGACACCTTGCCAAGGCGGGTGTCGAGGCGGGTGAGATCCTGCAGGAATTCCGTGTGCCAGCCGACGTCGTCGGCCAATATGCGCCGGGCGCCACCGTTCCGGTGACGCTGTTCGCCGTCGGCCAGAAGGTCGATGTGCAGGGCACCTCGATCGGCAAGGGTTTCACGGGCACGATCAAGCGCCACAATTTCAGCTCGCAGCGCGCGTCGCACGGTAACAGCCGTTCGCACAACGTGCCGGGCTCCATCTCGATGGCGCAGGATCCGGGGCGTGTGTTTCCGGGCAAGCGCATGTCGGGTCACATGGGCGACGAGACCGTCACGACCCAGAACCTCGATGTCGTTCGCATCGACGAAGCCCGCCAGCTTCTGCTGGTGCGTGGCGCCGTGCCGGGCGCCAAGTCCGGTTTCGTCACCGTGCGGCCGGCCATCAAGGCCAAGGCCAAGAAGGGAGCTTAAGCATGCAACTCGAGCTCCTGAACGATCAAGGTCAGGCGACCGCCAAGGTCGATGCGCCTGACACCGTTTTTGCCCGCGACTACAACGAAGCGCTGGTGCACCAGGTGGTGGTGGCCTATCAGGCCAACGCGCGCCAGGGCACCCGTGCCCAGAAGAACCGCGAATCGGTCAAGCACAGCACGAAGAAGCCATGGCGCCAGAAGGGCACCGGCCGTGCGCGCGCTGGCATGACCTCGTCGCCGATCTGGCGTGGAGGCGGTCGCGCCTTCCCGAACCTGCCGGACGAGAACTTCTCGCACAAGGTCAACAAGAAGATGTATCGCGCCGGCATGGCGTCCATCCTCTCGCAGCTGGCCCGCGATGGCCGCCTGGCTGTGGTCGATTCGATCTCGGTCGACTCGCCCAAGACCAAGCTGCTGGCCGCCAAATTCAAGGCCATGGGCCTCGATTCGGTGCTGGTGATCGCCGACGCCGTCGACGAGAACCTGGCGCTGGCCTCGCGCAACCTGGCCAACGTGCTGGTGGTCGAGCCCCGCTACGCTGATCCGCTGTCACTGGTCTTCTACAAGAAGGTGCTGGTGACCAAGGGCGCGATCGAGCAGCTCAAGGAGATGTTCGCATGAGCACCCCCAAATTCGATGAGGGCCGTCTGGCCCAGGTGCTGATCGCGCCGATCGTGTCCGAGAAGGCCACCAGCGTCGCCGAAAAGCACAACCAGGTGCTGTTCAAGGTGCTGCGCGATGCCACCAAGCCCGAGATCAAGGCTGCTGTCGAGCTGCTGTTCAAGGTCGAGGTCAAGGCCGTGCAGGTTGCGAACCAGAAGGGCAAGGTCAAGCGTTTCGGGGGCCGCACCGGCCGTCGCGATCACGCCAAGAAGGCGTATGTCGCTCTGAAGCCGGGCCAGGAGCTCAACTTCTCCGGGGAGGCTGCGTAAGTCATGGCCGTCGTCAAAGTCAAACCGACCTCGCCCGGCCGCCGTGCCGTCGTGAAGGTCGTGCACAAGCACCTGCACAAGGGCGCCCCCGAGGCGTCGCTGCTCGAGCCGCAGAAGCAGAAGTCCGGCCGCAACAACAACGGCCACATCACGATGCGCCACAAGGGCGGTGGTCACAAGCACCACTACCGCGTGGTCGACTTCGTGCGCAACAAGGACGGCATCCCGGCGAAGGTCGAGCGCATCGAGTACGACCCGAACCGCACCGCCCACATCGCGCTGGTGTGCTACGCCGATGGCGAGCGCCGCTACATCATCGCCCCGCGCGGTCTAGAAGTCGGCGCCACGCTGCTGTCGGGCGCCGAAGCGCCGATCAAGGCTGGCAACACGCTGCCGATCCGCAACATCCCGGTGGGCTCGACGATCCATTGCGTCGAGATGCTGCCTGGCAAGGGGGCGCAAATTGCGCGCTCGGCCGGTGCGGGCGTCACGCTGATGGCCCGTGAAGGCATCTACGCGCAGGTTCGCCTGCGTTCGGGCGAGGTGCGCAAGATCCACATCGACTGCCGCGCAACGATCGGCGAGGTGTCGAACGAAGAGCACAACCTGCGTCAGTACGGCAAGGCCGGCGTCAAGCGCTGGATGGGCATTCGCCCGACCGTGCGCGGCGTCGCGATGAACCCGGTGGACCACCCGCACGGCGGCGGCGAAGGCCGCACCGGCGAGGCGCGGGCTCCGGTGTCGCCGTGGAACACGCTGACCAAGGGCTACCGCACCCGCAACAACAAGCGCACGCAGAACATGATCGTGTCGCGTCGCAAGAAGTAAGGGGCACCCACCATGGCACGCTCACTCAAGAAGGGTCCGTTCGTGGACCATCACCTTCAAGCCAAGGCCGACAAGGCCGTGGCCACGAAGGACAAGAAGCCGATCAAGACCTGGTCGCGTCGCTCGACGATCCTGCCCGATTTCATCGGCCTGACGATCGCCGTGCACAACGGCAAGCAACACGTCCCCGTGTACGTGACCGACCAGATGGTCGGTCACAAGCTCGGCGAGTTCGCCCTGACCCGCACGTTCAAGGGTCACCCGGCGGACAAGAAGGCGAAGAAGTAAGGGGCCGACGATGGAAACCAAAGCAATCGTCCGTGGTGTTCGCCTGTCGGCCGACAAGGGTCGACTGGTGGCTGACCTGGTTCGTGGCAAGAAGGTGGACCAGGCCCTCAACATCCTGACCTTCACACAGAAGAAGGCCGCCGGCATCGTCAAGAAAGCGCTCGAGTCCGCCATCGCGAACGCCGAGCACAACGACGGCGCCGACATCGATGAACTCAAGGTCAAGTCGATCTACGTCGAGCAGGGTGCAACGCTGAAGCGCTTCTCCGCTCGCGCCAAGGGTCGCGGTAACCGCATCAGCAAGCCCACCTGTCACATCTTCGTGACGGTCGGCAACTGAGAAGGCTGAGGACAAGACTATGGGACAAAAGATCCATCCGACCGGCTTCCGCCTGGCCGTCACGCGTGCCTGGGCTTCCCGCTGGTACGCCTCGAACCGCAACTTCGCCGGCATGCTGGCCGAAGACCTCGCGGTTCGTGAGTTCCTCAAGAAGCGCCTGAAGAATGCCGCCGTCTCGCGCATCCTGATTGAGCGCCCGGCCAAGAACGCCCGCATCACCATCTTCTCGGCCCGTCCGGGCGTGGTGATCGGCAAGAAGGGCGAGGACATCGAGAACCTGAAGGCCGAACTGACCCGCCGCCTCGGCGTGCCGGTGGCGGTGAACATCGAGGAAGTGCGCAAGCCCGAAATCGATGCTCAGCTGATCGCCGACTCGATCACCCAGCAACTCGAGAAGCGCATCATGTTCCGGCGCGCGATGAAACGCGCAATGCAGAACGCGATGCGTCTGGGAGCCCAGGGCATCAAGATCATGTCGGCCGGGCGCCTGAACGGCATCGAAATCGCACGCACGGAGTGGTACCGCGAAGGTCGGGTGCCGCTGCACACACTGCGCGCCGACATCGACTACGGCTTTTCCGAAGCCAAGACGACCTACGGCGTCATCGGCGTCAAGGTCTGGGTCTACCGTGGTGACAACCTGGGTCGCGGCGACGCGCCGGGCGCCACCAAGCCTGAAGGCCAGGAAGAAGAGCGCCGCCCGCGTCGCGGCCCGCGTCCGGGTGGCCCGGGAGCCCCTGACCGCCGTGGTCGTCCGGCCGGTGACCGTGGCCCGCGCAGCGATGCGCCGGCAGACAGCAAGCCCGCCGAAGGTGCGGGCGATGCCGGCAAGCCGGCTGTCAAGCGCGTGCGCAAGGCCGCCGCGCCTGGCACTGGCGCAGCCTAAGGAGCACTGAACATGCTGCAACCAGCACGTCGCAAGTACCGCAAGGAACAGAAGGGCCGCAACACTGGCATTGCCACGCGCGGCGCCAATGTGTCCTTCGGCGAATTCGGCCTGAAGGCCACCGAGCGCGGCCGCATCACGGCGCGCCAGATTGAAGCGGCTCGTCGTGCGATCTCGCGCCACATCAAGCGTGGCGGTCGCATCTTCATCCGCATCTTCCCCGACAAGCCGATCTCGCAGAAGCCGGCCGAAGTCCGCATGGGCAACGGCAAGGGCAACCCGGAGTACTACGTGGCCGAAATTCAGCCCGGCAAGGTGCTCTACGAGATCAATGGCGTACCCGAAGCGCTGGCCCGCGAAGCGTTCACGTTGGCCGCGGCCAAGCTGCCGCTGCGATGCACCTTCGTCGCGCGCCAGGTCGGCCTCTGACACGGAGAACTCCATGAGCAAAGCATCAGATCTGCGCGCCAAGGATGTCGCCGGCCTCGAGAAGGAAGTCAACGACCTCCTCAAGGCCCATTTCGGCCTGCGCATGCAGAAGGGAACGCAACAGCTGAGCAATACCGCGACGCTGGGCGAAACCCGCCGTGACATCGCCCGTGCCAAGACCATCCTGGCCGAAAAGAAGAGGGGAGCCGCGAAATGACCGCAGCCCAATCCACCGCCGACGCCCAATCAACGGCCAAGAACACCCGTACCCTGGTGGGCCGGGTGGTCAGCGACAAGCGTGCCAAGACCGTGACTGTGCTCGTCGAGCGCCGCGTCACCCATGAGCTCTACGGGAAGATCGTCGGTCGCTCCCGCAAGTACCACGCTCACGACGAGAAGGGCGAGTACCACATGGGCGACCTGGTCGAAATCGCCGAAGGCAAGCCGATCAGCAAGACCAAGTCCTGGGTCGTGACCCGCCTGCTGCAAAAGGCAGCGCTGGTCTAAGCCGCAGGCGCCGCAGGGCTTCCGGCCCCGACGCGCTTCAAACGGCCGGAACGCTGGAATACTGGCGTCCCGGCCGTTTGCCGCTGTGAATGGAGATGCACGTCATGATCAAAGTTGGTGACCGCCTGCCTGCAGGCACCTTGAGCGAATTCGTCGAGATCGAGGGCAATGGCTGCTCGATCGGCCCGAACAGCTTCGACATCCAGAAGTCGACCGCCGGCAAGACGATCGCACTGTTTGCATTGCCCGGCGCGTTCACGCCCACTTGTTCGGCCAAGCATGTGCCGGGCTACGTGGCCAAGGCCGATGAACTCAAGGCAGCTGGCGTCGATGAGATCTGGTGCGTTTCCGTCAACGACGCCTTCGTGATGGGCGCCTGGGGCCGTGACCAGAGCACCGGTGGCAAGGTCCGCATGATGGCCGACGGTAGCGCCGATTTTGCAAAGGCCACAGGTCTGACGCTGGACCTCGCAGCCAAGGGCATGGGACTTCGCTCGAACCGCTACTCGATGCTGGTGGTCGACGGCGTTGTCAGGGCACTGAATGTCGAAGGGCCGGGCAAGTTCGAGGTCAGTGACGCTGACACGCTGTTGCGCCAAGCCAAAGAACTGAAGGCCTGACCTGCTTGACACGGCGATGGGTGCACACCCATAATCCGCAGCTTCGCCGGAAATCCGGTTGCGCACTCGCGCTGCCGGGTTGACGGATCCGCCCAACCAACACTTGCCTCAAGCAAGTTGATGACGGGCCCAAGACTGACCGACTGACCGGCCGCCCGCGTGGGCTGACGATCTGGCGGGACAAGTTGGGGACATAAATGATCCAAATGCAATCGCGACTCGACGTCGCCGACAACACGGGCGCGAAGTCCGTCATGTGCATCAAGGTGCTCGGGGGTTCCAAGCGTCGTTATGCCGGCATCGGTGATGTCATCAAGGTGTCGATCAAAGAGGCCGCGCCGCGTGGCCGCGTCAAAAAGGGCGAGGTCTACAGCGCTGTGGTGGTGCGCACCGCCAAAGGTGTGCGTCGCCAGGATGGCTCGCTGGTCAAGTTCGATGGCAATGCTGCTGTCCTGCTGAACGCCAAGCTTGAGCCCATTGGTACCCGCATCTTCGGGCCGGTGACGCGCGAACTGCGTACTGAGCGCTTCATGAAGATCGTGTCGCTGGCGCCGGAAGTGCTCTGAGCGCGCTGATCGACCAAAAGGACTGGCCATGAACAAGATTCGCAAGGGCGACCAGGTCATCGTGTTGACCGGCCGCGACAAGGGCAAGCGCGGCACGGTGTCGCTGCGTGTCGACGATGACCGCATCGTTGTCGACGGTGTCAACGTGGTGAAGAAGCACGTCAAGCCGAACCCGATGAAGGGCACGACCGGTGGCGTGGTTGACAAGACGATGCCGATCCATCAATCCAATGTCGCGATTTTCAATGCCGCGACGGGCAAGGCGGACCGTGTGGGTGTGAAGCTTCTGGCTGACGGCAAGAAGGTTCGCGTCTACAAGTCCAGCGGCGAAGAGATCAAGGCGTAAGAGGTCGATATGGCTCGTCTGCAACAGTACTACCGCGAGAAGGTCGTCCCCGACCTGGTAAAGAAGTTCGGCTTCAAGTCCGTGATGGAAGTGCCGCGCCTGACCAAGATCACGCTCAACATGGGCGTCAGCGAGGCCGTGGCCGACAAGAAGGTGATGGACCACGCGGTGGGCGACCTCACCAAGATTGCCGGTCAGAAGCCGGTGATCACCAAGTCGCGCAAGGCCATCGCGGGTTTCAAGATCCGCGAGAACCTGCCCATTGGTTGCATGGTCACGCTGCGTGGCGTGCGCATGTATGAGTTCCTCGACCGCTTTGTCACGATCGCGCTGCCGCGTGTCCGCGACTTCCGTGGCATCTCGGGTCGCGCCTTTGATGGCCGTGGCAACTACAACGTCGGTGTCAAGGAACAGATCATCTTTCCTGAGATCGAGTACGACAAGATCGATGCGCTGCGTGGCCTGAACATCAGCTTCACCACCACCGCCAAGACCGACGACGAGTGCAAGGCGTTGTTGTCCGCCTTCCGCTTCCCGTTCAAGAACTGAAGGTGACCAAGTGGCCAAAACTTCCCTCAAGCAACGTGAAGCCAAGCGCGAGCAACTGGTTGCCAAGTTCGCCAAGAAGTACGCTGAACTGAAGGCTACGGCGGCTGACGCCAAGAAGTCGGACGAGGAGCGCTATTTGGCGCGCCTGGAGCTTCAGAAGCTGCCGCGCAATGCCAACCCGACCCGTCTGCGCAATCGTTGCGAGCTGACAGGTCGCCCGCGTGGCACGTTCCGCAAGTTCGGCCTCGGCCGCAGCAAGATCCGTGAGCTCGCCTTCAAGGGCGACATTCCCGGCGTGGTCAAGGCCAGCTGGTAAGCGGCGAGAGCAGGAGATATTGCAATGAGCATGAGTGACCCCATCGCCGACATGCTGACGCGCATCCGGAATGCACAGATGGTCGAAAAGGCTGTCGTGTCGATGCCCTCGTCCAAGCTGAAGGTCGCGATCGCCCAAGTCCTGAAGGACGAGGGTTACATCGACGGTTACGTCATCAAGTCCGAGGGCGCCAAGAGCGAACTCGAGATTTCGCTGAAGTACTACGCCGGCCGCCCGGTGATTGAGCGCATCGAGCGCGTCAGCCGCCCCGGCTTGCGTGTGTACAAGGGCCGTGACGCGATTCCGCAGGTCATGAACGGTCTGGGTGTGGCCATTGTCACCACGCCCAAGGGCGTGATGACCGACCGCAAGGCTCGCCAATCCGGTGTCGGTGGCGAAGTCCTTTGCTACGTGGCCTGATCGGCTGGAGGAGAGACCACAATGTCCCGCGTAGGAAAGATGCCGATCGCCGTCCCGCAAGGCGTGGATGTGCAAATCACGGCTGATCAGATCACGGTCAAGGGTGCCAATGGCACGCTGACCCGTGCCACCCACCCGCTGGTCAAGATCCAAATGGATGGTGCCCAGGTGAAGCTGGCGCCAACCGACGACAGCATGGCTGCCAACGCCATGAGCGGCACGATGCGTGCGCTGCTGAACAACATGGTCAACGGGGTCAGCAAAGGCTTCGAGAAGAAATTGAACCTGGTTGGCGTGGGCTTCCGGGCCCAGGCGCAGGGTGCGAAGCTGAACCTCCAGATCGGCTTCTCGCATCCCGTTGCCAAGGACATGCCCGCAGGCATCAAGGTCGAGTGCCCGACCCAGACCGAAATCGTCATCAAGGGTGCCGACCGCCAGGTCGTCGGCCAGGTGGCGGCCGAGGTGCGAGCCATTCGCCCGCCCGAGCCCTACAAGGGCAAGGGCATCCGCTACGCCGACGAGCGCGTGGTGCTCAAGGAAACGAAGAAGAAGTAAGGAGCTGAACATGCTGACCAAGAAAGAACAGCGCCTGCGTCGCTCCCGCCAGACCCGTGCCCGCATCGCGAACCAGGGCGTGGTCCGTCTGACCGTCTTCCGCTCCAACCTGCACATCTACGCCAACGTCATTTCCGACGATGGTCAGCGCGTGCTCGCCTCGGCCTCGACAGCCGAGAAGGAAGTCCGCGACCAGTTGGGCGGGCCCGGCAAGGGTGGCAACGCCGCTGCTGCCACGCTCGTTGGCAAGCGCATCGCCGAGAAGGCGAAGGCGGCTGGCGTCGAGAAGGTCGCGTTCGACCGCTCGGGTTTCGCGTACCACGGTCGAGTCAAGGCGCTGGCCGATGCCGCGCGTGAAGCCGGCCTGCAGTTCTGAGCGCAAAGAGGACAAGCAACATGGCAAAGTTTCAACCACGCGCTCAGACCGAAGGCAACGACGACGGTCTGAAGGAAAAGATGATCGCGGTCAACCGGGTCACGAAGGTGGTCAAGGGTGGTCGTACGCTGAGCTTCGCTGCACTGACGGTGGTCGGTGATGGCGACGGCCGCATCGGCATGGGCAAGGGCAAGGCCAAGGAAGTGCCGGTGTCGGTACAGAAGGCCATGGAAGGCGCCCGTCGCAACATGTTCAAGGTGCAGCTGCGCAATGGCACGGTTCACCACAATGTTCGCGGCGAGCATGGCGCCGCCAAGGTGCTGTTGGCTCCCGCGCCTGCTGGCACCGGCATCATCGCCGGCGGTCCGATGCGCGCAGTGTTCGAAGTGATGGGCGTGACCGACATCGTGGCCAAGAGCCTCGGTTCGAGCAACCCGTACAACATGGTGCGCGCCACCCTCGATGCGCTGAAGCGCTCGACCACCGCCGCCGAAGTGGCGGCCAAGCGCGGCAAGACGGTTGAAGAAATCTTCAACTGATCAGGCGGCGACGGAGAATTCCCATGTCGGACAAGAAAACCCTGAAGGTCAAGCTCGTGAAGAGCCCGATCGGCTGCAAGCAGTCGCATCGTGACACGGTGCGCGGTCTCGGACTGCGTCGCGTCAACAGCGAGAGCGTGCTCGAAGACACCCCGGCCGTGCGCGGCATGATCAACAAGGTCGCGTACCTTGTGCTGGTGCTCTGAGGCACTGGTGCAGCGCGAAGGACAGTCAACCATGCAACTCAACACCATCAAGCCCGCCGCGGGCTCCAAGCATGCCAAGCGCCGCGTGGCTCGTGGCATGGGTTCCGGCCTCGGGAAGACCGCGGGTCGCGGCCACAACGGTCAGCACTCGCGTGCGGGCGGCTATCACAAGGTCGGCTTCGAAGGCGGTCAGATGCCCCTGCAGCGCCGTCTGCCCAAGCGCGGGTTCAAGTCGGCGGCGTTGAAGTTCGTCGGCGAGATCACGTTGGCAGACCTGCAGCGACTGGACAAGGACGAGGTCGACCTGTTGACGCTCAAGGCGGCTGGGCTTGTCGGCGAGCTGATCAAGCACGTCAAGGTCATCAAGGCCGGTGAGCTCTCGCGCAAGGTCGCGCTCAAGGGTCTCGGCGCAACGGTCGGCGCGAAGGCAGCCATCGAGGCTGCTGGCGGCTCGGTGGCCTGACCGACGAACAGGCGAAGGCTAGGACTTTGGCTACTTCGGCAAACCAGCTGGCCAAGAGCGGCAAGTTCGGCGACCTGCGTCGCCGGCTTGTGTTCCTGCTGCTGGCATTGGTGGTCTACCGGCTGGGTGCGCACGTGCCTGTGCCTGGCATCGATCCCAACCAGTTGCAGCAGCTGTTCAAGGACCAGCAAGGCGGCATTCTGGGGCTGTTCAACATGTTCTCGGGGGGCGCGATGCAGCGCTTCGCCGTGTTCGCGCTGGGCATTACCCCGTACATCTCTGCGTCGATCATCATGCAACTGATGACCTACGTGGTGCCGACCCTGGAAGCCTTGAAGAAGGAAGGCGAGGCCGGCCGCCGCAAGATCACCCAGTACACCCGGTACGGCACGTTGGGCCTGGCGCTCTTCCAGTCTCTGGGAATCGCTTTGGCGCTCGAGGGCTCGCAGGGTCTGGTGCTGTCGCCGGGGTTCGGCTTTCGCCTGACCACGGTGGTCAGTCTGACGGCCGGCACGATGTTCCTGATGTGGCTGGGTGAGCAGATCACCGAACGTGGACTGGGCAACGGCATTTCGATCCTGATCTTCGGTGGCATCGCGGCAGGTCTGCCCAACGCCATCGGGGGGCTGTTCGAGTTGGTGAGAACCGGTGCGATGAGCATCATCGCAGCGCTGTTCATCATCACGATCGTCGTGCTCGTGACCTACGCGGTCGTTTTTGTCGAGCGGGGGCAGCGGAAGATTCTGGTGAACTACGCCAAGCGCCAGGTCGGCAACAAGGTGTATGGTGGCCAGTCATCGCACCTGCCGCTGAAGCTCAACATGTCGGGCGTGATCCCTCCGATCTTCGCGTCGTCGATCATCTTGTTGCCAGCGACCGTGGTGGGTTGGTTCGCCACTGGTGAAGGGCTTCGGTGGTTGAAGGACATCTCGGCGGCCTTGTCGCCCGGACAGCCGATCTACGTGCTGCTGTATGCAGCCATGATCGTGTTCTTCTGCTTCTTCTACACAGCCTTGGTTTTCAACAGCCGTGAGACCGCAGACAACCTGAAGAAGAGTGGCGCGTTCATTCCCGGGATCCGTCCTGGTGAGCAGACCGCCAAGCATATTGACAAGATTCTGTCGCGCCTGACCCTGGCCGGCGCTGCCTACATCACGATGGTGTGCCTGCTGCCAGAGTTTCTGGTGCTGAAGTACAACGTGCCGTTCTATTTCGGCGGCACCTCGCTGTTGATCATCGTCGTTGTGACGATGGACTTCTGGGCCCAGGTCCAGAGCTACGTGATGAGCCAGCAGTACGAGTCACTGCTGAAAAAGGCGAATTTCAAGGCGAGCTGAGGTGTCAAAAGACGACGTCATCCAGATGCAGGGCGAGATTCTGGAGAACCTGCCCAACGCCACGTTTCGCGTCAAGTTGGAGAACGGGCACGTCGTGCTTGGTCATATTTCAGGAAAGATGCGGATGCATTACATCCGCATTCTGCCGGGCGACAAAGTGACAGTTGAGTTGACGCCCTACGATTTGAGTCGCGCTCGCATTGTGTTCCGCGCGAAGTGAGCATGCCCCCAGTCATCGGCATTGCCGATTCCGCCCCCCGAGGGGGTGAGCCACCTCGGGAACGGCCCGTCGGTGACTCGAGTGTTTGAAGGAGAAGACGATGAAAGTCTCTGCATCGGTCAAGAAGATGTGCCGCAATTGCAAGATCATCCGCCGCAAAGGTGTGGTGCGCGTGATTTGCACCGACCCGCGCCACAAGCAGCGCCAGGGCTGATGCGCCCTTAGCGCAAAGCAAGCAGATAGAGGATCACCATGGCACGTATTGCTGGCATCAACATTCCGCCGCACAAGCACGCTGAGATTGGCCTGACGGCCATCTACGGCATTGGCCGGACCACCGCGCAGAAGATCTGTGAAACGGTGGGTATCGCCTACTCCAAGAAGATCAAGGATCTCAGCGACACTGATCTAGAGAAGATCCGTGAAGAGGTCGGCAAGTTGACGATCGAGGGCGACCTGCGCCGCGAGTTGTCGATGAACATCAAGCGGCTGATGGACCTGGGCTGCTATCGGGGCATCCGCCATCGCCGCGGCCTGCCGATGCGCGGCCAGCGTACCCGCACCAACGCACGCACCCGCAAGGGCCCGCGCAAGGGTGCCGCCGCGCTGAAGAAGTAAGCCCTTCAAGCACTGACCGAGACACGACATGGCCAAAGCACCTGCCAATACCGCGGCGCGCCGCGTGAGCAAGAAGATCCGCAAGAACGTTGCGGACGGCATCGCTCACGTGCACGCTTCGTTCAACAACACCATCATCACGATCACCGACCGTCAAGGTGGCGCGCTTGCCTGGGCGTCCTCGGGCGGACAGGGCTTCAAGGGTTCGCGCAAGTCCACACCGTTCGCAGCCCAGGTCGCCGCCGAAGTGGCGGGCCGCGCGGCTCAGGAACAGGGCATCAAGAACCTGGACGTGAAGATCAAGGGCCCCGGCCCCGGCCGCGAATCGTCGGTGCGCGCCCTGGCCGCGCTGGGTATCCGCATCAACTCGATCAGTGACGTGACGCCGGTGCCGCACAACGGTTGCCGGCCGCAAAAACGCCGCCGGATCTGAGCTCTCGCGTCGGGTGCCGGTCTTGGCATCTTGGCCGCGGCGCCAACGCCGCTACAATGAAGAGTTTTTCGTCAGCCGGCGGATGCCCAGCATCTGCCGGCGATTTCGTTGAGGCGCCGCTTGCTGGCGCATCGGCGATCAAGCCCACCGTCTGAGCGCATCGAACAACACCCGCCAGACTCGCGCGACATCTGCCTCGCGTCAGACAACATCTTGAGGAACACAAAGTGGCACGTTATCTTGGACCCAAGGCCAAATTGGCCCGCCGTGAAGGCACCGACCTCTACCTGAAGAGCGCCCGCCGCGCCATCAGCGACAAGGCCAAGTTCGACAGCAAGCCCGGTCAGCATGGCCGCACTTCCGGCGCCCGCACCTCCGACTTCGGACTGCAGTTGCGCGAGAAGCAGAAGGTCAAGCGCATGTACGGCGTGCTCGAACGCCAGTTCCGGCGCTACTTCGCCGAAGCCGAACGCCGCAAGGGCAACACCGGCGCCAATCTGCTGTTCATCCTGGAATCGCGCCTGGACAACGTCGTCTACCGCATGGGCTTCGGCTCCACCCGCGCCGAGGCGCGCCAGCTGGTGTCGCACCAGGCCATCTTGGTCAACGGCAAGACGGTGAACATTCCCTCGTACCTGGTCAAGGCCGGCGACACGATCGCGCTGCGTGAGAAGGCCAAGAAGCAGCTGCGCGTGACGGATGCCGTCAAGCTGGCTGAGTCGCTGGGCATGCCCGCCTGGGTTCAGGTCGATGCCAGCAAGCTCGAGGGTGTCTTCAAGAAGGTCCCTGACCGCGATGAATTCGGCTCCGACATCAATGAATCTCTGATCGTCGAGTTGTACTCGCGATAAGCCGCTTGCGGATGACCTGTCGGGCCACGGCCCGCGGGTTCATCAGGTGGCGTTCCGCGTGCCGGGCACGGGGCGCCTCTACCACCAGCCCGGCATGGTCCGTCAGCCTTATCGGTGTAACGAGCCGAGGGTATTGAGAGGAACAGGACTCGATGCAAACCAATCTGCTGAAACCCAAAGCCATCCATGTGGAGCCGCTCGGCGGCCACCGTGCCAAGGTCACGCTCGAGCCGTTCGAGCGCGGGTACGGCCACACGCTCGGTAACGCGCTGCGTCGCGTGCTGCTGTCGTCGATGGTGGGTTACGCGCCGACGGAGGTGACGATCGCCGGCGTGCTGCATGAGTACTCCACGGTCGATGGCGTCGCCGAAGACGTGGTGCACATCATGCTGAACCTGAAGGGCGTGGTCTTCCGCCTGCACAACCGCGACGAAGTGACGCTGGTGCTGCGCAAGGAAGGCGAGGGCCCTGTCACCGCCAACGACATCCAGACGCCGCACGATGTCGAGATCATCAACCCCGACCATGTCATCGCTCATCTGGCCCAGGGTGGCAAGC
>JACRAZ010000008.1 GCA_016213205.1 Burkholderiales bacterium
GCCCTGCGGGCTGGCCCCCCCGAGGGGGATCAGCCCGACCGGGAGCGGCCCGGTACGGCCTGAATGGGCCCCCTACAGCCCTGCGGGCTGGCCCCCCCGAGGGGGATCAGCCCGACCGGGAGCGGCCCGGTACGGCCTGAGTGGGCCCCCTACAGCCCTGCGGGCTGGTCCCCCCGAGGGGGATCAGTCCGACCGGGCCGGCGCCGGGGTGGAGAGCGCTCCCGAATTGCGCGCCCGCGCGCTTGAGTCAGGTCAAAGGGTGGGCGCCGGGGCCGCCGTCCAATGAATCGAGCGTCCGGAACGGCCATTTGTGGTGTCACTGCCACGCTGGGCCGGCGGGCCTGCCGGGTGGCTTGAGAATACCCATGCGGGCACGCACCTGAGGCTCGATTCCCAACTTCCACGAAGCTAGCGAATGGCAACCCGACACACCTACACCGGCCAACCCAAACCCGCGCACTCGATCCTGGAACTGCGTGCGTTGTTCGAGTTTGCGTCCCTGCCCTGGGCCTTGCCGGCGCTGCTGACCGCACCGCAAGGTGATGGTCACCCGGTGCTGCTGCTGCCCGGGTTCATGGGCAGCGAGATGTCGTTGTTGGCACTGGAGCTCTACCTGCGCAACCGCGGTTACGCGGTGGAGACCTGGGGCATGGGCCGCAACGTCGGCTTCCAGCCCAAGCACGCCAACGTGCTGGAGCAGAAGCTGCGCTACATGCACCACAAGACCGGCCGCAAGGTCAGCCTGGTGGGCTGGAGCCTGGGCGGCGTGTTCGCACTCTACGGCGCGCACCAGGCGCCCGAGTGCGTGCGCTCGGTCACCACGCTGGGCAGCCCGGTGAGCGTGGACCCGGAAGGCAGCAAGTCACCGCCGTTCGTGAAGGCGATGTACCGGCTGATCGCCCACCCCATGGGCCCGGCCGCGCACTCGATGCAGCCGCGCGCGAAGAAGGTGCGCGAACGGCACCGCCTGCCGATGCCGATGAGCTGCCTCTACTCGCTGAGCGACGGCGTGGTGCCGCCGCAGGAAGCCACGATCGATGGCGACCCGGCACTCAGCGAAAACATCCGCGTGCCGGGCAGCCACGTCGGGCTGGGGTTCAACGCCGTGGTGCTGTGGATCGTGGCCGATCGGCTTGCGCAGCCTGAGGGCCAGTGGCACCGCTTCGAGCCTTCGGGTCCGCTGGGCTGGATGTACCAGATGATGACCCACCAGGCACTGCCGATTTAGCCGGCGAGGGCCAGGCGCCCACGGCCACCTTGACGGGGGCCTGGGCCACCTTGGCCTTGCGGGCACGCGCCGGCTGCGGCGCTGCCAGCGTGGCGGGCTCGGCCGGCGCGTCTTGCGCGGGCCAGGCCTGCACTTCCACCGCCACCGGGGTGGCGGCACGCCGGGCCTTGGGCTTGGCAGCGGCCTTGGCCAGCGCGGCATCGGCCACGATGCCGGCCACCACTTCCATCGGCGCCTGCACTGGCGCGCGGGCCGGGGCCCGGGCGGGTTGCTTCGCGGGGGCCTTGGCCAGCACTTCGAGCGGCTGCTCGGCCGGCGCCACGGCGGGTGCCTTGGCAGGGGCCTTGGCCGGGGCGCGTGCCGGGGCCTTGGCGGGCACGGCGGCGGGCACCAGTGCCAGGTACTCCTGGAAGCTGTCGCGCACGCATTGGGTGAAGGCCTCCGGGTCGGGCATCAGCTCGCGGCACGAGGTGGGCGAGACGACGATGCGGCCGTCGTAGCTGGTCACGGCGAACACCAGGCCCATGCCATCGGCGATGGGCAGGATGGCCGAGAAGTAGGTCATGCGGGCGCCGCACAGGTACAGCGGCACCGGCGAGGCCGTGACGTTGGTGATGGTGCAGGTGGCCAGGCTCTTGCCGCGCCGCAGGTCGGGCGCGAACTGGCCGAACAGCTTGCTCATCATCGCCAGCGTGGCCGCCGGCGCGTGCTCGTTCGCATCGGCCAGCTCGTTGGCCGCGGCCGCACGCGCCACCGTGTCGGTCGAATGGGTCTGCTCCTGGATCCAGGCCAGGCGCTCCACCGGGTCTTCGATGCTGGTGCCCATGTGCACACGCAGCCACGGCACCTCGGGCTGGTGGCCGCTGTACGGGTCGGCATCGCGGATGTCCACCGGCGCCACGGCTTCCAGGTCGGCCTCGGGCAGCTCGCCGTGGGCGGCCAGGTAGCGGCGCAGGCCGCCGGCGCACACGGCCACCACGGCGTCGTTCACCGTGGCGCCGGGCACCAGCGTGCGGATGCGCTGGAACTCATCCAGCGTGAAGCGGCGGGTGTCGAACACCCGGTGCGGCGACACCACCGAATTGAAGCGCGTGGCGGTGTGGTGCTCGGGCTTGAACATCTCGCTGGCAAAGGCCATGGCCGCCGGGGCCAGGCGCGTGAGCGGGGAGGTCAGGCGCATCGGGGTGAGCATCGAGCGCATCGCGGCGCGGCCCATCAGGGCCATCGGGCCCGGCGCGCGCTCGGGGAACCAGGGCTCCGGCGGCTCGGGCTTGGGGGGCTCGGCGCTCAGGTCGTGCAGCACTTCGATGAACTCGTTTCGCTTCTCGACACTGATTGCCGCATGGTGAATCTTGGTCAGCACCGCGAAGCTGCCCACCGGCAGGTCGGCAAAGCTGTCCAGGCCCTCGATGACGTAGATCTCCCACAGCGGCCGGTTCAGGTCCAGCGCCCGGGCATGGATGCGCGAGGCCTGGATGCAGAACTGCCGCCAGTCGCCCGGCTTGGGCAGCGCGATGTGGCGCACGTGGTATTCGAGGTCGAAGTGCTCGTCTTCCACCCAGTACGGGTAGTCCAGCTCCAGCGGCACGCGCTGCAGCTTGCTGCGGAAGATGGGGCTGCGGTGCAGGCGGCTCTGGATCTGGGACAGGATGCTCTTGAAGCGCACCTTGCCGCCGGGCGCGGTGCTCTGGTCGTAGATCTGCACGAACGTGATGTTCGAGTTGGCATGTACCGTGTCCGAGTAGAGGAAGTGTGCGTCGTGTCCGGTCAGCTGTCGCATGGTCTCGCTTCCGTGGCTGGTGCCGCGCGCTGCCGCCGGGGTGGCGGGCAGCTGCAACGTTTCATTATTTTGGGGTGCGCGGCCGTCTGACAAGCAGGCTTGCCCTTGATGCGGCGCAAGATCCACATGTTTCGGGGGCCCCTGTCCCCCCGGAGACAGGGGGAGTCCGCGCATTGATAACCGTCAAAAGACGCGGCATGGACTGGTTTGGAGTGCTCTCCCTAGCGATTGCACGTCAGTTGGGTATCCCTCTCTAGGGGTAAACGCCGACACTGCGTTCACAGTCCGACTCCACAAGCCACCCAAGGAGGTAGCACACCATGACGAATCCCAGCCTCACGCATGTCACGCTCGAGACGCTCGAGAACTATCGTCGCGCCGCAACGCAGGCCGTCACCGCCTACCGCCGCGGCGGCCATCGCCTCGTGGGTGCGGTGGACACCGCGCTGCAGGGTGCCGTGCTGCCGCGTGCCGCCAAGCTGGCACCGCGTGCCATTGAAACCATGGACGGCGTGCGTGGCAACGTCACCCAGTTCATCGACAAGGGCATCGACCAGGTCGCCGACCGCACCGAGCAGGCCATCGAGGCCAGCAACAACGCCGCCGTGGCGCAGGTGAAGAAGGTGGCGCAGTTCGCCACCGGCATCGAGAACCCGATGGTCGTCAATGGCCTGCAGGGCGCGGTGCGCTTCACGCTGCCGGGCGCGCAGGCCGCGCTGGCGGTGTCGGCCAAGGTGGTCGAAGGCGCCACCGCCCTGGTGGAAGCCGCCGGCGGCAAGCCGGTGAAGCAAGCCGTCCGCAAGGCCGTGGCCGGCACCCGCCGCACGGCAGCCAAGGCCGGCGCCACCGTGAAGGCCGCTGCCAAGCCGGTGCGCCGCGCGGTGCGCAAGACCGCGATGGTGGCCGCCGAGGTGTCGCCTTTCGAAGCGCCGAAGAAGGCCCCGCGCCGCGCCGCGAAGAAGGCCGCCGCGGCCTGATCACCCGGCGCCCGCGGGCGCCAGGATGGCTCCCAGGGGCCCGGTCGATGACCGGGCCCCTTTTTCGTGGCCGTGCCCCGCGCGATGATGCGCGGGGCACGGCACCGAAGGGGTCCACGATGAGTGATCCGCACCAGCTGCAGCGTTTTGTCGACGCCCAGGCCCGGGTGTGGCCGCAGGTGCAGCAGGAGCTGGCCGCCGGCCGCAAGGCCAGCCACTGGATGTGGTTCGTGTTCCCGCAGTGCAAGGGCCTGGGCCGCAGCGCCACCGCGCAGCACTACGGCATCGCCTCGCGCGCCGAAGCGCTGGCCTACTGGCAGCACCCGCTGCTGGGGCCGCGGCTGCGCGAGGCCACCGCGCTGATGCTGGCGGTGCCGCAGCGCAGCGCGCTGCAGATCCTGGGCACGCCGGACGACCTGAAGTTCGCCTCCTCGATGACGCTGTTCGAACAGGTGGCCCCCGAAGAGCCGTTGTTCGCGCAGGCGCTCGCGCGCTTCTGCGGCGGCCAGCGCGATGTGATGACGCTGGCGTTGATCTGACCAGGCTGCCTGCACATCGGCGGTGCTAGGCTCGGAGCCCGGTCCCCGTTCGCGATGCAGCCCCGATGAGCGACGCCCCCGACACCCCCACGCCCCCCGACACCCCCACGGCCGCGGCCTTCCTGCCGCAGATCAGCATCGTCACCGCCGGCCAGCGCTACCCGCTGGGCGGGCCGCCCACGGTCGACACCGGCGGGCGCACGCCCTCGCTGGCCGGCGAGGCGCGGCGCTGGAGCTACGTGCTGCGCAGCCGCGAACGCTGGCGCGACAGCGCCGAGGTGCTGGCCCTGCACCAGCGCGACGCGATGGCCACGCTCAATGCCTTCGGCCTGGCCGAGGCGGCGGTGCGCAGCATCGCGGTGGCGGGCCACGTGGTCGTCGAGATGCCCTGGATCGAGGAAGGCATCGGCTGGGCCGGCCGCATCTTTCCCTGGGAGTTCGTGCTCTCGCGGGCCACGCGGCCCTTCCGCAGCGGCGGCCCGCAGCTCACGGTGATGCGCCACCTGCGCTTCTCGGCCAGCACGGCCAGCCTGCTGGGATGGCCGGCGGCCTTTGCCCCCGAGGCCATGGCGCGGGTGCCGCTGGCGCCGCGGGTGCTGTTCGTGCAAAGCCTGCCGGGTGCGCTGGCCGACACCTACGACGCCGGCTACGAACGCGAGCGCGTGCGCGGCGCCTTCGGCCTGACCGACACCGATGCCCGCTGGCGCAGCCTGGACAACCCCACGCTGGCCGAGCTGGCGCAGGCCTGCCACGACTTCCGGCCCCAGGTGGTGCACTTCAGCGGCTGCGACACGCACCAGGGCCTGGTGCTGCTGCGCGACCACGCCGGCCACGAAGCCCTGGTGGCGATGGACGAACACGAAAGCGCGGTGGGCGACCTGCTGGGCAATGCCGACGCGGTGTTCGACGGCTGCCTGATGCGCCGCGACGACGGCATGCCCAGCATCGTGCTGCCGCAGGCGCTGGCCGATGCGCTCACCGCCCAGGGCCGGCATGCGCCGTTCTTCGTGGGCCTGAACCAGTGGAACTCGGCCGCGCGCATTGCCCCGCTGCTGCTGCCCGCCGGCGTGCTGGCCAGCCTGGGCTTCCAGGACAGCTTCGACGACTCACTGGCCGAGTACTTCTTCGAAAACCTCTACGGCCGCCTGCGCACGCTGGACGGCTGCCTGCCCGACGCGTTTGATGGTGCCTGGGCCGCGCTGCGGCGTCAGGTCGACCTGATGCCCGGCACCGGCATTGCGCTGTGGGCCCGCGCGCCGCTCACCCGGCCGGGCCCGGCCGGTGCCGCCGCCGGCGCCGCGGCCACCGCCGGCGCCACCGCGGCCGCCGCC
>JACRAZ010000087.1 GCA_016213205.1 Burkholderiales bacterium
CGCCTGCCGCGTGATCAAGACCGCCAAGCGCCTGGGCATCACGACGGTGGCCGTCTATTCCGAGGCCGACCGCGATGCACGCCACGTGGAACTGGCCGACGAAGCCGTGTTCATCGGCGCCGCGCCCAGCCGCGAGAGTTACCTCGTGGCCGACAAGATCATCGCCGCCTGCAAGAGCACCGGCGCGCAGGCCGTGCACCCGGGCTACGGCTTCCTGTCGGAGAACGAGGACTTCGCCCGGCGCGTGGAAGAAGAAGGCATCACCTTCATCGGCCCGAAGCACTATTCCATCGCCGCGATGGGCGACAAGATCGCCTCGAAGAAGCTCGCGAACGAGGCCAAGGTCAACACCATCCCGGGCTGGAACGATGCGATCGAGGCCCCCGAGCGCGCGGTGGAGATCGCCCGCGACATCGGCTACCCGGTGATGATCAAGGCCAGCGCCGGCGGCGGCGGCAAGGGCCTGCGCGTGGCCTTCAACGACAAGGAGGCCTTCGAGGGCTTCAGCGCCTGCCGCAACGAGGCCCGCAACAGCTTCGGCGACGACCGCGTGTTCATCGAGAAGTTCGTCGAGCAGCCGCGCCACATCGAGATCCAGGTGCTGGGTGATGCGCACGGCAACGTGGTGTACCTCAACGAGCGCGAATGCTCGATCCAGCGCCGCCACCAGAAGGTGATCGAGGAAGCGCCGTCGCCGTTCATCAGCGAGGCCACGCGCAAGGCCATGGGCGAGCAGGCGGTGGCGCTGGCCAAGGCGGTGAAGTACCAGAGCGCGGGCACCGTGGAGTTCGTGGTCGGCAAGGACCAGAGCTTCTACTTCCTGGAAATGAACACCCGGCTGCAGGTGGAGCACCCGGTCACCGAGTGCATCACCGGGCTGGACCTGGTGGAGCAGATGATCCGCGTGGCCGCCGGCGAGAAGCTGGCCTTCGGCCAGGCCGACGTGCGCCGCAACGGCTGGGCGATGGAATGCCGCATCAACGCGGAAGACCCGTTCCGCAACTTCCTGCCCTCCACCGGCCGCCTGGTGCGCTACGACCCGCCGGCCGCCACGATGGAGGCCGCGCTGCCGGTGCCCGAAGGCGGTGGCGTGCGCGTGGACACCGGCGTCTACGAAGGCGGCGAGATCCCGATGTACTACGACTCGATGATCGCCAAGCTCATCGTGCATGGCGTGGATCGGGCCGATGCGATTGCCAAGATGCGCGAGGCGCTCAACGGCTTCGTGATCCGCGGTGTCTCCAGCAACATCCCGTTCCAGGCCGCGCTGCTGGCGCACCCGAAGTTCGTGGCGGGAGACTTCAACACCGGCTTCATCGCCGAGCACTACCCCAAGGGCTTCCGCGCCGAGGACGTGCCGCACGACGATCCCGACTTCCTGGTGGCATTGGCAGCCGCCGTCTACCGGCGTTATCGCGATCGTGCCGCCGGCATCAGCGGCCAGCTGCCGGGCCACGGCATCCGCATCGGCGAGGAGTTCGTCGCAGTGATCCAGGGCGAGGCGGGCGCGCATCAGTACAAGCCGGTGCGCATCCACGTCAACGGCGGGCTCAAGGTCACGGTGGACGAGCGGGTGTACACGCTCGAGAAGGACTGGCAGTTCCGCGGCATCCGCGCCGCCGGCACCTGCAACGGCCAGCCTTTCGTGGCCCAGGTGGAGCGCCAGGGCCTGTGGTACCGCGTGGCGCACAACGGCCTGGCGCTGAGCGCGCAGCTGATGAGCGCCCGCGCGGCCGAACTGCTGCGCGTGATGCCCTTCAAGGCGCCAGCCGACATGAGCAAGTTCCTGCTCTCGCCGATGCCCGGGCTGCTGGTGGACATTGCGGTGAAACCCGGCCAGGTGGTGCAGGCCGGCGAACGCCTGGCCACCATCGAGGCGATGAAGATGGAGAACATCCTCACCGCCACGCAGGACTGCACCGTGGGCGAGGTGATGGCCGCCAAGGGCGAGAGCCTGGCGGTGGACCAGCCGATCCTGCGCTTCACCTGAGCCACACTGCGGGCCTTTCTCCAGGGAGCACACCACTTGAACGACACGACGACGATCGACGCCCAGCCCGTGCACATGCACAAGCACCCGCACCGGCGCGCGCCGCAGCGGACGCCGGCCCCACAGGCCTGGACCCGCGAGCAGGTGCTGGCCCTGCTGCAGCAGCCCTTCATGGCGCTGGTGCAGCAGGCGCATGCGGTGCACCAGGCGCACTTTCCGGCCGGCGACATCGAGCTGGCTTCGCTGCTGTCGGTGAAGACCGGCGGTTGCCCGGAGGATTGCGGCTACTGCCCGCAATCGGTGCACCACGACACCGGCGTGGCCGCCGGCAAGCTGATGGAGGTGGACAGCGTGCTGCAAGCCGCGCGTGCCGCCCAGGCCGCCGGTGCCACGCGCTTCTGCATGGGCGCCGCCTGGCGCAGCCCGACCGACCGTGACGTGGAAAAGGTGAGTGTGCTGGTGCGTGAAGTGAGCGGCCTGGGCCTCGAGACCTGCGCCACGCTGGGCATGCTGGCGCCGCAGCAGGCGCAGGCACTGAAGGACGCGGGCCTGGACTACTACAACCACAACCTCGACAGCGCGCCGGACTTCTACCCGCAGATCATCGGCACCCGCGACTACCAGGACCGGCTGGACACGCTGCAGCACGTGCGCGCGGCCGGCATCAAGGTGTGCTGCGGCGGCATCGTCGGCATGGGCGAGACGCGCGAGCAACGCGCCGGCCTGATCGCCGAGCTGGCCAACCTGGACCCGGCGCCCGAATCGGTGCCGGTGAACAACCTGGTGCGGGTGGAAGGCACGCCGCTGGCCGGGCAGGCGCCGGTCGATCCCTTCGAGGTGGTGCGCGTGATCGCCGCCGCCCGCATCACGATGCCGCGTTCACGCGTGCGCCTGTCGGCCGGCCGGCGCGAGCTGGGCGAGGGCATCCAGGCGCTGTGCTTCATGGCCGGCGCCAATTCCATCTTCTACGGTGACAAGCTGCTGGTCACCGGCAACCCCGACGTGCAGGCCGACCGCGCACTGCTGGCGCGGCTGGACTTGCCCGTCACAGGCACCTCCTCCTCATGAGCACCAAGCCATTCCGCATCCTCGGCATCCAGCAAATCGCCATCGGCGGGCCCGACAAGCAGCGCCTGAAGTCGCTGTGGGTGGACATGCTGGGCCTCACGGTGAAAAGCACCTTCGTCTCCGAACGCGAGAACGTCGACGAGGACATCTGCGCGCTCGGCAGCGGGCCCACCGCGGTGGAGGTGGACCTGATGCAGCCGCTGGACCCCGAGAAGAAGCCGGCCGTGCACACCACGCCGCTGAACCACGTGGGCCTGTGGGTGGACGACCTGCCCAAGGCCGTGGAATGGATGACGGCGCAGGGCGTGCGCTTCGCCCCGGGCGGCATCCGGCCCGGCGCCGCGGGCCACGACATCTGCTTCATCCATCCCAAGGGCAACGAGCAGTTTCCGCTCAGTGGCGAAGGCGTGCTGATCGAGCTGGTGCAGGCGCCGGCCGAGGTGATCCAGGCGCTGGGCTGAGGGCGGCCCGCCTGTTTCGTTGGTTGCGAAGCGGCCACGAAACTGCGCTGAAACGCGGTGCGGCGACGATCACGGCATCGCCCACGATGCGGCACCTCGATGCCTGACGCCATGGACTCCGAAGCCTTCGTCCGCCGCGCCTTCCCGTCCCGCATCGCCGACCTCGGCTTCTCGGTTGAGCTGCCCGATGGCTGGCAGCCCCAGGCCCTGCCCGAGGAGACGCCGGATTTCGAGGACGGCACCCGCCTGTTCGGCCTGGGTGCCGCCACGGCGCCCTACGCAGCATTGGTGTTCGCCGCGGCGGCGCGGCCGGCCTTTGCCGACGGCACGGTGCTGGACTGGGCGCGCTGGCTGGTCGAGCAGAACGGGGTCGAGCTGCGTGCCTTCGGGCCCTCGCAACTCGGCGAGCTGCCAGCCATCGTCGGCCAGTGCGCGGCGCCCAGTGACCTGGGCGAGATGCGCACGCACTTCGCTTTTGCCGAGGATGGCCAGCGGCTGATCCACGTCAGCGTCACCGGCCCGGCGGCGCTGGCCTCGCATGTCTGGCAGGTGTGGGCACAGGTGCAGCGCTCGTTTGCGCTGGACACGCCGCGCGGCCCCAGTGCCGCGCTGGCGCCGGCAGCGCAGGTGCACCAACCCTCGGCGTCGGTGGACACCACGGTGGCCGATGTCGGCCAGTTTGCGCTGGAAGGTGGTCGTGCCACGCTGGCGCAGGACCATCCGCTGAACCACCGCTGGCTCGAGCAGGGCCAGGGCTTCTCGCCCAGGATCCGCGCGGCCGACGAGGCCGGCGGCAAGGCCTGGGTGGCCAGCATCGCGCTGCGCGCGGTGCTGGAACTGCCTTTCGGCTGGCACCCGCTGGACGACGGGCGGCGCCTGGTGCTGCTGCAGCCGGACAACGCGGTGCAGATCAGCCTGGAGCGCCTGGCCCTGCCGGAAGGCGGCCTGCCCGCGCTGCTGGATGCGCTGGAGGCCCAGGTGCGGGCCGACCACCCCGCGCCGCAGTGCCTGCGCCTGCAGTCCGGCCCCGTGCTGGGCCTGGCGGTGCGTGGCATTGCCGATGGCGAGCAGCCGCTGGAGCAGGTGCACCTGCTGCTGGCCGGGCCGGACGACGGCGAGGCGCTGCGCGCGCGGGTCACCGCGCTGCCCGGGCAGATCAGCCGCGCCGCCGACCTGGGCGAGGCCTTGCTCTACAGCGTGCGTGTCGAGGCCGACGACGGGCCGCCGCCGGAGGCCGATGCCGATGCATCGCAGCCGGCCTGGGCCTGCCAGGCCTACGCGCTGGAGGCGGCCGACCGCCTGGACGAGGCCGAGCAGGCCATGCTCGAGGGCTGCGACCAGCTGGGCGTGTTGATGTCGATTGCCGTGATGTACGGCGCGCGCATGCGTCGCCTGGCTGCTGCGGGCGATGCCACCGGCGCGGCCGAGGCGCGGGCGAGGGCGCAGCGCTGGGCCTGGCAGTACGCCGCCGGCGCCACCAGCGGTGGCGAGGGCGTCGCGCTGTCGCGTGAGCGCGATGCCTTCATCGCCAGCCTCGGGGGCGAATGACAGCGAGCGCCAGCGCCGCTCAACGCGGCCTGGCCGCGAACACCAGGCAGGTGGTGGTGCCGTGCGCGTACAGCTTGCCGTCCGGGCCGACGATGCGGGCCTCGGCCGTGGCGAGCTGCCGGCCGCTGTGGATCACGGTGCCGATGGCGCGCAGCGGGCCGGTCTGCTCGGTGGCGGCGCGCACGATGTTCACGCCGAGCTCGGCCGTGGTGTAGCCGCAGCCGGCCGGCATCGTGGTGTGCACCGCGCAGCCCAGGGCCGAATCCAGCAACGTGGCATACCAGCCGCCGTGCACGGTGCCCAGCGGGTTGTAGTGCTTGAGTTGCGGCGTGCCCTGGAACACCGCCCTGCCCGGGGCCACCTCCACCAGGCCGAAGTCCAGCGTGTCGGCAATCCAGGCGAAGGGCAGTTCACCCGAGAGCACGCCCTGCATGATCTCGAGGCCGGTCTTGCCGGCCACCGAGGCCGGGTCGGCCAGGCCGGGCTTGCCGCCGGCGGCCTCGATGCGCCGGCGCACCGCGGCAAGTTCGGCCTCCCATTGCGCGGCGGTGGCCTGCGCGGCGGTGGCGCTCGGGTCGTTGGCGGGCTGGGAGGCGGCGGCGGTGTTCATGGGGTGTCCTTGCAGTTGCATATGCAATCATTGTAGCTACAATTGATCGCATGGACACACCCACCAAGGCCCACAAGGCCCGGCCCCAGGGCTGCACCAACTTCAAGCTGCGCCAGCTGCTGCGCCGGGTGGCGCACCTGTATGACGCCGAGCTCGCCAAGGCCGGCCTGAAGACCACGCAGTACTCGCTGCTGTCACACGTGCTGAAGCTCGGGCCCATCCGCCCGGGCGATCTGGCCAGGGCCATGGGCATGGATGCCTCCACGCTCACGCGCAACCTGAAGCTGCTGGTCGAGGCCGGCTGGGTGGTGGTGGGGGCGGGCGAGGATGCGCGCAGCCGGCTGGTGAGCATCACCGATGCCGGGCGCGACAAGCGCGCCGAGGCGCAGCGCCACTGGCATGCCGCGCAGCAGGCCCTGAACGAACAGCTGGGCGTGGAGCGGGTGATGGCGTTGCACGCGCTGGTCGACGAGACCATGGACCTGCTGGTCCCGACGATCGAAGGAGAAGGTGATGAGTGACACCACGGTCACGCCCAAGAGCCGCTGGCCCGTGGGCCTGGTGCTGCTGGCCGCGGCCGGCACCTTCGCGCTGACGATGGGCACGCGCCAGAGCATGGGCCTGTTCCTCAGCTCGCTGAACACCGCCACCGGCCTGGGCCTGGCGCAGATCAGCCTGGCCTTCGCGTTCGGCCAGCTGTGGTGGGGCCTCACGCAACCCTTTGCCGGCGCGATGGCCGACCGCGTGGGCGCCGGCCGCGTGCTGCTGGTGGGCGTGCTGCTGGTCACCGTGGGCACCGTGATCACGCCGATGATGAGCAGCACCGCTGGGCTGATCTTCGCGATCGGTGTGCTCTCGGCCGGTGGCGCCGGCATGGCCGGCCCCGCGGTGCTGATGGCCACCACCACGCGGCTGATCCCGGCCGAGTACCGCGGCCTGGCCACCGGCATCGTCAACGCCGGCGGCTCGGCCGGCCAGTTCCTGATGGCGCCGATCGCCGGCGCGTTGCTGGTGGGCCTGGGCTGGGCCAGCGCCATGCAGGTGATGGGCCTGCTGGTGCTGCTGGCGCTGCCGGCGGCCTTCGTGCTGCGCGGCGGCGTGGCAACGGCCGCGGTGCCGGCCGCAGCAGGGGCGCCGGCCAAGCCCATCGGCAGCCGCGCCGCCATCGGCCAGGCGCTGCGCAACCCGAGCTACCTGATGCTGGCCGCGGGCTTCTTCGTCTGCGGCTTCCACGTGGCCTTCCTGGCCACGCACCTGCCGGGCGTCATCGCGGCCTGCGGGCTGCCGGTGCAGTACGGCGCCTGGTCGCTGGCGATGCTGGGGCTGTTCAACATCGTCGGCAGCGTGGCCATGGGCTGGGCGGTGGGGCGCTGGCGCATGAAGTCGCTGCTGTCGGCGGTGTACGCGGTGCGTGCGGTCGCGGTGCTGGTGTTCCTGCTGGCGCCGAAGACCGGCCCGGTGATGCTGGCCTTCGCCGCGGTGATGGGCCTGACCTTCCTTTCCACCGTGCCGCCCACCGCGGGGCTGGTGGCCAAGTTCTTCGGCACCACGCACATGGCCACGCTGTTCGGCGTGGTGATGCTCACGCACCAGGTGGGTGGTTTCCTCGGCGCCTGGCTGGGCGGCCAGGTGTTCGACGTGACCGGCCGCTACGACATCATCTGGATCATCGACATCCTGCTCGCCGTGGGCGCGGCGCTGATCCACCTGCCGATCCGCGAGCCGAGGCTGGCGAGGGCGGCGGCATGAGCGAGCCGAGCGCCGGGCCGCTCCCAAGCCGGCCCGCCATCCCCTCGGGGGCCGAGCCCGGACACAAGCAGTCCAGTGGACTGCTTGTGCCTGGCAAGGAGTTGGGCCCTTGGGCCCAGCGCGGCCCGCAGGGCCGGCCGACGTACTCGTTGGACGAGGGGCAGACATGACCGCTGCGATGAACCCGCGCACCCGCGCGCTGCTGGAAGCGCCGATCGTGCCGACCCTGCTGCGCCTGGGCGCGCCCAATGTGCTGGTGATGCTGGCCCAGGCCGCCACCGGCCTGATCGAGACCTGGATGGTGGGCAAGCTGGGCCCGGACGCATTGGCCGGCATGGCGCTGGTGTTCCCGGTGGTGATGCTGATGCAGATGACCTCGGCCGGTGCCATGGGCGGCGGCATCGCCTCGGCCATTGCCCGCGCGCTGGGCGCCCGGCGGCGCGAGGATGCCGATGCGCTGGTGCAGCAATCACTGCTGATCGCGGCCGCCTTCGGCCTGCTGTTCACGGTGGGCATCCTGCTCGGCGGGCGCTGGCTGTTCGGCCAGATGGGCGGCACCGGCGCCGCGCTGGAAGCCGCGCTCACCTATGCCCACTGGGTGTTCGGCGGCGCGGTGCTGGTGTGGGGTTTCAATTCGCTCGCGGCGGTGATCCGCGGCACCGGCAACATGGTGGTGCCGGCGGTGGTGATGTGTGTGGGCACGGTGCTGCTGGTGCCGCTGTCGGCGCTGCTGATCTTCGGCTTCGGGCCGGTGCCGGGCTTCGGCATCGCCGGCGGCGCGATTTCCATGCTGCTGTACTACGCGCTGGGCAGCGCGGCGCTGCTGGTCTACCTGCACCGGCCCGACAGCGGCCTGCACCCGCGCCTCACCGGCTGGCGTGTGCACTGGCCGCTGTGCTGGGACATCCTGCGCGTGGGCCTGGCCGGTGCCGTGTCCACGGTGGCCACCAACCTCGCGATCGGCATCACCACCGCGCTGGTGGGCCGCTTCGGCACCGCGTCGATCGCAGGTTATGGCACCGCGGCCCGGCTGGAGTACCTGCTGGTGCCGCTGGTCTTCGGCCTGGGCGCGCCGCTGGTGGCGATGGTGGGCACCTGCATCGGCGCCGGCCAGCGCGAGCGGGCCTTGCGCGCGGCATGGCTGGGGGCCGCGCTGGCCTTCGGCATGACCGAGCTGATCGGCCTGGCCGCTGCCGCCTTTCCGCAGGCCTGGCTGGGCCTGTTCACGCAGGATGCGCAGACGATCCACGCCGGCACCCTGTACCTGCAGGCCGTGGGGCCGGTGTACGGCTTCTTCGGCCTGGGGCTGGTGCTGTACTTCGCCTCGCAGGGCGCGGGCCGGCTGATGTGGCCGGTGGTGGGCAATCTGGTGCGCCTGGCACTGGCCGCCGCCGGTGGTGCACTCGCGCTGGTGTGGGGCGGCGGGCTCACGGGGGTGTTCATCGCCCAGGCGGTGGCGCTCGTGGCCTACGGCCTGCTGAACGCCAGCACCATGGCCGGCGGGGCCTGGTTCGGCCCGCTGGGCTGGCCGCGCACGCCGGCGGCGCTGCTGCGGCGGCTGCAGGTCTGATCAGCCGGTGTTGCGCAGGCCCGCCGCAATGCCGTTGATCGAGATGTGGATGCCCCGCTGCACCCGCTCGTTGGCGGGGTCGCCCTCCCTGCGGTGGCGGTAGCGCCGCATCAGCTCCACCTGCAGGTGGTTCAGCGGGTCGAGGTAGGGAAAGCGGTGCTCGATCGAGCGCGCCAGCGCCGGGTTGCTTTGCAGGCGATCGGCCTCCCCGGTGATCAGTGACAGCGCGGCCTGCGTGCGTTCCCACTCGGCACGCACGGCAGCGAAGATGCGCTTGCCCAGGCGCTTGTCCTCCACCAGCTCCACGTAGCGCGCGGCGATGCGCAGGTCGCTCTTGGCCAGCACCATGTCCAGGTTGGACAGCAGGGTGCGGAAGAAGGGCCACTGCCGGTGCATGCGCTGCAGCAGCTCCAGCCGCGCCTTGCGCTCGGTGCCATCACCCAGGAAGGCCTCGACACCCGAGCCGAAGCCGCACCAGCCTGGCAGCGCCACGCGGCACTGGCCCCAGGAGAAGCCCCAGGGGATGGCGCGCAGGTCTTCGATCGCACGCGTGGCCTTGCGCGAGGCCGGCCGCGAGCCGATGTTCAGCTCGGCGATCTCGCGGATCGGCGTGGCCGAGAAGAAGTAGTCGGTGAAGCCCGGGGTCTCGTACACCAGCCGGCGGTAGGCCGCGTAGCTGGCATCGCTGAGCTGCGCCGCCGCGTCGAGAAAGGCCTTGGGCGCGCTCTTGGTCGGGTGCAGCAGCGTGGCCTCCAGCGTGGCAGCCACCAGGGTTTCCAGGTTGCGGCGGCCGATCTCAGGGTGGGCGTACTTGGAGCCGATCACCTCGCCCTGCTCGGTCAGGCGGATCTGCCCGTTCACCGTGCCGGGGGGCTGCGCCAGGATGGCCTGGTAGCTGGGGCCACCGCCACGGCCCACGGTGCCGCCGCGGCCATGGAACAGGCGCAGCGTGATGCCGTGCTCGCGCTGCAGCGGCTCGAACACCGACACCAGCGCCAGCTCGGCGCGGTAGAGCTCCCAGTTGCTGGTGAAGAAGCCGCCGTCCTTGTTGCTGTCGCTGTAGCCGAGCATGATGTCCTGCTCGCCGCCGCTGCGCTGCACCAGCGCGGCCACGCCAGGCAGGGCGTAGTACGCGGCCATGATGGCCGAGGCCTGACGCAGGTCTTCGATGGTTTCGAACAGCGGCACCACGATCAATGCGTTGGTGGCGCCGTCGTCCAGCGTGCCGGTGAGCAGGCCGCATTCCTTCTGCAGCAGCAGCACCTCGAGCAGATCGCTCACCGTCTCGGTGTGGCTGATGATGCAGTGGCGCAGCGCCTCGCGGCCGTAGCGCGCCAGCATCTCGCCGGCGGCCTCGAAGATGGTCAACTCGCCCACGGCCAGCTCGGAGTAGGCGGCGCCGCGCACCCGCAGCGGGCGGGCGTCATTCAGCAGCTTCAGCAGCAGCGCGCGGCGCGCGGCTTCGTCCAGCGCCGCATAGTCGGGTTCGATGCGCGCGGTCTTCAGCAACTCGGCCACCACGGCCTCGTGCTTGTCCGAGCTCTGGCGCAGGTCCACCGTGGCCAGGTGGAAGCCAAACACCTGCACCGCACGCTGCAGCGGCGCCAGCCGCGGGCCGATCAGCGCATCCGCATGGTGCGAGCGCAGTGATTGCTCGATCACTTGCAGGTCGGCCAGCAGGTCGCCGGGGTTGGCATAGGGGTCCTGCGGCGCCACCGCATGGCGCAGGGCCTCGGTGCCGGTGAGCGCGTGCAGCGTGGCCGCCAGGCGGGCGTACATGCCGATCAGCGCGCGCCGGTAGGGCTCGTCCTCGCGGTGGGCATTGCGGTCGGGCGAACGCTCGGCCAGCGCGCGCATGGCCGGCGTCACCGGCGCCAGCATGTTGGAGATGGAGAGTTCGGCGCCCAGTTCATGCAGCTCGGTGAGGTAGAAGCGCAGGGCCACCTCGCTCTGCCGCGCCAGGGCCTGGCGCAGGGTGTCGGCGCTGACGTTGGGGTTGCCGTCGCGGTCGCCGCCGATCCAGTGGCCCATGCGCAGGAAGCTGGGCACCGCGTGGCCGTGCAGCGATTGCTCGATCTCGCGGTACAGGCGCGGAATCTGGCGCAGGAAGGTGCTCTGGTAGTAGCTCAGCGCGTTCTCGATCTCGTCGGCCACCGTGAGCTTGGTGTAGCGCAGCATGCGGGTCTGCCACAGCTGGGTGACGCGGGCGCGGATCATGGCCTCGTTCTCGTGCCGTTCGCGCTCGGTGTGCAGTTCGTCGCGCTGGCCCACCAGTTCGGCGATGGCGCGCTCGGCATCAAGGATGCTCTTGCGCTGCACCTCGGTGGGGTGGGCGGTGAGCACCGGCGCGATGTAGGCGTGCTGCAGCACTTGGGCCACGTCGGCCGCGCGGATGTCGGCCTTGTGCAGACGCTCGAAGCTCATCGCCAGCGAGCCTTCCTGCAGGTGGCCCTGGGCGTCGTGGTGCTGGCGCCGGCGCACGTGGTGGCGGTCTTCGGCGATGTTGGCCAGGTGAGAGAAGTAGCTGAAGGCGCGGATCACGCTCACCGTCTGGTCGCCCGAGAGGTTCTTCAGCAGCCGGTCGAGCACGCGGCCGGCCGAGGCGTCCTTCTTCAGCCGGTAGGCCACCGAGAGCTGGCGTACCCGCTCGATCAGCTCGTAGGCTTCCTTGCCTTCTTGCTCGCGGATCACGTCACCCAGGATGCGGCCGAGTAACCGGATATCCTCCACCAGGGGCTTGTTCTTGGCGGCGGCATCCTGTGCATCCAGCTTGTGCGTGGGGGCGGGCAGCGCAGCGGCGCGGCGCGCGGTGGCAGTCGTGCGGGGCATGGAAGGCTCCGGATGATGTAACCAGGTTACCAATCGGCAATGCCGCGCATCGTAGCAGCCTCGTCGCGGCCCCGGGATCGGCGGCCGCGAAGCGCTAGCGATAATCGGGCCACCATGACGCACACCACCCTGATCGCCACCCGCGAGAGCCGTCTCGCGCTGTGGCAGGCCGAACACGTGCGCGACCTGCTGGTCGCCCGCTTCGGGCTCGATGTCGGCCTGCTGGGCATGACCACCCGCGGCGACCAGATCCTCGACCGCAGCCTGTCCAAGGTGGGCGGCAAGGGCCTGTTCGTGAAAGAGCTGGAAGTGGCGCTCGAGGAAGGCCGCGCCCACCTCGCGGTGCATTCGCTGAAGGATGTGCCGATGGACCTGCCCGAGGGCTTCGTGCTCGCGGCGGTGCTCGAACGCGAGGATGCACGCGACGCCTTCGTGTCCAACCGATACGCCGACCTGAACGACCTGCCCGAGGGCGCGGTGGTGGGCACCTCCAGCCTGCGCCGCATCGTGCAGATCAAGAGCCTGCGGCCGGACCTGCGCATCGAGCCGTTGCGCGGCAACCTCGACACCCGGCTGCGCAAGCTGGACGAGCGCGACTACCACGCGATCGTGCTGGCCGCCGCGGGGCTGAAGCGGCTGGGCCTGGCCGACCGCATCCGGGCGGTGTTCGACACCGCCAGCATGATCCCGGCCGCTGGCCAGGGCGCGCTGGGCATCGAGGTGCGCGCCTCGGCGGATGCTTTGCGCGCGCAGCTCGGGCAGCTCACCCATGCGCCCACCTGGCTGTCGGCGCACGCGGAGCGCGCGGTGTCAAGGGCGCTGGGCGGCAGCTGCAGCATGCCGCTGGCGGCGCACGCGGTGTGGCACTGCGACGAGATGGTGCTCGATGCCGCGCTGGGCCACACCGAGCAGGTGGAGCGGCCGTTGCTGCGAACGCGCGTCACCGGCCGGCCTGCCGATGCCGCAGCGGCCACGGCCCTGGGCGAGCAGGCCGCGCAGCAACTGCGCGCGCTGGGTGCGGCGGACTACCTGGCCACCAGTGGCTGACAGCACGGCGTCCGGCAGGCCGCCGGCCGGCGGCCCCTGCGTGATCGTGACGCGGCCGCAGCCGCAGGCCGATGAGTGGGTGGCCAGCCTGCAGGCGCTGGGCCTGCGGGCCCGGGCCCTGCCGCTGCTGGGCATTGCGGATGCGGCGGATGGGGCGGCCGTGCAGGCGGCCTGGGCCAATCTGCCCGGCCGCGACCTGGCGATGTTCGTGAGCCCGAGCGCAGTGGAGCGCTTCTTCGCCCAGCGCTCGGCGGCCCAGGCCTCGGCCGGCTGGCCGCAGCGTGTGCTGGCCGGCAGCACGGGGCCGGGCACCCAGGCCGCGCTGCGCCGGGCGGGGGTGCCGCCCGAGGCCATCGTCACGCCGCCGGCCGAGGGCGGCCAGTTCGATTCCGAGGCGCTGTGGGCGCAGTTGCGTGCCCGGCGCAGCTGGCAGGGCGCGCACGCATTGATCGTGCGCGGCGAGGCCGGGCGCGACTGGCTGGCCGACACCCTGCGCCAGCAGGGTGCGCAGGTGCACTTCGTCGAGGCCTATCGCCGCACCGCCCCGGTGCTGGACGAGGCCGGCCGTCGTTGCCTGGCCGACGCGGTGGCCCGGCCCGCGCAGCACCTGTGGCTGTTCAGCAGCAGCCAGGCGGTACAGCAGTTGCCGACGCTGGCGCCGCAGGCGGACTGGTCGGCCTCGTGTGCGCTGGCCACCCACGAGCGCATTGCCCATGCGGCACGGTCCATCGGTTTCGGGCAGGTGGACCAGGTCGAGGTGACGCCGGCCGCGGTGGCTGCGCACGTCACCCGATCGATACAATCCGCGCGACCGTGAACGACACCGCTTCGAACGCAGACAGCGGCGCCGACGCCACCGCTGCGGGGGCAGCGTCTGCCGCCGTGCCACCCCCATCCTTGGCCGCCGCGCCCTTGCCGGCGGTGGCCACCACCGTGTCGCCGCGAGGCTGGCTCATCGGCGCGGCCATCGTCGGCGCGCTCGCCGTGGCGAGCTTGACGCTGGCCCTCTACACCCAGCAGCGAGTCAAGCTGCTCGAGCAGGAGCTGGTGCGCCGCCAGCAGGACAGCCAGGGCCAGGCCATCGAGGCCAAGGCCACCGCCAAGCAGGCGGCCGAGGTCGCCCATGCGGCCGAGGCCAAGGTGGCCGTGCTCGAGGCGCGGGTGGCCGAAAACGCACTGCAGCGCAGCCAGCTCGAGGAGCTGATCCAGCAGCTGTCGCGCTCGCGCGACGAGAACGTGCTGGCCGACATCGAATCGGCGATCCGCGTCGCGGTGCAGCAGGTGGCCATCACCGGCAGCGCCGAGCCGCTGATCAACGCCATGCGCCAGGGCGAGGAACGACTGTCCCGCATCAACCAGCCGCGCATCGAACGCGTGCGGCGGGCCCTGGCACGCGACATCGACCGCGTGAAGGCCGTGGCCGTCACCGACGTGGCCAGCCTCACGATCAAGCTCGACGAGGCGGTGCGCATGGTGGACGAACTGCCGCTGCTGTCGCAGCCCGAGCGCAAGGCGGCGCGGCCTGCGGCCGGCGAGGCCTCGGCCCCGGCGAAGGCAGCGCCCGGTGGCAGTGCCACCGCGTGGCTGCGCTGGCTGGGCGAGGGCTGGAGCTGGGCCTCCGGCCGCGTGTGGTCGGAAGTGCGCTCGCTGGTGCGTGTGACCCGGATCGACAACCCCGAGGCCATGCTCGTGGCACCCGAACAGGCCTGGTTCCTGCGCGAGAACCTGAAGCTGCGCCTGCTCAACGCGCGCCTGGCCTTGCTGTCGCGCCAGTTCGATACCGCGCAATCCGACCTGCGCGACGCGCAGACCTCGCTGGAGCGCTATTTCGACCGCAGTTCGCGCCGGGTGAATGCCTCCACCGAGCTGGTGCGCCAGGTGGCGGGCCAGGCGCGCCAGCTCAGCGTGCCCCGGCCGGATGAAACGCTGGCGGCCATTGCCGCCGCGCAGGCCGGCCGCTGACGCCCGGGGGCACGCGCGCGATGCGGACCGTCATCTGGCTGGTGCTGCTGTTCGTGGTGGCCGTGGTGGCCGCCTTGACGCTGGGCGACAACGACGGCGTGGCCTCGTTCTACTGGGGCCACTGGCGGCTGGACATGTCGCTGAACTTCTTCGTGCTGGCGGCGCTGGGCACCGGCTTCGTCGTGGTGTCGGCGGTGCAGGCGATCAATGCATTGGTGGGCCTGCCGGAACGCGCCCGCGAATGGCGTGCGCTGCGCCTGGAGCGGGCGGCCCAGGCCGCGCTGCGCGAGGCGCTGACCGAGTACTTCGGTGGCCGCTACACCCGGGCCCACAAGGCGGCACAACGCGCGTTGGCCATCCGCGACGATGCCGGCGGCATCACGGCCGAGCGCGAGTTCCAGGTGCTGGCCCATCTGCTGGCCGCGGGCAGCCTGCATCGCCTGCAAGACCGTGGCCGGCGTGACGACATGCTGCGCCGCGTGCTGCAGCCCGGCCAGCGCCCGGCCACGCCGGCCGATGAAGGCGCCCGGCTGCTGGCGGCCGAGTGGGCGCTGGATGACCGTGACGCCGAGCGCGCGCAGGCGCTGCTGTCCGAGCTGCCCCCCGGCGTGGCGCGCCGAACCCAGGCCATGCGCCTGAAGTTGCAGGCCGCGCGCATGGCGCGCCAGCCGATCGAGGCCCTGCACACCGCGCGCCTGCTGGCCAACCACCAGGCCTTCTCGGCGGTGGCTGCGCAGGGCCTGCTGCGCTCGCTGGCCTTCGAGGTGCTGGACGACGCCCACGACATCGACCAGCTTCGCCGCAGCTGGCAGCAGTTCGACCAGGCCGACCAGCGCGACCCCTTCGTGGCCGGCCGCGCCGCACGCCGTGCCGCGGCCCTGGGCCATGCCGGCGAAGCCTGCCTGTGGCTGCGCCCGCTGTGGGACCGCCTGAACGAGATCGGCCGCGATGGCCGTGCCGAGGTGGCGCTGGCCCTGATCGAGGCCGTCGAAGGCGTGGGCGCCGACTGGCTGCCGCGCGTGGAGGCGGCGCAGCGGGACCATCCCACCGAATCGGCCTTGCAGTGCGCCGCCGGCGCGGTGCTGTTCCAGCGCCAGCTGTGGGGCAAGGCGCGGCGCCCGCTGGAGCAGGCCGCCCGCGATGCGACGCTCGATGCCCGCACCCGCCGCCGGGCCTGGCGCACGCTGGCGGCCCTGGCGCGCGAGGAGAACGACGAACCCCGCGCGATCGATTGCGAACACGCCGCCGCTGAAATCGAGTGACGTCGAAAAAAGTGCTGCTATACTGCGAGGCTTCGCGGCTGTAGCTCAGTTGGATAGAGTACTTGGCTACGAACCAAGGGGTCGTGGGTTCGAATCCTGCCAGCCGCGCCAGTAAAGACAAGGGTTAGCACGCGTCAGCGTGCTAACCCTTCAGTCTTTCTGGGCCCGCGCGAATCGCGCGTGGGCCGGTGGCGTTCGGGTCGCCGGCCCGGCGCTTGGGTCCGGTGCCGGGGGCGGTTCATCGTCACACCCTGGCTCGCGAGACCATCCGCTGCAACCGCGTTCTGGCATCGAACGTACCCGTGGCCCGGGCCTCAGCGTGCACAGCGCCGCTGATCCGTGGGCTGCCCAGCCATCAAAGCGGGTGCATTGCCAGCAAGGCCTGTCGGGCACGGTGGGCTGGAAGTGGGGCATGCGGCCACGGTAGCGTGCCGCTGGCTCAGCGGGCGAGCCCGCTGCGGCATGCAGGCAATCCGGCGGTGGGCGACGCCAACACCACGGCCATCGAGATCACGGCCGACAGCGTGACGCTCGACCTCAACGGCATCGCGCTCGAGAGCAGGCTGGTCAGCGGCAACAACCGGCTGCAGAACTGCGCCGGCCTGGGCCTGGCGACCGCCGGCTGCCTGGGCAACACGCTGATCATGAACGCCGTCGCGAGGGGCTGAACCTGGGGCAGAACCTGTGCGCCACCTCGGGCGGCCAGGCCTTGTGCCCGTGGTCCTCGCAAGGCCCCGGCACCGGGGGCGGTGCGTGCAGGCCGGCAGGCGCTGCGGTGCGCTTGCACGGCCGCACCGTGCGCGGGTGGCGCGGTGGCCACCCCGTCGTCGCGCGAGCGCCGCGACCTCACGTGGTGAGATGTGTGGCATCGCGCACGCTGGCGGGCGCCGGCGTGTCGCACCGGCGGTGTGGGGCGCGTCTGTTCCTGCAAGACACCACCACCGAGCACCGAACCATGCCCACCACCCGCCGCCTGACCCGCTTCACCACCACCCTGGGCCTCGCGCTGGCCGCGCTGGGGCATGCCGCGTCGTCACTGGCCGCGCCGGTGGCGCTGAGTTCCTCCGGCGATGTCAAGGCCTTCGCCCGCGCCACCCTGTCGGACACGGAGAACAGCAACCGGACCCAGTTCCAATCCACCGACCCGGTGCAGGACTTCCGCATCGGCACCTCGGCCCGCTCGGTGAGCCGCAATGACCCCAGCATCGAGGCGCAATCGTCCGTCGGCGTCGAGGCGGACTGGTCCGGCGCCGAGCAGGGCACGGTGCACATCAACGCGGCGCTGGGCGGCCGGGGTGTCCACCACGGGCTGGTTGGCGTGGGCGGCTCTCCCGCCAATTGGACCTACCAGTTCCAGGCCACGCAGGACGGGGTGTTCCGCATGCGTTACGACGTCCTGCTCGACCCGACCTCCACCTCCACCCTGGGCCTGGGCGGCTTCATCATCACGTGGGACGGTGTCAATTCGGTGCTCGGCCTGGGCGAGCAGGGCGTGCTGGAGTTCGCGTTACAGGCGGGCGAGGTGCACGAAGTGCGGCTGAAGGCCTATGTGGGCTGGTACGGCCACTTCGGCAACGAGGGCACGGCCGAGAGCGGCTTCTTCCAATGGCAGATCGAGGAGCGGCTGCCCCAGGCGGTGCCGGAGCCGGCCTCGCTCGCGCTGATCGGGCTGGGCCTGGGCCTGCTGGGCCTGCGCCGCGCGCGCCCGCGCGGCTGAGGGGTGTTCGGCCACGGCCTGGGCAGCGCGGCGCCGCGGGCGCGACAATCGCGGGCCCTGCCGCCGGCCGGCAGGCCGGCCTCACCCACCTTGTCCCGCCCTTGTCAAACCCCGCACGCTCCCCCGCCATGCCGGCGGCCCGCCCGCTGACGAGCCACCGGCCCTACTGGGCCCGGCGCTTCGGCACCGCGCCCTTCCTGCCCACCACGCGCGCCGAGATGGACACGCTGGGCTGGGACAGCTGCGACGTGGTCATCGTCACCGGCGATGCCTATGTGGACCACCCCAGCTTCGGCATGGCGGTGATCGGCCGCGTGCTCGAGGCGCAGGGCTTTCGGGTGGGCATCCTCGCGCAGCCGGCCTGGCATTCGGCCGAGCCCTTCAAGGCGCTGGGCCGGCCGAACCTGTTCTTCGGCGTCACCGCCGGCAACATGGATTCGATGATCAACCGCTACACGGCCGACCGCAAGCCGCGCAGCGACGATGCCTACACGCCCGGCGGCGCGGCCGATGCGCGCCCTGACCGCTGCTCGCTGGTGTACACCCAGCGCTGCCGCGAGGCGTTTGGCGACGTGCCGGTGGTGCTGGGCGGCATCGAGGCCAGCCTGCGCCGCATCGCGCACTACGACTACTGGCAGGACAAGGTGCGCCGCTCGATCCTGGTGGACGCGCATGCCGACCTGCTGCTGTACGGCAATGCCGAGCGCGCGATCGTCGAGATCGCGCACCGCCTGGCCGCCGGGGAGCCGGTGCAGCAGCTGACCGACCTGCGTGGCACTGCCTTCCTTCGGACGTCGGGCGACCCCAGCGCGCAGGGCTGGAGCGAGATCGACTCGACCGAGGTCGACCGGCCCGGGCGCATCGACGCGCACATCCACCCCTACCAGATGCCCGACGAGGCGCCCGGCGCCTCCTGTGCCAGCGGCGCGGCGCCGGCCACCGGGCAGGCGGTGCAGGTCGTGCGCCCACCACAGCCGCTGAGCGGCCGCGCCCAGCTGCCCGTGCGCGAGCGCAGCGTGATCCGCCTGCCCAGCTACGAGCAGGTGAAACGCGATCCGGTGCTCTATGCGCATGCCAACCGCGTGCTGCACCTGGAAACCAACCCCGGCAACGCGCGAGCGCTGGTGCAGCGCCACGGCGAGCGCGACCTGTGGATCAACCCGCCGCCGATTCCACTGTCCACCCCCGAGATGGACCACGTGTTCGGCCTGCCGTACGCCCGCAGCCCGCACCCGCGTTACGCGGACAAGCACGGCCGCCACGACGGGCCCACCAAGATCCCGGCTTGGGAGATGATCCGCCACAGCGTGAACATCATGCGCGGCTGCTTCGGCGGCTGCAGCTTCTGCTCGATCACCGAGCACGAGGGCCGCATCATCCAGAGCCGCAGCGAAGAATCGGTGCTGCGCGAGATCGAGGAGATGCGCGACAAGGTGGAGGGCTTCACCGGCGTCGTCACCGACCTGGGCGGCCCCACCGCCAACATGTGGCGCCTGGGCTGCAAGAGCCCCGAGATCGAGGCCGCCTGCCGCAAGCCCAGCTGCGTGTACCCCGGCATCTGCAGCAACCTGCGCACCGACCATGCACCGCTGGTCAAGCTGTACCGCCGCGCGCGCGCGCTGCCCGGCGTGAAGAAGGTGCTGATCGGCTCCGGCCTGCGCTACGACCTGGCGGTGCGCTCGCCCGAGTACGTGAAGGAGCTCGTCACCCACCACGTGGGCGGCTTCCTGAAGATCGCGCCCGAGCACACCGAGGCCGGCCCGCTGGAAATGATGATGAAGCCCGGCATCGGCACCTACGACCGCTTCAACGCGATGTTCGAGAAGTTCAGCGCCGAGGCGGGCAAGGTGCAGCACCTGATCCCGTACTTCATCGCCGCCCACCCGGGCACGCGCGACGAGGACATGCTGAACCTGGCGCTCTGGCTCAAGCGCCACGGCTTCCGGGCCGACCAGGTGCAGACCTTCACGCCCAGCCCGATGGCCACCGCCACCGCCATGTACCACAGCGGCCGCAACCCGCTGAAGGGCCTGAGCCGCGATGCGGGCCGCTCACCGCCGGTGGACGTGGTGCGCAGCGAGCGCCGGCGCCGGCTGCACAAGGCTTTTCTGCGTTATCACGACGCGGTGAACTGGCCGCTGCTGCGCGAGGCGCTGAAGGCCATGGGCCGCGAAGACCTGATCGGCAACGGCAAGCAGCACCTGGTGCCCAGCTACCAGCCCGCGGGCACGGTGGGTGCCACGAAGCGGGGGGCGGCCGGTGTTGCGTCGGCCGCGCCGCGCCGCGGCACCGTGCTCACCCAGCACACCGGGCTGCCGCCGCGCGAGACCGGCGCGCCGCGGCGTGCGGCGGGCACGAAGCCCGCGCCGGCCCGCGGCGGCAAGCGGCGCTGAGCCGCAGCGGCCTCAGGGCCGCGCGCGGTAGGCCGCGTCGAACACCGCTTCCAGCGCAGGGTCCACGCCGCGCAGCCGGTCGACCACCGCGCGAGCCCAGTCGAAATACTCGCGCTTGCGCTCCAGCGACCAGTCGGCCGGTGGGTTGGCGGCCACGTCGCGCAGGTTGCTGATCTTGTCGGCCAGCTTCACCCGCTGGGCCTCGGGGCTGATGCTCGCAGCATGCTCGATCTGCAGGCGCTTGCGCTCGGCCTTCGGCAGGCGCTTGTCGTCGGTCACCTCGCCTACGATGGCGGCGATGCGCTCGCCGAAGGCCTCGCGCAGTTCGTCGGCCGTGGTGGCCGTGTCCTCGATGGTGTCGTGCAGCAGCGCCGCGCAGAGCGTGGCCGCATCGCTGACGCCGCCTTCGGTGGCCAGCACGCAGGCCAGCATCAGCGGGTGGTTGATGTAGGGCGAGGCGTGCTCGTCCTTGCGCCGCTGGTCACGGTGCTTGTTGGCGGCGAACATGGCCGCACGCAGGATCAGCGCGGTGTCGGTCAGGGGCGGGTTCGCGGGCAGCGGCATGGGCATCTTCCGGTTGGCAGGGCAGGGCCTGGGGTGGCCGGCACCTGCACCCCATGATGCCCGTTGCGCCGCGGCACGGCACGCGGCCCCGCTGCGGTGCCGGTTACTTCACCGGGATCGGCGTCGCCACGTCCACCGGCACCGCGGTGACGCTGTTCTGCGGCGAGCCGTCGATCAGCTTCTCGGAGTAGGTCAGGTAGACCAGCGTGTTGCGCTTGCGGTCCACCATGCGCACGATGCGCAGCTTCTTGAACAGGATGCTCATGCGCTCGCTGAACACCTCTTCCTGCACGGGCAGCGGCTTGTCGATGCGGACCGGCCCCACCTGGCGGCAGGCGATGGAGGCCTCGGCGCGGTCTTCGGCCAGCCCCAGCGCACCCTTGATGCCGCCGGTGCGCGCGCGCGACACGTAGCAGGCCACGCCGGCCACCCGGGGGTCGTCGTAGGCCTCGACCACGATCTTGTGGTCCGGCCCGATCAGCTTGAAGGCGGTGTCCACCTCGCCGATGGTCTCGGCAGGGGCGGCGGCGGCGGCCAGCAGGCCGGCCAGGGCGATGGCGAACGTTCGCAGGGGGGGGCGGGCCTGGGGCCCGGGTTCATTTGTGGGGCAGCTGCGGGTCGCGGCGAGCGGCCCGGCGCAGGATATCCGCAGCCGCGGTTTCGGTGGCCAGCGATGCGTCGATCGGGTGCAGGCACAGGCCGGCCTGGGCGTAGCGCAGGTTTTCGTACACCTGGGCGGCGCAGGGGAAGGCCGCCAGCACCAGCGGCAGCGCCGGGTGGTCCTGCACGCGCTCGAGCTCCATCTGCAGCACGCGCACCAGCGAGCGGTATTGCGCCGCGTCCACACGATGGGTCGAGCGCTCCAGGCGCTCCAGCAGGTGGGCGATCGACGCCAGCACCCGCAGCTCTCTGGGAAGGGAAACGCTTTTCTCGGCTTGCATGTCGGCTCCAGTCAGGACCGCAGGCCGGATGACGAAATGCCTCATCGGCCTGGAACCCCTGTGCTGAACCTGGGGGCCGGGACGGCCGGATTCAAGGGTGGCGTCTAGAGGCTGGCTTCCAGCGCATCGATCGACTGGCCCACCATGTGCGCCACCAGCGTGGGCGCCAGGCCGCGGGTCTGGCCGCGGCTGAGGTGGATGGCGCCGGCCAGCTGCGGGCCGGTGCCGTTGCCGGTGTCCACCTGGGCGATCCAGTCCACCAGCGCGCCGCGCAGCAGGTAATCGGCCTGCCAGGTGCACAGGGCGCCGGAATGGGCCACCGCATGCTGGCCGGTGAGCTGGTGGGCATCGGGCCGGGGCAGGCTGATGACGGCGGGTGTGGGGGCGGCGAGGGCGGGTGCGAGGGGCTTGATGGATGTCTCCGTTGTGGGCCCACGATACCACCGGGCATCGCGGCCGCGAGCGCCGGCCTGGCGTTCGGGTTGGCGTCCTACAGGGTAAGTAGTATATTTTACTTAATATGTAGCATATGCTATTACCCATGTGGTCCGTCCTGATCGTCACACTGCCGACCCGGCCGAATGCGGTGCGCCTGCGCATCTGGCGTGCGCTCAAGTCGCTGGGCTGCGCGGCGCTGCGTGATGGCGCCTACCTGCTGCCGCCCGCGCAGGCGCCCGCGCTCGAGGCGCTGGCCGAGGAGGTGCGCACGCACGGCGGCACGGCCTCGGTGCTGTCGCTCGCGCCGCGGGACGAGGTCCAGCGTCAGGAGATCCTGGCCCAGTTCGACCGCAGCGAGGCCTACGCCGCCTGGCAGGGCACGGCCACCACGCTGGAGCAGGCGCTGCCGGGCCTGGCCGAGACCGAGGCGCGCCGCCGCCTGCGCGCGGTGGCCGAGGCGCTGGCCACGCTGCGCCAGATCGATTACTACCCCGGCGCCGCGGCCGAGCAGGCCGAGACCCGGCTCGCCGCATTGCGCCAGGCGCTGGACGCGCAGTTCTCGCGTGGTGAACCCAGCGCGCGCCTGGATGCACGCATCCCCCGGCTCGATGTGCGCCAGTTCCAGGGCAAGCGCTGGGCCACGCGCGCACGCCCCTGGGTCGACCGGCTGGCCTGTGCCTGGCTGGTGCGCCGCTTCATCGACCCGCAGGCCCGGATCCTCTGGCTGGCCGACCCGGCGCGCGCGCCACGCGGCGTGCTGGGCTTCGACTACGACGGCGCCCGCTTCACCCACGTGGGGTCCCGGGTCAGCGCCGAGGTGCTGATGCTGAGCTTCGGCCTCGCCCAGGATGCACGGCTGCAGCGCATTGCCGCCGTGGTGCACTACCTCGATGTGGGCGGCATCCCCGCGCCCGAGGCGGCTGGCCTGGAAGCCGTGCTCGCAGGCCTGCGCGAGCTGCATGCCGACGACGACCAACTGCTCGCCGCCGCGATGGTGGTGTTCGATGCGCTGTACGCGGCGCCAGGAAACCCTGCATGAGCCCTGCCGCCCTGGACACCCCCGCCGCGCCGGCGGCCCCGCCCGCCCCGGTGAGCTTTGGTGAAGCGTTCCGCTTCTGGCTGAAGCTCGGCTTCATCAGCTTCGGCGGGCCGGCGGGGCAGATCGCCATCATGCACAGCGAGCTGGTGGAGCGCCGCCGCTGGATCAGCGAGCAACGCTTCCTGCATGCGCTGAACTACTGCATGCTGCTGCCCGGCCCCGAGGCGCAGCAGCTCGCCACCTACATCGGCTGGCTGATGCACCGCACCGCCGGCGGCATCGTGGCCGGTGCGCTGTTCGTGCTGCCTTCGTTGTTCATCCTGGTGGCACTGTCGTGGATCTACATCCGCTTCGGCAACCTGCCGGTGGTGGCGGGCCTGTTCTACGGCATCAAGCCCGCGGTGACGGCGCTGGTGCTGCACGCGGCGCACCGCATCGGCACCCGGGCGCTGAAGAACCGCTGGCTGTGGGGCATTGCGGCAGCGGCCTTCGTCGCGATCTTCGCGTTCGACCTGCCGTTCCCGGCCATCGTGGCGGCGGCCGCGCTGATCGGCCACTTCGGCGGCCGCCATGCGCCGCAGGTGTTTGCCACAGGCGGCGGCCATGGCGCGGCGAAGCAGCACCACGGCCCCGCACTGATCGACGACCACACGCCCACGCCGGCACATGCGCGCTTCTCGCGCCGCCACCTGGCGCGGGTGCTGCTGGCGGGCCTGGCGCTCGGCGGCACCGTGATGGCCGCGCTGGTGGCGTTGCACGGCTGGCACGGCACGCTCACGCAGATGGGCTGGTTCTTCACCAAGGCGGCGTTGCTCACCTTCGGCGGGGCCTACGCGGTGCTGCCCTATGTGTACCAGGGCGCGGTGGAGCACCACCAGTGGCTCAGCGCGCCGCAGATGATCGACGGCCTCGCGCTCGGCGAAACCACGCCGGGCCCGCTGATCATGGTGGTGGCCTTCGTCGGCTTCGTCGGCGGCTGGCTGAAGCAGGTGCTGGGGCCCGACGCGCTGTTCCTGGGCGGCGCGCTGGCGGCCACCGTGGTCACCTTTTTCACCTTCCTGCCTTCGTTCGTGTTCATCCTGGCCGGCGGCCCGCTGGTGGAGGCCACGCACGGCAGGCTGGGCTTCACCGCGCCGCTCACCGCCATCACCGCCGCGGTGGTGGGCGTGATCCTGAACCTGGCGCTGTTCTTCGCCTACCACGTGCTGTGGCCCCAGGGCCTGGCCGGACCGTTCGATGCCGTGTCGGCCGCGATCGCCATCGCGGCGGCGGTGGCCCTTTTCCGCTTCAAGCTGGGCGTGATGCCCCTGCTGGCGCTGTGCGGTGGCCTGGGGCTGGCGCTGCGCCTGTTCACCTGAGGAGATGACCATGAGCGAACCGATGGTGCCGGCGATGGCACTGGCCTTGAGCGCCAGCTTCGGCAGCGTGGCCGGCTGGCGCGCAGATGCGTTGGCCCGCGTGGCCGAGGCCGGCGCGGCGGCCGGGTGGTTGAGCCTGTGGTTCGACCCCGCGCAGGGGCGCCTGCAGCAGCAGGTGCTGGCCGCGGCCCCGGCAGCCGATGCCGATGCCGATGCCGATGCCGATGCCCTGCTGGTGCTGCCGCTGGCGCCCGGGGCCGAGGCGGCACTCGAGGGCATCGACTGGGCGGCCGTGTACGAGCGCTACCAGCACGCGGTGCATGCCGCCAGCAGCTGCTGCGGCGCGGCGGCCGACGCGGCCACCGGCGCGCTGCTGCTCGACGTGCGGCGCGCCGGCGTGTTTGCGCAGGCACCGAGCATGCTGCCGGGCGCGCGCTGGCACGACCCGGCCGACGTGGACCGCTGGGCCGCCGCGCTGCCCCGCGACACCCCGGTGCTGGTGTACTGCGTCTACGGCCACGAGGTCGGCCGCGCCACCGCGCTGCGGCTGCGGGCGGCCGGTGTGAATGCGCGTTACCTGTCCGGTGGCTTCCACGACTGGCAGGCCGCCGGCCGGCCGGTGGTGGCGAAGGAGGGCACGCCATGAAATGGGTCACCCGCGAGCGGCCGAAGATCGATCGCATTGCCTGCCCCTGGCTGATTGCGCGCTTCATCGATGCTGCGCCGCAGTTCCTGTACGTGCCCGCCGGCCAGGTGCTGGCGGTGGCCGCCGAGACCGGGGCCGTGCCCTACGACATCCCGGGCGTCGAACTCAGCCACGTGGGCGAGCGGTGCAGCTTCGATGCCTTCCTCGCGCGCTACGGGCTCACCGAGCCCGCGTTGCAGCAGCTGGCGCTGATCGTGCGCGGCGCGGACACCTCGCGGCTGGACCTCACGCCCCAATCGGCCGGCTTGTATGCGGTGTCGCTGGGCCTGGCGCGTGTGTTTGCCGACGACCAGGTGCTGCTTCAGCATGGCATGGTGGTCTACGATGCGCTCTTCGCCTGGTGCCGTGACGGCCAGGATGAAGCGCATCGTTGGCCGCCGGGATCGCCTGATGGCCCGGATGGCCCCCACGCCGCTGCGGAGCTGAGATGAGCGTGCCCACCACCATCACCGGTACCGATGGCCAGCCACGCTGCCGGTGGTGTGCCGCGGCCCCGGAGTTCGAGCCCTACCACGACACCGAGTGGGGCTTTCCGGTGGCCGATGACACCCGCCTGTTCGAGAAGCTGTGCCTGGAGGGCTTTCAGTCCGGGCTGAGCTGGCGAACCATCCTGGCCAAGCGCGAGAACTTCCGGCGTGCGTTCGAAGGCTTCGACCCGCACCGGGTGGCCCGCTTCGGCGAGCAGCGCATCGCCCAGCTGCTGCAGGACGAGGGCATCGTGCGCCACCGCGGCAAGATCGAGGCGGTGGTCCACAACGCGCAGTGCGCGCTGCGGCTGCAGGCCGAATGCGGATCACTGGCCGCGTACCTCTGGCGCCATGAAGCGGCGCCTGCTGCGGCCGAGGCGGCGCAGGCCGTGTCGGTCTCGCCGCAATCGATCGCCCTGTCCAAGGACCTGAAGCGGCGCGGCTGGAAGTTCGTCGGGCCGACCACCGTGTATGCCTTCATGCAGGCCATGGGCCTGGTGAACGACCATGCCCCGGGCTGCGTGATCGGCCCCCGCGCGGCCCTGGCGCGCCAGGCTTTTCGTCCGCCAACCTGAGGGGCAGGCGGCCGCGCCGTTGTACCCTAGGGCCGTGGCGCCACGGTGCGCCGGCGCAAGGCACGAGGAGGCGATGTGAGCAAATGGCGGATCCTGGGGCTGCTGGCCTGCCTGGCGGGGCCGCTGGTGGCCGGCGCGCAGCAAGCCGCCCATCAGCACGGCACGGTGCTGCTGGACGTGGCGGTGGACGCGAGCACGCTGAGCCTGCGGCTCGAAGCGCCCCTGGACAGCCTGCTCGGCTTCGAGCGTGCGCCACGCAGCGACGCCGAACGCAAGGCGGCCGACACGATGCGCGCCCAACTGGGCCAGGCGGCCACGATGTTCGGCCTGGATGCCGCCGCGGGCTGCGTGCTGCAACCGCCGCAGATCAGCGCCCCGGCCCTGGAGCCCGGCGCGAAGGCCGACGAACACGCCGAGCTCGTGGCGAGCTACCTGTTCCGCTGCCGCCAGCCCGGCGTGCTGCGCGTGGCCGACCTCAACGGCCTGCTCATCGCCTTCCCGCGCATCCAGCGCGTGGAGGTGCAGGTGGCGGCGCCCGGCGGCCAGTGGAAGCAGGTGCTGAAGCGGCCGCAGGCGATGGTGAAGCTGGTGCGTTGAGCACCGCGGCTGCACAGGCCGCGGGCCGCGGGCCGATCACCCCAGCGCCCAGCCCAGGCCGTAGAGCACGCAGGCCAGCGCCATGCCGCGCAAGGGGATGCTGAAGAAGTACCGGCAGGACAGCGCCAGGTAGGCCAGCAGCATGGCCAGGCCCAGGCCGGCCAGGAAGGGCGAGGCGGCCAGCGCCCCCGGCTGGGCCAGGGCCAGGTGGCCATACACCAGCGCCAGCACGATCATGCCCAGGCTGTGGCTGGCGTTGAAGCCCTTGTTGGCGCGCCACATCGTGGTCTCGCGGGTGATGACCGGGTTCGTGCGCTCCATCGCCGCACGCAAGGCCGGATCACGCGGCTCGAGCTTGTTGCCGCGGTAGGTGTACAGCAGGTGCACGGCACCGAAGCCACCCAGCACGGTGGTGCCGGCGAACATCAGCAGGTTGGCAAGGTTCATCGGGCGCTCCCGAGGAGTGGGTTGATCTTGACAGGAGAAAGATTAGGGCGGATTGTGGAGACGCATCTTTCCTGTGTCAAGATTCCGCCATGGTGACCCGCCCGAAGACCGCCCGGCCCGGCGGCAAGGCCCGCGCCGCGGCGCCCGACGCCGCACGGCCCTATCACCACGGCAACCTGCGCGCCAGCCTGCTGGAGGCGGCGGAAGCCCTGCTGGCCGAGCGCGGCGCCCAGGGGCTGACGCTGCGCGACGTGGCGCGCGCCGCCGGGGTGTCGCATGCGGCCCCGTACCACCACTTCGGCAGCCTGAATGCCTTGCTGGCCGCCGTGGCCCAGCGCGGCTTCGAGGCCCTGAGCGCCGCGATGGCAGAAGCGGTGGCGGTGCCCGACACCCGCGAACGCCTGCTGCGCGTGACGCTGGCCTACGTGAACTTCGCGCTGGCCCACCCGCAGTGCTTTCGCCTGATGTTCGGGCCGATGCTGGCCAGCAAGGCCGAGCACCCCGAACTGAAACGGGCGGCCGAGGCGGCCTTCGACCACGTGCTGCAGGCCGCCCTCGCGCACGACAAGCGGCGCGGCAGTGACCTGGCCGTGGCCGGCTGGAGCCTGGCGCACGGCCTGAGCCACCTGCTGATCGACGGCGCCTTCGAAGGCATGCCGCTGATGCAGCAGCGGCCGGAACTGCTGGCGCGCAAGCTGGGCGAGCGGCTGCTGGGCTGAGACCAGACGCCGGAGGTGCCTTCCTCCCCCTCGGCGCGGCATGGTGCTACGCTCGCGCTCCCGTTGCCCCAAAGGAGCCTGCCATGACTGCGATGAACGTGGTGCACATGCGCGTGAAGCCCGGCAAGGAAGACGAGTACGTCCGCATCCACAAGGAAATGGACGTGCGCGCCATGCAGGGTGGCCGGAACTTCTGGCTGGTCCGCACCGGCGAGCGAAGCTTCACCGTGGTGGCGGAATGGGACAGCATGGAAGCACTGGCCGCAGCCCGCCCTGCGATGGTCGGCAACCTGGACAAGCTGCGCCCCATCCTCGAAGACCTGGGGGGTGGCAGGGGTGTCACCGAACCCTGGTCCGGTGAGGTGGCGCTGCACATGAAGCTCTGACCCGACGCGCTGGCGTCGGGGCAGGCGCATCAGCCGAGGGCAATCGGGTCGACGAACCCGGGCGTGCCCTGGATCTGGACTTCGCCGTTGATCAGCACTTCCGTGCCCGGGCCGCCGATCAGCACGTCGAAGCCCGCGCCGCCATCGAGCATGTCGTTGCCCGCGCCGCCGATCAGCACGTCGTTCCCGTCGCCGCCGTTGAGCGTGAGCGGCAGCGCCACCGCGGGCGTGCCGTTGGCAATGACCACGTCGTTGCCGGCCAGGCCGTTGAACTGCAGGCGGCCGAGGCCCGGCTCGAAGTTGCGGATCACCACTTCGGCGGCCAGGCCGCGCAGCACCAGTGCGCCGTTGTCCATCAGCACCGCCACCCCGTCGTCGGCCGCGCTGCCGTTGATCACCACGGTGTCGGTCGCGCCGTCGCCGCCGCCGCCGGCTGCGGCGAGGTCGTTGCGCACGGTCTTCACGTCAGCGCCCGCGAGATCGTTGACGGTGATGCGGTTGGCACCGCCGAGGGCGCGGATCTCCACCGTCTCGACGTCGTTGGTGTCCATCGCGACGTTGCCGATGTCGCGGGTGAACAGCAGGCGCCCGCCGTTGGCCGACAGGGTGAACTGCTCGGCGATGTTGGCGCCGTCGAACTGCAGCGTGTCGGTGCCGGCCTGGCCTTAGACGATGTCGCTGCCGTCGCCCGGGTTCCAGACGAAGCGGTCGTCGGCGGCACCCAGCAGCGCGGTGTCGTTGCCCTGGTTGCCGTCCACGGTGTCGTTGCCGTCGCCGCCCATCAGCAGGTCGGCGCCGTTGCCGCCGTTGAGGGTGTCGTTGCCGGCGCCGCCGATCAGCACGTCGTTGCTGATGCCGCCGAACAGCAGGTCGGCGCCGGCCTTGCCGAGCAGCGTGTCGTTGCCGTCCTGGCCGAAGAGCTGGTCGTTGCCCGAGCCGCCCGTCAGCACGTCGTTGCCGGCACCGCCGAACAGGTTGGCCTTCGGCAGCGCGCCGATGGCTTCGTTCAGTGTCACGGTGTATTTGCCGGCCTGGGCATAGACCTGGACCAGGCTGGTGTTGGCCACCGTGGGCGTGCCGCCGGTGACGGCCAGCGCACCGCCGTTCACCAGGATCTGCCCGGTGGCGTTGCGGCCGATGCTCAGGCTGTTGTCCAGCGCATTGCCGAACACGGTGAGCGTGCCCGCGTTGACGGTGGCGCTCGCGGCCGAGGCGGTGCGGTCGGGGTCCGAGGTGTCGGTCACGACGGTCCCGGTGGTCGTGGCGGGGCCGGCCGTGACGATCGCGGTGGCGGTGGCGGTGGTGGTGGCGGTGGTGGTGGCGGTGGTGGTGGCGTTGGTGGCCGGCAGGGTGGGCTGCGGCGTGTTCATGGGGCGTCTCGTCCTGTGCGTGGGTGGGCTCGTCGATGGGTGATCGGCGGTTTGCCGATGCCGCACCTACGAGCCCGCCATCCGCGACGGACGTGGCGGGAACGGTGACGGAGGTCACACGGGTCGGGTCGGGTGGCCGCGCGGCCGGGCGGCGCGCAGCGGGCCGCCCGGATCAGGCGTTGGGGGTCCGCCCGTCGGTGAGCCCGATGAAGTGGTCCAGGATGTGGAAGTGGTCGTCGTGGAAGCGGTCTTCCATCGCGGCCAGCAGGCCGATGGGCACCCATTCCACCCGCGCGGCATCGTCGCCGGCGCGCACCTCGGGCAGCTCGCGCTCGCCCAGATCGAAGTAGAAGGCGTGGGTGATGGTGCGGCCGCGCTGGCTGCGGTCGGGGTGGTCGAACACGCGCGCGCTCTGCAGGGCCCCGCGCATGGTGCTGTCCAGCAGGTTCATCGCGGTTTCCTCGCGCAGTTCGCGCAGCGCGCTCTGGTAGGCGGTTTCGCGCTGTTCGATGAAGCCGCCGGGCATCGCGTACAGGCCCTTGCCCGGTGATTCGGCGCGGCGGATCAGCAGCACACGGCCGCTGCAGCGCACCAGTGCATCCACCGTCACGAACACCGGCGGGTAGGGCGAGTGCGCCCAGGCCTTGTGGTAGGCCTTCACGAAGCGCCACTCCCCGGCAATGGTCTCGAACTGCGGCAACGCGGCCCAGGCGCGCAGCATCGCCAGCGTGCTGGGGGGTGCCTGGTCCACCAGCGCGGCGAGCGTGGCGTCCAGCGAGTGCGCGGCCTCGGTGGTGTCGGCGCAGCCGAAATAGGCGTCACGCAGCGAGGTGGCGTCGATCGGGCCGCTGCGGTCCACGCTGTGCAGCACCCAGCCGGGGAAGGCACGCAGGTAATCGCTGGTGGCGTCCTTGAAGTGGCCCACCAGCGCGATGCGGGGCGAATCGACGCCGGCTTCGGCCAGCAGCCGATTCACGCCGGCCAGCACCACCTCGGTCCAGCGCTGCTCGTTGTAGTAGTCGCGCACCGGCAGGAACAGCAGGCGCGCGCGGTCGGCCTCGGGCAGGGCCAGGCGGAACATCTCGGCGCGTTCTTCCCAGCTCCAGGGGTTCTTCGGGGTGCGGGCCTGGTAGGCCGAGCCGATCACCACCACGCAGCGTGGCGCGATCGCCAGCGCCTGGCGCAGCAGCGCTGCGTGGCCCAGGTGAAAGGGCTGGAAGCGGCCGATGAAGACGGCGGCGTCGTGGGCGGGGGTGGCGGTCACTTCAGGTCCTGTGGCGGGGGTTTGCGGGTCATTTGTGCACGGCTGCGATCGGCATCTGCCGGCCGCTGCCGAAGGCGCGGGCCCGCACGCGGATGATCGGCGGCGCCTGCCGGCGCTTGTACTCGTTGCGCGCGATCATGCCGCGCACGCGCTCGATCAGCGCGCGGCCATCGTCGCCTTGCCGCAGGCCGTCGACGAAGGCGCTGGCCTGCGCGTGCTCCCAGGCGGCGAGGCCCTTGCCCTCGATCAGCACCTTCAGCACCTCGTCCAGCACCGGGTAGGGCGGCAGGCTGTCGGTGTCGAGCTGGCCGGGGGCGAGCTCGGCCGAGGGCGGCTTGTCGATGATGGCGGCGGGAATCAGCTCGCGGCCGGCCGCCTCGTTCACGTGGCGCGAGAGCGCAAACACCTCGGTCTTGTACAGGTCGCCGATCAGGCCCAGGCCGCCGTTGGTGTCGCCGTACAGCGTGCAGTAGCCCACCGAGATCTCGCTCTTGTTGCCGGTGGTCAGCAGCAGGTGGCCGAAGCGGTTGGAATAGGCCATCAGCACCGTGCCGCGGATGCGGGCCTGCAGGTTCTCCAGCGGCAGGCCGGCCAGCGGCGTGCCGAAGCTGTGCTCGAACTGCGTGCCGAAGTCCTGCACCAGCTCGCCGATCGGGTGGGTGTGCAGCGTGATGCCGAGGTTGTGGCACAGCGCCACCGAATCACCCACCGAGCCGGTGGACGACCAGCGCGAGGGCATGGTCACCGCGGCCACGTTGTCGGGCCCCAGCGACTGCACCGCGAGGGCGAGCGTGAGTGCACTGTCAATGCCGCCGGAGCTGCCCACCACCACGCGCTGGAAACCGCAGCGGCGGGCGTAGTCGCGCAGGCCCAGCACGATCTGCGCCTGGTAGAAGGCCATCGTCGGCAGGCCTGCGGGCGGCACCGGCGGCAGCGCCGCGCCACCCTCGGCCGCAAAGCGGCCCTGCGCAAACTCGAGCGTGCACACGTCTTCCACGAAACGCTGCGCCTCGAACACCACGCCGGCCTCGGGCTCCACCGCGAACGAGGCACCGTCGTACACCAGCTGGTCATGGCCGCCGATCTGGTTCACGTACAGGATGGGCAGGCCGTGGCGGCGGCTGGCCTGGCCGAAGACCTGGTGGCGCTGCTCGCGCTTGCCGATGTTCGACGGGCTGGCGTTGATCGACACCACCAGGTCCGGTGCCGCGTCGCGCAGGCGCTGGAAGGGGTTCACCGCGTAGTCGGCGCCTTCGTCGTTCCAGCCGTCCTCGCAGACCAGCAGGCCCACCTGCATGCTGCCGATGCGCAGCACCTTGGCCACGTCCGGCCCGGGCTCGAAATGGCGGCGTTCGTCGAAGATGTTGTAGGTGGGCAGCAGCTGCTTGGCGTACTGCAGCGTGATGCGCCCGGCGTGAATGACCAGCAGCGCGTTGTGCAGCCGCTTGCCGGGGCCGCTGCGCGGCATCGGCGCGCCCACCACCCAGTGCAGCGCGGGCATCTGGCGCGAGGCCTGGCACAACACCTCGATGCCCTGCGCCACGCGGGCCATGAAGCCAGGCTCTTCCAGCAGGTCGGCCGGGTAGTAGGCGGTGAGGCTCAGCTCCGGGCACACCAGCAGCTCGGCGCCGTGCTCGCGCGCGGTGTGCGCCGCGGCGATGATGCGCGCCACGTTGCCTTCGATGTCGCCCACCGTGGGGTTCAACTGGGCCAGCGTGATCTTCAAGCTGCTTCTCCACGGATGCCGAACACCTGGCGCAGGTAGGCCAGGAAGGTCTGGTCCTCGCACAGCGTCTTGCCCGGGCTGTCCGACAGCTTGGCCACCGGCTGGCCGTTGCAGTGGGTGAGCTTCATCACGATGTTCAAGGGCGTCAGGCCCACATCATTGCTCAGGTTGGTGCCGATGCCGAAGCCGCATTGCGTGCGCCCGGCGAAATGGCGGTACAGGCGCAGCGCGGTGGGCAGGTCCAGCCCGTCGGAGAACACCAGGCGCTTGGTGTGCGCATCGATGCGCAGCTTCGCGTAGTGCGCCAGCGCCTTCTCGCCCCAGGCCACCGGGTCGCCCGAGTCGTGGCGCAGGCCGTCGAACAGCTTGGCGAAGTACAGGTCGAAGTCGGCCAGGAAGGCGTCCATGCCCACCACGTCGGTCAGCGCCACGCCGAGGTCGCCGCGGTATTCCTGCACCCAGTCTTCCAGTGCGGCCTTCTGGTGGTCGCGCAGCCGCACGCCCAGCGCTTGATAGCTCTGCAGGTACTCGTGGGCCATGGTGCCGATGGGCACGAGGTTCAGGTCGCGCGCCAGCAGCACGTTCGACGTGCCCTTGAAGTACTGCGGCAGCTCACGCTGCAGCGTGGCCACCACCTCGCGCTGCCATTCGCCCGCGTAGCGGCGGCGCACGCCGAAATCGAAGAACTCGAAGGGGTGGCGCAACGCGGGCTGCGCCTCGCGCAGCAGCGCCACCTTGGCGGCCAGGCGCTTGCGGCCTTCGGCCAGCGCGGTGGCGGCATCGAAGCGGCGGAAGTACAGCTCGTTGACGAGCGCGAGCACCGGGATCTCGAAGGCCATCACGTGCACCTGCGGGCCTTCGGCCTCGATGACCAGCCGCCCGCCTTCGGCGCGGGCCTGGATGAACTCGCGCTGGAACTGGAAGATGCGCAGGAAGTCGACGAAATCGCGCTTGATGAAGCGCAGCGAGCGCAGGTACTCGAGCTCGGGCTTGGTGAAGCGCAGCGTGCACAGTGCGTCGAGCGCGGCGTTCACCGCGGGCAGCAGTTCGGCCAGCGGGTAGGCCGGCACATTGCGGCAGACGAACTGGTAGCGTGCCTGCGTCTGCGGGTGGCGATGCAGCATGGTCTGCCACATCGTGAACTTGTAGAGGTCGGTTTCCAGCAGGCTGGTGATCGGGGAATCCATCAATCGCTTTCAGCGGGTGTGTGGTGCCGCGGCAGCCGCAGGTGTACGCGGCGGCCGTTTCAGCGGCGGTTCGGCCGGCCGGGGCTCAGTGTTTCAACAGTTGCAGCGCCTCGGTGCAGGTGGCGCTGCGCAGGCCGCGTGCGCGCATGTCGGCCAGAAACGCCGCGGCCTGCGCCTCGAAGCCGCCCACCGGGCTCATGCAATCGGTGAGCAGCACCAGGCGCTCGGGGCGGCCGCGCCGCAGGTGCTGCACGATGTGCTCGGTGGTGGCCTTCACGCAGTGGCTGCTGGCCTCGCCGGCGATCAGCAGCACATCACTCTGGTCCAGCGCGTCGATCAGGCCCTGGTTGAGCTGGGTGTGTTCGTCGGCCGGGTCGGGCACCTCGGCCTGCACCGCGCTGTAGTGCTCGGTCCAGGGGTTGGCGCCCTTGTTCACCTTGGCCACGATGGCGCCGCGCCGCTCTTCCCAGCGGTTGTAGGCGGCGCGCACGGCCGCGTGCACGTTGTGGCCCCAGCTGCCGATCTCGCAATGCACCGGCCACACCATCAGCGTGTAGCGGCCGGCGGCTTCCAGTGTGTCCAGGTAGGCCAGTGCGCGGGGCAGGTGGGCCGGCTCGCGCGGCAGGTAGTCACCGGCGCGCACCTGCGCCGCGGTGATGGGCGTGAATGGGCTCACCGCGCCGCCGGCACCGGTGCGCCAGAAGCCGGGGTGGGCAATGTCCAGCCGGTGGTGCGAATCGAGCGTGACGGTGATGTCGGTGAGGGCATCGCCCGCCGCATCGATGAAGGCGGCCAGGCGTTGCATGTCGGCATCGGCCCCGGCCACCGGCAGCGCGGGCGTGCCGGCGGCGGAGGCCGGCAGGTCGCAGAAGTCGTTCTGCGGGTCGATGATCAGCAGCTGGATGCGGCGGGCCATGGAACATTCCTTTCGTGTCGGTGAAGCCACTGTAGGCCAGTTAGGACAACATTGCAACTAACACAGCGTCATTGAATCGTGACCAAAGGCACGGGCTATCATTGGCTTAGTTGCATGATTGATCTAACAACATGACCCGCGCCGGCCCCCCGCTGATCTGCACCGTCGATGTGGTGCTGCTGACGCTGCGCGACGGCGCCTTGCAGGTGCTGCTGCAGCGGCGCGAGCGCGAGCCCTTTGCCGGCACGCTGGCGCTGCCCGGTGGCTATGTGCGCCCGCAGGAGGACCGCGACACCGACGCGGCTGCAGCGCGCGTGCTGCGCGAGAAGGCCGGTGTCGAGGGCCCCTACCTGGAGCAACTGGCCACCTTCAGCGGCGCGGCGCGCGATCCGCGGGGCTGGTCGGTGGCCATCGCCTACTGCGCCCTGGTGCCGGCCGATGCGCTGCCCGGGCATGCGGTGCTGGCGCCGGTGGACCGCCTGCCCAGCCTGCCCTTCGACCATGCGCAGATCGTCGCCACCGCGGTGGCGCGGGTGCGTACCAAGAGCCAGTACTCCTCGCTGCCGGTGTACCTGTGCGGCGAACGCTTCACGCTGCCGCAGCTGCAGGCGGTGTACGAGGCCGTGTTGGGCGAGCCGGTCAACAAGGTGAGCTTCCGCCGCAAGATGGACGAGCTGGACATGCTCGAGCCGATCGAGGGCGCGCTGTCCTCGGGCGGGGCGCACCGGCCGGCGCAGCTGTACCGCCTGCGCAACGCGGCGCGGCAGGCGCTGGTCATCAGCGGGCGCGGGTTGAATCCACGGCCCTGAAGTGGGGCGTTGACGACAGGATCGCACCCATCTGGTGCGGTGGGCGCGAAGTGCCGGGTGGACGCCCCGTTTATTGAGCGTTGCGCTTGCGCCGCAGCTTCGATAGTGCGAGCACGAGCAACACCGCGCCCGGGCCGACTTGCGGCGTGCGCCACCACCAGACGGAGCAGTAACGATGAGGTCGACCGTATCCCACCCAGGCATGGCCGCGTCCGGCCCGGGCGCCGAGCGGGCAAGTCCCCGCGGCGGCCTGCGCGAGTTCTTCCGTTACCACGGCCTGTGGGCGCCGGGCATCCGCCTGTTCCGCGCCATCGGATTCCAGGCCAAGGCCTGGATCATCTCGGCCGTGTTCGTGGTGCCCATCCTGGCGCTGGGCTACAGCTACTACAGCGACAAGGCGGCGGCCATCGGCTTCTCGGCCAAGGAGCGTGTGGGCATCGAGTACGGGCGCGCACTCAAGCCACTGCTGGCCGAGCTGCAGCAGCAGCGCCTGCACAGCGTGATGCCGCCCGCCGGGCCGGCGGCCGATGCCACGCAGGCGGCGCAGCGCCTGGCGGCGGCCCAGCAGGTGCTGGCCTCGGCGCAGCAGGCCCTGGGGGATGAACTGGGCACCGCCAAGGCCTACGAGAAGCTCACCCACGCGGGGCAGGCCGTGGCACCGGCCGGCGCCGGGCGCGATGCCGTGCTGGCCAGCCATGGCGCCCGGCTGCAGGCCGGGCTGGACCTGCTGGGCCAATCGACCGACGGCTCCAACCTCACGCTGGACCCGGACATAGACACCTATTACCTGATGGACGCGGCCTACTTCCGGCTGCCGCCGATGAGCGAATCGGTGGCGCAGCTGCGCGACCTGGGTGCGAGCCTGCTCGCCACCGGCCAGAAGTCGCCGCAGGCGCTGCGCCAGCTGGTGGAGCACGCGGTGCTGGTGTCCAGCCACCTGGCGGCGCTGGACACCGGCATTGCCAAGGCCAACGACTACAACCCCGGCGTGCGCGCGGCCGTGCAGCCGGAGACCGCGCTGGCCGAGGTGAGCGCCTTCCTGAAGCTGGTGGACCAGACCCTGCTGGCGCCCGAGCCCACCCAGGGTGACCCGGCCGTGCACCTGGCCGCCGGCCAGCGTGCGCTGGCCGCGCTGGGCGCGCTGGACACCCGCGCCACCGAGGCGCTGGACCGCCTGGTGGCCACGCGCGTGGCCACCCTGGCGCAGGGCCGCAACATCACCACGGCCGTGCTGGCGCTGAGCCTGGGCCTGGTGGTGTACCTGTTCATGGCCTTCGGCCGCGTGCTCAACGGCGGGCTGCGCGAAGTGGCCTTCCACATCGACGCGATGCGCGACGGCAACCTCACCACCCAGCCCCACCCCTGGGGCGGCGACGAGGCCGCCGGCCTGATGAACACGCTGGCGCAGATGCAGCAGTCGTTGCGCGGCATCGTGGCGCAGGTGCGGGAGGCGTCGGACAGCATCGTGCATGCCAGCAGCGAAATCGCCACCGGTTCGATGGACCTGTCCTCCCGCACCGAGAACGCGGCGGCCAACCTGGAAAAGTCGGCCTCGGCGATGGAGCAGATCGCCGCCACCGTGAAGCACACCGCCGACGCGGCCCACCAGGCCACCGGCATCGCGCAGGCCAACGCCGGCGCGGCCGAGCGCGGCGGCCAGATCATCGGCACCATGGTGGCCACGATGCAGGCGATCGAGCAGTCGTCGCGCCAGATCGGCGAGATCATCGGCACCATCGACGGCATCGCGTTCCAGACCAACATCCTGGCGCTGAACGCGGCGGTGGAAGCCGCGCGCGCCGGCGAGGCCGGCCGCGGCTTCGCGGTGGTGGCCGCCGAGGTGCGGCACCTGGCGCAGCGGGCGGGCGGCGCGGCGCGGGAGATCCGCGCGCTGATCAACACCAGCGTCGACAAGGTGGCCACCGGGGCCGGCGTGGTGCGCCAGGCGGGGCAGACGATCGATGAGATCGTGGGGGGTGCGCGCCAGGTGAATGCACTGCTGGCCGAGATTGCCACCGGTGCCAGCGAACAATCCAGCGGCGTGCGCCAGACGACCCAGGCCGTGCACGACATGGACAGCACCACGCAGCAGAACGCCGCGCTGGTGGAGCAGACCGCGGCCGCCGCCTCGGCGCTGAAGGACCAGGCCGTGGCGCTGGCGGCCGGCGTGGCGGTGTTCCGGCTGCCGGGCTGATGCGGCCAGTGGACACGCCCTTGAGAGGTTATGGCGTTCGACACCGGCCAACGGGCGAGGTGATGGTGGCCACATCGGCGCCGACGAGGGCGACACCCTGATCGGCAGCGTCGAGGACACCGTGGCCGGCCGCGATGGCCGCCACCACCGAGCCGGCCGGGAACCTGATGATCCCCGGCCCGCGAGACGCCGCGGCTACATCTTGCTGTCGTGCAGCGCGCCGCCGGAGAGATCCACCATCTCCGGCTTGATCTGGTCGAAGCGGAAGACCTTGCCGCCGTGTTCGGCGCTGAACTTCGTGGCATCGGCTTCCGCCGAGAAGCTGGCGATGGTGGGGCCCATCGAGCCATGCCGCTTGCTGCCCAGCACGTAGAAGCCGCTGCGGGCGTCGAACCAGGCGCCCTTGGGCTGGGCCCAATCGGTGCGGCCCATGTCCTGCACGAACACGGCCCGCACCGTGCGCACCTGCTCGGGCCGCAGCAGGGTGTTGAACATTTCCACCGTGTCGCAGTAGAACTCCGGCGCGGCCTGGCCGGTGTAGTGAATCTGGGCCTTGGGGCCTGGGTAGTCGGCCAAGGTCATGCCGTCGAGCACGCAGCTGGTGTTGCGGTCGATCTCGATCGGCGCGAGCTGCGCCTGCGGCTCGTTGCGGCCACAGGCCGCCAGGCCGACAAGGGCACCCAGGCCCAGGGCGGCGCCGAAACGGCGCCGGGTGCAGGAACACAAACGGGTCATTGGCGGAATCTCCAGGCGGCCACGCCCAGCGGCGCGGCGATCCAGCCCAGCATGGCCAGCCCCATCAGCCAGGGGCTGGCCAGCGCGGCGGGCACGATGCTGGTGAGGCCGTACATGTTGCGCACGTCTTCGAGCGTGAAGACATTGAGGATGCGAAACACGTCGGCAGGGTTGAGCAGCAGCAGGTAGGGCAGGGCCTCGGCCCCCACCTGCCCGCCGGTGACCACCAGGCCGCCCAGCAGCAGCAGGTCGAACACCAGCACGAAGAAGAACCACAACGCAATGGCCAGGCCGGAGGCGCGGGTGCGGTCGGAGGCCAGCACCGACAGCAGCACCGCCAGGCTCAGGAAGGCCAGGCCCAGCAGCACCGAGCTGAGCATGAAGCCCAGGTAGTGGAACAGGCCGCCGGTGCCCAGTTGCAGGGCCAGCAGCGCCGCCACCAGGCCGAAGCCGCCCACGGTGGACAGCGTGAGCGCGGCGGCCAGGCCGAGGTACTTGCCCAGCAGCACCTCACCGCGCGTGACCGGCAGTGAGAGCAGCAGGTCGAGCGAGCCACGCTCGCGCTCGCCGACGATGGCGTCGAAGCCCAGCAGCAAGGCGATGAGCGGGATGAGATAGATCACCAGGCTGACCAGGCTGGCAATGGTGAACTCGATCGAGCGCAGCCCGACCGCGCCCTGCTGCGCGCCGCCGAAGTAGGCGATGACCAGGGCGAACACCGTGAACACGCCGGCCACGGCCAGCACCCAGCGGTCGCGCAGGCGATCGTGCAGCACCTTGGCGGCCAGCGTGAGAGTGGGTTGCAGTTGCATGGTGTGCCGGCCTCACTCGGCAACGCCGAAGAACAGGTCTTCGAGCGTGGGTTCGTGCAGCTGCACATCGGCCACACGGGCGCCCAGGCCGGCCAGCGCGGCCAGCAGCCGCATCTTGGCCTCGCGCGGGAAGCGGGCCTCGAGCCGCTCGTCGCCCTGGGGCAGCACGGTCACGGTGGGCAGGGCGGCCAGCGCGTCGCGCACCGCGGGCATGTCGCCCGCCGAGGCGCGAACCTCGGCACGCAGCGGCAGCGCAGTGCGCTCACGCAGGGCCTGCACGCTGCCCTGCGCCCGCACCTTGCCCGCGGCCAGGATGGCCAGGCGATCCACGCGCTCCTGCAGTTCGGACAGGATGTGCGAGGTCATGATCATCGTGACCCCCTCCGAGCGCAGGGTGCGCAAGGTGGCGTAGAAGGCACGGATGGCTTCCGGGTCCAGCCCGCTGGTGGGTTCGTCGAGGAACAGCACCTGGGGCCGCCCCAGCAGGGCCTGCGCGAAGCCCAGGCGCTGGCGCATGCCCTTGCTGTATTCACGCACCGGGCGCCCGGCGGCCTGGGCCAGCCCCACCCGCTCCAGCGCGGCCTCGCAATCGTGCAGCGGGGCGCGCTTCAGCCGGGCCAGGAAGCGCAGGGTCTCCAGGCCGCTGAGGTTGTCCCAGAGCACCACGTTCTCGGGCAGGTAGCCGATCTCGCGCCGCACCTCGCGGAACGCACGGCCCCGGATCGGCCGGCCCAGGATGTGGATCTCGCCCCCGGTGGCCGGGATCAGGCCCAGCATGGTCTTGAACAGCGTGCTCTTGCCGGCGCCGTTGTGGCCGATGAGGCCGAACACCTCGCCACGGTGGATCTCGAGGTCGATGCCATCGACGGCCCGCACCGCGCCGTAGTGCTTGACCACGCCACGCAGCGACACGGCGGGTGACGGGTCAGCGGCCACTGGTGAACTGCTTGCCAATCCAGGTGCTCCATTGCTTGTTGCCGGGGGCCATGCGCGGGTTCGGATCCACCACGCTGGGCACGCGCAGCAGCGGGAACTGCTGCCCCACCAGGCGAAGGGCCTGCACCGCCGGGCTGGCCAGCAGCAGCTTCACCGTGGGGTGGCGCCAGACCAGGCGGTCGACCATGTCGTTGGCTTCGTAGCGCACGTCGCCACGCCCGTCGGCGTTGCGGTCCCAGCCGAGGTAGTTGCTCCAGTGGTTGCCGGTCTTGGCGCCCCACACCTCGTCGCGCGAGCCCACGTAACGCACCTGCTCGCGGTTGCCGATGAAATCGTTGCCCTCCACCACGTTGCGGGTGGAGCCGGCGGCCAGGTGCACGCCCACGTGGTTGTCGACCACCAGGTTGCCGGACAGGCGCGTGTACTCCACGTCGTAGATGAAGAAGCCGCGGTTGTTGCCGGCCACCACGTTGCCCTCGACCACCGAATCCTGGATGGTGCGCAGCATGATGCCGTGGTCGGAATTGCCCCAGGCCCGGTTGTTGCGCACGACCTGGTCGCGCACCTCCATCAGGGCCAGGCCACCGCGGTTGTAGTAGGTGTCGTTGTCCTCCCACACGTTGTAGTAGGAGTTCATGTAGTGCGTGCCGTAGCGGCTGTGGTGCAGCCGGTTGCCGCGGAACAGGGCGCGGTGCGACACATCCACGTACAGCGCGTCGCGCACGAAGGCCACGCGGTTGCCGATGATGCGTGCGCCGGTGGTGTTGTACAGCTGCACGCCATTGCCGCGCTGCGCGGAATTGAGCTCGCGCTTGCCGGTGATGAGGTTGCGCTCCACCTGCACGTCGTTGGCCTTCTCGATCCACAGGCCGAAGAGGTTGTAGACCAGGTCGCAGTGCCGCACCACGGCGCGGTGCGCGCCGGGCTGGATGTAGATGCCGGCGTTCTGCTCGCCCAGCTCGGCGCCGGAATCGCGCACGATCAGGCCCTCGATCGTGACATCGGGGGCGCGCACGCGGATGGTGTCGCCCTGCTGGCCGCCGCTGATGGTGGGGCGGTTGATACCGCGCAGCGTGAGCGGCTTGTCGATCACCAGGTTGGCGCTGTGGTGGGCGCGCAGGATCTCCACCACGTCGCCGGCGGCCGCGGCGTCGATCACCGGCTGGATGGGCTGGCCCGGCGCCACGCGCCAGGTGGCGGCCTGCAGCGCCGGCGCGGCGCACAGGGCGCCCAGCAGCGCCGCCACGAGGTGCATCAGGCCGCCAGGGTGGCGGCGGCGAAGGTGGTGGGCGCGGCCGCCAGGGGATCGGCTCATCGCGGGGAGTCTCTCACGCGACCAGGCGCCCTGCGGACTTCAGGGCCAGGAACAGCACTGCGCCGATCAGCAGGTTCTTGAAGCTGACATAACAGATCATGTCCATCGGGCTGGCCACGCGGTAGGTGCGCCCCCACCAGGGGCCGTCCTTCACGTAGCGCTTGCCGCCCAGGCGCACCAGCACCTCGTAGACGCTCCAGCCGAACCACCAGCCGATCACCGCGCCGGAGGTGAGCCGCCCGGTGGCGGCCAGCACCCAGGCCACGGTGGCGGCCAGCGCGATGGAGAAGCCGGCCGCCTGCAGCATGCGCTGGCGTTGCAGGCCGGCGCGGCTCCAGGGCCAGATGTGGTCCCAGGCCTCGGCGGCCAGCCAGGCCAACCAGTGGCCGCGCTCGCCGTAGGCGGGCTGCGCGGGGTCGGTGGGCAGGCGCGGGTCAACCATGGCGTGCGGCGGTGTCGGGCGGGTCGGCCGGCACCGGGATGATGGGGATGAAGTAGCCGTCGCGGCCGATCGGGGTGAGCGGCAGGCCTTCGCGCTCGCGCCGCTTGCGTTCCTTGGCCAGTGGCGGGCAGCCGTGGGTGTCGGTGTACAGCACCATGCAATCCAGGCAGTGCAGGCACTCGCGGTGGTCGATCCGGCCGTCGGCATCGATGGCCTGCGAGCCGCAGCCCACCGCGCAGGCCTTGCAGGTGCTGCAGGCCTGCTTGCGGCGCAAGCCGAACCAGCGGAAGGTGGAGGGCATGGCCAGCGAGGCGCCCAGCGGGCACAGGTACTTGCAGAACGGCCGCTCGGTGAAGATCGACAAGCCCAGCAGCCCCGCCGCGAACAGGGTGTAGGGCCAGCTCCGGTCGCCCCAGCCGATCAGGAAGGTGGTCTTGAAGGGCTCCACCTCGGCCAGCTTCTCGGCCAGCCCCATCGAGAACATCGAGACCGTGAGCAGGCCGAAGAACACCAGGTACTTCACCCACTTCAGCCGGTTGTGCAGCGCGCTCGGCAGCGCGAACTGCCAGCGCCGCAGCCCGATGGCGCCCCCCACCTTGTAGAGCAGCTCGCTCAACGAGCCGAACGGGCACAGCCAGCCGCAGAACAGCCCGCGTCCCCAGACGAAGGTGGTGACGATGATGAAGATCCAGAACAGGAAGATGAACGGATCACTGAGGAAGAGCTCCCAGGTCCACTTGAACAGCAGCGAGTGGAACCAGGTCAGCACATGCGTGATGGAGGGCTGGGCCAGCACGCCGAAGCCGACGAAGGCGATGCTCAGCACCCAGGCGCCGTACTTGAAGATGTTGACCGGCCACTTGTTCTTGTGGGTGGACCGGCGCGTCAACTGCTCGCGCAGCGCGTACACCACGGCCACGGCCACCAGCAGCAGCGCAAAGGCCGCGATGCCGGGCGCGCGGGTGCGCCACACCGTCACCCAGGCGGCCTCGGGCTTTTCCACCTTGGGGCGGCCGCCCTGCATGTAGCGCGCGGGCACCCAGTACTCGTCGCTGAAGCTGACGAACTCGCGGTTGCCGCTGACACGGTCGAGCTTGTTGGCCAGGAACACCAGGCTCCATGGGTAGGCGGGGCTGAAGCCGGGATCGCGCACGATGAAGATCGCCGACTCCTTGAACGCCGGCGCGCCGGGCGCCTGCAGGCCCCAGAGGTTCAGGTAGTCCAGGTCGCGGAAGGTGTAGGCATCCATCTCCTGGCTGATCTGCACGCGGTCGTAGATGCCGCCGCGCACGAAGCCCGAGCCCTTGAAGCTGTCGCTGCCGGTGGCCACGATGAACAGCGCATGCTCGCCGGGCTTCAGCCGTGACATCAGGCTGCTGTAGCCGGCATCGCCCAGCAGGCTGCGGCCCACCGCGGGGGTGTTCAGGTAGCCGTAGTGCATGTCGATGTAGGGTTCATCGGCGGGCGGCATGCCCAGCTGGTCGGGGCGCACCGTCAGGCGGCGCACGCTGCCCTCGGCCACCAGCTGCTCCCAGCTCATGCGGTCGGCCACCTCGGCAGGGCGGATCTGCGGCCGCGGGGTGACCTTCAGGATGCCCACCTGCCGGGCCACGGCCACGCCCGAGCGCATCACGACCTGGTTCTGCGCGATCACGGTGACGGTGGCGCCGGTGATCGCATCCAGCCCGATGTAGCCCTCGGCCTCGCGGGAGCGGCCGATCTCGATCTTGTCGCCGACGAACTTGCCCACGTACTGCCGCACGAACTTGGTCAGCACGCTTTCCGGAATGCCCAGCAGCAGGATGGGTTCACTGTGCCGCAGGATGCGCACGCCGGTGATCAGGCCGCGCGTGTCCATGCCGATCAGCGTGACCACAGGCTTGCCGGAGTAGGCCGGGATGTCGACGATGTCGGTGGAGAGAAACACATAGCCCGCGAGGACCTGGCCCGCCGGCGTCTCGCGGTAGGCCTCCACATAGGCAGGCTTGCCCTTGCGGGGCGAGAAGCGGGTGGCGCCCGGCAGCACCTCGGTGCAGGGCACGTGCGCGCACAGCTCCGGCGAGGTCGAGAGCGCGACCGGCAACGGGGCCTCGTAGGCGGTCTGGGCCCGCGCCGAGGCACCCAGCCACAGCAGCAGGCACCCGATCAGCAGCAGGGCCGCACGGCGGGCAATGGGCATGGGGTTCATGGGAGAAAAGCGGGGCGCACGAGGCGCCCCGGTAAAACCGCGTTCTGTGGCTGAACGGCGGGCTCCTACGCTTCCACGATCATGCGGCTGCGCATCTCGAGGTGCAGCGCATGGCAGAAGTGCGTGCAGTAGCACCAGAACACGCCGGGCTTGTCGGCCACGAACGTGACCGATGCGGTCTCCTGCGGGTTGATGATGAAGTTGATGTTGTACTTCGGCACCGCGAAGCCGTGCGTCAGGTCTTCGACCTTGTCCAGGTTGGTCAGGATGATCGTGACCTCGTCGCCCTTCTTGACGCTGAACTCGGGCAGGCTGAACGCCGGCGCCTGCGAGGTCATCTTGATCGTCACCTTCTTGCCGTTGCGGGTGATGCCGCCTTCCTTCGGGTCCTTCACCGCGTTCGGGAAGTCGTCCAGGCTGTACACCTGCTTCGGGCGCAGCAGCTCGCGCTTGAAGAAGATGAAGTCATGCGGCTCGCCGCGCACCGGGTGGTCGGCGATGAGGGCCATCTTCTGGCCGCTGATGTCGATGATCTGCTCGTTCTCGGCGTGCAGCGGGCCCACCGGCAGGAAGCGGTCCTTGGAGAACTTGCAGCCCACGGCCAGCCACTTGCCGTCGGCCTTCATCGTCTCGGACTGCGAGGCGTTGATGTGGCCCGGCTGGTAGTGCACGTCGACGCGGTCGACCACGTACTTGCTGTTCTTGTCGCCGTTGTGGAACTTGATCGCGGCGTCGATGTTCCACTTCACCACCTGGCTGTCCAGGAACAGCGTGGTGTAGGCGTTGCCGCGGCCGTCGAAGGCGGTGTGCAGCGGGCCCAGGCCCAGCTCGACCTCGGCCACGATGGCCTGGTTCAGCTTCTCGAGCTTGCCATCGAACCAGTCGAGCACCTTGGCCAGCTCGATCACGGTGCCGGTGGGCGAGAGCTTGCCGGCGCAGATGAAGTACCTGCCGTCGGGGCTGGCGTTCACGCCGTGCGGGTTCTTGGGCACCGTGACGTAGGCGGTGAGCGCCGACTTGGCTTCCTTGTTGGCCTCGCGCGTGCCGTCGACCACCGGCACCTTGCTGTCGCCGTAGGTCTTGAACTTGCCGGCCTTCACGGCCTCTTCGATGCGCGCGATGTTGAAGAAGACGCAGGAGTCGCGCTCGGCCGACATCATGTCGGGATAGTGCACGCCACCCTCGGTGTTGTACTGGTTGCTGGCGGCCAGCTTGCCGTCGTACGAGGTGGCCACCAGGTCGCAGTTGCCATCGATCAGCACCTGCCAGCGCACCTCCATCGACTCGGCATCCACGCAGCTGAACAGCGCGCGGTAGGTCTCGGGCTTGGCGCCCGGCGTGTTGGGCAGCGGGGTGTGGAACTCGGCGCCGCAGAACACGCGCGTGGTGTAGTTGATCTTCGGGTCCACCGGGTCGCGCTTGTCCGGGAAGATGCCGTGGAAGCCCTGCACGTTGGGCAGCTCGGTGATCTTGTCGCAGACGAAGTAGTCGAGCCGGATGCGGGCGATGCGGCTGTTGATCTTGTCGTTCACCCAGGCGTAGCGACCGTCGTAGTCGCCATCCTTGTAGGAGGCGTGCACGTGGTGGGTGTCGCCCACGGTGTAGCGCAGCGAGCCATCGGGCTTGGTGCCCATGATCTTCTTGGACTCGTTCGTGATGCCCCAGCCCACCAGCGCGTCGGGCGTGAAGCAGGGAATGCGCAGGATCTCGCGGCCGGAGGGGATGCCCAGCACCCGCACGTCGCCGGTGTGGCCGCCACTCCACAGGCCGTAGTAGGTGTCCAGCTCGCCCGGCTTCGGGTGCACGCCGCCGGGTGCGGCCGCATGGCCGGCCGCGGAGGCCACGGCCGGTGCGGCTGCTGGCGCGCTGGCCGGTGCGGCGGGCGCCTGCTCCTTCGTGCAGGCGGCCAGGCCGATGCCCGCCATGCCAGCAGCTGCGGCGGAGCCCAGGAAATTGCGCCGACCGAGGGCCTCGGCCTTGGCATCATGCTTGTTGTGGTCTTGGGACATGATCTCACCTTCTGGTTGGTTAGCGGTGTGGAGAACTGGCGGCCTGTGCATGGGCCGTGAAGCACCGGTGCGCGGGGAATCGGGGGTGGTTCCCAGGCCGCATGGCGGCACGGGAACGAGGCATCGGGCAGGCGGGCAGGGACACAGCGTTTGGCATTCGGGGCGCATGGTCGGCTGCGGTGGCTGCCTTCGCCTTGAAGTGCTTCAAGGAATGCGACGCCTGTGTGGCCTAGTCTTGCCCCACCTTGACGGAGGTCGGTTCCACGTGACGCTGCGTGGAAGCGGCCTGTGTCCGGGAACCCTTCACTCCCCGATCCCATGAACCATTCCATGAAGCCTCTTCCTCGCCCCGCGCTCGCCGCGATCGGACTTGTCTTTGCGCTCGGCCTGGCCGGTTGCGGTCGAAACGATGCGCCCGCCGCACCCACGGCGGCGCCGGCGGCCAACACCGCGCCCAGCCCCGCGGCGCCGCCCGCACCTGCGGCGCCCACCGCCGCGGCCGGGGTGGACGATGCGCTGGGCAAGTCGGTCTTCGGCAAGGCCTGCGCGCTGTGCCACAGCGCCGGTGTTGCCGGCGCGCCCAAGCCCGGCGACAAGGCCGATTGGGGCCCGCGCATCGCGCAAGGCAAGGACACGCTCTACAAGCACGCCCAGGAAGGCTTCACCGGTGCCAAGGGCCAGATGCCCGCGCGCGGCGGCAACACCGCGCTGAAGGACGAAGAGGTGCGCGCGGCGGTCGACTACATGGTCGGGCTGGCCAAATGAGCGCGCCGCTCGGGCCGCGGGTGCCGGCGGCACGGCTGGCCCGGCGGCGCCTGCTCGGCGCGGCGGCGCTGGGCGCGACTGGGCTTGGCGCGGCGGGCTGGCTTGTCGCAGCGGCCACGGGCCCGCGCCAGGGGCTTGCAGCGTCGGGCTGGCAGCGCCACCGCGAAGCGCGCCCGCTGATGGGCACCCAGGTGGACATCGTGGCCGAATCGCCCCAGGCGGCGCGGCTGGCGCCAGCGCTCGCGGCCGCCTTCGAGCGAATGGCCGGCCTGGCCGCTCAGATGAGCCACTATCGGGACGACAGCCTCGTGGCCGCCATCGGCCGCGAGGCCGGCGTGCGGCCGGTGGCGGTGCCCGGCACCTTGATGGCCGTGCTGCAGGCCGCGCAGGACATCGCGCGGCGCAGTGGTGGCGCGTTCGACGCGACGATCGGCACGCTGGGCCGCTGGCAGTTCGATGCGCTGGCGCCCCAGCGGCCGGACGACGCCACCATCGCCGAGCGGCTGCACGTGGTGGATTGGCATGCGCTGGCGCTGGACCCCGCGCGCGGCACCGCCTACCTGGCGCGGCCGCAGATGCGGCTGGACCTGGGCGGCATTGCCAAGCTGCCGATCCTGGCCGCCGGATTGCAGGCCCTGCGTGAGCACGGCATCGACCATGCGCTGGTGAACGGCGGTGGCGATGTGCTGACGCTGTGCCACGACGACCGCCCCGCCTGGCGCGTGGGCGTGCGTGACCCGCGGGACCCGGCGCGCGTGCTGGGCGTGGTGGCCTTGCGGCAGGGCGTGCTGGCCTCGTCGGGCGACTATGAGCGCTCGTTCGTGCAGGCCGGCCGACGCTTCCATCACGTGCTGGACCCGGCCACCGGCTACCCCACCGAGGGGCCGCGCGGCGTGACCTTGCTGGCCGACGACGTGGCGGCCGTCAACGGCCTGGGCGCGGCGATCATGGTGATGGGTGCTGACAGCGGGCGCAGCCTGCTGGCCGGCACGCAGGGCGTGGAGGCGCTGATCGTCGAGCGGGACGGGGCGCTGTGGCAGTCGCCCGGCATGGCCGGCCGCATCGCGCCCTGGCCCCAGGCCTGAGTTTGCCCCCTGCGGCCCTGCGGGCCGGTCCCTCCCGCGGGGTCAGGCTCAGGACAGCTCGGGCAGCGTGGGGTCGATCACGCTGGTCTTGGCCCGGTCGGCCAGCACGGCCATGCCGTGTTCGTAGCCGCGCTGCACGATGCGGTCGAAGCGGTGCCACTGCAGCAGGCCCACGCGGTCCAGCGGCGGGTTGAAGTACAGGTCGGTCAGCGCGCGCGAGCGGCGGCTGCGCGAGATGCTGTAGAGCACCATCACCGTCATCAGGTAGGCCGGCAGCGAGGGCAGGCGGTAGCGGCGCTTGCGCAAGGGCCGCCACGTGTCGACGAACAACGCCCAGCCGGTGGGCACTTCATCGAGTTCCACCTTCAGTGGCTGGCGGAAATCGAGGTCGATGCCGATCACGGTGCCAATGCCGCGCTGGGCCCGCATCACATCCACCGGAAAGTTGTTGAAGCTGCCGCCGTCGCACAGCAGCTCGCCCTCGTGCAGCACCGGCGGCAGCGCGCCGGGAATCGAGGTGCTGGCCAGCAGCGCCTTGGTGAGCCGGCCGTGGCGCAGCACCTGTTCACGCGCATGGGTGTAGTTGGTGGTGACGCAGAAGCTGCTCTTCCACAGGTCTTCGACATCGGCGTCGAAGCCCATCAACTCGTGCACCGCGCTGGCCAGGATGCGGCGCAGCCGCTGGCCACGGAACAGCGACAGCCAGGGCATCGGGTTCCAGTCGCCCGTGGGGTTGGTGCCGAAGGCGCGGCGGGCGTTGGCCATCACCGCGTCCCAGGGTTGATCCGAGGCCACGTAGGTGGCCATCACCGCGCCGATGCTGGTGCCGCCCACGCAATCGATCGCGATGCCGTGTTCCTGCAACGCGCGCACGACGCCCAGGTGGGCCAGGCCACGCGCGCCACCGCCGGCCAGCACCAGGCCGGTGGCGGTGCGGCTGAGCAGGCGCGCCAGGCGGGCCATGTCGCGTTCCAGCGCGGGCCGGATGTGCAGATGGTCGGCCACCGGCCGGCGCTCCAGCCAGGCGCGGGTGTGGCGCGGCGCGGGCAGGTCGGCGGGGTGCAGCAGCACCAGGATCTCGGCCGCATCGGTGCTGGCCGAGCGGTGCAGCAGGCAGGCTTTCTCGATGGCGTGCAGCACCGGCGGCTCGCTGGCATCGGCCAGCAGCAGCAGTTCGTCCGCATCGCGGCAGCAGCGGGCCGTCCAGGCGCTGGGGCCGGCATCGGCCACCAGCAGCACGAACTCGCAGCGTGCCTCGATGCGGTCGAGGTACATCGCGATGCGGCGGTTGATGTCGGCCTGGGCCTGCGGGCCCAGCGTGGCTTCTGGCGAATCGAGCGCGGCTTCCACGCTGTGCGAATCGATGATCTCGACCCGGCCGATCAAGCCGAGCTGCTGCGCCAGCGCGGTGGCGAAGGCGGGCAGGTCGACGCCCGCGCTCACCGGCAGCAGGCCGACGGTGCTGGGCCGGGCATACAAGGTGCGCGCCGGCGGGGCCTTCAGGCGCCGGATGATCTGCCGCGTGAGCGCCACCGACATCGCGGCGTTGTTGCGCATCAGCCGGTCGAAGGCGGGCTTGGCCAGGCGCACCAGCACCGAATCGCGGATGGCCATCACGGTGGCCATGCGCGGCTCGTCGGTGTAGAGCGCAAGCTCGCCGACGATCTGGCCGCGCGTGATCTCGCCCACCAGGCGCTGGGTGTCCACGCCGCGCAGCGCGTCGGCCTCGTCCTGCACGTACACGCGCAGCCGGCCGCTGACCAGCAGGTACATCGCATCGCCGGCCTCGCCCTGGCGCATCAGCGTCTGGCCGCCGGTGATCTCCACCCATTCCAGGTGCTGCCACAGCAGCATCAAGGTGGCGTCGTCCACGTCGCCGAAGCAGTCCTGCAGCAGCCGGTACAGCAGTTCGTCGTGGTAGGGCTGGCGCTGCGCGGTGGCGTCCATGGGGGGGCGGGGCGGCCCGCCGCTCCGTGCGGCGGGGCTGCGGTGCACTGTACCGCGAGGGCTTGCTCAGGTCGGACCGGGCCGCAGCGGCTCACTCACCCCGGCACCGACAGCCGCTTCACCGCCGTCACGAACCTCGCCAGCGTGGGCGACAGCGCATCGGCCGCGAGGCGGATGTCCAGTAGCTGGAAGCTGCCTCGCGTGGCGAAGGCCCGCTCCAGGGCCGCGTGCAGCTCGGCGCGCGTATGCACCACGCAGCCGTCGCCGCCCATGCCGGCGGCCATCGAGGCGAAATCCCAGGTGCCCAGGTCGTTGTAGCCGCCTTCGGGCTCGAAGGCGCGCAGCATCTGCCAGCTGGCGTTGTTGAGGATCAGCACGATCGGGTCCCAGCCGTGGCGGCGCGCGTTGCCCAGCTCCCAGCCCGTCATCTGGAACGCGCCGTCGCCCACCAGCACGATGGGGCGCTGGCCGCTGCAGGCCTGCAGGCCCAGCGCGGCGGGCACGGCGTAGCCCATGCCGGCGTAGTAGCCCGGGGCGATCAGCGGTGCGGGGTGGATGTCCATCGCGGTGAACAGGCAGTCGCCCACGTCGCAGGCCAGCGGCAGGGGGCCGTGGCGCTGCATCAGCGCGTTGATGGCGGCGGCGATGTCGGTGGGCGCCACCGGGCTGTCGTCCACCGGCAGGGCTGCCGCCTGCGGCGCGGCAAGGGCCGGCGCGGCGGCTGCCGCCCCAGCCTCACGCGCCGGCACGCGGTCGAGCAGTGCGTCGATCAGCGCGTCAATCGGCACCGCGGGGTACACGTGGTAGCCCATCACCACGCGGCCTTCGAGCGCCTGGATCGCCTGCCGCAGGTCGATGCGCTTGGCCGAGACGGCGAAGTTGGTGTCGGAGACGATCACGCCCAGCAGCAGCAGGGCGTCCGAGCCTTCGACCTGCGCGCTGATCGCCGGGTCGCCGGCCAGGCCGAGGTAGGTGCCCAGCGGCGGCGTGGCGGCGTCGGACAGCAGGCCCCGCCCCATGAAGCTGGTGACCACCGGCAGCGCCAGCCGGCGCGCGAGTTCGGCCACCTTGGCCTCCAGGCCGTAGCGGCGCACTTCCACGCCCACCATCAGCAGCGGGCGGGTGGCCTTGCGCAGGCGCTGCAGCAACTCGTCCGCGCAGGCGGCCAGGGCCTGGGCGTCGATGGGCTCGGGCGGCGTGACGGGCACTTCGTCGCAGGGGCGGCCGGGCATGTCGCGCGGGATCTCGATATACACCGGGCGCGCGGCGCGCAGCGCGGCGTCCAGCACGCGGGCGATGTCCTGCGGCGCGCGGCGCGGGTCGTCCAGCCGCGCTGCATCCACCGTGACTTCGCGGAACACGCGCCATTGCGAATCGAGTGTCTTCACCTGGTGGTGCAGCAGGTAGCCGCTGGCCGCCTCGTGCGCGGCCGGTGCGCCCGAGAGCACCACCATCGGCACCCGCTCGGCATAGGCGCCGGCCACGGTGTTCAGCAGGTTGAAGGCGCCGGCGCCGTAGGTGACCGCGGCCACGCCCAGGCCGCCGCGAAAGCGCGCGCAGGCATCGGCCGCGAAGCCCACCCCGGGCTCGTGCGACAGCGTGTACAGCGGCAGCAGCGCCGAGCGTTCGATCTCGCGGAACAGCGGCAGCGCAAAGTCGCCGGGGATGCCGAAGATCTCGGTGGCGCCGCGTGCCTTCAGCGCCTGCAGCAGGCGCTCGGCCAGGGTGGGGGAGCTCATGGTGTGAGGGTGCCGGCAGCCCCGCGCCGGCAGCCGCGGTGGCGGCACCCTGGCGCGGCCCGCCGGCCGGCGGGTTGGGGTGCCGCGCACTCTAGGGGCGTGTTGTGGGTGGGGTCTTGCGCGGGGTCAAGCGGCGCCGGCAGGCCCGTGGGGGCGGGCTGGGCGCAGCCCGGCCCTGGGGGTGCTCAGTACAGCGTGGCGGCCTGCCGCTCGGGCAGGCCCTGGTCGTAGGCGGCGCCGTCGATCGGCGGTTCGGCCTGGCCTTGCGTCAGCCCCTGCAGCAGCGCGCCGGTGCTGGGCAGCGAAGCGCGCTCGGGCCAGGTCTCGGGCCGCCAGAGCTTGGAGCGCAGCAGCGCGCGGGCACACTGGAAATACACCGTCTCGACGCGGATCACCAGTACGCTGCGCGCGGGCTTGCCGTCCATCGCGAAGCGCTGGCACAGCGCAGGCTCGATGCTGATCTCGGCGCGGCCGTTCACGCGCAAGGTTTCGTTGGTGCCGGGCACCAGGAACAGCAGCGCCACGCGCGGATCGGCGAGCACGTTGCGCAGGCTGTCGATGCGGTTGTTGCCGCGCCGGTCGGGCAGCAGCAGCGTGTGCGGGTTCTCGATGGTGATGAAACCGGCCGGGTCGCCGCGCGGCGACACGTCCAGCCCCTCGGGGCCCACGGTGGCCAGCGCCGCGAACGGCGAGGCCTGGATCAGCGGGTGGTAGGCCGGGTGCAGAAAGGGCACTTCCTTGCGGCGCGAGGCCGTGCCCGGCTCGCCATACAGCGCGGCCAGTGCGGCCGCATCGGTGACGCGGTGTTCGGGGGCGATGTCCATGGGGACGCTCACTTTCTCAGTTAGTCTGGTGGCAATCGAAGAGGGCGATCCGGCAGCCAACCGAGGCCGCGATGGTGAGCGCGCACGGCACAGCGAACATTCACAGCGGCCGCAGCGGCACGCAGATGTCGCAGGTGAAGGGCAGGCCGGGGCCGCCGCCCTCGTCGCCGGGGCCCTGGCGCTCGAAGCAGGGCCGGTCGTCGGCCTGGTAGCCGCTGGCCGGCAGCCACTGGCCCAGCAGCCAGGGCCAGGCGCGCTCGATCTCGCTGCTGGTGCCGCGAAAACGCGCCACCGCGTAGCGGCCGCCGGGCAGTTGCTGCACGGTGGCGTCGCCGCTGGGAACGAAGCGCTCGGGCACCTCCACCCCGGCGTCGTAGCGGCACTGGCTGGGTGGGGTGATGGAGGGGTCGTCGTGCGAGATGCCGTAGCGCGGCGCGGGTGCCAGCTGCTGCGCCCGGGCCCAGGGCACGAAGCGGTGGGCCCAGAACTCGCCCACCGGTGCGCCATAGGGCCCGGTGTAGCGCAGGCAGGCAATGCGCACCGCGGACAGGTCCATCACTTGAACGTTCAGCATCATCGTCGGCTCCTGGGGGAACGGGGTGGGGAAGGTGCCACCATCTTCCCGGGCCGGCGCCTGGCCGTCCTGATCCAGGTTGCGGCAGGCCTGATCCGGATTGCGAAGCCGCCGCCACGCATTGGGCGCGTGGCCATAGTGCGCCTTGAAGGCGCGCGCAAAGGCCTCGCCGGAGCCGAAGCCCACTTCCAGCGCAATGCTGAGCACGGCGGTCTGCGGCCGCTGGCGCAGCAGCGCGGCCGCCTGTTCGAGCCGGCGCCGGCGCAGGTAGTCGCCCAGCGTCTCGCCCATCCAGCCGGCGAACACGCGGTGGAAGTGGTAGGGCGAGAAATGCGCCACTGCGGCCAGCGCCTTCAGATCCAGCGGCGCGGCGAGGTGGGCGTCGATGTGGGCCAGCACGCGTTGCATGCGGCGGGCGTATTCGGCGCGTGGCGCGCCGTCGGCCCCGATGGGGTGCATCGGCAGGTGGTGTTCCTAGAACGTGACCTGCTCTGCCGGCAGGGCCTGCAGCCGCTTGCCGAAGCTGCCGAGGTTGGGCAGCGTGGCGTTCTCGTGCGCGCGGATCAGCGCGGCGCTGGCATGCGGTTTGTCGTGCGTGGTGTGGGCGTCGGCGACGAGCGTGACGTCGTAGCCCAGTGCGGCGGCGCGGCGCACGGTGGTGTCCACGCAGTATTCGCTGGCATAGCCGCACACCACCAGGTGCGAGATGTCCTGCTCCTGCAGCAGCGGTTCGAGCCGCGTGTGCAGGAAGGAATCGGGCGTGGTCTTGCGCAGGCGGGCATCGCCTTCGCGCGGCTGCAGGCCGGGGGCCAGCGCCCAGCCGGGGCTGCCATGGGCGAGCAGGCTGCCCTCGCGCTCGTGCTGCACGTACACCACCGGCACATGGGCGGCGCGGGCGCGCTCGGCCAGTGCGTTGATGCGTTCGATCACCGCCGCCGCGTCGCCCGGCCGGGGCTCGGGCTCGAACAGCGCGGTCTGGACATCGACAACCAGCAGGACAGTTCTCATCGGACGCACCAGCAATGGCCTAGGAGCCCCCGATTCTGCGGCATCGGCGTGACGCTTGTTCAGCGCACGCGGCGGCGCGAGGCGGCGCCCATCAGGCCCAGGGCGCCCAGCGTCAGCGCCAGGCTCACCGGCTCGGGCACGTTGAGCGCGATGTTGTCGAGCGAGCCGCCGTAACCGTCGGAGGTGCCGGTGGCCGCGAAGCGCAGCATGTCCAGGCCACCGGTGCCGACCACGTCGACGCTGTAGTAGTGCCAGTCGTGGTTGGACAGGCCGTCGCCGCTGCCGTTGTTCAGGAACACCTGCACGCCGTTCCACAGCACCTGAATCTGGTTGCTGGTGGTGCCGAAGTTGTGGTTGGGGTTGTTGGGGCCCACGCCGGCGCGCGGCGAGTAGTACCAGCTCAGCGTGTAGTGGGTGCCGGCGGTGGTGGCCACCGACTGCTCCATCCAGCTGTTGCGGTAGGTGTCGAGCTCGACGAAGTAGGTGCCGTCCTGTGCGGTGCCGGCGTTCTGGCGGCGCAGCTCGATGCCGCCGCCGCTGGTGGGGTCGCCCTGCCAGCCGGGCAGGGTGGTGTAGACGTTCCAGCTGCCCAGCGGCAGCGCCGGGCCGTCTTCGAAGCTGCCGTTGGTCAGCAGCGAGGGGCCGGCGGTGGCCGCCAGCGGGGTGGCGAGGGCGGCGGCCAGCAGAAGCGAGGAGAGCGTGCGCATGGGGAGACCTTTCGATGCGGAGGGGGTGGCACCGTGCGCCCATCGCGCGGTTTGTCCCGTTGCAGCCGATTGTCGAAAGCATCGGCCCGGGCGTGTTCCCTCGATTGCGGGGGATGCGTCCGCCGTGGGGCTGATCGTTCGTGACGGGGTTGGCATCTGGTGGCCAGGTGGCGACCAAAGTCATGCCAGCCGCGCGGTGCCGGGCGGGTGCGGGCCTGCGCCTGGCGCGGTGCCGGCGGCTCAGCGGCGGGTGCGGCGGGCCGGCTTCTTGGCCTTGCCGGAGGCCTTGGCCGCGGGCCGGGGCTTGGCCGCGGCCTTGCCGCCGGCCTTTGGCGCGGCACGGGCCGTGGCGCCCAGGCCGGCCGTGCTGCCCTGCTGCCAGCCCTGGCAGGCCGGCGAGGCCTCGGCCTCGGCCGCCAGCACCTGCTGCGCCGCGGCATCGAAGCGGAAGCAGGGCCCCAGGGTCTGTGCCGTCAGCCAGGTGGCGGCCAGGGCGGCACCGGGCGGGCGTTCGGCCAGTTGCTGCAGGTCGCGCCGCGGGGCGTCGGCCAGCAGCGGGCGCAGCGCGGCCTGCAGCCGGTGCGTGGCCAGCGGGCTGCTCAGCGGCCCGGTCACCCGGGCCTGCGCGGCCGGCAGCAGCAGGCGCTTGAGCACTGCATCCAGCCCCAGGTGGCCCTGCGCCCGCAGCGCGCCGTGCCAGCGCATCGGCAGCCACGGGGCATCGGCCGGGTTGCCCGGGCCGGGCTGCAGCAGCGCGCTCAATGCGCTGGCCTGTTCACCCAGCGGCTGGCCGGCCGCGCTACGCAGGCGTTGGGCGTAGAAGCGCGCGAAGCCGTTGACGAACCATGCGTTCAGAGCCTCGTCCGGCCGCTGCTCGTAGGCCACCGGGCCGAAGCGCTCGCGGAACCAGGCCTGCAGCGCGGTGTAGAGCAGGGTGTCGTCGAACTGCGGGCCAGGCAACGGCGCGGCGGCGGGCCACTGCAGCACCAGTGCACCGGGCAGCGCCAGGCCGCGGGGCGGGCTGTCGGCGGCCGCGGGCAGCAGCATCAGCCAGCGGTCCGGTGCCGGGCCATCGGCCCAGAAGCGGCGCACGGCGCCCAGCGGTACGGCGCTGGCGTCGGCCACGGCCGGCGCCTCCGGCCCTGGCGCGGTGCCGGCGGCCAGCACCACCTGCCAGCGCTGGCCATCAACGCTGCGCTCGGCCTGCTGCAGCGCGCCGGCGGCGACGATCCAGTCGCGCGCCAGCGCCGCGCTGCCTTGCAGCCGCAGCAGGCGCTCGGTGGTGTCGAGCTGGCCAGGGCCGGCGACCAGGGTGTCGTCGGCGCCAAGGCCGCTGAGGCTGAGGCACATCTGCCAATGGCCACCACCGGCGGGCACCGGCAGCAGTGCGCGGCCCGCGAACAGCAGGCTCCGCGGCAGCAGGCGGGCCCAGGCCGCCTCACCCGGCACGATGGCAAAGCTGAGGTTCACGCGCTCGCCCGGGCGGTGCACCACGCTGCGCGCCAAGGGGCGTCCGGCCACCGGCTCCAGCGTGGGGTCGCCCTCGGCAACACGCTGCGCCACCTCGCTGCCTTCGGGCAGCAGCAGCTCGGTGCGGCCGTGCGGGCCGGCATCGAAGCTCAGGTCCACCTGCACCCGCGGCGGCGTGGCCTCGCGCTGCGGGGTGAGCCGCCAATGCAGCGCGCAGCCGGGCGGCGGGGCGGGCTGGGCCAGTGCCGCACCGCTGGCGGCGCAGCCCAGCCAGATCAGGAACCGCAGGGCACGGTGCATGCGTCGACGGGGGGGCAGGAAGGACGAGCCGGCGAGCTTAGCGCAGGGGTGGGCCGGGCCTGGCCACCGCTGGTAAGCGTTGCGCACGGGGGTGACACGGCACCGGCATCAGCCCTCGGCCCACAGGTCGGCCATGGCCTGCGCATGGCGCGGGGCCAGGCTCGACGCCGCCAGGTGCCGGCCCGCGCTGACGCGCAGCACGCCGGCCACGCCCACCTCGGCAAAGGCCGGCGCGTCGGTGGCGAACACCAGCGCATCCAGCCAGTGGCTGGCCGGCACGCCCAGCAGGCCCGGGGCCTGGGGGTCCGGCACCAGCCAATCGGCGCGCGCGCCCGGCTCGAAGCCCCAGCGGTGCAGGCCCGCCGCGGCAGCGCCGCCGGCTTGCAGGCGGTTGAACAGGCGCGCCGCCGTGGCCGGCTGCTGCTGCGCCGGCGCGGCGGCCACGTTGCGCTCGCGCCGCAGCAGGCGCTGGCCGTACTCGAGCAGGCGCAGCTCGGCCGGCCAGGCGCGGCCGACCTGGCTGTCCGAGCCCACCGACAGCACGGCTTCCGCGGCCAGCCAGTGGGGCAGATCGGCCAGGCCGTCGCCCAGGTTGGCCTCGGTGCTGGGGCACAGCACCACACCGGCGCCGCTGCGCGCCACGCGCTCGATCTCCTGCGGCGTGGCGTGGGTGGCGTGCACCAGCTGCCAGCGTGCATCGAGCGGCACCCGGTCGGCGAGCCAGTCGATCGGGCGCTGGCCGGTGGCCGCCAGGCAGGCCTGCACCTCGGCGGTCTGCTCGGCGATGTGCAGGTGGATCGGCGCGGCATCGCCGGCCAGCGCGGCCACCAGGTCGGTGATCGCCTCGGGCGTGGCCGCCCGCAGCGAGTGGATGGCCACGCCCGCGGTCACCTGCGGCAGGGCGAGCCGGCGCACGCCGTCGCGCAGCGCGAGCACGGTGGCCACGTCGGTGGCGAAGCGGCGCTGCTCCGCGCGCAGCGCGGGCTCGGCAAAGCCGGCGCGCTGGTACAGCACCGGCAGCAGCGTGAGCCCGATGCCGGTGGCCGCGGCCGCGCGCAGCAGCGCGTGGCTCATCGTCAGCGCATCGGCATAGGGCTGGCCGTCCGGCGCATGGTGCAGGTAGTGGAACTCGCAGACCTGGGTGTAGCCGCCTTGCAGCAGCTCGGCGTAGAGCTGCGCGGCCACCGCCTCCAGGGCCTCGGGCGACATGCGCAGCGCCACCCGGTACATGCGCTCGCGCCAGCTCCAGAAGTCGTCCTGCGCGCTGTCGCGCCGCTCGGCCAGGCCGGCGAAGGCGCGCTGGAAGGCGTGGCTGTGTGCGTTCACCAGGCCGGGCAGCGCCGGCCCGGCCAGCACCCGGGCGCCGGGCGGCGGGTGGGCGACACCGGGCTGCACCACGGCCCAGTGGCCGCTGCCATCGGCCTGCAGCAGCACCTGGGCCTGCCAGCGGCCGCCGATCCAGGCCGCCGGGGCCCACAGCGGCGGCGGGGAGGGGGCCGCGGTCATGGCCGCCAGTCGAGCAGGGTCTGCACCAGCTGGCGCAGCAGCGGCTGCACCTCGGCGGCCCGCGCGTCATGCCATGCAAAAGGCGCGGCCTCTTCCATGTAGCAGCACCAGCACATCTCGAGCTGCACCGCATGCACGCCCAGCGCCGGCCGGCCGTACTGGCGCGTGATGTGGCCGCCCTTGAAGCGGCCATCCACCACCTGGGTGTAGCGCTGCTGGCCGGCCAGCAGCGTGGCCAGCGCCTGGCGCAGCGTGGGTGCGCAGCTGCGGCCATCGGCGGTGCCGAGGTTCAGGTCCCAGAGCCGGCCTTCGAACAACCAGGGCAGCTCGGACTTGATGCTGTGGCCATCGAACAGCACGACATGGCCGTGCGCGGCGCGCAGGCGCTCGAGCTCGCCGGCCAGCGCCGCGTGGTAGGGGCGCCAGTAGCGCTCGATGCGGCGCGCCACCTCGGCCTCGTCCGGCGCCTGGCCGGGCCGGTACAAGGGCTCGCCGGTGAAGAAGCGCGTGGGGCACAGCTCGGTGTTGTTGACGCCGGGATACATCGGCGCGTTCTCGGGCGGGCGGTTCAGGTCCACCAGGTAGCGGCTGTGGCGCGGCACCAGCATTGAGGCGCCGAGTTCGCGCGCAAAGCCGTACAGGCGATCGAGGTGCCAATCGGTGTCTTCCACCGCGAGGGCGCGCTCGACATAACGCGCTTTCTGATCGTCCGGCAGCAGCGTGCCCACGTGCGGCAGGCTGATCAGCAGCGGCCGGGTGCCGCGGTGCAGGGTGTAGACCTCGTTGCTCAGGGTGTCGGGTGTCATGTCTCGGGACCCACGGTCTGGACGCCGGCGCGCACCACGCGCAGGCAGGGGTTGCGGCCGAACCAGTAGGCCAGCTCGTTGGGCGCGGCCAGGTCCCACACCACGAAGTCGGCCTGGCGCCCGGCCTCGAGCTGGCCGTGCGTGGCGCCCAGCCCCAGCGCCTGCGCCGCGTGCACGGTGGCGCCGCGCAGCGCTTCCTCAGGGGTGAGGCGGAAGAAGGTGCAGGCCATGTTCAGCATCAGCAGCAGCGACAGGCCCGGCGCCGAGCCCGGGTTGTGGTCGGTGGCGATGGCGATCGGCACGCCAGCTTCGCGCAGCGCGGCCACCGGCGGCAGCTGTGTTTCGCGCAGGAAGTAGAAGGCACCGGGCAGCAGCACCGCCACGCTGCCGGCGGCGGCCATCGCGCGCACGCCGTCGCCGTCCAGGTGCTCGAGGTGGTCGCAGGACAGGGCGCCGAACTGCGCCGCCAGCGCCGCGCCGTGCTGGTTGCTCAGTTGCTCGGCATGCAGCTTCACGGGCAGACCCAGTGCGCGCGCGGCCTCGAACATGCGGCGCGTCTGGCCCGGGGTGAAGGCGATGCTGTCGCAGAAGGCATCCACCGCGTCGACCAGGCCCTCGGCCTGCAGCGTGGGCAGCCAGGCGCAGGCGGCCTCGATGTAGTCGTCCGGCCGGCCGGTGAATTCATGCGGCAGCGCATGCGCGGCCAGGCTGGTGCAGCGCACCGTGAGCGGCAGCTCGCGGCCCAGGCGCCGCGCCACGCGCAGGCAGCGTGCCTCGTGCTCGGCCGACAGGCCGTAGCCGGACTTGATCTCGAGCGTGGTGACGCCCTCGCTCATCAGCACCGCGGCACGCTCGGCGGCCAGGTTGAACAGCTGGCCGTCGGTGGCCACGCGGGTGGCCGACACGGTGGCGCGGATGCCGCCGCCCGCGCGCGCGATCTCGTCGTAGCTGGCGCCCTTGAGGCGCAGCTCGAACTCCTGCGCGCGGTGGCCGCCATACACCAGGTGGGTGTGGCAGTCGATCAGCCCCGGCGTGACCAGCGCGCCACCGAGCGCGATGCGCCGCTCGATGCGCGGCCGCAGCGCGGCGGGCAGCTCGGCCTCGGGGCCCACCCAGCGCAGCCGGTCGCCTTCCACCAGCAGGGCGCCTTGCTCCACCAGGCCCCAGGGCGTGCCCGGGCGCAGCGTGGCCAGGCGGGCCTGGTGCCAGAGGGTGAGGGGCTCTCCCATCACGGTCAGCGGGTTGGGGCGGGCTCGAAGCCCAGCCACCAGGCCAGCGGCGTGTCCGATTCGGCGCGCACGCGCCAGCGCTGGCGGCCCGCGTGCTGGCTGATGGCCAATGCGTGCGCCGGCAGCCGGGCCGCATCGGCCTCGTCCACCTGCAGGATCATCGGCTCGGCGGCGTACACCGCGCGCAACGAGGCGGTGCTGATCCACTCGTCGTCGCCCTGCACGCGCTGCATCGCGGCGCGGCCGGCGCCACGGCGCAGCATCAGGTTCAGGTCCTGCGTGGCGGTGCGGTCCTGCAGGCTGAAGTGCGGCGCCTTCGCGCCATCGAAGGCGAGCGGCGGGCTGCGGTTGTCGAGCATGTGGCGGCCGTCGTCCAGGTGCAGCACCACGCCGGCACCACCCACCACCACGAACCAGCGGTCCACGCCGGGGTAGGCCGAGAACTGGCCGTCGTGCGCCACCTCGGCCAGGCTGATGCGCATCTGCCACTCGCCTTCGGCGGGCCAGCGGAACAGCTCGCGGCTGGTGCCCACCTTGTTGGGCCACGGGTGTGGCGTGATGCGGCGGGCCTCGATGACTTGCAGGCTCATGGCGAGAACGCTCCTTCCAGCATGTACAGCGCGCCCGGGTGCACCAGGCGGGCGATGGTGATCGGGGTGTCGCGCTGCTGGGTGCGGCGCACCACCACCAGGCAGGGCGCGCCCCGCGGGATGCCGAGCAGGCGTGCCTCTTCGGCGCTGGGCAGTGCGGCCTCGATCGAGTATTGCGCCTGCCACACCGGCGCCACCTGCAGCAGGTAGTGCGTGGGCGTGGTCTGCGTGAAATCGACCGCCAGGTAGCCCGGCGCGGCGGCCGGGTTCACGTAGCGGTCTTCCACCTGGATGGGCACGCCGTTCTCGCGGTGCACGATGAGCGTGTGGAACACCGCATCGCCCTCGCGCAGGCCCAGGCGCGCGGCCAGCGCGGCGGGGGCGCGCTCCTCGCGCGCCAGCTTCACCAGCGCATCGTGGCGGTGGCCGCGTTCGGCGATCTCGTCGTGCAGGTCGCGGATGGTCAGCGTGGAGGCCACCTTGTGCAGCTGCGCGGCGAAGGTGCCCACGCCCTGCAGCCGGTCTACCAGGCCCTCGGACTGCAGCTCGCGCAGCGCGCGGTTCACCGTCATGCGGCTGACGCCGAACTGCGCCACCAGCTCGGCTTCGGAGGGCATCAGCGCGCCGGGGGGGAAGCGGCCCGCGGCCAGTGCGTCCTTCAGGTGCTGCTTCACGCGGGCGTAGGGCGCCAACGGAGCAGGGCGGGCGGTGCGGCTGGGCATGATCGGGATGCTACCGGGTTGAACTTGTATAGACAAGTTAGATCGACCCGCGTACATTCCCGCCGTCCACCCGCCACCGGAGCCTGCGATGACCGACCTTTCCGCCGCCCGCCACCTGGCCCAGCCGCATCCCGTGAAGGCCCCCACCGGCAGCGCCATCACCTGCCGCAACTGGCTGATCGAGGCCGCCTACCGCATGATCCAGAACAACCTGGACCCGGCCGTGGCCGAGAATCCCGATGCGCTGGTGGTGTACGGCGGCATCGGCAAGGCGGCGCGCAACTGGGATTGTTTCGAAGCCATCCTGCAGGCGCTGCGCGCGCTGAAGGAGGACGAGACGCTGCTGGTGCAATCGGGCAAGCCGGTGGGTGTGTTCCGCACGCATGAAGATGCGCCGCGGGTGCTGATCGCCAACTCGAACCTGGTGCCCAAGTGGGCCACCTGGGAACACTTCCATGCGCTGGATCGCAAGGGCCTGATGATGTACGGCCAGATGACCGCCGGCAGCTGGATCTACATCGGCAGCCAGGGCATCGTGCAGGGCACCTACGAGACCTTCGTCGAGGCGGGGCGGCAGCACTATGGCGGCAGTCTCAAAGGAAAGTGGATCCTGACCGCCGGCCTGGGCGGCATGGGCGGCGCGCAGCCGCTGGCCGCCACCTTCGCCGGCGCCTGCTCGCTGGTGATCGAATGCCAGCAGAGCCGCATCGATTTCCGCCTGCGTTCACGCTACCTGGATGAGCAGGCCACGGATCTGGACGACGCGCTTGCCCGCATCGGCCGCTACACCGCCGAGGGCCGGGCGGTCTCGGTGGGCCTGCTGGGCAATGCGGCCGAGCTGCTGCCCGAACTGGTGAAACGCGGCGTGAAGCCCGACCTGGTGACCGACCAGACCTCGGCCCACGACCTGGTGAACGGCTACCTGCCGGCCGGCTGGAGCGTGGCGCAGTGGCGCGCCGCGCAGGCCGATGAACGCCAGCACGCCGCGCTGCGCGACGCCGCCGCGGCAAGCTGCGCGGTGCACGTGCAGGCCATGCTCGATTTCCAGGCCCTGGGCGTGCCGACGGTGGATTACGGCAACAACATCCGCCAGGTGGCCTTCGATGCCGGCGTGGCCAACGCGTTCGACTTTCCCGGTTTCGTGCCGGCCTACATCCGCCCGCTGTTCTGCCGCGGCAAGGGCCCGTTCCGCTGGGTGGCGCTGTCGGGCGATCCGGAAGACATCCGCAAGACCGACGCGAAGATGAAGGAACTGTTCCCCGAAGACACGCACCTGCACCGCTGGCTGGACATGGCCAGCGAGCGCATCGCGTTCCAGGGCCTGCCCGCGCGCATCTGCTGGATCGGCCTGGGCGAGCGCCACCGCGCGGGCCTGGCCTTCAACGCGATGGTGAAGTCCGGCGAGCTGAAGGCGCCGATCGTGATCGGCCGCGACCACCTCGATGCCGGCTCGGTGGCCTCGCCCAACCGCGAGACCGAGGCCATGCGAGACGGCAGCGATGCGGTGAGCGACTGGCCGCTGCTGAACGCGCTGCTCAACACCGCCGGCGGCGCCACCTGGGTGAGCCTGCACCACGGTGGCGGCGTAGGCATGGGCTACTCGCAGCATGCGGGCGTGGTGATCGTGTGCGATGGCACCGAGGCTGCCGCGAAGCGCATCGAGCGCGTGCTGTGGAACGACCCGGCCACCGGCGTGATGCGCCATGCCGACGCGGGTTATGCCGAGGCCGTGGCCTGCGCGCGCGAGCAGGGCCTGAACCTGCCGGGCCTGGGCATCGGCCAGGGGGGCTGAGGCATGGTGCTCACCCTGCAGCCCGGCGCGCTGGGCCTGGACGACCTGCGCGCCATCCACCAGGGCGGCGTGCAACTGGCGCTGGACCCCGCGGCCTGGGCGGCCGTGCAGGCCAGCGCCGAGGTGGTGCGCCAGGCCGCCGAGGGGGATGCGCCGGTGTACGGCGTGAACACCGGCTTCGGCAAGCTGGCCTCCACGCGCATCGGCAAGGATGAACTGGCCACGCTGCAGCACAACCTGATCCGCTCGCACTGCGTGGGCGTGGGCGCGCCGCTGTCGCCGGCGGTGCTGCGGCTGATGCTGGCCACCAAGGCCGCCTCGCTGGCGCGTGGCCATTCCGGCGTGCGGCGCGAGGTGGTGCAGTGCCTGCTGGATGCCTTCAATGCGGGGCTGGTGCCCTACGTGCCCTCGCAGGGTTCGGTGGGCGCCTCGGGCGACCTGGCGCCGCTGGCCCACATGACGCTGGCGCTGATGGGCGTGGGCGAGATGCTGGTGGACGGCGAGCGCCGCCCCGCCGCTCCGGTGCTCGAGGCCGCCGGCCTGGCGCCGCTGGAGCTGCGCGCCAAGGAGGGCCTGGCGCTGATCAACGGCACGCAGACCTCCACCGCGCTGGCGCTGGTGGGCCTGCTGCGTTTCGACGAGGTGTTCGCCTCGGCGATCGTGAGCGGCGCGCTCTCGCTCGATGCCGCGCGCGGCAGCGACGGCCCCTTCGACCCGCGCATCCACGAAGTGCGCGGCCAGCCCGGGCAGATCGAGACCGCGGCGGCCTACCGCCAGCTGCTGATCGGCAGCGCCATCCGCCAATCGCACCGCGAGCACGACGACCGGGTGCAGGACCCCTACTGCCTGCGCTGCCAGCCGCAGGTGATGGGCGCCTGCCTCGACCAGGCCCGCCACGTGCGCGACGTGCTGCTGCGCGAGGCGAACGCGGTGACCGACAACCCGCTGGTCTTCATGCTCGGCGCAGAAGATGCCGACGCCGGGCCTTCCCCAGTGGACGCCACGGAACCGGCTTTGCCGGGCCGTGGGCGTCGCCCCCCTGGGGGGGAGGCGGCCGCAGGCCGCTTCGGGGGGGGACAAGTCCTCAGTGGCGGCAATTTCCACGCCGAGCCGGTGGCGCTTGCTGCCGATGCGCTGGCCTGCGCGATTGCCGAGGTGGGCGCCATCGCCGAACGCCGCATCGCGATGCTGATCGACGCCACGGTGTCGCGCCTGCCGCCCTTCCTCACCGCGCACGCGGGGCTGAACTCGGGCTACATGATCGCCCACGTCACCGCGGCCGCCCTGGCCAGCGAGAACAAGTCGCTCGCCCACCCGGCCAGCGTGGACAGCCTGCCCACCAGCGCGAACCAGGAAGACCATGTCTCGATGGCCACCTTCGGCGCGCGCCGGCTGGGCAACATGCTGGACAACACCGCGCACATCGTCGGCATCGAGCTGCTGGCCGCGGCGCAGGGCATCGACTTCCTGCGCCCGCTGGCCAGCTCGCCCCCGCTGGAGGCGGTGCACGCGCTGCTGCGCCGCCACTGCCCGGCCATGCCCAACGACCACTACCTGGCGCCGGACATCGAGCATGCCTTCGCGCTGGTGAACGCCGGGGCGCTGGGGCAGCTGCTGCAGCAGCACACCGGCCTGCGCGTGCTGGGCTGATCCGCCGGGCCGGCACGGCCATCGGCGCGTCATCAGCGTTGCGGATGGCGGCACGCGCGCCGCGGGCGCACGATCGCTGCCCGGCAATGCGAGGAGATGCGCCGTGCTCCGACCCTCTGCTTCCGATGGCGTGGCCCAGGCCGCGCGCAGGCCGCTGAAGATCTTTGCCTCCGATCCGCTTCAGGGCCGCACCTTCGGCAACCGCGCGCGCATCGATGTCGACAACGAGACGTTGCAGCCCGGCCCGGTGGGCGCGCGGCTGGCGGTGATCGATTACGACGGCCACACCCGCTCGTACTACACGGCGGTGGACCTGAACCACCCCGCCATCCTGCTGCAAGGCGGGCTCGACCCCTCCGAGGCCGACCCGCGCTTCCACCAGCAGATGGTCTATGCGGTGGCGATGCGCACGCTGGAGAACTTCGACCGTGCGCTGGGCCGCAAGCTGCGCCTGGGCAGCCGCGGCCGGCGCGGCAGGCCGGCCTACGACCGGCTGCGCCTGTTGCCGCATGCGTTCTACGGTGCCAACGCGTTCTACCAGCCCGAGCTCAACGCCATCCTGTTCGGCTACTTCCGTGCCGAGGCCGACGACGTGGGGCCCAACCTGCCGGGGCAGACGGTGTTCACCTGCCTCTCGCACGATGTCATCGCGCACGAGATGACGCATGCCATCGTCGACCGCCTGCGCCCGATGTTCCTGGAGCCCTCCAACCCCGACGTGCTGGCCTTCCACGAGGGCTTTGCCGACATCGTGGCGCTGCTGCAGCACTTCTCGTTCCCGGACATCGTGCGCGAGCAGCTGCAGCGCACGCGGCTGGACATCCGCTCGCCCACCCCGCTGGTGCAGCTGGCGCAGCAGTTCGGCTACGCCACCGGCACCGGCAAGGCGCTGCGCTCGGCGCTGGATGCGCCGGGCACGCGGCTCTCGCCCGCGGTGATCGAGCCGCACCAGCGCGGCTCGGTGCTGGTGGCCGCGGTGTTCGACGGCTTCTTCAAGACCTACCAGCGCCGCATCGGCGACCTGGTGCGCATCGCCACCGGCGGCACCGGCACGCTGCCGCAGGGCGACCTGCATCCCGATCTGGTGAACCGCATCGCCGGGGAGGCCTCGCGCACCGCGCAGCGGGTGCTGGACATGTGCATCCGTGCCTTCGACTACCTGCCGCCGGTGGACGTGACCTTCGGCGACTTCCTGCGCGCGATGATCACCGCCGATTTCGAGCTGGTGCCGCAGGACGACGCCGATTGCCGCGGCGCCATGATCGAGGCCTTCCGCCTGCGCGGCATCTACCCGGTAGGGGTGGGCTCGCTGGCCGAGGAATCGCTGTTGTGGGACCAGGTGGAGAACCGCCTGCCACGCCTGAACGACGATGCGATGCAGCTCATCGGCATCGCTTTCGTGCAGGCCATGCACGCCTTCGATGCGGGCAGCGAGCCCAGCAGCTATTCGGCGGCCGACATGGCCCCCGGCGAGGGCGACGAGGACTACGCCGTCGATGTCAACAAGGAGCTCGCCACCGCGCTGCACCGCTATGCGGCGGACAACGCCGCCGAGCTGGGGCTGAACCCCGGGCTCTCGATCCAGGTGCGCGGCTTCCACCCGGTGTTCCGCGTGGCGCCCAGCGGGCGGCTGCTGATCGAGCTGGTGGCGCAGTTCACCCAGGTGGACCGCTCGCGCAGCCCGCAGTTCGGCGGCGTGCCCTTCCGCGGCGGCTGCACGCTGGTGGCCTCGTCCACCGGCACCTGCCGCTACCGCGTCGCCAAGCCGATGACGGGCGCCGGCGGCCAGGCCCGGCTGGCGCTGCAGAAGGACTATGTCGAGCGCTGCGACCTGGCCAATGCGATGACGCCGTACTACAGCCCCGCCGGCGCGGCCCAGCGCATGGCCGAGCTGATGAACTTTGCCAACCTGCACGGAGGCTGAGCATGGCCACCTCGCGCAAGCGTGCCGCCGCGGCCCCGGCCCCCGCGGCCCGCAAGACATCCGCGGCCCGGAAATCACCCGCGGCCACACCGGCCGCTGGCAAGACCCGGCCCCGCCCCGCACCGGCACCCGCCCATGCCGCGCACACGATCAAGGTGCGCATGTACAACGTGGGCTTCGGCGATGCCTTCCTGGTGAAGATTCCCGAGGGTGGGGGCGAGCGCCGCATCCTGTTCGATTGCGGCTCGATCGAGGCCTCGCCCGCCGGCGGCGCCATGGGCGGCATCGTGCGCCGCATCATTGCCGACGCCACCGATGCCGACGGCGTGCCGCGCATCGACGTGGTGGTGGCCACCCACCGCCACAAGGACCACGTGGCCGGCTTTGCCGATCCGGCCTGGGCCGGGGTGCAGGTGCGCGAGGTCTGGCTGCCGTGGACCGAACACCCGTCGGACGCCGAGGCGCGCCGCATCCGCGAGGTGCAGAGCAAGCTGGCGCTGGGCCTGAACCAGGCGCTGGCCGCCGCACCGGTGGCCGTGGGTGCCGAGGCGCAGCGCCAGTTCGACCTCTCGCGCGATGTGGTGGCCAACGCGCTGATGCTCAGCAACGATGCGGCGATGCGCACGCTGCACAGCGGCTTCGCCGGCACGCCGCTGCGGCGCTTCTTTCCCGAGCAGGATGCACAGCACCTGCCGGTGCGGCTGGTGCAGACGCCGGCGCTGCCCGGCGTCAAGGTGCACGTGATGGGCCCCTCGCGCGACCCCCGGGTCATCCGCGACATGGATCCGCCCAAGGGCCAGGGCTACCTGCGGGCGCGTGCCGCCGCCCCGCGCGTGGAAGACGGCAACGTGGTGACGATCCGGCCCTTCGCGCCGGAGTTCCTGGCCGAGGGCGGGGCGGTGCCGTGGCAGCTTTCGGCCGCCGAGCTGGACCTGATCCACCAGGCCGGCGCGATGGACGAGCTGGCCGTGGCGGTGGCGCTGGACAAGGCCGTCAACGGCACCAGCCTGGTCCTGCTGCTGGACGTGGCGGGCACCCTGCTGCTGTTCCCGGGGGATGCGCAGTGGGGCACCTGGATGAACATCCTCGACGACGCGCAGTGGAGCGACCTGCTGCGCCGCGTGGCCTTCTACAAGATCGGCCACCACGGCAGCCACAACGCCACGCCGCCGAACTTCGTGCGCACGCTGATGCCGCGCGGCTGCTGCGCGATGGCCTCGACGCTGACGCGCGCGATCTGGCAGTTCATCCCCAAGCAGGAACTGCTGACCGACCTGCTGGCCCACGGTGCCCAGGTGGCGCGCAGCGACTTGCCGCCGCCCGGCGGGCCCGTGTTCCGCATCGACACCGGGGTGCTGGAGGCGCACGTGGCCTTCTGAGGGCACCGCGGGCCGCGCCGGCCCGCGGCCGGCCGGCTACAGCCCGCGCAGCACCTCGTCGGCCGCACGTGCGCCCGACAGCAGCGCGCCTTCCATGAAGCCCTGGTAGCTGTAGAACGAATCAGTGTGCTCGCCCGCGAAGTACACGTTGCCGGCCGGCCGCGCGTACAGGCCCTCGATCGTGGTGAAGTAGCCCGGCTGGTTGTTGCTGTAGGCGCCCTGGAACAGCGGCAGCTTCGACCAGTTCTCCAGGTGCGCCTGCACCCGGCCGCGGCTGTCGCGCCGGGCCAGCAGGCTGCTGCCGGGGTACACCGTGTCCAGGTCGGCCAGGAAGGCGGCGGCCTCGGTCTGCAGCCTGGCGGGGTCGAGCCGGGCGCCGCGTTCGCCGCCCGAGAAATCGGTCAGCACGCCGCGGTTGAAGTTCTGCGCCAGCGAGGGGTTGGTCTCCCAGGTGGACTGGTGGTTGGGCAGGTCGCTGTAGCTTGCGCCGTTGCTGTTGCTGCGCTCGAACCAGGGCCGGCCGTTGAAGCCGATCATCATCTTGGAGTTGGTGCCGTAGTCGAACTGGTCGATCGCGAAGCGGTTGCCGGCCGGCAGGGCCACGCTGGCGGCGAACTCCAGTTGCCGCATCATCGGCGCCGGCAGCGCCAGCACCACCGCGTCGTGCACCGTCTCCACCGTGCCGCCGGCGGTGGCGAAGCTCAGGCGCACGCGGCCATCGGCCTGGCGCGCCACGCGCTGCAGGCGGTGCCCCAGCGTCACCGGCCTGGGCAGGCCGGCAGCCATGCGCTGCGCCACCGTGTCGTTGCCCTCGACGATGTGGAAGCGCTCGTCGCTGAACACGCCGAAGGGCGTGAAAGCCTGGCGCTTGTTGGTGGCCACGAAGAACAGCAGGGCCAGCGCGCTCTGGCGGCTGATCTCGCGGCCGAACTCGATGGTGTAGGCCACATCGAGCACCGCGCGGATCAGCGGCCCCGCGCCACGCTGCACCAGGTAATCGGACAGCGGCGTGAAGTCGAGCCGGCGGTCGGTGGCGTTGTAGGCCAGCGCGCTCGGGCCGTTGCTCAGCTTGCCGAGGTCTTCCTTCATCGCCGGCACGAAGGCGCGGAACTCGTCCACCACCTGCGCTTCGCTCCAGTGGCGGCCGAAGAAGTGGAAGGCCTCCTCGCCCGGCAGCTTGTTGGCGGCGTAAGTCTCGAGCGTGAGGCCGTAGGCACCGGCCAGCCCGCGCAGCGTGGAGTGGGTGGTGTCGATCAGCTCGGCGCCACGCTCGGCCACCTGGCCGGGAAACAGCCCGCGCAGGCTCCAGACGCGGCCGCCCACGCGATCACCGGCCTCGAACACCGTGGGCCGGGCGCCTTTGCCGGCCAGCACCGTGGCGGCATACAGGCCCGCGAAGCCGGCGCCGACGATCGCCACGTCGGCCCCGCCCGCGCCCGGCGCGGCGCGCAGCGGCAGGGCCGAGGCCCGGCCCTGCCCGCCAGCGGCCTGCGGCACGCGGCGCCGCGGCTGCGAGGGCGCCTGCGCGCGCAGGCGCTGCAGCGCCTCGGCGGAAGGTTCACCAGTGCGTGCGCAGTGCAGCGCGACGCGCATCAATTGCTGGACTTGCTGGAACAGGCGGGAGCGGGACATGGGGCGGCGATCATTGTGAAATCGACCGCACGCTAGCAAGTCGCGGCCAGCTCGCCCAGCCTGCAATCCCGGGGGGCGGCGGCTCGCCCTGGCGCACGAGCTTGCACTGCCCTGGCGCCCCGCCTGGCGCAGGACTTGCTGTCGCTGTCTGCGGGCTTGCCCGCGTTGTGCAACCCGGAGCGCGATCGCAACATCGCGGCTTCCCACGACATGATTGGAGAGCGCATGAAGTCGTTCATCGTCCTGGCAGCGGCCGCCCTGGCCGCCACCGCCGCAACGGCGCAGGAAACCAAGGTCGCCATCGCCATTTCGGGCTGGACCGGTTTTGCGCCGCTCACGCTGGCCAAGGAAGCGGGCCTGTTCAAGAAGCACGGGCTCGATGTCTCGATCAAGAAGATCCCGCAGAAGGACCGCCACCTCGCCATCGCCTCCGGCGACGTGCAGTGCGCGGCCACCACGGTGGAGACCTGGGTGGTCTGGAACGCCAACGGCGTGGCCACCACGCAGATCTTCCAGCTCGACAAGAGCTACGGCGCCGACGGCATGGTGGTCAAGCCCGGCATCAACAAGATCAGCGACCTCAAGGGCAAGACCGTGGCCGCCAGCGCGCCGGGCACGGCGCCGTACTTCACGCTGGCCTGGATGCTGAAGAAGAACGGCCTCTCGGTGAAGGACGTGAAGGTGGTGAACCTCGAGCCGCAGCCCGCCGCCAGCGCGATGATCGCCGGCACCGACGGCATCGACGCGGCGATGACCTACGAGCCCTACCTCTCGGCCGTGCGCGCCAAGCCCGAGGCCGGCAAGATCATCGCCACCACGCTGGACTACCCGATGATCATGGACACCTTCGGCTGCACGCCCAAGTTCCTGGCCGACAACCCCAAGGCCGCCAAGGCCCTGGCCGACGGCTACTTCGACGCGGTGGCCATGATCAAGGCCGACCCGAAGAAGAGCTTCGAGATCATGGGCGCCGACGTCAAGCAGACCGGCGAGGCCTTCGAGAAGAGCCAGGCCTACCTGCGCTGGCAGGACCGCGAGGCGAACCAGAAGTTCTTCGCCGGCGAGCACGCCGCGTTCAGCAAGGAAGCAGCCGATCTGCTGCTGGAAGCCGGCATCATCAAGGCACTGCCGGACATGGGCAAGCTGGCCGACACACGCTTCCTCAAGTGAAGCCGCTGGTCGCGGTGGCGCCGGGCACGCGCGTCGTGCTCGGCATTGCCTTCTTCGTTGTCTTCGTCGCGCTGTGGTCGCTGGCCACCTTCGGCGGCTTCGTGCAGAAGACCTTCCTGGCCGACCCGCTCACGATGGTGAGGAGCGGCTACACGCTGCTGGCGGAGATGGGTTTCGCGCACGACATCGGCATGACGGTGTGGCGCGTGCTGGGCGGCTTCGTCATCGCCGCGCTGCTGGCGCTGCCGCTGGGCGTGGCGATGGGGGCCTACAAGCCGGTGGAGGCCTTCTTCGAGCCCTTCATCTCCTTTGCGCGTTATCTGCCGGCCTCGGCCTTCATCCCGCTGCTCATCCTGTGGGCCGGCATCGGGGAGGCGCAGAAACTTGCCGTCATCTTCATCGGCAGCTTCTTCAACCTGGTGCTGATGATCGCGGTGGCGGTGGGCAACACCCGGCGCGATCTGGTGGAGGCCGCCTACACCCTGGGCGTGGGCGACCGCGGGCTGATCCGCCGCGTGCTGATCCCCGGCGCCGCGCCCGAGATCGCCGAGATCCTGCGCATGGTGCTGGGCTGGGCCTGGACCTACGTGATCGTGGCCGAGCTGATCGGCGCCTCCAGCGGCATCGGCCACATGATCACCGACAGCCAGGCCCTGCTGGCCACCGACCAGATCATCTTCGGCATCATCGTGATCGGGCTGATCGGCCTGGTGAGCGACCTGCTGTTCAAGGCCGCCAACCGCATGCTGTTTCCCTGGGCCCAGCTGGGCCGGTGAGCACCGGTGACCGCTCGGCCACAATCCGCCGCGTCATCACCACCGATGCGGGAGAAACAGGGATGAGAAACGCGGGGAAGATCGTCAGCGGCATCGTGCTGCTGCTGCTGGTGCTGGCCGGGCTGAGCAGCTGCGGCACCATCCAGACGGGCAACGTGGGCGTGCGCACCACGCTGGGCCAGGTGAACCTCGAAGAAGTGTCGCCGGGCATCTACCTCGGCCTGCCCGGCGTGAGCATGGTGCAGGAGTTTTCCGGCAAGGAAATCGGCATCGACCTGAACGACCTCACGCCCAAGGCCCGCGACAACCTCTCGCTGCGCGACCTGGACGTGACCGTGTACTACCGCGTCGCCCAGGGCTCGATCGCCGACCTTCACGTGAAGTACGCCGGCCAGCACACGCGCGACGAAGGCAGCCGCGTCTACCTGCCCGCCTATGGCCTGCTGCAGCGCCTGACACGCAATGCGGTGTACGAGCAGGCCGCCCGCATCGACAGCCTGGTGATGCACACCCAGCGCGACGAGCTGGCCGCCGCGGTGCGCAAGGGGCTGCAGGGCGAGCTCGACGCCAACGACAAGGGCGTGATCCAGGTGACGCGGGTGGTGATCCGCTCGCTCACCACCGACCCGGCCATCGAGAAGGCGATCCAGGAATCGGTGGCGGCGCAGAAGCAGCTCGAGACCACCAAGCAGCGCGTGGCCATCGCCGAGGCCGAGGCGCAGGTGGAGATCAAGCGCGCCGAGGGCGTGGCGAAGGCCAACCAGATCATCAACCAGAGCCTCACGCGCGAATACCTGCAACACGAATCCAACCTGGCCCTGCTGAAGTTTGCCGAGAAGGGGGGCACCACCACCGTGGTGATCCCGGCCAACATGCAGACGGCGCCCCTGATCAACATCGGCAAGTGAGCATGGCGACGACCAACCCCGGCGCAACGGCACTGCTGGCAGTGCGCGGGGTCTCGCGGCGCTTCCAGTCCACGCACGGCGAGACCCTGGCGCTGCAGGCCACCGACCTGGACGTGGCCGAGAACGACTTCGTCACCATCCTCGGCCCCAGCGGCTGCGGCAAGAGCACGCTGCTGCGCATCGTGGCCGGGCTGGACCGGCCCACCACCGGCGAAGTGCTGCTCGAAGGCCGGCGAATCGAAGGCCCGGGCGCCGATCGCGGCATGGTGTTCCAGAGCTACACGCTGTTCCCCTGGCTCACGGTGCTGGACAACGTGTGCTTCGGCCTGCGCGAGCGCGGCCTGCCGCGCGCGCAGCAGCTCGAGGTGGCGCAGGGCTACATCGCCAAGGTGGGGCTGCAGGGCTTCGCGCACCACTACCCGAAGCAGCTGTCGGGCGGCATGCAGCAGCGCACGGCGCTGGCGCGCGCGCTGGCCAACCGCCCGCGCATGCTGCTGATGGACGAACCCTTCGGCGCGCTGGACCACCAGACGCGCGAGCTGATGCAGGAGCTGCTGCTGGGCATCTGGGAGGCCGAAACGACCACCGTGCTGTTCGTCACCCACGACATCGACGAGGCCGTGTTCATGGGCAGCCGCGTGATGGTGATGAGCGCGCGGCCCGGCCGCATCAAGCTCGACCGCACGGTGCCGCTGCCGCACCCGCGCCACTACTCGGTGAAGACCACGCCCGAGTTCGCCGCGCTGAAGGCCGAACTCACCGAGAGCGTGCGCGCCGAGGTGCTGGCGGCGCAGGCGGCGTGATCGCTGCCGGCAGGCCGGGCCGGTGCCCATGCATCGGCAGGGGTCGCACGGCCTGGGTATGCTCGCGGCCTTGTCGTAGCCCCCGAGGAGCAACCCGATGACTCGCTGGACCCGCACCCTTTCCGCGTTGGCCTGCGCCATGGCCTGCGGCCTGGCCACGCTGCCCGCCGCCCACGCCGGCGCCCCGATGGTCAAGACCCAGGCCCCCGGCTTCTACCGCATGATGCTGGGCGACTTCGAGATCACGGTGCTCAGCGACGGCACGGTGAACCTGCCGATGGCGCAGCTGCTGACCAACACCACGCCCGAAAAGGTGGAGCAGGCCCTCGCGCGCAGCTTCCTGCGCAGCCCGGTGGAGACCTCGGTCAATGCCTTCCTGGTGAACACCGGCGCGAAGCTGGTGCTGATCGACACCGGCGCCGGCGTGCTGTTCGGCCCCACGCTCGGCAAGCTGCAGGCCAGCATCCGGGCCGCGGGCTACCAGCCCGAGCAGGTGGACGAGATCTACATCACCCACATGCACGGCGACCATGTCGGCGGCCTGATGGCCGGCGACAAGCCCGCGTTCCCGAACGCGGTGGTGCGTGCCGACAAGCGCGATGCCGAGTTCTGGCTCAGCCAGGCGCAGATGGACAAGGCGCCCGAGGCCGCCCGGGGCGCGTTCAAGGGCGCGATGGCCACCATCACCCCCTACCAGAAGGCCGAGCGCTTCAAGCCCTTCGACGGTGACACCGAGCTGGTGCCCGGCGTGCGCGCGGTGGCCAACCACGGCCACACGCCCGGCCACACGATCTACGCCGTGGAGAGCAAGGGCGAGAAGCTGGTGCTCTGGGGCGACCTGATGCACGTGGCCGCGGTGCAGTTTGCCAACCCGCCGGTGACGATCCAGTTCGACAGCGATCCCGCCGCCGCCGCCGCGCGCCGTGCCAAGGCCTATGCCGAGGCGGCCGAGCAGGGCTACTACATCGGCGCGGCGCACCTGTCGTTCCCCGGCATCGGCCGGCTGCGCGCCGAAGGCAGCGGCTACACCTTCGTGCCGGTGAACTACCGCGCGGTGCCCTGAGGCCGGGCCGCCAGCGGCGCCGCGCGCGGCGCGGTTCAGCCCAGCACCGCGGGCAGGTAGGCCAGCCCGCTGTCGGCCAGGCCGGCCAGGCCGATGTGCTCGGCGTTCTGCTGCAGATCGGCCGCGAACAGTGTCAACGACACCTGCGTGAACTGGCCGCTGCTCACCAGCGCGGCCAGCCCCGCCACCGTGCCCGCATCCGCCGGCGCGCCGACGATGCTGGTGTAGACCTGCTGCACCAGGGCCGCGTTGTCGGGGGCAGGCCCCAGCACGGCACCGATCGCCTGTGCGGCCACCGCTTCGCGGCTCAGGCCCTGGTCGAACAAGGCCAGGCCCAGCCCGACATAGACCGGGTTGTGCACGGCGGCCACGCCGAGCAGCGCACCGAGCAGCCGTGCGGTATGGCCGGCGGCGGCCTCCAGGTCGTAGGCCACCGATTGGTCGGCAAAGTGCAGGCGCTCGATGCCAGTGAGGCTGTCGGTGCCCTGCGGCCCGGTCACGCTGCGGCCGCCGGCGCCCAGCGTCACCTCGGCCCGGCGGGCGGCGAAGGTGGCGGTGTCCAGGCCGGCGCCGCCGTCGAGTGTGTCATCGCCAGCGCCACCGGCCAGCGTGTCGTTGCCGGCCAGGCCCTCGATGCGTTCACCCGCATCGGTGCCCTGCAGGGTGTCCGGCCCCGAGGTGCCGGTGATGGGCGGCGGCGGCGGTGGTGGCGGCGGGGCCAGCACCACCGTGCCGGTCTTGCCGGCGAAATTGGTCGGCGAGTTCGTGCCGGTGCTGAGCGTGCGCGACAGCGACAGCGTGCCATCGGTCGGCAGCGCGCTGTAGAACAGCTCGTCGACCTCGGCGAAGTTCACCGTGGCGGCGCCCGAGGTGAACAGGAAGCCGTCCGGCACGATGAAGTCGGGCGTCACCAGCCCCAGGTTCGCGAAGCCCTGCGTGGCCACCAGCACCGAGGTGTTGGCGGTGGCGCTGCTGGGCAGGTTCTGCGGGAAGGTGAAGCTGTGCACGGTGTTGCCCTGCACCACCGAGAGGGTGTGCCCGCGCCAGAGCGATTCGCCGTTGTGGTTGCCGACCTTCAGCTCGATGAACTGCACCGTGCCGTCGGCATTGGAGAACACCTCGTTGATGAGGTAGAGATGAAAACTCATGCGCGCCCCCGTGGATGGTCAGCGGCCCGGCAGCAGCGCCGGGCGCGTCATGGGGCATACGCACGAGCGGCCCGGAACCAGCCCCCGTGTTCTAGGGGGGCGTCGGCGGGCGCTCAGCGCGCCAGCTTCTGCAGCATCTCGCCCATCTTCTGGTGCACCAGGTTCACGGCCTTCAGCGGCCGCAGCATCACCTTGAAGTCGGTGATCAGGCCCTGGTCGTCCCAGTGGATCAGGTCGACGCCGTTGATCTGGATGCCGTCGATCTCGGTCTGGAATTCGAGCACCGCATCGTTCGGGCCGGCGACCTCGCGCAGGTAGTGGAAGGCTGGCGTGTTGAGCACGTGCATCGCGCCCTGCAGGTACAGGGACGTGATGGCCTTGCCACGCTGCGGCGTGTGCACCACGGGTGAGTGGAACACCACGTCGTCATGCAGCAGGGCGTTCAGGGCCGCGGTGTCGCGGCTTTGCACCACGTGGTGCCAGGCTTGCAGGGGGGAGGGCATGGGGCGGCTCGCGCAGCGGATGAAACCCGCATGCTGCCACAGCCGGCTGCGCGCCGGCCCGGCGCCGAGCCGCAGCGCCCGGCCGCCGGCTATTGCACCAGCCGCACCTCGACGCGCCGGTTCTCGGCCGCATCCGGACGCTGCGGGTCGAGCAGCTCGTTCGGGCCGCGGCCGTCGGCCACCAGGCGTTCGGCGGGGATGCCCTGCTGCATCAGGTAGGCCACCACCGAATCGGCGCGCTGGCGCGACAGGCGCATGTTCAGCGCCATCGAGCCCACCGCGTCGGTGTGGCCGATCACCTTGTAGCGGTAGTCGCGCAGCGATTCGCTTTTCAGCGCATCCGCCAGCCGGTCCAGCTTGACCAGGTCGTTCGACATCACCTGCGCCGAGCCGAAGGCAAAGCCCACCTGCATCGAGGCATTGGTCTTGGTGGCGGCCGAGGCACCGACGATCGCGATGCCACGGGTGCGCTCGGGCGGCTTCAGGGCGTCGACCAGTTCCTTGACCTCGGGCGTGCGGGTGCCGAAATCCGCGGCGCCGGCGGTGGGGGCCAGGGCGGCCAGCGACGCGGCCAGGGCGAGGGCGGTGGTGAGGCGATTCAGGGCCATGTGTTGCTCCAACGAGTACCGCGCGGCGCTCCGGGCCGCGGCGTTCAGCGAATGATGAAGTCTGCAGGCTGGATCGACAGTGTCTTTGGACACGCCGCACCGCTGCCGGTGCCACCGGGCGTGCTGCCGTTCACGCAGGACGCCAGGCCCAGCAGGCGCAACGGCTGGCCTTCGGCGAAGGCGCGCACCGCCTCCGCCAGTGAAACGCCCTGGTGCAGCGGGCTCGTGGAGGGCAGGGCCTCGCTGCTGACCACGGCCACCATCCAGCTGCGCCCGGTGGGCGGCTGGGCGACGATGCCCCAGGTGGCCGGCCGCGGCAGCCGCAGTGCCTGGCCGCCCTGGATGCGGTTGTTGCGGTCGCGCTCGTTCGGGAAGGCCAGCGTCAGCTTGGCGCTGGGGGACTCGTCCACCGCCATCACCTGCAGCAGGCCGGACTGCGCAGCGGTGATGTCCAGCGCGATGGCCTGGCCCACCTTCACGCTGGCCGGCGAGACACGCAGCACCAGCCCGCCGGGCTGGCTGGACAGCCGCGCCAGGCCCTCGAGCACGCAGGCCCAATCGGCCGCTGCGGCGGTGCAGCCCAGGCCGGGCACGTTGGCGGTGGCGGCCACGGCCGAGGCGGCGGCCGAGGCTGCCGCGGCCACCGAGGCGGGCGATGCCACCGCTGCCGACGCCGGCCCGGCCGCCACAGAAGCGGCGCCGGCCGCAGCCGAGGCGCCCGCGCCGCCACTGGCCGGGCCCTGGGGTCCCGCGTCGCCGCTGCGCACCTGCCACCACACGAGGGCCGCCACCGCGGCGGCGGCCACGCCCCCGAGGGCCAGCATCCCGGTGCGGCGCGGGGCGGCGTCGGGACGAGGCGCTGGCGTCGATGCCGTTGCCGTTGCAGCGGCTGGCGCAGGCTCGGCGCCCATCAGTGCCGCCTGCGGTGCGGCTACTCGTGACTGTGCGGTGGCGGCCTGCGCCGTGGCAGGCGCATCTGCAGGTGTCACGGCATGGGTGCGCGTGTGCGCTGCCGGGTTCACCTGGGTGGTGTCCTCGTCCCGGGCCACGCCCTGCTGGTCGGTCGTCAGGGGGGTGGTGGGTGGCGGCGCCACGTAGGTGGCGGTGGGCGCCGGCGTGGCGCGGGTGGCCAGCGTCGGGCCGCCAAAGGCCGTGGCCGCGCCCAGGGGCCGATCGGCCTGCTGGCCCGACAGGTGCAACAGCGCGGCCCGCATGTCCTCGGCGCGCTGGTAGCGCTGCTCGGGCAGCACCGCCATGCCGTGGTCCACCACCGCCAGGAACTCCGGCGAGAAGCGGCCGGCGCCGCGCTCGGCCGCGGTGACGAAGTTGCCCCCGGCGTAGCGGTCCACGGCCGGCATGGGCGATTGCGCGGCAATGGCGAAATAGGCCACGCCGCTCAGCGCGTACAGGTCGGTCCAGGGGCCTTGCGCAATGGTGTCGGTGTACTGCTCGATCGGCGAGTAGCCCGGCTTGTAGATCAGCGAGGTCACCGCCTCGTCCACCTTGCGGGTGGCGCCGAAATCCAGCAGCACCGGCGCGCCGTCGGGCTGGATGATGATGTTGTCCGGCGAGACGTCGCGGTGCACCAGGTTCTCGCCCGGCAGCGAGTGCAGCGCGTTCAACGCGTCGAGCATGCGCAGCAGCAGGTGCGTCAGCCAGGGCTCGGTCACCCGGTCGGGTGCGGCCATGACCACTTGGCGCAGGGTCTGGCCCTCGTACAGCTTCATCGCCATGAAGGCGGTGCTGTGGGCCTGGAACACCCGGTACACCGCCACCAGCGAACCGTCGGTGCGGGTGCGCTCGTTCAGCATCGACAGCAGGCGCGCCTCGCGGATGAAGCGCGCCATGCCGGAGTTGAACATCGCCACCGCGTCGGCATCGACCGGCACCACCTCCAGCCCCTCGCGCCGCGAGAAGCCCTGCAGGAAGTACTCCTTCAGGGCCACGCGGCGGTCGAGCATGGCCTCGTAGGCCTCGTAGACGATGCCGAAACCACCCTGGCCCAGGATGCGGCGGATCTCGAACTCGCCCACCACGGTGCCCACGGGCAGACAGTCGCGAATGCTCATGGCTTGTCTCCGGCCGCTGGGGCGGCGGCAGGTGCGGTGCTGGCCGCGGGCGGTGCGGCGGCGGCGGCCGCGCCGGACCCGGCGGCAACCCGCTCGGCGCGGAACCCCACCCGGGCCAGGCGCGCGAGCACGCCCTCGGCGCCGACCAGGTGCGCGCTGCCGATGGCCGCGAACACGGCGTCATCGGCCAGCAGGGGGAGCAGCCGTTGCGCAAAACGCGCGTTGCGTTGGTCCACGATGCAATGGCTGGCGCGCCCGGCAACGGCGCGCGCGGCTTCGGAAACCGGGAAGCGGCGGTCCAGCATCGTCACCAGCTCGCCGGTGCGCTGGGCGCGGTACAACGCCAGCGATTCGCGGTTGATCGCATCGAAGAAGTTCTCCTGCATGGCCAGAGTGTCCTTCAACAGCAGCACCTGCTCGGCGGGACCGATGCAATCGAAGGCCGCGTACTGCTCGGGCAGGGTCTCCAGCGACACCACCTCGATGCGTTGCCGCCGGGCCAACCACACCAGGCGGTCGTCCAGCGTCTGCAGTGTCAACGGGGCGGCGGCCTGCAGCAGCTGGGCCAGCACCCAGGGCCGGTAGCGCAGCGGTGCCTTCAGGGCCAGGCCGGCGCGGGCCAGGCGCCGCTGCAGCAGTGCCAGCTCCGCAGGCGTGAGCGGGCCGGCCAGCGAGTGCGGCGGCGGCAGGCGCTGCAGGCTGTCCAGTTGCGCGGGCGGCACCTCGTCGCTGGCAAGCTCCACCACCAGGCGCCGGGCCCCGCGCAGGGCCGCCCAGGCCTCGGCCGGCACGCCCAGCTCGAGTGCCTGCCCGATGTGGATGGTGCCCAGCAGGTGGCTCACCCGGCCCTGCGGCGAGGTCAGGCGCCAGAACGTGCCTTCGGCGAAACGGCCGACGTCTTCGCCACCGGCCGGGGCGACCGGGTCGCCGGAGGCGGCCGACGCGGGCGCGGACGCCGCGTCGGCGGCTGCCGCGGCACCCGCGCATGCCGGCCCCGCGGCGGCCCCGAGGGCAGCGCTGGTGGCCAGCAGCACGCCGAGCGCCAGGCGCTCAGCGGCGCGACAGGGCCACCAGTTCCTGCCGGTCATTCTGTTCGATCGTGCCGTTGCTCAGGCGGACGTAGGTCTCGTGCGCGATGTCGGCATTGACGCCGGGCGCCACCCAGATCGTGCGCTTGATCTGGGCGTTGAGGTCCATGTTGTAGCCGTTGGCCTCGATGCGGTAGGCCTCGAAGCGACCGGCCGGCACCTCGACGGTTTCCTTGGCCACCACCTTCACGTCGTAGCGGAAGGTGTAGGTCAGGCCGCTCACGCGGTTCTGCTTGAACTGCGTGCGCCAGTGTTTGCCCACCACCAGCTCGGAAGGGTAGAACTGGCGCGGCGTGCCCATGCTGCCGCGCTGGTTGCTGGTGGTGTTGCCCATCAGGTCGGTGCCGAACTCGCCGTTGTTGTATTCCACGCGGTCGGCGGTTTCGTCCACCGCCGTCACCTTCAGGGTCATGGGGCGGCTGGCCTGGGTGAACTTGTCGACCACGCGGAACTCGTAGGCGTCGCCCACGCGGTAGTCGCGCCGGTGCGGGTTCATGCCCTGGAAATAGGGCGTCTTGGCCAGCTGCACCGTGGGCGGCAGCGGGGCCTGGCTGGCCACGATGCGGTGGGCATCGGCCGCGGCCGCCAGGCGCTCGAGCTCCTGGCGCGCGGCCTCGGCCTGGCGGGCCTGCGCGGCCTTCAGCGCGGCCTCCTGCTCCTGGGCCTGGCGGCGGCGCGCCTCGGCCTCGGCGGCGCGCTGTGCCAGGGCCTCGCGCTGCTCGCGCGCCTTGGTTTCCTGCAGGGCCTTGGCTTCGGCGGCGGCCTGGCGCTCGGCGGCCTGGCGTTCGGCGGCCAGGCGCGCGGCCTCGCGTTCGGCGGCTTGCAGGCGCTCGCGCTCGGCGGCCTCGGCCTTCTGGCGCTGGGCGTCGGCCTCGGCCAGCTTCTGGCGCGCGGCGTCGCGCCGGGCCTCGTCGCCCTTGCGCAGTTCGTCCTCGAGCAGGCGGTTCAGCCGGGCCTGGGCCAGCTCGCTGGCATTGCCGCTGGGGTAGGCGCGGATGAACTCGGTCAGCCCGGCGATGTTGTTGCTGTGGCGCACCTTGGCCCAGTCGGCCAGCTCCTGCTCGAAGCGGCGTTCCAGTTCGGCATCGGAGAGCTTGACCTTGCGCTGCGGGAACAGCATCACGTCCTGTTCAAGCGAAGTGCTCTCCCAGGGGATCTGGCGGCCCTCGGACTCCATGCGCACGTTCAGCCGCACACGCTTGAACGCGTCTTCCAGCGAGACATCGGGCGCGGCCAGTTCACGCACCAGGTGCTTGGTGTACAGGCCATTGCTGCCCTTGCCGTCGAAGGCCAGCTGGCCCGGGGCGGTGGCGTAGGCCAGCAGGCTGCCGGACGGGGCATCGAAGGGGCTCAGGCCCTTGGCCGGCGGGCGGTACATGCCGACGAAGGGGTCCTCGCGGCAGGCATCCAGGATCACCAGGTAGCTGCGCCCGCGTGATTCGCTCATGAAGCGCATCAGCTCGCTCACATCCACTGTCTGCTTCTGCACATCGGTGGCACTGCGCACCTTGGCATCCACCGGCACCAGGTAGTTGCGCCAATCCTGCTGCAGGCCATGGCCGGCGTAGTAGAAGACCGCGAACTTGACCTGCGGGTCGCGCATGGCCTGGCCGAAGCGGCTGATCGCCTGCACCAGGTCGCCGCGCGCGGTGTCGATGCGCATGTCCACCTGGAAGCCGGCCTTGGTGAGCAGCTCGGCCACGGCACGCGCATCGTTCTTCGGGTTCGGCAGCGCGGCCGCCGGGTAGGCCGAGTTGCCGATCACGAGCGCCAGGCGCTCCGAGGCCGCGGCCTGGGCCGTGGCGCTGGCGCCCAGCCAGCACACCAGGGCCGCCGCCACGGCGGCCAGCCGACGGCCGGCCACGCGGCGCGGCAGCACGCCGGTCATGCCGGCAACCTGCCTGCGAGGGGTGGGCAAGCTCATGCGGATACCTTCCAGCTGCGGTGATGGGCTGGAGCGGAATTCTAGGAGTCGCCGCCCGTGGGCGGCGCGGCAAAAGTGGTGCCGAAAGTCAACAACTACATGCTGCGCCGGTACTGCCCGCCCACCTCGAACAAGGCGTTGGTGATCTGGCCCAGCGAGCAGCAGCGCACCGCGCCCATCAGCACCTCGAACACGTTGCGGTTGTCGATCACCGCCTGTTGCAGTTTTGCCAGCATGGCCGGCGCCTCGGCCGCGTGGCGGGCATGGAAGTCGGCCAGGCGCTGGAGCTGGCTTTGCTTCTCGTCCTCGGTCGAGCGGGCGAGCTCGATCGTCTCGGGCACCGGGTCGCCATGCGGGTTGCGGAAGGTGTTCACGCCGATGATGGGGTACTCGCCGGTGTGCTTCTGCATCTCGTAATGCATGCTCTCTTCCTGGATCTTGCTGCGCTGGTAGCCGGTTTCCATCGCGCCCAGCACGCCGCCCCGCTCGGCGATCTTCTCGAAATCGGCCAGCACGGCTTCTTCCACCAGCTCGGTGAGCTCGTCGATGATGAAGGCACCCTGGTTCGGGTTCTCGTTCTTGGCCAGCCCCCATTCGCGGTTGATGACGAGCTGGATCGCCATCGCGCGGCGCACGCTTTCCTCGGTGGGCGTGGTGATGGCCTCGTCGTAGGCGTTGGTGTGCAGGCTGTTGCAGTTGTCGTAGATGGCGATCAGCGCCTGCAGCGTGGTGCGGATGTCGTTGAACGCGATCTCCTGCGCATGCAGGCTGCGGCCGCTGGTCTGGATGTGGTACTTCAGCTTCTGGCTGCGTTCGTTGGCGCCGTAGCGCTCCTTCATCGCCACCGCCCAGATGCGGCGCGCCACGCGGCCGAGCACGGTGTACTCGGGGTCCATGCCGTTGCTGAAGAAGAAGCTGAGGTTGGGCGCGAAATCGTCGATGTGCATGCCGCGCGCCAGGTACGCCTCCACGAAGGTGAAGCCGTTGGACAGCGTGAACGCGAGCTGGCTGATCGGGTTGGCCCCGGCCTCGGCGATGTGGTAGCCCGAGATGCTCACCGAGTAGAAGTTGCGCACGTTGTGGTGCACGAAGTACTGGGCGATGTCGCCCATCACCTTGAGCGAGAACTCGGTCGAGAAGATGCAGGTGTTCTGGCCCTGGTCTTCCTTCAGGATGTCGGCCTGCACCGTGCCGCGCACGTTGGCCAGCGCCCATTCGCGGATCTTCTCGGCCTCGGTGTCGGTGGGCTCGCGGCCGTTGTCGGTGGCGAACTTCTCGAGCTGCTGGTCGATCGCCGCGTTCATGAACATCGCCAGGATGCTGGGCGCGGGGCCGTTGATCGTCATGCTCACCGAGGTGTTGGGCGCGCACAGGTCGAAGCCCGAGTACAGCACCTTCAGGTCGTCCAGCGTGGCGATGCTCACGCCCGAGTTGCCCACCTTGCCGTAGATGTCGGGCCGCGGGTCGGGGTCGTTGCCGTAGAGCGTGACCGAATCGAACGCGGTGGACAGGCGCTTGGCCGGCATGCCCTCGCTCACCAGCTTGAAGCGGCGGTTGGTGCGGAAGGCGTCGCCCTCGCCGGCGAACATGCGGGTGGGGTCCTCGTTCTCGCGCTTGAACGCGAAGGTGCCGGCGGTGTAGGGGAAGCTGCCCGGCACGTTGTCCAGCAGCAGCCACTTCAGGATCTCGCCGTGGTCCTCGTACTGCGGCAGCGCCACCTTGCGGATCTTGCTGCCGCTGAGCGTGGTGTGGACCAGGCTGGTTCGGATCTCCTTGTCGCGGATCTTCACCACGTACTCGTCGCCGGCGTAGGCGCGCTGCATCTCGGGCCACTGGGCCAGCAGCTTCTTCGCGCCGGGGTCGAGCCGCGCGTCGCGCTCGTCGGCGAGCTTGAGCACCGTGTTCTTCGCGCCGTCGCGGGTGGCGTCGTCCTCGTGCAGCATGCGCGCGGTCTCGCGCAACTGCTGCACCTCGCGCGCCAGCCGGGCCTGGGCGCGGGCACGGGCCTTGTAGCCACGCACGCTGTCGGCGATCTCGGCCAGGTAGCGCACCCGGGCACCGGGCACCACCGGGGTCTGGTGGGTGCTGTGGCGGGTGGCCACCGGCGGCAGCCGGCCTTCCTTCAGCGCCAGGCCCAGCGCGGCCAGGCGGGGCTTGAGCGCCTGGTACAGCGCGGTGACGCCGTCGTCGTTGAAGCGGCTGGCCATGGTGCCGAACACCGGCATCTGCTCGGGCGGCACGCCGAAGGCATTGCGGTTGCGCTGCACCTGCTTGGCCACGTCGCGCAAGGCGTCGGCGGCGCCCTTGCGGTCGAACTTGTTGATGGCCACGAACTCGGCGAAGTCGAGCATGTCGATCTTCTCCAGCTGGCTGGCGGCGCCGAATTCGGGCGTCATCACGTACATCGGCACGTCCACCATCGGCACCACCGCGGCATTGCCCTGGCCGATGCCCGAGGTCTCGACGATCACGAGGTCGAAGCCCGCCACCTTGGCCGCGGCGATCACATCGGGCAGCGCGGCGCTCACCTCGCTGCCGGTGTCGCGCGTGGCCAGGCTGCGCATGTACACGCGCGGGCCCTGGCGCCAGGGCGAGATCGCGTTCATGCGGATGCGGTCGCCCAGCAGCGCGCCGCCGCTCTTGCGGCGCGAGGGGTCGATCGAGATCACCGCGATGCGCAGCGCGTCGTCCTGGTCCAGGCGCAGGCGGCGCACCAGTTCGTCGGTGAGGCTGGACTTGCCGGCGCCACCGGTGCCGGTGATGCCCAGCACCGGGGTCTTCACGCCTTTGGCCTGCGCGTGCAGCGCGGCCACCAGCGCGGCGTCGGCGCTGCCGTTCTCCAGCGCGGTGATCAGCTGGGCCAGTGCGCGCCAGGCGCCCTCGCCGTGGCCCTTCAGCGCGTCCAGCGAGGTCGGCGCATGCGGCGACAGGTCCTGGTCGCAGCGCATCACCATCTCGCCGATCATGCCGGCCAGGCCCATGCGCTGGCCGTCTTCCGGGCTGTAGATGCGCACGCCCAGGTCGGACAGCGCGCGGATCTCGGCCGGCACGATCACGCCGCCGCCGCCGCCGAACACCTGGATGTGGGCGCCGCCGCGCGCGCGCAGCAGCTCCACCATGTAGGCGAAGTATTCGTTGTGGCCGCCCTGGTAGCTGCTGACGGCGATGCCCTGCACGTCTTCCTGCAGCGCGGCGGTGACCACCTCGTCCACCGAGCGGTTGTGGCCCAGGTGGATGACCTCGGCGCCCATGCCCTGCAGGATGCGGCGCATGATGTTGATCGCCGCGTCGTGGCCGTCGAACAGGCTGGCGGCGGTGACGAAGCGCACCTTGTGGGTGGGCCGGTAGTCGGCAAGGGCCTTGTACTCGGCGGACAGGTCGGTCATGGGAAGTCTCCGGCTGCGGATGGCCAGGGGGAAGTCTAGGCCCGGGGGGCCGGCCCGTGCATGGCAATACGCGTCATGGGTGTGATCGCTTTTGCCACAATGGCGCGATGGCCACCGCCTCCCAGTCGGTTTCGATCGCCTTCGTGCGCAGCGCGCTGCAAAACGTGCCCGCCGCGCGCCGCGCGCTGCTGCTGCAGCGTTGCGGGGTCGTGCCGGACGCGCTGGCCGACGACCGCGCCCGCGTGGCCGCTGCGGCGTTCGGCGCGCTGTGGCTGGCGGTGGCGCGCGAGATCGACGACGAGTTCTTCGGCCTCGACGCCCGGCGCATGAAGCCGGGCAGCTTTGCGCTGCTGTGCCATGCGCTGGCGGCCGCCGCCACGGTGGGCCAGGGGCTGCGGCTCGCGGTGCGTGGCTTCAACCTGTTCTTCGACGACGTGCAGGCCTCGCTCACCCTTGCCGGCCGCGAGGCGCGGCTGGCGCTGGTGCCGGCCGCGCAGCCCGCGCGGCCCGATCCCGAGGCCCGGCGCTTTGCCGACGAGACGCTGCTGATCATGCTGCATGGCCTGCTGTGCTGGCTGGCCGGCGCGCGGGTGCCGGTGGCGCGGCTGGACATGGCCCACCCACGGCCGGCCCATGCGGATGAATACCGCCGCATGTTCTCGCCGCAATGCAGCTTCGACGCGGCACGCACGCAACTGGTGTTCGATCCGCGGGTGCTGGCCCAGCGCGCGGCGGTGGACGCCGCGGCGCTGAAGGCCTTTCTGCGCGACGCGCCGCGCTCGGTGTTCATGAAGCAGGTGGCCGATTCGCATGCCGCTTTCGGCGAGCGGCTGCGACGCCGCCTGCGCCGTGCGGGCAGCCATTGGCCCACGCTGGAGGTGCTGGCCGACGAATTGCGCCTCTCGCCGGCCACGCTGCGCCGGCGCCTGCAGGCCGAAGGCACGAGCTGGCGCCGCCTGAAGGACGAACTGCGCCACGAGCGCGCCCTGGCCCTGCTGGGCGAGGGCCGGCTGAGCGTGGCGGAGATCGCCTCGCGCCTGGGCTATGAGGACGCGAGCGCCTTTCACCGCGCGTTCCGGCGCCGTGCGGGCACCACGCCTGCAGCAGCGCGGCGTGCCACGCCGGACAATGCAGCACCATGAACAAGGCCTTCACCCGCGAGCCCGAAGGCGGCACCGACGACGATGACGACGGCGCCGCCGGCCTGCCGCCGCTGCCCGCGGGCAGCAAGAACTACATGACGCCACAGGGCTGGCAACGCCTGCGTGGCGAACTGCTGAACCTGATCGATGTGGAGCGGCCCCGCGTCGTGGAGGTGGTGCACTGGGCCGCCAGCAACGGCGACCGCTCCGAAAACGGCGACTACCTCTACGGCAAGAAGCGCCTGCGCGAGATCGATCGTCGCATCCGCTTCCTCACCCGGCGGCTGGACATCGCGGAGGTGGCCGACCCCTCGGCCCACCATGGCAGCGACCAGGTCTTCTTCGGCGCCACCGTCACCTATGCCAACAGCCGTGGCGAGGAACGCACGATCACGATCAAGGGCATCGACGAGGCCGACAACCTGCGCGGTGAGGTGAGCTGGGTGGCGCCGATCGCGCGGGCGCTGCTGAAGGCACGCGAGGGCGAGGAGGTGAAACTGCAGACGCCGGGAGGGGTGGAGACGATCGAGGTGCTGTCGGTGCGCTACCCGGCGCCGGCGCCACGCTGATGGCAGCGTGAGCGCCGGCTCCGAGGCGCCGGTGGCGCTGGGCAGGGCCCGCAGCCACCGTGGTTTCCCTGAGCAGATGCCGTTGTGACGGTCTGCCTGCACTGTAGGGCCCGTGCCGCTGCATTTGGCGGGCAAAATGCAACCCAGGTCGAGTGACATATTCCCATAAGACACTGGGCCATCACCTCCACCCCTTGAAGCCAACCCGAGCGAATGACCGAGCCCAACGCTGCCGATGACCGCCTGCCTCACAGCCTGCTCGTGGCCATTTCGCGCCACGGCGGCACACGCTCCTATGCCGCCAACACGGTGCTCATCCACGAGGGTGACGAGGGCGATGCGCTCTACATCATCCTGAGCGGGCGGGTCAAAGCCTACTCGACAGGCACCCAGGGCCGCGAGATCGTGCTGGACGAATTCGGCCCCGGCCACTTCGTCGGCGAACTGGCGATGGACGGCGAACGGCGTTCGGTCTCGATCAAGACGCTGGAGCCCACCGCCTGCTGCGTGGTGCAGCGCGAAGGGCTCGACGCCTTCCTGACCGAGCACCCCGAGTTCGCCGGCCACCTGACACGCAAGCTGGTGCGCATGGTGAGGCGCCTGACCGAGCAGGTGAAGAGCCTGGCGTTGCAGGATGTGTACGGCCGCGTCGCACGCGTGCTGATGGAGCTTTCCGATCCGGCGCCCGGCGGCAGCGAGCAGCGCACCGTGCGGCAGAAGCTCACCCAGCAGGACATTGCCGACCGCGTGGGCTCGTCACGCGAGATGGTGCACCGGGTGATGAAGGAGCTCGCCATCGGCGGCTACGTCACCCCCGATGAGAACAGCAAGCTGCTGGTCATCCGCAAGAAGCTGCCGCACGCGTGGTAGCCCGCTGCCTGAAGTGACATTTTCCCAGGCCTGCCCGCTCGGGCAGCGCGCGAACTTGATCGAAGATCGACCCCGCTGCCCCGCCACGACGGGCAGGTCGGGCCCGGCCCGGCCCGGCAGGGGTGTCATCGGAAATGCGTTGTGTCATCGATCCGGCGTGACCGGTAGGAGGGATCATGTGGCGTAGAACTGCCAAGCAGCGCGACAAGCTGCAAAAACTGTCCGGCTGGGCCGGTGTCATCGAAGGCTTCGGCCTGCCGTTCACCGCAGCGCAACTGGGCAGCCTGCAGTCGGCGATCCAGGGCGAGGTGGTGCTGCCCTCCGACCCGTCGTACGCGGCCTCGCGCCAGCAGCAGAACCTGGCGTTCCAGTACTTCCCGCTGCTGATCGTCTACTGCGAGGTGTTCAGCGACGTCTACCAGTGCCTGAAGTTCGCGCACGAGCACAAGCTCTGGACCACCACGCGCTCGGGCGGCCACAGCACCGCGGGCTACTCGGTGAACAACGGCATGGTGATCGACACCTCGCGGTTGAACAGCATCGTGGTCGACCCCGACCAGCGCCGCGTCACCTGCGGCCCGGGCACCGACTGGGCACGGTTGAACGCCACCTTGTCGGACTACCAGCTGCACGTGCCCACCGGCGTGTGCGGCAGCGTGTGCGTGGCCGGCTTCATGCAAGGCGGCGGCTACGGCCAGACCTCGCGCACCTGGGGCATGAACTGCGACAACGTCGAGGAACTGCTGGTGATGCTGGCCGACGGCCGCATGGTGCGCGCCAACGCCGAGGTCAACGCCGACCTGTTCTGGGCCCTGCGCGGGGGCACCGGCAACAACTTCGGCATCCTGCTGCAGGCCACCTACCGCCTGGTGCCCATGCCCATGCTGTGGGGCTGGGGCCTGCGCTGGCCGCTGGCCGAGGCGCCCCAGGCGCTGGTGGAAATGCAGCGCAACTACATGCGCAGCGGCGCGCCGGACGAGCTGGGCTACATGGCCGCGCTCACCTTCCAGGGCGACCCGGCCGAGCCCTGCCTGCTGATGCGCGGCATCTGGTGGGGCGAGCGTGCCGATGGCCTGAAGGCCCTGGCGCCCATCATGCGCGAGACGGGCCTGAAGACGCTCGAGCTCGACCGCGTGGGCACCTACGACGAGCTCAACGAGTGGCTGTTCACCGGCGTGCCCAACTGCCCGGACCTGGCCCGCGAGGACAAGCAGTCGGTCATCATCGCGCGCAAGCTGAAAGAGGCCGACTGGAAGAAGATCTGCAAGCGCTTCGCCGCCAGCCCCAACCCCTGGTCGGCCGCGGTGATCGAGCCCTATGGCGGCGCGATCAGCCGCGTGCCGCGTGATGCCACCGCCTGGATCCACCGCGACGCCGACATGGACCTGTTCATCGACGTGTTCTGGATGGACGATTTCCAGCGCCGCGAGGTGGAGGACTACCTCGACGGCTACATGGCGCTGCTGGCACCCTACGGCAACGGCCAGTCGTACCAGAACTACCCGCGCCAGTCGCAGACGGACTATCGCGCCGCCTACTGGGCCGATCAGTTCCCGCGCCTGCTGTCCATCAAGCGCAAGTACGACCCGCGCAACTTCTTCCACTACGGCCAGAGCGTGTCGCCCGAGCCGGGGCAGAAGTGGCCCAAGCCGGCGCCGGGGCCCATCGTCGTCGAGCCCTACGGCCCGCCGCCGATTGCATGACCCACCCCCGTAGCGTCTGCGGCCCGGCGAAGCCGGTTCCGCGGCGCCCGCGTGGGTCGCCCGCGCAGTCTGAAGCTGTGGAGTCCTGAGATGCGTTCATTGATCGAGGTGTTCTTCAACCCGCCGATGGCCGTGGCCCGCTTCGGCGCCAGCCCCACGCCGCTGGATGCCTTCGAGTGGCGCGTCTCGCGGGATGCGCACGGCAAGGTGCTCACCGTCGTCGACCCGGCGCTCAGCCTGCGCGTGGCCGAGGACGGCAGCGCCCAGCCCTACCTGCCCGGCCACATCCGCTTCAAGGACGACGACGGCTCGGTGCGCCCGGTGGCCCCGTTCATCGAGCTGTGGGCGCGGCTGCAGGCGGCCGACGGCGGCGTGGAGGAGGAACCCTTCACGCTGGCGCTGATGGACGAGCTGCGGCTCACGCTGCGCCACTTCTCGGTGCAGGTGTGGGCGGCCAACCTGAAGGCGGCGCGGCGCACCAACGATCCGGCCTGCGGCTTCCAGGCCCGCGTGGCCTTCGGCGGCGAAGACCACACGCGCAAGCCGCTGCTGGCCAGCAGCCCGCACACCTCGGGCCAGGCGCCGCTGGTCAGCCCGGACCGGCCGGTGCCGCTGGGCCAGGTGCAGTGGCTCAGGCCGGTGGCCGAGCGTGACCCCGCCTTCCCCGAGGCCGATCTGTCGGTGCTGCGCCTGCGCTTCACGCCGGCGGCGGGCAAGGTGTATGCGCCACCGCGCGCGGTGCAGGGCCCGGACCGGCTCACCGTGACCGGCGTGGTCGATGTCTACCAGCTCGCCTGGCAGACCGAGGGCCGGGTGCACACCATCGTGCCGCCCGAGCAGCGCATCCTCAACGACGACACGCCCTGGTCCACCTACCGCATGCTCACCGGCCTGTACGAGGACCCGCAGCCGCAGGACGGCTACGACGGCTCCGACGACGGCGACAACCAGAGCTGGGGCTGCGTGGACGACAGCTGCGATGCGCTGGTCACGGTGGCGGTGGCCTGGCGCGGCCAGCGTTATGCGGCCGAGGGTCGCGTGTTCGTCGGACCGCCGGCCTTTGCGCCGGACCGCCGGCCGTTCTATTCGGTGGCCGACGACCTGGCCGACCGCGACCTGCCGCTGGTGCAGGTGACGCGCGAGAACTACGACGAGGTCAAGGCCGAGGTGGTGGCGCTGTTCCGCCGCGCCTTCGAGACCGCCGCCACGCTGAACCTGGATGCCGCGCGCACCGAGGCGCTGCAGGACAACCAGGGCTCCAACCCGCCGCCGCCGCCGCCCGGCATGACGCTGCCCCGCACCGATGGCGGCAGCATGACCGAGGTGGACACGCCCTACATCGACCGCACGCCCGACCTCACGCTGAACCAGCCCCCGGGCGATTTCATGATCAGCGTGCGCGGCGACCGGCTCAGCTACAGCCAGGCCGTGCCCTTCGTGCACTCGCAGCTGATGGAAGAGGCGGTGCTGATCGACTTCCTGCGCCGCCGCCATGCCCATGTGCGGCGCCTGCTGCGGCCGGCCTTCGGCCTGATCACCGAGTGGCACCCCGAGCCGCTGCCGCCGCCCGACCCGAACTTCCGCGACCCGCGTGTCGTGCGCGACCTGATGCACGACATGCGCATGCCGCCGTACATGCGCGATGCCTACTACGTGCCGCTGTCGCTGACACGCCGGCAGTACCGCCTGCTGATCGATTTCCTCGACCTGCTGGCGCAGGAAGAAGGGGCTCAGGCATGACACATCCGATCAAGCCCCGCAACCTCACGGCCCGCGCGGCGCACCGCGTGCTAGGTAACCCGGCCAGCGCCGGGCTCGACGCCAGCGTGGGCAACTGCTTCCCCGGCCTCGAGATCGACGTGCGCAACCTCGACGGCCGCTTCTTCCCCGGCATGGTGTTCTGGGTGGTCACCAAGCCGCTGGCGCCGGTGCCCGAGGCGCTGCCCAACCAGGCCGGCATCCTGCTGCACGGGCTGGATTTCCTGCAGGACCCGATGCTGCCGGCCGACAGCCCCGAACCCTGGGTGCAGACGCTGCTGGGCCAGCTCAACGGTGATGACGGCGTGGCGCTGGCCGCCGGTCGCTGGTACCTGAGCTGGGTGGAGCAGGGCGGCCAGCGCATCAGCCTCGACCAGGTGGACGGCACGCCCTACGACGGCGAGCTGGCCTGGCGCTTCCTGCGCTGCATCGGCCTGGAGCTGCCGCTGACCATCGGCCTGGTGCAGCGCGGCGTGCCGCAGCCGGTGCCGCAGATCGTGCTCACCGGCTACCGCCGCCGCTACACCGGCGCCGAGGGCGTGATCGACACCGCGTTCCGCCCCGGCGAGCTGACGCAGAGCCTGTGCAACCCCTGGCAGCACGACTTCCGCGATTGCGCCTGCTACTACTGGGCCAGCAACCACCCCGACGTGGTGCTCTCGAGCTCGCAGGACCCGGACACCGCGAACACCTGGCTCGATTGGCTGCGCCGCGACCGCAGCCCCGCCGGCGAGGTGGCCGCGCCGAACAACCGCGCCGATGCGCGGCCGCTGGAGATCGACCACTTCGAGATCAACCAGCGCTGGCAGGAACTGGCCTTCGTGATCAACGGCCACGAGATCGGCGCGGTCTACGAGCCGGCGCCGCCGGACAAGGCCAAGCCCTACAAGAACGCCGCCGAGATGATCGACGACCTCGAGCAGCGCCTGGCGCCGCTGGAGCTGCGGCTCACCTTCGAGTACCTGTACAGCCTGTTCTCGCTGCACGAGCCCAGCGAGGTCGATGCACGCCGCTGGCCCACGATGCCGGCCGACCTGATCGCCACGCGGCAGGCCATCACCATCGTCGCGATCGGCGAGATGACCCACCTGCGCTGGGCCAACCAGCTGCTGTGGTCGCTGGACCAGGCGGGCCTCTACCCCAAGGGTCGCAAGTACCGGCCGGTGCTCAGCACGCCGCCCGGCAAGCTGCGCCCGCTGGACTACGCGGCGCTGGACGACTACATCCACATCGAACGACCGGGCGGCGCGGTGGACACCGGCTACGCGCGCTGCGTGGCCACGCTGGAGCAGCCGCGCTACCCGCGCGAGCTGTGGCAGCTGGCGGTCAAGATCGACAGCGACGGCATGGACCACTTCCGCCGCTTCACCGAAATGCGGCACACGCTCACCGCCTACCGCGGCGCCGACGGGCCCTTGCCCTACCTGCGGCCGGTGAAGCCCGGCACGCGGGCCCAGACGCGTGACGCGCTGGCCAACGTCAGTGCCCTGCTGGCGGCATTGAATGACGCGTACATCGCGCAATATCGCAACGAGCCAGCAGCGGCACAGGCGGCGATCAGCCAGTCGCGCACGGTGATGGACACGCTGCGCGTGCAGGCCGAGGCGCTGGCCGCGGAGGGCATCGGCATCCCGTTCTTCCTGGCCTTGAAGTGAGGGCGGTGCGATGAGCGCGGTGGTCAGCGTGCCGGTGGCCTCGATCGGCCGCCGCAATGCCGCCGGCGGCGCCGCGCTCCCACGCGGCCCGTCGCAGGGCTTCAGCTTCGAGACCGAGCGTGGCCACCACGTGCTGGTGAGCGATGGCTCGCGGGTGTACGACGTGGATGCCGGCTTCGCCGCCGCGCTGGCCGCCGCGGCACGGCAGGGTGGGGCGCCGGCTGAACGCGCGCTGCTGGCCTCGCTGGGGCTGCTCGGGCAGCCGGCCATCGGCCCGGCGCTGGAGCCGCCGCCGGTGAACGCGCTGTCGCTCGCCATTGCGCAGCGCTGCAACCTGGCCTGTGGTTACTGCTATGCCGATGGGGGCAGCTTCGGTGGCGAGGCGCGGGCGATGGACTGGGACACCGCCCGGGCCGCCGTGGACGGGCTGCTGCAGGGTGTCGAGCCCGGCGGCCGCGCCAGCCTGGCTTTCATGGGCGGCGAGCCGCTCACCGAGCGCGCACTGCTGCGCCGCGTGACCACCCATGCCGCCGAACGCGCCGCGCAGCGGGGAGTGCGGCTGCAGTTCGCGCTGACGACCAATGCCACGCTGCTGAACGAGGACGATGCGGCCTTTCTTGCCGAACACCGCTTCACCGTCACCGTCAGCCTCGACGGCGAGGCCGAACTGCAGGACCGACTCCGTCCCACGCTGGGCGGCACTGGCAGCCACGCACGCGTGCTGGCGCGCCTGGCACCCGTGCTGGCGCGCCAGGCGCCTGGCGGCCTGCAGGCCAGTGCGCGGCTCACCGTGACGCGGGAGCACCGGAACCTGCGGGCCAGCGTCGAACACCTGATGGGGCTGGGCTTCCACTCGGTGGGGGTCTCGCCGGCGCTGCACTCGCGCGACGCGCGCCTGGCCCTCACGGCCGAGCACATGGCCGGCCTGCTGGGCCAGATGACCGGGCTCGCGGCCGAGGCCGAGCGCCGCTGGCTGCAGGGCGAGGCCTATCCCTTTGGCAACCTGCTGGCCGCGCTGCAGGAAATCCACCTCGGCACGCACCGGCCACTGCCCTGCGGCGCCGCTGCGGCCTACCTCGGCGTGGGAGCCGACGGCGCCCTGCACGCCTGCCATCGCTTCGTTGGCGACGATTCAGCGGCCTTCGGCGATGTGCAGCAGGGCCTGGACACCGCGGCGCGCAGCCGCTGGCTGGCGGCCCGCCATGTCGACCGCCAGCAGCCCTGTGCTGGCTGCTGGGCGCGCTACCTGTGCGGCGGCGGCTGCCACCACGAAGTGCAGCACGGTGGCCGCGCGGCCTGCGATTTCATCCGCGGCTGGCTGGCCCACTGCCTGGCCGCTTATGTGCGGCTGAGCGATGCCCGGCCCCAGCTGTTCGGCTGAGATCGTCGTCGTCGGTGCCGGCCCGGCGGGCTGCGCGGCCGCGATCCGGCTGGCGCAGCTGGGTCATGCGGTGATGCTGATCGAGCGTGGTGGCCCAGGCCGGCCCGCGGCGCTGGAATCCGCGCCCGCGCTGCTGTTGCCGCTGCTGCAGTCGCTGGGCCTGGGCCCGGCCCTGCTGGACGCCGGCTTTGCGCGGCCCGGCACGGGCGTGGTGCAGTGGGCCGGCCCGCCGCAGGCGGTCCAGGCGCCGGAAGCGGGCTTCCAGCTCGAGCGCGAACGCTTCGATGCGCTGCTGCGCCACGGTGCGCGCGCGGCCGGCGTGCGCTGGCTGGCGCCGGCGGCGGCCCGGCCCCCGCAGCGGGTGGGGGCGGGTGGGCACGCGCACTGGCTGCTGCCTTTGCACGATGGGCGCGTGGTGCGGGCCGAGGGTGTGTTGTGGGCCACCGGCCGTGCCGGCCGCCCCGTGGCAGGCGCTGTGCCCAGTGCCGCCCTGGTGGGCCAATGGCGGCTGGGGCCGCATCACGCGCCGGGTGGCGCCGGTGGCGACACGTCGGCCGTGCGCGTGCAGGCCGGCCGGCTGGGCTGGGCCTGGGCGGCCTGCGGTCCCGCTGGCGAGGCGACGCTGGCGCTGTTCGTCGACATCGAGCACCTGCGTGGCCTGGGCCCGGCGGCGCGGCAGGCGTTCTATTGCCGCGAGCTGCAGGCACTGTCGTTGATGTCGCCATTGCTGGCCGGGGCGGCCTTGATCCGGCTGCGCGTGGCCGATGCCACCCCGCGGTGGCAGCAGACATGCCTCGGCCCGGGCGGCTGGCGCATCGGCGAGGCGGCCCTGAGCCTCGATCCGCTGTCCTCGCAAGGCGTGGTGTCGGCCTTGCGCAGCGGCGTGCAGGCCGCGGTGGCGATGCACACCTGGCGTCAGCGCCCCGAGCACGCGGCGCTGGCCAGCGCTTTCCTGCACGACCAGCAGGCGCGGGACCTGCTGCGTCATCGGCGTTGGAGCCAGGCCTTCCATGCCGAAGCTGCCCAGGCCTGGGCCACCGCGTTCTGGCAGCGGCGTTGTGCGCCGCAGGGTGGTGACCTGGCCGCGCCGCTTGAGCCGGCCGACACCACGCGACCAATGCCGGCGCTGGCACAGCCCGTGGGCCTGGATGCACAGGCGCGGGTCGAAACGGCCGCGGTGCTCGATGGCGAGTGGATCGGCGCCGCCCTGGTGCTCGAGCATGCCCGGCTGGCCGGGCCGGTGGCCCACGTGGGCGGCGTGCCGGTGACACGGCTGCTGCACCCGCTAGCCGCGCCGGCGACGGCCGGCACCGTGTTGCGCGCATGGGCCGATCGGCTCGGGCCCCGCGCCGCGACCGAGCTCTTTCAGCGCTGGTGGCGGCTGGGCGTACTGGTCGACGCCAGTTCGGGGGCGGCCGCGGCGAGCGTGCCGTCCATCGCGAGCTCGGGCACCAGCCGCACGGTGGCGGGCGAGGTGTCGATCGCCACCACCGGCACCACCACGCCCTGAGCGGCCAGGCTGGCCAGGCATTTGCGTTGCCAGCCCGTGGCGCGCTGCCGTTCGGCGCAGGCCAGCGCCTCGCGCAGCCGCCGCTCGCATGCGGCGGCGCCTTCCACATCGCGCAGCAGCAGGGCTTCGACCCGGCGCAGCTCGGGCTCGACCCAGGTTTCGCCGGTCATCGCAATGCCTTCGTGCGCGGCCAGCAGCAGCGTGCGGGCGTTGTCCAGCCTGCCGAGTGCGGCCTCGGCCTGTGCCATGAGCATCTCGACATAGGCGCGGTAGTTGCGTGCACCGGTGCCCCACCACGCGGCCGCGCCCTCGGACATCAGCGGCAGGCCGGCTTCGGGTCGGCCCTGGTGCAGCAACGCCGCGCCCTGGAAGAAGCGGCCGCCGCTGGCCATCAGCACGAAGCCGTGCTCGCGCCCGATCTGCGCCGTGCGCTCGGCCAGCGTGGCGAGCGCGGGCCCGTCCTCTGCCAGCGACAGCAGCACGCAGCCGAAGACCAGCGCCTGCGCCAGGCTGTGCGCATGGCCTGTTGCCTCGCCGTGCTGGACCAGTTCGCGCCGCAGCGCCTGGGCTTCCTCGGCTTCGCCCAGCACGAACAGCGTCAGCGCCAGGAAGTTGCCCGTCATCACCTTGTGGTCGATGCCTTGGGCGTGGGCCAGCGCGGCGTGGCGTTCGTGGTCGTACATGGCCAAGGCACGCTGCAGATGGGCGCGCGCGGTGACCGGGTCGCCCACATGGAAGGCCACTGCACCGAGGGCTCGGTGGCTGATCATCTCGATGGTGGGGTCGGCGTTGGTGAGCGCCACCGACAACAGCTGCCGCGCCGGCGCCAGCGCGGCGGCGCACTGGCCACGCACCATGTGGTAGGCATACAGGCCGTTGAGCGCGGTGATCATCGCGCCCTCGTCATACAGCGCGCGTGCCAGCGCGACCGCGCGTTCGCTGGTCTCGCCGGTGGCGGTGGCGGCCACCCCTTGCGACGCGCGCAGGGCCGCCAGGCGCAGCACCTGCAGGCCGAGTTCGTGGCGATCGCGATGTTCGCCGGGCGGCAATGCGTCGAGCAGCGCCATGCCCTGGTCGAGGTCAGCCAGCGCTTCGATCACCGCCGATCGTGCCAGCGCGCGTTCACCGGCACGGCGCCACAGCGGCAGCGCACGCAGCGGTTCGCCGCCTTCAGTGAAGTGGCGTGCCACGGTTTCGGGTTCGAGCTCCAGCACGCCCGGGAACTGCGTGGCCAGCACGCTCGCGATGCGTTGGTGCAGGGCCTTGCGCGCGCTGCGCAGCAGCGATTCCTCGGCCGCTGCCTGCAGCAGCGCATGGCGAAACACGTACCGGGCCTGCGGCGCGATGCCGCGCCGGCGCAGCAGGCCGGCGCTGACCAGCAGGTGCAGGCCCTGGCTCAGCTCGGGTGCCGGCTGTTCGCTGACGGCGGCCAGCAGCTCGAAGGTGAACTCGCGCCCGAGCAGCGCCGCCGTCTGCGCCAGCGGCTTGGCCGACCCCAGCCGTTCCAGCCGCGACATCAGCGAGGCGTTCAGGGTGGTCGGCACCTGGGTCGGCCAATGCGCGAGATCGTTCCCGGGCTCGGCCGAGGCCAGTACGGTGGCCGCGCCTTCGGGGTCGTCCAGCACCGCGCGCAGGATCTCCTCGGCGTACAGCGGCACACCGTCGGCCGTGTCGACGATGCGTTCAACCAGCGCATCCGGCAGCGCGCCGGTGGCCGCCGGGCCGTCATGGGCGAGGCCACGCACGAGCAGCCGCATCGCATCAGGCGGCAGCCGCTGCAGCTCGATCAACTGGGTGTCGGACTCGACCGGCCAGGGGGGCTCGAAGTCGGGCCTCTGGGTCAGCAGCACCAGCAGGCCCTGAACCCGCGGTGCCCGTGCAACGATGCGATCCAGCAGCTTCAGTGTCGACGGGTCGGCCCAGTGCAGGTCTTCGCACAGCAGCAGCATCGGGGCCCGCACGGACGCGCCGGTGAGCCAGTCCAGCAGCACCTGCTGGGTGCCTTGCATCACCTCGGCCGGGCTGAGTGCCGCAGCGGCCTGCGCCGGCGCCGAACCCGGCACCACCAGTGCAGCCAGCAGGGCCAGCGCGTCCGGGTGCTGCACGCCCGCTTCGTCGAGCATGGCGCCCAGGCGCTCCTGCACCTCCTCGTCGGCCGATTGCGGCGACAGGTTGCTGCGGCGTGCCAGGTGCTGCGCCAGCGGATACAGCGCGCTGTGGCGGTGGAAGGGCGAGCAGCGCAACACCACCGACTCGGCACCCCCGGCCTGCAGCGCGCTGCGCAGTTCACTGGCCAGCCGGGTCTTGCCCAGGCCCGGGCCGCCGCGCAGGGTGACCACGCGTCCGGTGCCATTGCGTGCCGCTGCCCAGGCCTGGTGCAGCAGCGCGAGCTGACCATCGAGGTCGATCAGCGGCGGGCGGCCATCGAGCAGCCGTTCGGCCGGGTCGCGCTCGCCCTGTACCCAGGCCAGGCGCATCGGCTGCGAAGCATCCTTCAGGTGGTGGAGTCCCAGGTCTTCGGTGATGAAGCCATCGTGCAGCAGCCGCAGGGTGGTGTCGCTCACCATCACCGTGCCCGGTGCGGCGCGCTGCTGGATGTGCGCGGCCAGGTTCGGCGCTTCGCCCAGCGCCAGGGCTTCGCGGCGATCGGCCGCGCCCATCTCCCCGACCACCACCACACCGGTGTGGATGCCCACCCGGATGCGCAGCCCGCCGGGCAGCGCCGCACCGGCCAGTGCACCGGTGGCGCGTTGCACCGCCGGTTGCAGCGCGAGCGCGGCGCGCACGGCGCGCTCGGCGTCGTCCTCGTGGCCCTGGGGCCAGCCGAAGTACGCCAGGATGCCATCGCCCAGGTACTGCGCGATGTGGCCGCCCAGGGGCTGCAGCACGTTGGCGCAGGCATGCTGGTAGGTGCGCAGCAGGTCGCGCCAATCCTCCGGATCGAGCCGACCGGCCAGGCGGGTGGAGCCCGCGACGTCGCAGAAGAGCACCGTGATCAGGCGCCGTTCGGCAGCCAGGGCCGCCAGCGGGGGCAGCGGGGCCGGTGTTGCGCCCGGAAACGGGGCCGGCGCGGGGCTGGCGGCGGCCGGCGGGGTCCAGCACAGCACGCCTTCGTCGTCCAGGCGCGCGACGCGCTGCACCTTCACGAGTTCGTGGATCAGGTCGGCCAGCGCCTCGGCGTCGAGCCCGTACTCCCGCTGCAGCGCACGGTCGGAAACGCGTTGCCGGCGTTGCAGCAGATCGGTTGCCGCATCCAGGATCTGTTCGAATCGCACCGACGCCCGTTCCCAGTCCGAGTCGGGCCCCGCAGCCCGTTGCCGTGGGAGTATAGGCATCGGGGGGCTGCCCCCACCGCAGTGCCGGGCCGGGTGTGGCGTGTCGGGTGCGTCAGCGCCCGCGGCCGGCGTTGCCGGCGGCGTGCATCAGCCCGGGAACGGCGGCAGCAGCAGCAGGTGCAATTGCACCAGGCCGTCCTCTTCCGGGTGCGGCGTGCGGGTGAAGCCGCAATGGCGCAGAAGCGACAGCGCGGCGCCGTTGCCGCAGGCCACATCGGCGCGCAACCAGCGCACGCCACGGCGGGTGGCGGCGCGCGCCATGGCCAGCAGGGCCTGGGTGCCGATGCCGTGACGCTGCCAGGCGTCGGCCACCACCTGCGTGATGTCGGCGCTGCCGGTGGTGCCGTCGACCATGAAGCGGGCTTCGCCGATGATGCGTTCACCGCCTTCGTCGGGCACCGTCATCACGAAGCCGACATGGTGGTCGAAGTCCGGCTCCACCAGCTCGGCCAGCTGCGCGGGCGAGAGTGTGTCGGTCGCGCCCGGGAAGCGGGCCTGGCGGCTGGCGCGGGACAGGCTGCTGATGAAGCTGGCCAGGGCCGGCCCGTCCTTCGGGCGGATCGGGCGCAGGTGCACCGGGGTTCCGTCGGCCGCGCGCCAGCTTTCGCTCAGGTCGCCCGGAATCCGGCACAGCGGCTGGGCAGCCGGGGCGGCAAACGAGGCACGGCGCAGGACGGGGGAGGTCATCATGGTCGGCGGCTCGGTGAGGATGGGGCCACTGTAGGCCGCAGCCACCGGGGCGACCGATGAACAAATCAGACTCGGGCGAGTGACATTTTTCACTCGGCTGCGCGGGCGGGCCCGCGAACCGCGGCGGGCCGCCGCCGTGCGTCAGGGCTTGACCCGCGTGGCCCGCATCACGGGCGGCGAGCGCTTGAGCGTGCGCAGCAGGTCTGCCAGGTGCAGGCGGTCGCGCACCGACACCAAGAGCCGCAACTCGGCCACATCGGGGTCGCGCTCGTTGTCCATGTCGATGTGGGTGATGTCGGCCTCGGCCGCCGAGACCGAGGTGGCCAGTTGCGCCAGCGCGCCCTTGCCGTTGCGCACCAGCACCTGCACCATGGTCTCGAACGGGCGGGTGGGCTGCTCGGCCCACTCCACCGGCATCCAGCGCTCGGGGTCGCGTTCGGCCAGGCGCTTGCCGTTGCGGCAGTCGGCCGTGTGCACCAGCAGCCCTTCGCCGCGACCGAGGTAGCCCACGATCGCATCCCCCGGGATGGGGCGGCAGCAGGTGGCCAGCTGCACCGAGGCGCCTTCGCTGCCGTCGATCACCACGCCACCCTGGCTGGGCACGTTGTCGTCGGCGCCGTAGCGGCCCAGGGTGAGGGTCACCGCGTCCGGCCGCACACCGCGCTCGGCCAGCAACTGGGCCATGCGCTTGGCCACGATGGTGGCGATCTTGCGGCCCAGGCCGATGTCGGTGAGCAGTTCGCCGCGGCCGCGGTTGCCGCTCCAGCGGGTGAGCTGTTGCCACACGGCTTGGGCATCGGCATCGGTGGGGTCGGTGGAGGGCAGGGTCAGGCCCTCGGCACGCAGTGCCTGCGCGAGCAGCTTCTCGCCAAGGCTGCGCGATTCCTCCTGCTCCATGGTCTTGAGGAAGTGCCGGATCTTCGACCGGGCCCGGCCGGTGCGCACGAAGTTGAGCCAGCCCGGGTTGGGGCGCGCGCCCGGGGCGGTGACGATCTCGACCACATCGCCGCTCTTGAGCTCGGTGCGCAACGCCACCGGCTCGCCATTGACCTTGGCGGCCACGCAATGGTCGCCCACGTCGGAGTGGATCGCGTAGGCGAAGTCCACCGCGGTGGCGCCGCGCGGCAGCGCCATGATCTTGCTCATCGGCGTGAAGACATACACCGCCTCGGGCACGAGGTCGATCTTGACGTGTTCCAGGAACTCGGCCGAATCGCGGGTTTCGTCCTGAATGTCCAGCAGCGATTGCAGCCACATCGCCCCCATGGGCTGCGCCTCGCCGTGGCCCTTGCGGTCGTGCTTGTAGAGCCAGTGCGCGGCAATGCCGCTTTCGGCCACCGCATGCATTTCTTCGGTGCGGATCTGGAACTCCACCGCCGTGCCCAACGGGCTCACCAGCGTGGTGTGCAGCGACTGGTAGCCATTGGGCTTCGGGATGGCCACGTAGTCCTTGAAGCGCCCCGGTACCGGCTTGTACAGCTGGTGCAGCACGCCCAGCGCCAGGTAGCAATCGGGCAGCGTGGGCACCACGATGCGGAAGCCGAAGATGTCGTTCACCTGCGCGAAGCCGGCGTGCTTCTCGCGCATCTTGCGGTAGATCGAGAACACGGTCTTCTCGCGGCCCGAGATCTGCACCTTGATGCGCGCGGTGGCAAAGGCCTTGCCCACGTCGCCCTGCACGCGCTCGACGATGTCGCGCCGGTAGCCACGCGAGCGCTTCACCGCCTTGGCCAGGGCACCGTGGCGCCAGGGGTGCAGGTGCTCGAAGGAGAGTTCCTGCAGCTCGCGGTAGATCTGGTTCAGGCCCAGCCGGTGGGCGATCGGCGCGTAGATGTCCAGCGTTTCGCGCGCGATGCGGTGGCGCTTGTTGGGCGCCATCGCGGCCATGGTGCGCATGTTGTGCAGCCGGTCGGCCAGCTTGACGAGGATCACGCGCACATCGCGTGCCATCGCCAGCAGCATTTTGCGGAAGCTCTCGGCCTGCCCTTCCTCGCGCGTGGAAAAGCGCAGCTTGTCCAGCTTGGTGAGGCCATCCACCAACTCGGCGGTGGGGGCACCGAAGCGCTCGATCAGCTGCACCTTGGTGACGCCGCAATCCTCCATCGCGTCGTGCATCAGCGCGGCCATCACGGCCTGCGCATCGAGCTTCCAGTCGGCCACCAGGCCCGAGACGGCCAGCGGATGGGTGATGTACGGCTCGCCACTGGCGCGGAACTGGCCCAGATGGGCCTCGTCGGCGAACTTGTAGGCCTCGCGGATCAGCTTGATGTCGGCCTTGGCCAGGTAGCCGAGCTTGCTTTCCAGGGCCGCAAACGACGCCGCCTCCGCCTTGGGCGTGGTGTCCACCGCCGCGCGCAGCCGCGGCTGCAGTGCCGCTGGCAGCAGCAACTCGGCGGCGAAGGAGCGAATACCCATGGCTGGAATTTAGCCTGCTTTGCCCCGCTGGACTGTCGAGGGCCTGAAAAAGCAAAAGGGCGCCCGGTGGGCGCCCTTGTCGTCACGGTGCCGGGGGCACCGCATCGGGTGGAGCAGGGGGGTCAGAGCGGCACGCGCCGCAACATCTCGATACCCACTTCGCCAGCAGCGATCTCGCGCAGCGCGGTCACGCCGGGCTTGTTCTTGCTGTCGATCTTGGGGGCATGGCCCTGGCTCAGCATGCGGGCGCGGTAGGTGGCGGCCAGCACGAGCTGGAAGCGGTTCGGAATCTTCTGCAGGCAGTCTTCGACAGTGATGCGGGCCATGGGCTTGCCTTTTGTGAGAGGTGGAGCTCGGCCTGTTTCAGGCCAGACCCAGCGCACTGAACACCTGGGTGCGGTTGCGCATCTGTGCGGCATACCGAAGGCGCTGGGAGTGAACGACGGTCTTCAGATCGAAAAGCGCCGTCTCGAACAAGGCGTTGATTATAACGAAGTCGAACTGTCGGGCCTGGGCCACCTCGAGGCGTGCATTGGCCATGCGCTGCTCGATGACGGTGGGCTGGTCCTCGCCGCGCCGCATCAGGCGCTGCCGCAGTTCATCCCAGCTCGGCGGCAGGATGAAGATCAGCACCGCATGGGCGAACAGCTGCTTGATCTGCAGCGCGCCCTGGAAATCGATCTCGAGCACCACGTCTTCTCCGGCGGCCAGGCGCTGTTCCACGGCCGGGCGCGAGGTGCCGTACAGGTTGCCGTGCACCGAGGCCCATTCGAAGAACTCACCGCGCTCGACCATGCCGCGGAACGTGGGCTCGTCGACGAACCAGTACTCGCGACCGTGCTGCTCCTGGCCACGCGGCTTGCGCGTGGTGTGCGAGATCGAGACCGAGAGGTGCGAATCGAGTTCGAGCAGGGCCTTGACGAGGCTGGATTTGCCGGCACCGCTGGGGGCCGCCACGACAAACAGGTTGCCGGGGGTCTCGATGGCGGCCGGGGTGGCGCCAGGGGGAAGGGCAGAGGCCTCGGTCATCGCGGCAACGTCTCGGATGTGGCGGCGTCGCCCGGCGCGGGCGGCCCAGGGGGCGCAGTCTAGCAGCCGGCCAGGCGAGGGCAGGCGTCAGTGCCGCGGCGCAGCGGCCGGCACCAGCAGCCGATCGACCAACGCGAGGAATTCTGCCGACGCCACCGGCTTGTGCAGGTACTCGCGGAAGCCGGCCCGGATGGCGCGCTCGACAGCCCGCAGGTCCTGGTCTGCCGAAAACGCCACACAGGGGGTGCGGTACAGGTCGGGGTCGGCCATCAGCTGGCGCACGAGCTCGTTGCCATCGAGGTCGGGCAGGTGGGTGTCGATCAAGATCAGTGACGGTCGAAGCCGCCGTGCTTGCATCAGGCCTTCTGCACCGGTGCTGCAGCAGGTGAGGGTAATGCCCGGCCGATCGCGCAGGTAACCCTCGATCAGCAGGCAGTTGACCTCGTTGTCTTCGATGTACAGCACGTGCCCGTGGACACCGGCGTCGGCCGCGGGTGCCGCAGGTGCTGCGCCGTGCGCCGGCATCGGTGCCGACGGTGCCCCCTGCAGCCGCAGCGTGAAGGTCGAGCCGTGGCCGGGCGCGCTGTCGACGCTGATGTCGCCGCCCATGGCCTCGGCCATGGCGCGGGCGATCGCGAGGCCGAGGCCGCTGCTGTCATCGCGGCGTGCACCGGGCGCCAGGGCTTCAGCGCGAAAGAAGGGCTCGAACAACCGGGCCTGCGCCTGCGGCGCAATGCCCGGTCCGGTGTCGGCCACGCTCAGCAACACCTGCTGCGAGGCGTCGGTGTCGCAACCCAGGACCACCCGCCCGCCATGGCGGTTGTACTTGATCGCGTTGCCCAGCAGGTTGATCACCACCTGCAGCAGCCGCTGGCGATCGGCCTGCACCCAGGGGCCGGAAACGCCCGGCGAGACCTGCACGCTGACCTCGCGCGCCGCGGCCAGCGGCTCGAGCATGGCCACCGCCTCCTTCACCACCGGGCACAGCGCCACCGGCACCAGCGACAAGGCGTCGCGTCGACCGCGCAAGCGGGTGAGTTCGAGGATGTCGTTGACGATCAGCAGCAGGTGCCGCGCCGAATCGCGGATGTGGGCCAGCTGCGCGCGTGACCGCTCGGCGAGGTGGGCGGCCTCGTGGCGCTCGAGCATCTCGGCAAAGCCCAGCACGGCGTGCAGCGGCGTGCGCAGCTCGTGGCTCACCCGCGACAGCACCTCCACCTGCGTGCGGGCGGCCTGCTCCAGCAACTGGCGGTCGCGTTCGGCCTGCTCGACCAGCTTGCGTTCGGTGATGTCCTGCACCACCAAGCGGTACAGGGCCGGGCGGCCGTCGTCCCAGCCTTCCAGCGCGCCCAGCGCGTGCGCCCAGCGGACGGCGCCATCGGCGCCGGTCAGGCGCAGCTCGACGTCCAGCGGCGCGCCGGCATTGATGGCCGCCTCGTAGCGCTCGCGCAGGGCCACCAATTCATCGGGGTGCACCGGCTGCCACATCGCCTCGTAGTCGATCTGCCGGTCCTCGCCCGTGCAGCCCACCAGGCGCAGCATCTCGGCCGAGCACAGTACCTGGCCGCTGGCCAGGTCGTGCTCCACGCTGCCGAGCCGTGCCATCTGCTGCGCCTGCTGCAGGCGGTGGCGCACCCGCGCCGCGGCCTGCTCCGCGCGCTTGCGCTCGGTGATGTCGCTCTGGATCGCGATGTACTCGGTGACCTCGCCACCCTCGCCGACGATCGGCTCGATGTTGAGCGACACCCAGTACAACTCGCCCGACTTCTTGTAGTTGAGCATTTCGAAGTCGACCACCGATTCACCGCGCCTGAGCATGGCGCCCAGGCGCGTGGCCGCGGACAGGTTGGTGCGCGGGCCGTGCAGGAAGCTGCGCGGGTTCCTGCCGCGCACTTCTTCGAGCGACCAGCCGGTGACCCGGGTGTAGGCCGCATTGACCCACACGATCTCGCGCCGGCGGTTGGTGATGACCACCATGTTGGTGGTGTTGCGCACCACCATCTCGAGGCGCCGGTCGTGGTCGGCACCCGTCATGGGCGGCGGCGGCCCTGCGCGTCCGCCCGGGCGGGCGGACCGGTGCGCGCCACGGCTTGGGGCCCCGGCGCCTTGTGTGGACCGGTGGCCGGCGTGGGTGGCAGGGTGGGCAGGTTCTTTCGCACGAGTTGCACAGAAGTTTTTCTAAACCGGTGACGCGGCGTCCGGGTCACGGCGCCGCATGCACCGCTGCGCCGTGCATGCGGCGCACCGGACCATCACGCGGCCAACGAGTCGTGCCGGGCATCCTACTTTTTGGCGTACATCAACGCAATAGCGGATTTTCTGATCGCATCAGGGTCACCTGGCAAGGCGCTTTGTGGTAAGGCCCACTTTCCGCCAGAATCTGCGCCGCCGGGCACAAAGCGCCCTCGGGCTGGTGCAAGCGCCATCCTCGGGGCGGGTCGCCGTCAGCACGAGCCTAGGCATGCTGTTCCGCTGAGCTTGTGGCCTGAAGAAGCCGATCGAGACCATGCCCGCGTCCAGCCCGCCGAACCGCTCACCCCGTCGCACACGGGCCGAGCAGGCCGAGTTCTACGAACACCTGGTGCAGACGGCGCTCCAGTTGTTTTCCGATGGTGGCTTCGAGGCCGTCTCGATGCGCCGCCTCGCCGGCGAAGTGGGCGTGCCGCCGATGACGCTGTACCGGTACTTCCCCTCCAAGCTGCACCTGGTGCGCCATGTCTGGGACCACATCCTGGCGCGCGCCTGCGAACGCGCCAGCCAGGACCTGGCCGACCTGAAGGAACCCTTGGCGCGCCTGCGCGGCTACCTCGACGGCTTTCTGCAGTACTGGCTCGAGCACCGCGAGCACTACTGGATCGTGTTCGCGTTCCAGGACGACCTTGGCGAACCCCAGGCCGGCGAAACCGCGGCTGCGCTGGCGCCGGACCTGCGCGGCTTCTTCACCACGCTGGGCCAGCTGCTCGATGCCTGCGCGGCATCGCCACTGGACGCCACGCGCCGGCGCCATGAGCTGGACCTGATGGTCTGCAAGGCGCTCGGCTTTCTGCTCGGGGCGATCGGGCTGGCCTCGCTGCGCTGGACGGACGCCTCGCTGCTGAAGGCCGGCGTGCTCGACGACATCGTTGGCCGGCTGCAACCCGCGAACGCCGCGCCGGCCTGAGCCCAGGTGCCGGCCCCTCCCGGGCCGGTGGGCTGGGTCATACTTGGCGCCATTCGCCCGCGGCCGATGGCTGCCGGCGGCCAGCCCATCGCACACCGCCCATGCCCAGCACCCGCAAGCCCGCCGCCAGCCTGTCACCCGGATATGCCGCCAACATGGAAGGCGTGGCCGCGGTCGAGCGGGCGATCTCGATCGTCGAGGCACTCGAGGCCGCCAAGGCGCCGATGACGCTGTCGGCGCTGGCGGCCGCCACCGATCTGTACAAGAGCACCGTGCTGCGGCTGCTGGTCTCGCTGGAGAAGCACGGCCTGGTGGTGCGCCGGCAGAACCAGAGCTATGTGCTGGGGCCGCTGGCCTTCCGGCTGGGCCGCGCATTCGAAGCCACCTACCACCTGAAGGAGCACCTGCTGCCCCTGATGGAGCAACTGGTCGAGCGAGGGCTGGAGAGCCCTTCGTTCCATGTGTGGCAGGACGCGGAGACCCGCCTGTGCCTGCTGCGGGTGGACTCGCGCCATTCCACGCTCGACCGGGTTCGCGCCGGCGATCTGCTGCCGCTGAAGCGGGGTGCCGCCGGCAAGGTGCTGCAGCGCCATGCGGGGGCCGGTGCTGAGGCCGGACCACCGCAGGTGGAGGTGTCCTTCGGCGAGCGCGATCCGCTGTGCGGCGCGATCGCCGCGCCGGTGCTCGGACCGGGTGGCGAGTGCCTGGGCGCGCTGTCGCTGTCGGGGCCGCTGGAGCGCTTCACCGAGCCCGCGGTGCGCAAGATGGTCAAGCCGCTGCTCGAAGCCTGCGAGGCCGCCACCCGCAGCCTGGGAGGGCAGTGGCCGGTGGGCCGCGGCGTGCTGAACCTGGGCGCGGCCGCCGCGCCGCCGGCACCGGCGGCCAGAACCGCCCGCGCCGTGGCGCGAGCGCGCTGACGCGCGCGCACCGGCCCCTCGCCGCAGCGGCCGCCGGCGGGCCTCAGCCCAGCACGCGTGGCTGGCCGACGAATCGCAGCGGCGCGCCGCTCAGGTCCTGCAGTTCATCGGCGGTGATGCCGGCCACCATGGCCTGCACAGTGAAGCCTGCGGGGCCCACCTGCACGATGGCCAGGTCGGTGTAGATGCGGTCGACCACCTGCGTGCCGGTGAGCGGGTAGCTGCAGCGTTCCACCAGGCGCGGCGCACCTTCCTTCGTGGTGTGCCCCATGATCACCCAGACCTCGCGGGCGCCGACGGCCAGGTCCATGGCACCACCCACCGCCGGAATGGCATGCGGCGCGCCGGTGTCCCAGTTGGCGAGGTCGCCCTGCTGCGACACCTGGAAGGCGCCCAGCACGGTGAGGTCGAGGTGGCCGCCCCGCATCATCGCGAACGAGAGCACCTGGTCGCAGATCGCCGCGCCGGGCAGCAGGCTGATCGGCTGCTTGCCGGCATTGATGAGGTCGGTGTCCAGCGGCCCAGGCAGGCCGGGCCCCATGCCCAGGATGCCGTTCTCGCTGTGCAGCACCACCTCGCGGCCGGCCGGCAGGTAGCGCGGGATCAGCGTGGGGATGCCGATGCCCAGGTTGACGTACAGGCCGTCCGGGATGTCGGCCGCCACGAGCTCGGCGATGCGCTCCCGCGTGAGCCGCGTGTAGGCCATCAGAATCCTCCCTTGGTGATGCTGTCGGCCTCGATCACCCGGTGCACGAAGATGCCTGGCGTGTGCACGTTGTCGGGCTCGATGCCGCCCAGCGGCAGGATGCGGTCCACCTGCGCCACGCTCACCTTCGCGGCCATGCACATCACCGGGCCGAAGTTGCGGCCGGCGTGCCGGTAGCTCAGGTTGCCCCAGCGGTCGGCGAACTGTGCCTTCACGAACGCGAAGTCACCGCGCAAGGGCTGTTCCAGCACATAGCCCACGCCATCGATCACGCGGGTTTCCTTGCCCTCGGCCAGCGCCGTGCCGTACGACACCGGCGAGAAGAACGGGCCCAGCCCGGCGCCGGCGGCACGCATGCGCTCGGCCATCGTGCCCTGGGGCACGCATTCGAGCTCCACCTTGCCCGCGTGGTAGACCTCGGCGAACGCGGCGGCGCTGGGCAGCAGCGGGTTGGCCGAGCGCGCGTAGGAGCAGATCAGCTTGCGCACCCGGCCGGCGAGGAACAGCTCGCTCAGGCCCAGCGGGCCGTTGCCGCCGTTGTTGTTGACGATGGTGAGATCACGCGCACCCTGCTCGAGCAGGGCACGCAGCAGCTCGGTGGGCACGGCCGACACGCCGAAACCGCCCACCAGGACGACCGCGCCGTCGAACACGTCGCGCACGGCCTCGGCCATCGTGGAAACAGTCTTGTCCAGCATCCGGTGTGTGGCGGCAGTGCCGCCGCCGGGCGGTCCGGCGGCGTTGAATCCCCGAGCAGTCTGCAGAGCAGAACCAATGTTCTCTTTCGAGCCAGTGTGGGACACAAACCGGCGTCGCGTCAAGGCCGCGGGACCCCAGGGTAAACCGGGTGTCCGCGAGGCGGGTCGCTCGCGAGAATGAGATAAAGAGAACGCTTAGTCTGTTCAACAGAACGCCTGCGCTGCCCATCCCGGCGGCGCGGCCAGGAGTGATGCCATGTCCCGTTTACCCTTGCGCCTGCTGTCCCTGGCCACCCGCTGCGGCCTGTTGCTGGGGCTGGCCTGCGGGCTGGCGCCGGCCTTCGCCCAGGCCTATCCGAACAAGCCGATCCGCTTCATCGTGGGCTTTGCGCCGGGCAGCTCGATCGACAGCGTGGCACGCATCCTGGCCGATCACATCCGCAGCAAGACCGGCCAGCCGGTGACGGTGGACAACCGCACCGGCGCGAACGGCATGCTCGCCGCCACCGAGCTGGTGAAGGCTGCACCCGATGGCCACACGGTGCTGATCAGCAACTCCAGCACCATCACGGTGAACCCGCTCGTCTACAAGAAGATCGCCTACGACGTCGAGCGCGACCTTGCACCGGTGGCGCTGACCGTGAGCGTGCCCTTCATCCTGACCACCAACCCCGACAAGGACCCCGGCATCCACACGCTGGCCGACCTGATGAAGGCCGCCAAGGCACGCCCGGGGCAGATGCTCTACGGCTCGGCCGGCGTGGGCAACCTCACGCAGCTGAGCTTCGAGATGCTGAACCACCAGGCCGGCGTGAAGATGGTGCACGTGCCCTACCGCGGCTCCGCGCCGGCGCAGCTGGGCCTGCTGGGCAAGGAGGTCGATGCCGCGTTCGACAACCCGGCCGCGATGCCGCAGATCCGGGCCGGCAAGCTGCGTGCGATCGCCGTTTCGTCGGCCCAGCGCTGGCGCGACCTGCCCGAGGTGCCCACCATCGCCGAACAGGGCTACGCGGGCTTCGACATCTCGTTCTGGGTGGGCGCCTTCGTGCCCGCGGCCACGCCACCGGCGGTGGTGAAGGCGCTGTACGACATCATCAGGACCGCCGGTGACGAAGCCGCGCCCAAGGCCTTGCTGCAGCAGCAGGGCAACCTGCTGATGCTGGACCCGAAGCAGTTCGCCGCCCGCATCCGCCAGGAAACGGACGCCTACGCAGAAATCGTCAAGCGAGGCAACATCACGCTGGAGTGACGCGCGGCGCAGCGCCGGCGTCCGACCCACCCACCCCCCTGAAGGAGCCCGCGCGCGTGGCCTGGCAGAAAGAACTGGACGAACTGGCCCTGCGCCAGCAATTGGCCGCCCGCATGGGCGGGGAAGACAAGCTGCGCCGTCACCGTGATGCCGGACGGCTGCCGGTGCGCGAGCGCGTGGCCCTGCTGGTGGACGCTGGCAGCTTCGTCGAACTGGGGGGCCTGGCCGGCAGCGGCGAGTACGACGGCGAAGGGCGCCTGACCGGCTTCACCCCCTCGAACCTGGTGCTGGGGCGTGCGCGCATCGGCGGCCGCCCCGCCGTGGTGGTGGGCGACGACTTCACGGTGCGCGGCGGCGCCAACGATGGTGCGGTGGGCGACAAGATGATCGTCGCCGAGCAGATGGCGCAGGAACTGCGGCTGCCGCTGGTGCGCCTGGTGGACGGCACCGGCGGCGGTGGCTCGGTGAAGAACATCGAGCTCAAGGGCCACACGCTGCTGCCCAAGCTGAAGTCATGGCCCTACATCGCCCAATCGCTGGCCACCGTGCCCGTGGTGGCGCTGGGCCTGGGCTCGGTGGCTGGCCTGGGCGCGGCGCGGGTGTCGGCCAGCCACTATTCGGTGATGGTGCGCGAAACCTCGCAGCTCTTCGTCGCCGGCCCGCCGGTGGTGGCGCGCACCGGGCAGGACATCGGCAAGGAAGATCTCGGCGGCAGCCGCATCCACACCCGCAATGGCGTGGTCGACGACGAGGCCGATTCCGAGGAAGACGCGTTTGCGAGGGCGCGGCGCTTCCTGTCGTACCTGCCCTCGTCGGTGTTCGAGCTGCCCCCGCGCATCGACACCGGCCGCACCAGCAGCGCCGACCCGCTGGCGCTGCGCCGCGCGATCCCCGAGAACCCGCGTTCGGTCTACAAGGTGCGGCCCATCGTCGAGGCGCTGGTCGACGACGGTTCCTTCATGGAGATCGGCCGCCACTGGGGCAAGGCCATCGCGGCCGGCCTCGCGCGCATCGACGGCTGGCCGGTGCTGGTGGTGGCCAGTGATCCCTACCACTACGGTGGCGCCTGGGACAAGCAGACCGCCGAGAAGTACACCCGCATGGTGGACCTGGCGCAACTGTTCCACCTGCCGGTGCTGAACCTGGTGGATGTGCCGGGCTTTCGCATCGGCCTGGAGGCCGAGGTGGAAGGGGTGATGCGCGCCGGCGTTCGGGCCCTCACCGCGGTGGCGCAGAGCACGGTGCCCTGGTGCACGGTGATCATCCGCAAGGCCTTCGGCGTGGCCGGCGGCGGGCATCAGCATGCGGGGCGCTTTGCCTTCCGCTATGCCTGGCCCTCGGCGCAATGGGGCTCGCTGCCGATCGAAGGCGGGCTGGAGGTGGCCTACAAGGCGCAGATCGAGGCTGCACCCGACCCCGCCGCCGAGCGCGACCGCATCGAGGCCCACGTGCGCGGCCTGTGTTCGCCGTTCCGCAGCGCCGAGGCCTTCGTGATCGAGGACATCATCGACCCGGCGAGCACCCGCGAACGCCTGCTCGAGTTCGCCAACCTGGCAGCGCCGCTGCGCCAGCCCGGTGCCATGCAGGCCGGCTGGCGGCCCTGATCGCAAGCCGTGCCGGCGACCTCGCGGGGGCCGATGGGCACAATGCCCGGGTGATGATCGATCCATCGCCTGCGGCTGCGTCCTTGGCCGGCGCGGGGGCGCTGTCGGGCTACCGTGAATGGCCGCTGCCGCCGGCGCTGCAGGCACGCATCGAGGCCGGCTGGACCTTCCGCGCCGGGGCGCGCGCGCTCTACTGCGTCCCCCCGGACGGGCGCATCGACCTCGTGCTGCGCGCCCGGGTGGACTCGGACGGCCGCCTGAGCCAGCTGCGCGCCGTGATCGCCGGGCCCGGCTGGCAACCCAGCTGGGTGCCCGCCGATGCCCACACGCTGATGGCCGGGCTGCGCTTCGTGCCGGGCTGGGGCGGGGCCTGCCTCGGGGTGGACCCGGCCGAGCTGCGCGGGCGGGTGCTGTTGGGCGAGGCCGCCGAGCGCATCGTGCGCCGCTGTACGCCCGGCCTGCTGCGCCTGCGCACACAGGCGCAGCTGCCTGAGGCCCTGGCCGCCGCGGCCTGCACCCTGGCGGCCAGGGCGCAGCCGGCGGGCGGCGAGGCGCGCGCCGCCGCCGCCGCGGCCGTGCTGGCCGCGGAGCCGGGCCTGCCGGTGC
>JACRAZ010000091.1 GCA_016213205.1 Burkholderiales bacterium
GCCGGTGGCGCTGAAGCTGTCGTCGCCGCCGTTCATGCGGACCACGAACTGCTCCATCGTGCCCGCGTCGATCGAGAACGGCGCGGGGTCGAGCCGGTCGAAGCGCACCCGGGCGCCGTTGGCGGTGAGCGTGAAGACCTCGGCGCCGTTGCCGCCGTTGACCTCGGCGGTGTCGATGCCGTCGCCGCCCTCGAACAGGTCGGTGTCGTCGCCCGGGTTCCAGACCAGCCGGTCGTCGCCGCCATCGCCGTAGACGAAGTCGTTGCCGTCGCCGCCGGTGAGCGTGTCCTGGCCGTCGCCGCCGTGCATCAGGTCGACACCGCCCTGGCCGCGCAGCGTGTCGTTGCCGGCGTCGCCCAGCAGCAGGTCGTCGGCGGAGCCGCCGGTGAGCGTGTCGTTGCCGTTGCCGCCGGAGATGTTGGCCTTGGGCAGCGCGCCCCCGCTCTCGTTCAGCGACACGGTGTCGTCGCCCTCGCCGCCGCCGAGCTGCAGCAGGCGCGTGTTGGCGATCGTCGGCACGGCGCCCGTGACGGGCACGGCACCGCCGTTGACCAGCAGGGTGCCGGCGCCGGTGCGCGAGATCTCGATGGCGTTCGAGAGCGTGTCACCCTGCACGGTGAGCGTGCCGCGGGGGGAGAACTGTGCGTTGATGGTCATGGCAGTCCTTTCAGCGGCGGGTGCTGCGGCGGCTCAGGCTCAGGCCGAGCAAGGCCAGGCCCGCCAGCGCATAGCTCGCGGGCTCGGGCACCTGCTGCGGCGCGAGCTGGATGTCGATCGGCGCCACCAGCTGCCCGCCGGCGCCGGGCAGCAGCGTGCCCTGCAGCGCGAGGCCGGCGATCGCGTTGTTGGCGAAGTCCACGCCCGAGAAGCCTTCGGCCAGCACGAAGTCGATGCCGACCGGCAGGCCCTCGAACAAGGTCACCAGCGGGAAGTTCGGGAACTCCTGGTCGTTCGTCTCGTGGAAGGTCTGGCCCAGGAAGGTGAAGCCGATCTCGAGGCTGCCGCCGGCCGCACCGGGCGACACGGCGGCCGCGCCGGCGAACGCGTCATCAAAGCGGATGAAGCCGGTGCCCACCGCACCGACGAAGGGCCCGGTGTTGACCGTGGCGCTGAATGCGAACTGCACCGGCGCGGCTTGCGCCGGCAGCAGGGCGGCCGTGAGCACCAGGGCGGTGGCGGCGTGCAGGAGGGTCTTGGTTGTCATGGGGTCTATCTCCCGTAAGGTGAAGCAGGGTCTTGGCATGCCGGGCTTGGCACGGGGCAGACCTACGAGGGCTGGGCGCTGATGGATCAGACGTTTTTCAGCCGATGCGCGCGACAGCACGAAGGCGTGACTTTGTTCACGTTCTGCGGGTGGGGGGCGATCTTCATGGGGGCTCCTGGTGCGAGGAGCGCACTGTGCGAGCGGGCGCGTTGCACCCGCGTTCCATCACCCGCGGCCCCACACGGGCCGGGGCCGCGACCGATCGAGCCTGGGCGGGTGGGTCCAGCGCCAGTGCCATGCAGAGGTCGATGTCGGCCACCGCGTTGCCAGGCCGCGCTTCGCGTGACCATGGGACTCACCCACGACCCGGCGTGCATCGGCCCGCCGGACCCGCTGCTGGAAACCTTGGGCGAGGCAGGACTGCCCGCCCTGTGAGGGCCGAGCGGCGGCTTCTGGCCGCGGCCCGCGCATGACGGGATCAGCACGGTGGGATCAGCACGGTGGGATCAGCACGACCGGATCAGCACGACCGGAACCGTCGGCCCGCCGGCCGTGTTGTGCTTCCGCGAGAGGTTTCCAGGCCTGCAGCCGTGCCGGGTCGAAGCCCCGCGGCGCTCCCGCACGTCCGTTCAGCTGCGGTTCACGCAGGCGCAGGCACGATGGGCCCACGATCAACCGTCGGAGCCCTGATGAAGCGCCTTGCCCTTGCCGCCCTGGCGGCCACCGCCGCCCTCGGCGTTCACGCCGAGCCCTACTTCGACCATGCCCGCGTGCGCAGCGTCGAGCCGCAGTACGACAGCGTGAGCGTGCCGCGCGAGGAGTGCCGCCGGCACCCGATCGACGAGCGCCGCCGCGCCGGGCCGGAACGCGACCCGGGTGGCCTGGTGGTCGGTGGCGTGCTGGGCGCGCTGCTGGGCAACCAGGTCGGCAAGGGCCATGGCCGCGAGGCCGCCACCGCGGTGGGCGCCGTGGTGGGGGCCGTGGCCGGCGACCACCTCGCGAACCGCCACCGCTGGGAGCCGGCGGACGACCCGCCGCGCGAGGTGGTGAGCTGCCGCACGGTGAACGAGCTCAGCACGCGCATCGTGGGCTACCGCGTCACCTACGACTACCACGGCCAGCAGTTCACCACGGTGATGCGCGAGCCCCCCGGGCCGCACCTGCGGGTGCGCGTGTCGGTCGATCCTGTTTGAGCGGTAGTACGATCCACCGCACCGTGACACCCCTGCTCAAGCCGCTCTGTGCCCTGCTGATCGTGCTGGCCACCCCGGCCTGGGCCGACATCAGCCGCGACGAGGCCGCGGCCGCGGCCCAGCGCGTGAGCAACGGGCGCGTGCTCTCGGTCGAGAAGGCCGAGTCCGGCCGCCGCCCGGTCTGGCGCGTGAAGATCCTCACCGCGCAAGGCGAGGTGCGTGTGGTGCTGATCGACGCCGCCAGCGGGCGCCCGCTCTGAGCCCGCCGGCAAGGCGCTCCGGCATGCGGCTGCTGCTGATCGAGGACGACGCCGCGCTGCGGCTCGGCCTGGCACGCCAGCTGGCGGCCGAAGGCTACCGGGTCGACCAGGCGGCCGATGGCGAGGACGGCCTGTTCCAGGCGCGCGAGTACCCGGTCGACCTGGCCATCATCGACCTCGGGCTGCCCAAGCTCGGCGGCCTGGCGGTGGTGCAGCGCCTGCGGGCCGACGGCCGCACGATCCCCATCCTGATCCTCACCGCGCGCGGCAGCTGGCAGGACAAGGTGCTCGGGCTGGAAGCGGGCGCCGACGACTACCTGGTCAAGCCCTTCGAGTACCCCGAGCTGGCCGCGCGCATCAAGGCCTTGCTGCGGCGCGCCTTGAAGGCCACGTCGGACGTGCTCACGCTGGGGCCGCTGGCGATCGACTTCTCGGCCCAGGTGGCCTCGCTGAACGGCGTGGCGATGGACCTCACCGCGTTCGAGTACCGGCTGCTGGAGTACCTGGTGCGCGAACGCGCGCGGGTGGTGAGCAAGCAGGAGCTGTCCGACTACCTGTACCCGCACGACGAAGACCGCGACAGCAACGTGCTGGAGGTGCTGATCGGCCGGCTGCGCCGCAAGCTCGACCCGGACGGCCGCCTGGCGCCGATCGAGACGCTGCGGGGGCGGGGCTACCGGTTCACCCTCGGATGAGGTTCCACGACTCGATCCGCGCCCGCCTGATCCTGGGCGCCACGCTGGTGCTGGTGGCGTTTGTCGCCGGGGCCGGCCTGGCGGTGCAGCGCGCCCATGCCGAAAGCGCGCATGCGGCCCGCCTGGCCCAGCTGCGCAGCACGGTGTACCTGCTGCTCGCGGGCGCCGAGGTCGACGCCGGCGGCACGCTGGTGATGCCCGAGGCCCTGCCCGAACCTCGCTTGTCGCTGCCGGGCTCGGGCCTGTACGCGAGCATCGTCAACCTGCACCAGCGCGCGCAATGGCAATCGGCATCCGCCGTGGGCCTGCGCCTGCCCTTCCAGCGTGAGCTGGCCGTGGGGCAATGGCGCCACGAAACGCTGGCATCGGAGGGCAGGACCTACCTCGCGCTGGGTTATGCCGTGAAGTGGGCCGGCGCCGCGGAGCCCGCGCCGCTGGTGCTGTCGGTGCTGGAGGACAAGGCGGCCTTCGACCGCGAGCTGGCCGTCTTCGAGCGCAGCCTGTGGGCCTGGCTGGGTGGCGCCGGCGTGCTGCTGCTGGTGGCGCAGACGGTGCTGCTCGAGTGGGGCTTGTCGCCGCTGCGGCGCATCGCGCGCGAGGTGCGCCGCATCGAGCACGGCGAGCAGGCCGAGGTCGCGGGCCGCTACCCCGCGGAGATCGCCGCGCTGACCCGCAACCTCAACACTCTGATCCGCCAGGAGCGCCTGCGCCAGACGCGCTACAAGGAGGCCCTGAGCTTCCTGGCCCACAGCCTGAAGACGCCACTGGCCGTGCTGCGCACCGCCTTGAACGAGCCCGCCCGGCTGGCGGCGGTGGTCACCGAGCAGGTGGCGCGCATGGACGACATCGTCCAGTACCAGCTGGGCCGCGCGGCCGCCAGCGGCGCGGCCCGCTTCGCGCCCTACCTGGCACTGGCGCCGGTGCTCGGCCGCATCCGCGATTCGCTGCAGAAGGTGTACGCCGACAAGGGCCTGGACTTCGCGATCGAGTGCCCGCGCGAGCTGAGCTGGCGCATCGACGAAGGCGACGCCTTCGAGATGCTGGGCAACCTGATGGACAACGCGGCCAAGTGGGCCCGGCACCGGGTGGTGGTGGCGGCCTGGCGCGAGGCCGGCCGGCTGCACATCCGCGTGCAGGACGATGGGCCGGGGTTCAGCGACACGCAGTCCGTCCTGCAACTGCATGTGCGGGGCGACGAGCGGGTGGCCGGCCACGGCGTGGGCCTGGCGGTCGTCAACGACCTGGTGGCCAGCCACGAGGGGCAGCTCACGCTGTCCCGCTCGGACCTGGGTGGTGCGCGGCTGGACATCGTGCTGCCGGCCGCCTGAGTCCGGCCCCTGCAGCCCTGCGGACTGGTCCCCCAGGGGGATCGGGCCGGCCGGGAGCGGCCCGGTCCGGCCTGAACGATCTGGCCGCCGTTCAGCTGCCGTTCATGCAGGGCGGCAGAAGATGGGCCCATGCCAACCCCGAAGGAGTCTGTCATGAGCAAGTGCAGGTCAATGGTCGCCGGTGCGCTGGTGCTTGCCGGCGTGTTCGCCAGCGGTACCGCGCTCGCCAACCACGGCGCCAACGTGCAATGGTCGGTGACGATCGGCGGCCCGGTCGGCGTGCCCGTCTACTTGCCGCCGTCACCGGTCCATGTCCGTCCGGCGCCGATCTACGCGCCACCGATGCCGGTGTACGTGCAGCCCTATCCGACCTACCGCGGTGAGCAGTACTACCGGCCGCAGCCTCCCCATCGGTACCACCCGGGACACCCGCGCTGGGACCGTGATGGTGATGGCATCCCCAATCGCCACGACCGGGTCTACAACCCGCGCTGGGACGTCGACGGCGACGGGATCCCGAACCGGCACGACCGCCACGACGACCGGCACTGGCGCCGTTGAGGCCGGGTGACAGGCCGGGCCGTCAGCGACGCCGCGATGCCCGCGGCGGGCGGGGTGCAGGCGCGGGTGGGGCGGGGAACAGCACCCACGCCAGTTCGCGCAGCGCGTGCTTGAGCGCGGCCCAGGATTCGTCGCTGCGCAGGTCCACGCCGCCGAACACCCGGATCTGCCGGCTGCGCAGCAGCAGGTGCTGAACCCCTGCCACCAGCAGCAGCGTCACGCCCTGCAGCCACGGGCGCTCGGACCACTCGGCGCCGCCGAGCACACGCGTGGCCTCGGCGCCCCATTGCTCGCGCTCGGCCTCGAGCAGCGCGGTCAGCTCGTTGCGCTCGTTCACCTCGCCGGCCAGCACCGCCAGCGTGAGCGGGCGCGCGCGCAGCGCATCGACGAAGTGCTCGAAGAAGCGCGCGTAGCGCTCGGCGGTGGGCAGCGACAGCAGCGCCTGCGGGTCGGGGCCCAGCAGGTCGGCCACCCGGGGCCAGAACCGGCCGCTTTCGCCCCAGGCGCGCAGCAGCTCGGGCAGGCCGCCGAAGTAGCGGTAGATCAGCACCTTGTCGACTGCGGCCTGCTTGGCGATGGCATTGACGCCGATGCCGCCGAAGCCGTCGCGTGCGAGCACCTCGCCCACCGCGCCGAGGATGCGTTCTTCGGTGGCCGCCCGGTCGCGCGTGCGGGGCGTGGCGGCCCGGGGCTGGCGCGCGTGGCCTTCGCCACCGGGGTGGCGCGGCGGGCGCGTCATGCCCGCACCAGGTGGGCGTCGAGCCCGCGCCGCGGCGCCGGCTCCACGGGCGGGGCGAAGCCCACGCGGGCCCACATCTGCACCGTGTGCGATGGCCGGCTGGCGCCCAGCAGGCGGTGGATCTCGGCATACGGAGCGGCTTGTTCGGGGTACTCCTGCAGCGCCTGCTGCAAGGGCTGCATGGCCACGCCGTGCGCGGTGGCGGCCAGCTGCACGCGCGCATAGGCACGCCCGGCATCGACCTGCGTCGCGCGCGCGTTGCCCTCGCTCACCAGCCACAGGAAGCCGGGCGTCGTGGCGATCTTGGCGTCGAAATCCTCCCGTTGCGAGCGCGTTGCCGCGTCGTCGGGCCCGGGCGCACGGGTGCGGTCGAACAGGCCCAGGCGGTCCAGCGCCACCAGCATCGGGCTGGTGATCGACAGCCCGTCGCGGTGCTGCGCGATCTCGCGCCCGCCGATGCGCAGCCAGCGGAAGGATTCGAGGATGGTGCGCGGCGTGACGAGCTCAATGCGCCAGGCCTCGCGTGCGATGTCGCGCTGGCGTTGCAGGCTGGCGGCACCCCCCGGGTGATCGGGGCCGACGAAGCCCAGGCGCAGCGGATGCGGCCGCACCGCCTCGGCCATGGCCTGCCACGCGGCCGCGGGCACCGGCCGGGCCGGATCGTAGGCCTGGCGGTTGGTGTGGCGCCGCAGGATCTGCGCAAACAGCGGGTCCCGGGGCACCGAGTCGTCGGCGACGAGGCGGATGCGCGCCACCGGACGCTCGTCGATCCTGTCGGGGCCGAAGGCGCCCTCGGGGAACAGCGTGATCTGCGCGCGCTGGCCCCGCTCGCGCGCGGCCAGGTCCAGCAGTTCCAGGAAGGTGCCGTGGCTCATCATGATCTGGCGCGAGAACGGGTCGGTCTCGGGCAGCAGGCGCTGCAGGTCGCAGCGCAGCAGGATCTCACCCTCGGTGCGCAGATCGACCAGCCACGACTGCAGGTTGTGCGAATGCGGCGCGAGGATCGCGTAGGACAGGATCGCGCGGCGCAGATCAGGCTCGGGGCCCGGCCCCTGCCACGCGGCGATGGCCTCGCCCGGCAGCCGGCCCGAGCAGCCGCCCGACGCCCCGGCCGCTGCCAGCACGACGCCCCCGCCCACCAGGCGGACGAATGCTCGACGGTCCATGTGCTGCTCCTTGTCACTCATTGGTGACACAACTCTAGTCACCGTTGAGTGACATGTCAATGCGGGGGCCCGCCCGGCGCGGCTTGTGCCACGCGCCTCGGGCCGCCGGGTGGCGTCGGGGGGGTCAGCCCGGGGCGCTGGCCGGCCCCTGGCACAGCCAGTCCGCCAGCGCATCGCCCACCAGGCTGTAGGCGCGGCCGAACCCCGCCACCAGCCGCGCCGAAACGGGCTGCAGCACGAAGAGCGAGAAGTCGCCCAGTTCGAACGTGATGGCCGCCTGCGGAAAGCGCGCCAGGTAGGCGGCCCGCGCCTGTGCATGGCCTGCATCGTCGCGCGGCAAGGCCTGGGCCTGGGCCTGCAGCGTGACGCGGGCCAGGGCCTGCGGCGCCGTGTCGGCCCGCGGCTCGTCCATCACCAGCAGGCTCACGCGCGGGTGTTGCAGCATGTCGGCGGTGTGGGTGGCCAGCGCGCTGACATGGATCAGCACACGCGCCTGGCCGGTGGGCAGCACGAAGGGCACCATGGACACCGCGGGGTCGCCTCGGTGCAGCGTGCCCAGCGCCGCCACGGGGCGGGTCGCGAGCAGGGTGCGCAATGAACGCGCGGCATCGGGATCCATCGTCGAGCTCCTGGGCGCCCGGTGCATCGGGCCGTGGCCCGCATGCCTGGCCGCGGTGCAGTCCCTACTTCGCCGCGGCACTCCCCGCGGCTGCGGCTTCGTCGTCCACCGCCTTCTGCACCGCCCGGTAGAAGGCCTCCCGCGCCGCGCTGGTGGGCGGGTGGCTGGCGCCGCCGGCCCAGTTGGCGTTGGAGGCGATCACGAGCTTGCGCTTCGGGTCGATGAAGATGCCCTGGCCGAAGATGCCGCGCGCGGAGAAGGCGCCATCGTCGTAGGTCCACCACTGGTAGCCGTAGCCCAGGCCGGGGCGGCTGGTCGCGGTGCGGGTGCCGGTGGCCTCGGCCAGCCAGCCGTCGGGCAGCACGCTGCGGCCGTCCGGGCCGCGCGCGCCGTTCAGCACGTACAGGCCCAGGCGCGCGAAGTCGCGCGGGGCGGCCTGGATGCAGCAGCCGCTGATCTCCTTGCCGGTCTTGCTCAGGATCCAGGTGGCCTGCTGCTCCATGCCGGCCGGCAGCCACACCTTCTCGGACAGGTAGGTGGCCAGCGGCTTCTTGGCTGCCTGGCCCACCAGGATGCCCACCAGGTTGGTCTCGCCGGTGCTGTAGTGCCAGCGCGTGCCGGCCGGCACCTCGCGCGGCAGGCGGCGCAGGTAGCTCACGACCGCGTCCACGCCTTCCTCGGGCTTGTGGTTGTTGAACTTCGCCACGTCCGAGTTCGGGTCGGCGTAGTCCTCGTTCCAGCGCACGCCGGAGGTCATCGTCAGCAGCTGGCGGATGCTCACGTCGTCGTAGGCCGAGCCCTTCATCTGCGGGATGTAGTCGCTGACCTTGTCGTCCATGCTGCGGATGTGCCCGTCGCGCAGCGCGGCCCCCACCAGCAGCGAGGTCATCGACTTGGCCACCGAGAAGCTGGTCCAGCGCCCCTCGGGCCCGAAGCCCAGGCCGTAGCGCTCCAGGCGCAGCTTGCCGTCGTGCACGATCAGCAGCGCGGCGCTGCGCTGGCCGGCCATGTAGGCATCGATGTCCTGTTCCAGCTTCAGGGGCGGTCCGGGGGGCAGCGGCAGCGGCGTGCCGCCGGCGGGCACCTCGCGCACCTTGGCCAGCACCGGCAGCCGGTCGAGCGCCCGGAATGCGGCATCACGCTGCGACTGGCTCCAGAACAGGATGTCGCGGTTGGTGGGCAGCGCGGCCAGCAGGCCGCGGGTCTCCTTGTCGAGGCTGAACCAGCCCGAGGTGCCGGCCACGACCACGACCGCCAGCACCCCGAGTGCGATGTGTCTCTTCTTCATTCCGGCACCTTCCCAATGACCTTGGTGATGGACTGCATTGGACACGATGTGGGCCCGCATGCCGCCCGCGCGCCGCGACACCGCACATTGACGCCTGGCAAGGACGGCACGCCAACAGGCGGGTGAGCGGCCGCCCAGGCTGCCGCAGCGTTGCCGCCCGTCAAAACAATCCGCGCCAGGCGGCCTACTGTTTGAACAGTGCCGTCGAAACACCGGCTGCGTGCCGGATGGCGGCGCGGGTTGGGAGTCCCTCATGGACAAGAACGGGTGGCGTTGGGGTGGCGCGTTGCAGGCGCGCCGGTGGTGGGCGGGTCTGGCCATGGCCCTGCTGGGGGCCACGGGCGCGCAGGCCGCGGTGTCGCTGAGCCTTTCGCCCAGCGGCTACCTGCCGGACAACCGCAACACGCAGGTGGTGGTCACGGCGCGGTGGTCGGGCGGGGCGGCGGTGGAGAGCTTCGCCATCTGGTACAACGGCCGCCTGATCACCACCGAGTTCACGAGTTATGCCACGGTGACGCGGCCCGACAACCAGACCATCGTGGCCACCGTGGACCTGCTGTTCCCGGCTGGCAGCCACACGCTGACGGCCTCGCTGAAGGTGGCGGGCGAGGCGCAGGCCAACGCGGGCACCACCTTCCACGTGCCCGACCTCGACCAGACCCGGCTGCGCAGCACCGTGCTGGCGCGGGTGAACGAGATGCTGCACCGGCACGATGCCTTCCGCTTCAGCCGGGCCATCAGCCTGGGCGACCCGGCCTTGTTTGCCGCGCGGGCCAGCGACCCCTCGTTCCAGGTCTATGTCGACCCGGTGTACCTGAAGTACGACGACCCCCAGGGCACCACGGCGCAGTACGTCGAGAAGTACTACTTCGGGCTCAGCTACTACCGTGATCTCGTGCTGGGGGTGGACCCCGAACTCTTCGGCCTGAACCGCGAGCCGCAGGCGCGGTTCGGCCCGGTGATCCTGTGGCACGAGATGGTCCATGCCATGAGCCACCTGGCCGAGGAAAGTGGCAGCCCCAACCGGCTGCAGGGCCCGATCCCCTTCATGAGCGACGAGGCGATCGACCACTTCCACCTCTACTGGGCCGAGCACTGCATGGGCCTGGGCCTGGAGCGGCTGAAGGTGTTCGAGCAATTCATCGTGCAGCGCGGCACCGGCACGCCCTCGGCCACCGATGCGGCCACCGCGCGCAACACCTGGCGGCAGTTCGTCAGCACCTGCAATGCCTCGTCCGACCCGATGGGCGTGCCCACGCCCGAGCAGCGGGCCACCTTCAAGCGCCTGACCGGCTTCCACATCGACCCCGCGGCCGTGAAGGCGATGTACCGCGAGCAGGGCTTCTCGGGCCTGTACTTCGATGCCACCGTGGTCACGCAGCTCAGCCCGGCCGATGGCGCCAGCGTCACCACCGAGCAGGTGACCGCCACCGCGCGCGTGAGCACCGATGCCAGCGCGCCGGTGGACCAGGCCGGCTTCCTGATCAACGGCGCGGTGCAGATGGGCACGCTGGCGGGCGACACCTTCTCGGCCACCTTGCCGCTGCGCATGGGCAGCAACACGCTGCAGCCCGGCGTGATCGTGCGTGGCGCCGATGGCCTGCCCGGCCAGGCGGTGCTGGGCAGCGCGATCACCGTCACCCGCAAGGCGCCGCCGGCGGTGTGCCCGCAGATCACCACCTGGAGCAATGCCGACCAGTCGTTGTACGCGCCGCTGCGCATCACCCGCGTGGACCACGAGAACACGCCGGGCTACTTCTACTTCTACCTGTTCGCCAACCCGAACAACCCGCAGGAAAAGGTGATCCGCAACACCTACTTCAGCCTGCGTGCATCGCCCTCGCTCACACGCGACATGACCTTCGCCAACAACGTGGGCGTGAGCCTGATCTCGTTTGCCAGCGCGGCCGACGCGTCGCTGGTGTGGTCGCGCGAAATGGCCACCTGGGACGCCACGCCGCCCGGCAACCGGCCCGACCTGGTGCAGCGCGACGCCACCATGCTGCTGTGGAGCTGGACCGCCATCGACGGTGCCAAGAACATCGAGGGCCTGTACCTGCACCAGGGCAGCGTCATCGTCTATGTCGGCCTCAAGAGCCTGCTGGCCAGCGACGTGATCGGGCAGCAGGGCGTGGCCACGCTGCTGCAGCGGGCCAGCACCACGCTGGGCCTGGTGGACGTGAAGTGCGGCGGGCGCTGAACCGCAAACCGACGAACGTGGGGGGTGCGGCGCAGCGACAGGTTTGTGGATGCACGGCGGCGGACATCGCTGCTAATGTCGGGCCAGCTGAAGGAGCCCCGCATGAACATCGTTCGCAGCCATGGTTGCCGCATCGCGGCGCTTGCATTGGGGCTCGTGGCAGGCGCCGCGCAGGCCAGCCTGATCGGCGGGGTTGAATTCCCGCAGGGCGCGGTGTCCTTCGCCGACCAGGTGACGTCGTACAACGTGGGCGCCGTCAGCCCCACCCAGCCCAGCACGCCGCACCGGGGCGCCTTCAATGCCCTGGGCACGCCTGATTACGCCGGCGACAACAGCTGCAGCAGCCAGGCCGATTGCTCGTTCGTGTCGCTGGGCGACGGCGGCAGCCTGGTGGTGCGCTTCGTCGACAACAAGCTCACCGGCAGCGGCAACAGCGCGGCCGACCTGTGGATCTTCGAGGTCGGCCCCGATGTCGAGGACATGTTCGTCGAGATCAGTGTCGACGGCAGCACCTGGCTCAGCGTGGGCAAGGTGGGTGGCGCCACCGCGGGCGTGGACATCGACGCCTTCGGCTTTGGCCTGGGCAGCATCTTCGAGTATGTGCGCCTGACCGACGACACCGCCCTCGACGGGCAGAGCGGCGCCACCGTGGGGGCCGACATCGATGCCGTGGGCGCCATCTCCACCATCGCCACGCCGGTGCCCGAGCCCTCGGCCCTGCTGCTGGCGGCCACGGCGCTGCTCGGCCTGCGGTTCGCGCGCCGTTCGCGGGCCGCGCACGGCCTGTTCGCCACGCGCGGGTGAGCACGCCGGGGCACCCCGGCCTGGCGGGTGCTCATGCGGGCGTCGCCGCGCGCTGAGCCGGCCCCGGCGGCCATTGCGGCGGCGGGCTGCCGCCGATCAAGCCCGGGGCAGGCAGTGCTGGACTTTCGGTATGCTGCGCTGCAACATGGCAGTGCCTGGGCACGCCGGCATCCTGGCCGGCCGCAGCCCGGCGCCCGAACAGGAAGGCCCCGTGGAACTGGATCTCGACGACGCGTTTGCCGAGCTGGGCTTGCGCGCGGACGCCAGCGAACGCGACATCAAGGCGGCGTGGCGCCGGCTGGTCTCGCGCTGGCACCCCGACCGCAACGCCAGCGCCAGCGCGCTGGCCCGCATGCAGCGCATCAACCGCGCGGTGGAGGCCATCCGCCAGGCCGGCCGGCTGGGTGCCAGCGTGGCCGGGGCGGCCGGCGCGGCCGATGACGCACCGGCCGAGCCCCGGGCTGCCCGCCGGCCGGACACGTCGGCGCAGCACGCCGGCGCGGCCGCCGCTGACGATGCGCCGCCGGAGGCCGGCCCGGCCCACGAGGCGCCGGCCCGGACCATCCGGCGCCGGGTGCGGCTGAGCCTGGAAGAGGCCGCCACCGGCTGCACCAAGCTGCTGCGGGGCACGCTGGCCCGGGCCTGCGCGGCCTGCGATGGCCAGGGCTTCCGGGTGCCGGGCGGGCACTGCCCGCGCTGCCGGGGCTCCGGTGCGGTGTGGCAGGGCAGCTGGTTCGGCTGGCCCGGCACACGGGTGGCGTGCGAGGCCTGCCACGGCGGCGGCCTGGCGCGCCAGCCCTGCGCCGCCTGTGCCGGCAGCGGGCAGGCACCCAGCCGGCGCTATGCGGTGCAGGTGCGCTTTCCGCACGGCGTTCGAGACGGCGACCTGCTGGTCGTGAAGGCAGGCCCGGGCACGCCAAGTGCGCCCCCTGGCACGCTGGAAATCCGCGTCGAGGTGCAGCCGCACCCGTTCCTGCGGCTGGAGCCCGACGGCACAGTGCGCTGCGAGATGCCGGTGGACGGTTTTGCCTGGGTCGCCAACCACCCGGTGCCGCTGCCCACGCTGGACGGCCTGCACAGCCTGCCACTGCAGCGTGGCCAGCTCCGCTACCGCCTGAAGGGCATGGGCTTTCCGGTGGACCGCCGCGGGCCGCGCGGCGACCTGTGGGTCCACATCACGCCGGTGTTTGCGCCGAAGCCCAGCACCGACCAGCAGATCCTGCTGGACCAGCTGGTGGCCACCACCACCGGCCCCGATGCGCCGCCGCCGGACGACACGCTGGCCCGCTGGCAACACCAGCTGCGCGCATGGCAGCGCGGCGCCGCGCGCCGCCGCTGAGCACACGGCCGCGGTGCCCGCGCCGCCCGCGCTGCAGAAGCCGTTGTGTGCGCAGCCCCGGGTGCTGGTGGGGGCGCTGTCGAACTGCCCCAGCGGCCCGTCCAGCAGCACCTGGTCCAGCAGCACCTGGTCCAGCAGCGCCTGGCAGCTGCTGTCCTGGAGGCGCAGGCCCGTCCCCAGGCCCGCCAGGCTTTCAGGGTTGCGGATACTCCAGTTGCAATGCCACCAGCGCGGCGGTGGCCGGGCCATAGCGGCCGGCAATGCCACGCAGCGCGGCGTCCAGGGCCGCGACCGGGCTCATGCCGTCCAGCGGCTTTAGCGGCAGGCCGGCCGCCGCGGGGTCGGTGGCGTGCTGGTCCGGCAGGAGGAGCAGGCCGCCCCGCGTGCGCACATCGTCGGCGGAGGGCGCTATGCCGAGCACCCGCGTGCGGTAGGTCCGGGCGTAGGCGTCGGCGGCCAGCGCCAGCGCCACCTCGTCGGTGCCGTTGGACACCGGGATGCCGATGTCCTCGTGCGACCAGAACGCGAGCCAGTTCGCGGCCGCCGCGAGCACGTGGGTGCTGCGCAGCTGGAAGTCTGCGCTGGTGTGCCGGGCATCCCAGCCGGTGGCGCCCATGGCCCGCGCGACCGCCTGCGCGCGGGCGCGGCCGCCGATCGCCTCGACCAGCGCCAGCGACACCGGCATCGACGCGGTGACGCCGGTGGTGGTGACCACCGGGCCATCGGCCAGGTAGCGCCGGTTGCGCAGCCAGCGGGTGTCGGGGAAGGTCTTCTCCAGCTTCTCGAACGAATACCAGTGCCCCACCGCCCGGCGTTGCGAGAGCAGGCCGGCATGGGCGAGCACCCAGACACCGTCGCACACCCCGACGATGGTGGCGCCCTTGGCGGCCTGCTGCTTCACCCAGGCCTGCAGGGCCGGGTCTTCGACATGGTGCACGGCGGGCACGATCACGTAGTCGGCGCCCTGCGGCACCCGGGCGTCGAATTCGTGCACGGTGAACTGCGGCCGCAGCTTGAGCGCGGGGAACATCTGGATCGGCCCCGGCCGGGTGGCCAGCGCCACGACATCGGCCACACCGGAGGCCTGCAGCACGCCGTAGGGCACGACGTAATCGGTGAGTTCGGTGAAGCGGTTCTCGCCCACCACGGCCACCACCGGCCGGGCGCGGCCGAACCGGGGTGTGTGGGCCGGCAGGCCTGCGGCCGCCTCGGGCGGCTCGGGCTTGGCCTGCGGGCCGGCACTGGGCGAGGAACAACCGAGCAGGAGGGCGACGCTGAGCATCAGCGCGGCAGCGAGGCGACGACGGGACATCGTGTTCGGGGCCTGGGGTTCGGCGGTGGACGAGGGCCTCGATGCTAGCATTTGAAGTGAGCGGCTAACCGGACAACCCTGCACGCGACGTGCTGGGTTCGTTCACAGGTTCTCAGGCCACCTGCAGGGCCTGCAGCAGCGGCAGCTCGGTCTGCGCGAACAGCGTGGCCAGGCGCTGCGCCTCGGCAAGGTTCTCTTCCGGTGTCTGCAGCGGCTTGTGGTCCTTCATCAGCCGGTGGTTCAGCCCGGACAGCGCGCCCCAGGCGGCGTCGCGCCATTCGGCGGGCGTGGCCAGGCCCTGCGCCCGCGCCCACAGGAACAGCTGCGACATGCGGCCCACCGGCACGCCGCCGCCGGTCACCGGGCTCACCAGGTGCCCGATGTCGCCGCCGCTGCGGCTCAGCCCGATCAGGTGGGCGTTGAGCCGGTCGGTCGTGGGGCGCAGCGTGTCGACCAGCGGCGCCGGGTGGGCGGGCACCAGGTGTCCGGCGCCGGCCAGCACCACCAGGGCGGTGAGCAGCCGGCCGAAGGGCAGGCCGGTCGTCCGCTCGATCTGGTGCACGTCGCGGGGCAGGTGGTCGGCCATCAGGTCCAGCACCGGGCCGTAGAGCTCTTCGTTCATCGCCGCCTGGCCGAGCGCGCCCTTCACCGTGGCCGGCACGTCGGGCCGGTGGGTCAGCAGCACCAGGCGTTGCTGCCGCATCGATTCGGCCTGCGCCAGCGGCGACAGGCGGCGCGCGCCCTTGACCCAGTAGTCCTTGCGGAACTGCTGGTTCACCATGAAATCGCGGATCGACTGGCGCAGCACAGGGTCGGTGAACTCGCCCAGCAGCGTCTGCTGCGCCGGGGTGAGGTTCAGGGCCTCGACATGGTCCAGCAGGTGGGCCGAGCAGGCAAAGCTCAGCTTGGCCGGTGCCAGGCACTCGGCCATGGTGTTGAAGTGCATCGGGTGCCAGTCGCGGTTGAAGAACTCGTGGGCCAGGTAGGCACGGCCCTGGGTCTTCAGGAACTTCAGGCGTTCGGCCACCAGCGGGTTGGCCTTGGCATAGGCCGGTTCGCTGGCCAGCAGCCGGTCGGCAAAGGCGAGCGCGCCCTCCACGCGCTTGAGCGTGCCCTGGCCATCGGCGCCCACCACCGCGGCATGCTGGGCCAGCAGGTGGCGCATCGGCGTGAACGCCGCCCAGCCGGGCTGCGTGTTGTAGCTGACGTACAGCACGCCGCCCACCTTGAGCTTGCGGCGCACGAAGTCCACGATGCAGGCCCGGTTCTCGTCACTGATCCAGCTCCAGATGCCGTGCAGCCCGATGAAGTCGAAGTCCGGCAGGTCGGGGCGCTGCGCGAAGTCGGCGAAGGCATCGTCGTGCAGCCGCGCGCCGGCCCCCGACACGGCCGCCAGTTCCTGCGCAAAGGCGGCCTGGGCGGGGTTGAAGTCGGTGCCGTGCCACTGCACCACCGAGGCCGCGGCATGCAGGTTGGCGCTCATGCCCTGCCCGAAGCCCAGCTCGCAGGCGGTGCCGATCTCGGGGCACACCAGCCCCGCGCGCAGGAAGGCGAGCTTCACCGCCAGCGGGTTCAGCTCGGGGTAGTAGCCATGGGTGTAGCCCAGGTCGGCCACGTAGCCGGCGGTCCAGTCTGTCATCGTGTTCCTCGTCAGGCATCGCGCCCTTGTGCGTGGCGCATCGTACTAGCGCCGTTGATGACCGGAATGACCGGCCTGCGCCGGGCGCTGCGTGGTGCCGCGCGCGCTATGCTGCGCGCACCGTGCCCGCCACCCCCGAGGAGATGCCTTGGCCCAGGAAGTCGATCCCGTCAAGACCGCCCGGCTGTTCGAGTTCTATGTTCGCCGCATCTGGCCGCTGCAGCGCCGTTTCGCAGCCGGCCGGCTGAACCGCCGCTGCACGCAGTGCGGTGCCTCCGAGAAGATGCTGCCGCTGGATGCCAGCGGCGTGTGCAGCGCCTGCGTGGAACAGCGGGCCAAGGGCCTGCCGCCGCGCCGCGCGCCCGATGCGGCGCTGCAGGCCGAGCTGAACGCGGTGCTGGCCGCGGCCCAGGGCAGTGGCCGCGGCCGCTACGACGCGCTGGTGATGTTCAGCGGCGGCAAGGACAGCAGCTACCTGGTGCAGCGCCTGAAGAACGAGCACCCGCGGCTGCGCCTGCTCACCTGCACCGTGGACAACAGCTTCATGAGCCCGGTGGCCAAGCGCAACATCGACGAGATCCTGCCGCGGCTGGACGTGGACCACGTGTTCATCCGCCCGCACCGCGGCTTCTACGTGCAGCTGTTCCGCCACGCCATCACGCACCTGAACGCCGAGGGCAGCTACGGCACGGTGGACTTCAGCGATGGCGAGTTCATGCTGGACGCCGCGCGCAACCTGGCCGCCGAGAAGGCGATTCCGCTGATCATCTGCGGCTACTCGCGCTACCAGGTCGAGAACGGGCTGGGCCTGCACCACTACGAATCGCCGCGCGAGCAGGAGCGCCGCCCGCGCACCGAGACCGCGGGCCTGCGGCTGCAGGACATCTTCCCGCACGAGGCCGACCGCAGGCTCTGGTGGCAGGGCCAGACCGACCCCGCGGTGGACGTGCCGCGCCTGCTGTTCCCGCTGTATGCCTGGGACCTGGAAGAGGCCGAGATCAAGCGCCAGGTGGTGCAGTGGGGGCTGATCAGCGCCAAGGACCAGAGCCCGATCGTCACCAACCACCGGCTGATCCCGCTGCTGGGCGTGGTGGACGTGCACCAGTTCGGCTACAGCAGCTTCGAGAACGAGTTCTGCCGCATGATCCGCGAAGGCAAGGCCGAGCGTGAGCCCTGGCAGCACACCTTCGAGTTCCTGGAGTACACGGCCAAGACGGGCCTGTTCGTCAAGCCGCTGGTGCTCGACCTGCTGCAGCAGCTGGACCTGCGGGCCGAGGACGTGGGGGTGCGCTTCGCCTGACAGGGGGGGGCGGGGGCGGGCCCGCGCGCGGGTGCGGCGCGGGCGGCGGTGGGCAGGAAATCACGCCGCGCGTGGGTTCCTCGCGGGCGCGGGAACCGGGGGTCCGGGGCTGCCACAGAGCGGGGGAGCCGGCCTCGAGCCACCCCCGAACCCCTGAGCGGAGCACCCCCATGAAACGCCTGATCACCCTGCTGTCCGGCCTGCTGGCCACCACCGCGGCGCTGTGCGCGCCGGTGACGCTGCACTTCAGCGCCGACGGCTTCCAGAATGCCGGCGTGCAGTTCTCGGGCCTGGCCGGGCCGGTGAGCGGCTCCATCAGCTGGAACGCGAGTGGCAACCCGCACGACCCGATCGGCGCGCTGACCGCGATCGACCTCATCATCGCCGGCCACAGCTACACGCTCGGCGAGGTGGGCATTGCCAACCAGGGCAGCACGCAGACGGCGATCGGCGGCCTGTTCAACGGCGCCAATGCCGTGGTGGGCAACGGCGCGGCGAACGACTTCCTGCTGGTGTTCGACCGCGTGAACCCCGCGATCAGCGCGTTTGCGTTCTCGGTGCTGGGCAAGCAGGGGGCGATCTGGTGGTCGCCCACCAGCACCAGCGCCTCGTTCGAAGCGCAGACCGTGCCGGAGCCGGCCACGCTGGCGCTGGCGCTGGCGGCGATCGGCGGGGCGGCGCTTGCGGCGCGGCGCCGGCGGGCGCCAATGCCCTGCGCCGCGCCCCAGCCCTGCCTGGCGTGACACCGCCTCGGCGGCCGGTGCGATGACCGGCGTTTGACGCGCGCTCGATGCGGGCTCACTGGCTGCGCGAGGCCGCGCGCAGCAGGCCCCGGGCCTGCACGAGGCCTCGGGTGTTGAACACCAGGCTCGCGGCCACATAGGCCAGCGCGCCAGCGGCCACCAGCAGCAAGAGCCGCGGCACCGGCGGCCAGGCCGCCACGAGCCGGCCACCCAGCAGCAGGGCCGCGCCCATCAGCATGCTGCACAGCACGGCCCGGGCCGGACGGGCTGCCGCGTCGCGCCAGCGGGCCGCGCAGGCGGTGCAGGCGGCGCCGGCGAGCAGCAGCTGCAGGGTCGCGCCCAACAGGCCCAGGCCCACCGCGGCCACCGCCCAGCCGTGGCCGCGCAGGGCCCCCAGGCAGGCCGCCGTGGCGGCCAGGCCCAGCAGGGCCAGGCGCAGCAGCGTCGGGCCGTGGCCGGCGGCCAGCAGCGTGGGCGCGCCCAGGGCGGTGACGGCCTGCACCCAGGCCACGCCGCACAGCGCCGGCACCACCGCGACGATGGCCTGCCACTGCGGGCCCAGCACCACCGGCACCAGGTCGGCCGCCAGCACGGCCAGGCCCACCAGCACCGGCGTGACCGCCAGCGCCAGCAGCTCGATCGAGCCGAGCAGCCGCGCGCGCATCTGCGCGGCGGCATCCTGGGCCTGGGCCAGCACCGGGAAGCTGGCGCGGGCCACCGCTTCGCTGAGTGGCGACACTGGGGCCGAGGCCACCGTCTGCGCCATCGTGATCCGACCCAGCCCGGCCACCCCCACCGCCGGGCCGAGGATCAGGTTCTGCAGGTTGCGGCTGCACTGCATGGCCAGGGTGCCGCCCAGCAGCGGGGCCGAGAAGCGTGCCACCCGGCGTGCCTCGGCCCGGTCGAACACGGGGCTGGGCCACCAGCGGGCGTGGTGCTGCATCCAGCCCAGGCCGACCAGCGCCCCCACCAGCGGTTGCACCACCAGGGCCCAGACCCCGGCCCCGGCGCTGGCCAGTGCCACCGCGCGGGCCGCGCCGGCAACGCTGGCGGCCAGGCCGGCCAGCGCCACCGGGCGGAAGGCCAGCGCGCGCGACAGCAGCGCGCGTGGCAGCACCTGCAGCGCCGAGCACAGCAGGTTCAGGCCGCACAGGCCCATCAGCGCCGGGATCACCGGCTGCCCGAACATCGCCGCGAGCCACGGCCCCAGCGCCACCAGGACCAGCGCGCCGCCGAGGCCCAGGCCGAGGTTGGCCCAGAAGCAGGTGGACAGCAGGCGCTGGTCGACCGCCTTGCGCTGCACGATGGCCGTGCCGATGCCGAAATCCACCAGGCTCTGCGCCAGCTCGTTGATGAAGAAGACGATCGCGAACAGGCCGTAGTCGGCCGGCCCCAGGTAGCGCGCGAGCATGATCGCCGCGCCCACCGCGACCGCCTGCCGCAGCACCTGGGCCACGCCCAGCCAGGCGGCATTGCGCACGGTGCGGCCGTCGATGTGCGTGGCCTCGGTCGCGGGCGACGCGGCCGCGCCGGCATGCTCAGGGGCCGGTGGGAACGCCATCGCCGGCATCGATCAGCGCGCTGATCACGGGCAGCAGGGCTTGCGCCTGCAGGCGGTGCGCCTCGCTGGAGAAGTGGAAGTCGCGCGCCATCAGGCGCGCCCGGCGCCGGGCGCAGGCCCGGGTCAGGTCGCAGACCAGCGCGCCCTCGGCGGCGGCGGCGGCCAGGCTGGCGGCGCGGATCTCGCGCAGCCGATAACGCAGCAGAGGACCGGCCAATCCATTGGCCAGGAAGGGCGTGACCATCACGACATGGCGCACCTGCTGCTCGCGGCACAGCCGCAGGCTCTGCGCCAGCGATTGCCGCAGCTCGGCCACCGACACGCGCGGCAGCGTGCCATCTCGCCAGGCGCGCAGCGCGCGGGCGCAGGTGGCCAGCTTCTGCCGCGCGAAGGCCAGCTCGGCCCAGGCCTGCGGCCAGCGCGCCTGCACGGCCTGTTTCACCCGAGCTTTCAGCCGGGCCGCAGGCCCTGGGCCGGGCGGCGGCGGCGCGGGCGCCACGGCCGCGCCGGGTGGCGCAGCGGCCTCGGGCACCTGGCTGAAATCGCTGGTCGGGCAGTCGAGGATCAGGATGTGCGGGCCCCAGGGCAGCAGCTCCTGCCGCAGCACCGGGTCCAGCTCGTGCGCGAACGCCGCCTTGGCGCGCACGCGCCAGCTCACCTGCAGATCGGGGTGGCGGCGGGCCATCTGCTCGCGCAGCAGCCCCACGTAGGAGGCGCGGGGGTCGGGGCGGCCCCGCACGTCGCTGGGGCCGCGGCCGCGGCAATCGGTGAGCACCGCGATGCGCAGGGCGGCGGTCATGGCAGGTCCGGCTGGGCGCGGCGCGGCAACCCCCACCTCACTGGGTGGCCAGGTGGCCCCGGTTCCAGCGCCTGGCGAACGCGGGGTCGGCCTCCGCTGCGGGTTCGGCGTCGAACTGGCGTTCGAGCGCGGCCACGCGGTCGACCGTGGCATCGATGACGCGCCGCACCTCGTCGGCGCTGGCACCGGGCTGGGTGGACAGCAGCGCGAGCATGGTGTTGACGAAGTCGAGGTCGGCGCGCAGGAACTGGTTGCCGAATCGCTTCTCGCGCACGGCGGTCGCCACCTGCCCGGCCTGGATGGCACCGACATAGCTGAAGTTCAGCGCCCGCTCCAGCGCCTGCGGGATGCGCTGGTGCAGCGCCATGCAGGCGCGGCTGAACTGCTCGACCTGCGGGTCCTGCAGGTCGTATTCGATCGAGAAGCCGCGTTCGCGCAGGATGCCGCGCCGCAGGTACTGGCCGTACAGCGCGGTGTGGCGGAACGGGTAGGCCCGGAAGGCCACGGCCTGCACCGAGAACGGCACCGGGTCGTTCTGCTGCAGGTAGTGGTGCTCGACGAAGAAGCGGATGTCGTCCTGGATCTCGGCCAGCGTCGTGTCGGCCTCGATCAGCATCGAGAACAGCTCGAAGTGGATGCGCCTTTCCTGCACCAGCCGGATGGCCTGCGCGTTGCGTTCGCGGGTGATGCCCTTGTTCAGCTTCTTCAGCACCCGCGGCGAACTGGTCTCGATGCCCAGCGCGATGGTCTTCAGGCCGGCGCGCTTCAGGTTGTCCAGCAGAGTGGGCGTCACGTCGTCGGCGCGGCTCTCGCAGAACAGCGACACGTCCATGCCCGCCTCGCGCACGCCGTCGGTGAACGCGGCCATCCAGCCAGGGCTGAGCTGCTCGATGCCGGTGAACATGTCGTCCACGAAATTGAACCAGCGCACGCCGTGCTCGTCGTGCAGCGCCCGCATCTCGGCCACCACCGCCTCCGGCCGCCGAAAGCGCACGTGCGGCCCCGGCTGGGCCCGCGAGGCGCGGGCGATGTGGCAGAAGCCGCAGTTCCAGCGGCAGCCGCGGCTGGCGCACAGGGTGGCCGAATCGAGCGGGTAGCGCGGCTCGCGCCGTGGCCAGGGCAGCGTGTCCAGATCGGTGACGAAGGGGCGCGGCGGCGTGCACTGCAGGCTGCCGTCGGCCGCGCGCCAGGCGATGCCGGCGGTCGGGCGCCAGTCGGCGCCGCTGGCGATGCGGCTCACCAGTTCGTCGAAGCTGAGCTCGCCCTCGCCCAGCACCACGCAGCCCAGCGCCGGGGCTTCCTGCAGCAGCTTGTCGTGCCAGGCCGTGGCACCGGGCCCGCCGGCGCAGACAAAGGCCGCGGGCAGCCGGCCGTGTAGCTGCTCCACCCAGCGGCAAGCCTCGCGCAGCACCCAGTCGGTGAGCGACAGGCCCACCAGGTCGGGCGCGAAATCGATGATCTCGCGCAGCGCCTCGGCCGCCGCCAGGTCGCGGAACTGCGCGTCGACCACCAGCACCTGGTGCCCCTGGCGTTGCGCCCCGGCGGCCAGGTACTTGATGCCCAGCGCCTCGGCGCTGTCGCGGCCGGTGACGGGGTCGAACCGGGGCCGGTAGTTGAGGGTGGCCAGCGCGATCTTCATGGTGCGGCAAAGCCTCCGTAGTCGCCGGCCACGGCCAGTTCACGCGAGCGTTCGTGCTGCCGGACCTCCTGCGCTAGCTGCTCCAGCGCCGGCGTGATGCGCACGCACAGCGCCTCGTACTCGGCCGCCTCCAGGCCCTGGTGGCGCAGCATCGATTCGCAGAGCGCGCGGGTCCAGCGCGTGTCGAGCTCGAAGTAGCGGTTGTGCAGGCGCTTGTAGAACACCGCCTCGTCGAGCTCGCCGCGCTTGATGGCCGACGAATAGCGGTACTGCAGGATCACGTCGCTCAGCGGCTTCCAGCGCCGGTTCCATTCGCCGCAGGTGCGCACCAGCTGCGCGGTGAGCGGGTCGGAGAAGTCGTAGCCGATGTCGAAGCCCTCCACGTGCAGGATGCCGCGGCGCTGGTACTCGTTGAACAGCGGCGTGCCGCGGTAGGCATAGGCGCGGAACTCGTTGATCTGCATCGAGAACGGCACCGGATCGTTCGAATCGAAGTAGCGCAGCGAGATGAAGCGGTCGATGTCGAACAGGATCTCCGGCAGCGTGGTGTCGGCGTCGGTGGCGATCGAGTAGAGCTCGTAGTTGATGTTCAGCCGCGTCAGCACGCCCACGGCGTGCAGGCTGCTCTCGATGGTGGTGCGCTTGTTGAAGACCTCCAGCATGCGCGGCACGTAGGATTCGACGCCCAGCGCCACGGTGCGCAGCCCGGCCTTCTTCAGCAGCGCCAGGCCGGGCTCCTGGATGTGGTCGACCCGGGTCTGGAAGAAGAAGCGCAGGTTCAGGCCCTGCTCGATCATCCGGTGGGCGAGCTCGTCCGACCAGCCGGGGTGGATGCGGTTGATGCCGAGGAAATCGTCGTCGGTGAAGTTGATCCAGCGCACGCCCTGCTCGCGCACGAGCGCGGCCATCTCGGCGACGATCTGCGCCGGCGCCCGGAAGCGCACCTTCTTGCCGGGCTGCGCGGCGTAGAACGGCGCGATCGAGCAGAACGAGCAGTTGTACGCGCAGCCCCGGCTGGCCGAGATGGTGCACTCGTCCAGCGGGTAGCGTGGCTCGCGCAGCGGCCAGCGCAGCTCGTCCAGCGGGGCCATGCGCGGCTGCGCGGTGCGCGTGATCCGGCGCTGCGCATCGCACCAGGCGATGCCCGGGGTGGCGTGCCAATCCTCGCCGTCGCGCAGGTGCTGGATGAATTCGCGGAACGATTGTTCGCCGTCGCCCAGGAACACCGCGTCGACCTCGGGGGTCTGCGGCAGGAACTGGTCGTGCCAGGTGGCCGGGCCGAAGCCCCCCATCACGATGACGGCCCGCGGGTAGACCAGCCGCACGCGCCGCACCAGGTCCAGCGCCATCGGCATGTTGTGGCTCAGCGCGGACAGCGCCACCACGTCGGGGGGCGGCAGCGCCGCGAGCCGGGTCATCGCCGCGGCATTGGGGCGCCGGTGCAGGTGGTTGTCGAGGATGCTGACCTGGACGCCCTCCAGATCGGCGATCGCCGCGCCCACGTAGCGGATCGCCAGGTTCTCCCAGGTGCTGCGGCCGCTCATCACATCGTGGGGGTCGTGGTGGTACACGGAACACAGGACGACATGCATGGTGGGTTCTCCCCTCGTCAGGCGGCAACGCCGTACTGGATGCGGTAGAGGGTGCGCGGGTCCATCGCGGCGTTCACGCCGGGGGCCACGAGCTGGCGCGTCTGCATCTCGAACGCGCTTTCGTCCATCTCGTCGCGCAGGTTCTCGTAGGGCGTGTAGATGGTCGGCCGCAGGCGCGCGCCGACCTCCTCCACCACCCGCACCGTGCGGGCCAGGCCTTCCGGCGTCTGGCCCGGCATGCCCAGCATCACCAGGCAGTTGAGCTCGATGCCCTCGCGCCGGCACCAGCCGGCCACCTCGCGCAGGCGCGATTCGGTGCTGCGCTTCAGGCGCGGCAGCGAGGCCTGGGCCTGCTCGTCCAGGGTTTCCAGGCCCACGCTCAGGCGCAGGCAGCGTGAGCGGGCGAAGGCCACGATCATGGCCTCGTCCAGGTGGTGCAGGGTGGTGCAGGTCTTCCAGGAAAAGCCATCCGGGTGCGCGCCCACCGCGCGCGCGAACTCGAACACCCAATCGCGCTTGAGCGTGAAGGTGGGTGCATGGGTGGCCAGGTAGTCGAACGGGTAGACCTCACGCACGCGGTCGACATAGGCCATCACCGAGGCCACGCTGCGGCGGCGCTCGCGCCGCCCCTGGTAGGCGGCCACGAGGCAGTAGGCGCAGCCCAGCGGGCAGCCGCGCGCCATCGCGATGGGCAGCTCCTTGCGCGCGGGCAGGCCGCTGAAGCGCAGGCTGGTGTCGCCGTACATCGCGTTGTAGCTGTCCCAGGGCACCCGGGTGGGGTCGGGGTAGGCCCAGTCGTCGGCCGGCAGGTACTCGCCGGGGCCGGTGTCGCGGATGCTGCCGTCGGCCTGGCGCAGCAGCAGGCCGCTGAGCACCTGCTCGTCGGCGCCCGCCAGGTGCTGCAGGTAGCGCAGGATCGCCGCCTCCCAATCGCCGCTGCTCACCACCGCATCGGGCCCGTAGCGCAGGAAGAAGCGTGGCGTGATGCTGCTGGCGCGGCCGAAGACCACGATGCGGGTGGCCGGCGACAGGGCCCGGCAGTAGGTGAACAGCGGCGTGAGCACGTGCACGGTGTCGAACTCGGTCTGCACCGCCAGCACGTCGGGCTGCCACATCAGCGCCTGCGCGAGGTGGGTCCAGGTCATGTTCAGCACGCCCGCATCGAGCGTGCGCAGCTCGAGCCCGGGCATCTCGCGTTCGAGGTACGCGCTCACCTCCCACAGGCCCAGGTGGTGGCCGGCGTTGAAGTACGCCGGCACGGCGGGGGGCCACAGCACAAGCACGCGCATGTCGTCACTCTCCAGGGGCGCCGGCGCGGATGCGGCCGCCCAGCGCGGCCAGCCGTCCCGGCAGGTCTTCGTAGCCTCGGCGCAGGTGGTGGATGCCACGCAGCTCCGAGCAGCCCTCGGCCGCCGCGGCGGCCAGCAGCAGGCCGGCGGCGCCGCGCAGGTCGCGCGCCATCAGCCGCGCGCCGGTGAGCCGCGGCACGCCGGTGATCAGCAGGCGGCGGCCCTCGACGCGGTTGCGCCCGCCCAGGCGCCGCAGCTCCACGGCGTGGCGGAACCGGTTCTCCCAGACCACTTCCTCGATGCTGCTGCGCCCGCGGGCCACGCTCATCAGGGCCGCGAACACGGGGCCGAGGTCGCTGTCGACCTGCTCGGTGGTGATGTCCACCGCCGTCAGCGCGCGCTCGGGGTGGCACACCACCGCGTCGCCGCTCACGCTGATGTGCATGCCCATCGCCCGCAGGGCGGCCGCTTCCACCTCCAGCCCGTCCAGCGAGGCCTGGGTGCAGGTGATGCGGCTGCCGGTGATGCCGGCCGCGCCGATGTAGGTGCCCAGCACCAGCGGGTCGAAGGGCAGCGCCAGGTCGGCGCCGTGCAGGCGCGGCACGCCCTCGATCCGGATCTCGCGGCTGCCGTCGCCGCTGATCCGTGCGCCCATCGCGCGCAGCAGCGTGCACAGGTCGCGGATGCAGCGCCGCCAGTAGGCGCCGCGGATCACCGTGCTGCCCTCGGCCAGCGCGCCCACCAGCAGCGCGGTCTTGGTGGCGCCGGAGATGAACTTGTTGTTCTCCTCGCCGTACAGGGCCTGCAGGTCGAGCGTGGTGCCCACGAAGCGGCCCTCGGGCAGCCAGGCCTCGATCGTCTCGCCCAGCCGCACCTTCGCGCCCATGGCGCGCAGCACCTTGGCCACGTGCGCCACCGGCCGCACGCCGATGCTGCAGCCGCCGCGCGTGAGCGGCACGCGCACCCGCTCGTGGCGCGCCAGCAGCGCGGGCAGCAGGTACAGGGTGCCGTGCACCGAGTTCATCCAGGCCGCGGGCAGCGGGCGCTCGGCATCCACCGAGGCGCAGCCGATGTCCAGCCGGCCCTCGCCGGCGGCCACGCCCGCGCCGAGAAAGCGCAGCGCGCCCGTCATGACCGCCATGTCCTCGAGCTGGGGCACGTTGCGCAGCGCCACCGGCTCGTCGGTCAGCAGCGTGGCCGCGAGCATCGAGACGGCCGAGATCTTGGCGCCCTCGATGCGCACCGCGCCTTCGAGCACACGGCCGCCGTGCACATGCAGCACGGCCTCGGGCGGCGCCGCTGGCGCGGCAGGCGCCGAGGCCTCGTTTCGGGCCTCGCCTTCTGCGCGTCGCCCTGGGGGCGGCGCGGCGGGGTCGGGCAGGTGGAGGGCGGTGTCAAGCATCGAAGCGTCCTTCGTAGATTTCGCTGTCGAGCGAGCTGCGCCGGCAGCCCACCAGGTAGGGCCGGTAGCCGAAGCGGCGGTGCAGTGCTCGCAGCTCGCCGGCCAGGCGCAGCAGGTCGTCCACGGCCGGTGGCGGCTTGCGTGCGTAGGGGGTGCCCTTGTCCGGGTGGAACACCGCCACCGTGGGCACCACGCCGCGCTCGGCCATGGCCCAGCAGCCTTCGATCAGGCTGTCCACGGGCTCGAGGCCGGCGACGAAGTTGCACGACATCCGGCCGGCGCCGAACAGCGCCACGCCGGCATCGAAGGCGCGCAGGTAGGCCGCGCGCCCGTACAGGCGGTGCTTGCCCGGGCACACCTGCTCGAACAGCCGCGGCGACCACACCTCCAGCGCGAAGGTGGGCTCCTCGACGCTTGCCAGCCGCGCCAGCAGCGACAGGTCCTGCGGCGGCATGATGTTCAGGTGGTGCGACAGCGGCCGCGGCAGCGCGGCGCGGGCGGCGTCGATCGCGTCGACGGCCTCGTTGAAGCCCTGGTCGAAATCGGCGAGTGCGCCGCCCGACCACTCCAGCGCGCGCAGCCGCGGCTCGCTGGCCACGGCCGCCACCAGCGCCTCGGTGAGCAGCGCGCCGTGGGGTGCGTCGTGCACCGCGCGGTTCACGCCGCGTGTGGCCTCCACCGAGCAGAACTGGCACGGCGCGCGGATGGCCCACATGTGGCATTGCCGGTGCAGGAACACCGCCACCGCGTGCACGCTGTACTGCGAGACATAGCGGCTGGCCGGCGAGCCATCGGACAGGCGGCACTCGTAGTAGGCCGGGCGCTCGGGCAGCACCACCTCGCACACCGGCCGCTGGTCCAGCGTGAGGTGCCAGCCCTCGGCCTGGCGCTGCACGCACCAGGGGCTGTCGGGCCGGTAGTTCACGCCACACACCACGCCCTCGGGCAGCAGCAGTTCACCCGGCACCGTGTCCAGGCCCTGCAGGGGCTGGTCGCTGTTGTTGTAGGCCAGGGCACGCTCGGTGTGCCGGCGCCCGACGCCGGCCACCGCATCGGGCGTGAAGCGCACGCCCTGCACCAGCAGGCACAGCTTCACGTGCGCGGGGTTGCCCAGGTCGAGCCTCATGGCCGCTGCTCCGCCACCGCGGGCGTGGTGCCGCCATCGCCCGGGGCCGCCGCCAGCGGGGCCAGGTGGCCGGCCTGCACCCAGGCCAGCAGTTCATGGCGCTGGACCTTGCCGGTGCTGCCGGTGCGCGGGATCGCCGGCACGCGCCAGAACGCCACCGGCACCGCCTTGGGCGACAGCGCCTGCGCCACCCAGTCGGCCAGCGCGTGCGCGCTGGGCTCGGCACCGGGCCGGGGCACGATGGCCGCCACCGGGGCCTGCCCGGTGCGCGCATGGGCCACTGCCACCACCGCCGCATCGGCCACCGCCGGGTGGCGCCGCAGCACCTCGTCGATGGCGGCGGCGGCGATGCGGTAGCCGCTGACCTTCATGTAGTCGTCCTGCCGGCCCGAGATGGCCAGCAGGCCGTCGGCATCCATGTGGCCGAGGTCCCGCGTGTCGATGAAGCCGTCCGCGTCGGTCTGCGACGCATCGATGCCGCTGCCGTTCCACAGCCCCAGCATCGCGTAGCGGGTGCGCACCCAGATCTGGCCGGCCTCGTCCACCTCGGCCGGCGTGCCGTCGGGCCGCCGCACCTGGACGCAGGCCTGCGGCAGCGGCAGGCCCGCCGAGCCGATGCGCTGGCGCGCCAGGCCCTCGGGCAGCACCGTGGCGAGCCCGGTCTCGGTGAGGCCATAACCTTGAACCGACGCGGCCCCGGTGCGGTCCATGATCTGCTGCATCAGCGCCACCGGGATGAAGTCCGACGCGACGTTGGCCATGCGCAGCGCCGAGAAGTCGCGCTGGTCGAACGAGGGGTGGGCGAGCAGGCTGCGCCAGACCTCGGGCACCGCGACGATGAAGCTGATGCGCTCGCGCGCCATCGTGTCCAGCACCTGGGCCGGGTGCGGCAGCGGCAGCTGCACCACGCAGGCGCCCACGGCCGCGGTGTGCAGCGCGGGCATCACGCTGCCGTAGTGGCCGGCGGGGTAGACGTTGAGAAAGCGTTCCTCGGCCCCGATGCGCAGCGCCAGGTTGATGCACAGCGCCTGCAGCGCCAGCGCGCCCTGGCCGTAGACGATGCCCTTGGGCTGGCCGGTGGTGCCGCTGCTGAACAGCATCAGGGCCGGCAGCGTGGCATCGGCCACCGGTGCGGGGCAGGCCGCGTCGCCCGGCGCGGGCGCGCCGGGGGACAGCAAGGCCTGCAGCGCCGGCTCGCACAGGTCGATGGCCGGCACATCCCCGGCCCAGGGGCGCTGGGCGCGGGTGTACACGCCGGCCAGCGGCCGGTTCATCAGCGAGCGGCCCAGCAGCACGCAGCGCGCGCCGGCGAACGCCAGCCCGCGTGCCAGCTCGGGCGGCGCGGACCAGGGCGAGAGCGGCAGGTACACCGCGCCCAGCCAGGCGGCGGCATACAGGAAGAGCACGTGCTCCGCGGCATTGACGCCGATGTGTGCCACGCGGTCGCCACGGCGCACGCCCTGCGCGGCCAGCAGGGCCGCGGCCTGGCGCACGCCGGTGTGCAGATCGGCGTAGTGGTAGCGGCGGCCACCGTCCACCAGCGCGGTGCGCCGCGGGCCCATGTCGTGCGCGGCCTGCAGCAGGTCGATCGGGGTCAGCGCGTCCATGCGGCCTCGCGCGCGGCGGCGGGCTTGCCGAACAGCAGGAAGTAGCCATGGCGGCCGGCGAAGGGCGAGTGGCCGGGGCCTTTTTCAATGCACCAGATCTCCTCGCCCAGGAAGTCCAGGCAGCGGCCGATGGCCCGCGCGGCATCCCAGGCCAGTGGCAGCACGCCCGCTGCCGAGCCGGGGTGCCAGAAGCCGCGGGGCACCCGCATGTTGGCGAACAGCGCCACCACGTGCCCGCCCGGCAGCAGGCGGCGCGCCACCTGCTGGAACACGCCGGTCAGCTCGTCCAGGTAGTCGTCGTAGGCCGGCGCGAGGCTCGGGATGTCCTGCTGCATCAGCTCGCTCGACCGGAAGAAGGGCGGCCCGGTCAGGCACAGCTGGCAGGCCGGCAGGTCCAGCGCGTCCAGGTGGCGCGCGTCGCCCTGGTGCAGCACCGCGCGGCCCGCCAGGCGCTGCCGGGCATGGTCCAGGCGTTCCGGGTCGAGCTCGACACCGCAGGCCTGGCGGCCCAGCGCGAGCGCGCTGGTCAGCGTGGAGCCATAACCGGCAAAGGGATCGAAGACCACGTCGCCAGGCCGGGAGTAGCGCTGCACATAGGTTCGCACCACCGCTTCGGGCACGGCCAGGTGCGGGTAGCGCACGCCTTGCGGCAGCTCCTCCAGGTCCATCGACGCTGCGAAGTAGGACGCAGCCATGGGGCACCCACAGGCGGCTACCGTTCGCTCAGGCGTTGCAGCACCAGCTCGGCCAGGCTGCGCAGGGTCTGCTGTTCGTGGATCGACCAGTCGAGCTCGCCGATCGTGATGCCGAAGCTGTCTTCCACCTGCACCAGCAGCTCGATGCCCTGCAGGGAGTTCAGGCCCAGGCCGTCGCCGAACAGGCGCTCGCCCTCGCCGATGCCCGCGGCCGGGCGCTCGAGTTCGAAGGTTTGCACGATCAGCGCCCGCAGCTGCTCGACGACCGTGTCGACGCTGGTGCTGAGTTCTTGGGTGGTGTCCATCGGCGATCCCCCTTCCACTGCGCACTTCGCGCTGGGATGTGACACCCGGGATCGCCGATGCCCGTTGATCCAGATCAGCGCTGCGGTCGGCCGCACGCCGAATCAAGGGGAGCAGGTCCGGCTGTTGCGCCGCGGCCGGCGGCTCAGAGCTTGAGAGGCTTTCCCATGCACCCACGCCGGGGCGGCCAAGGGCGCTGGCGTAGGCGCGATGCGCAGCCCGGGTGTCCACCCGGGCCAGCAGCGCAACGCCCGCCAGCGCCCTTGGGTACCCCGGCCCTTCGGGTCAGCCCCCAGAACAAGCCCACACGTCGTTGAAAAGCTCGCCGGGGGAACGGCCACGGCTGCGCTTTTCGCCTAGATTGGGCTTGTTCTGGGGGCTGACGTGGGCGCATGGGAAAGCCTCTCAAGCTCTCAGGGCACGAAGCGGTAGCCGATGCCGGTTTCGGTGATCAGGTGGCGCGGCTGCGAGGGGTCGAGCTCGAGCTTCTTGCGCAGCTGGCCCATGTACACGCGCACGTAGTGCGTGTCCTCGGCGTGGCCGGCGCCCCACACGGCGGCCAGCACCTGGCGGTGCGTGAGCACGCAATGCGGGTGGGTGGCCAGGTGCGTGAGCAGGCGGTACTCGTTGGGCGTCAGGTGCAGCGGCTGGCCCGCACGCTCGACACTGCGGCGCACCAGGTCGATGCGCACCTCGCCGAAGCTGATCACCTGGTCGGCCCCGCTCGCGGCACCGCTGCGCCGCCGCAGGTGGGCGCGCACGCGGGCCAGCAGCTCGCCGGCGCTGAAGGGCTTGACCAGGTAGTCGTCGGCGCCGGCATCGAGCGCGCCGATCTTGTCGCCTTCGGTGCTGCGGGCCGAGAGCACCAGCACCGGCACGTCCGACCAGGTGCGCAGGTCGCGGATCAGGTCCACGCCGTCGCCATCGGGCAGGCCCAGGTCCAGCACCACCAGGTCGGGGTGGCGGGTGCCGGCGTCGATCAGCCCGCGCTGCACGCCGCCGGCCTCGTGCACCTCGAAGCCTTCGCGTTCGAGCGCCAGCCGCACGAAGCGGCGGATCTCGGGTTCGTCCTCGACCACCAGGACCTTGGGTCTGGTGTCGCTCACGGGTGCGCCCCCGGTTCGGTGGCCAGGGTGTCCTCGATGTGGTCCAGCGCCGGCGGTTCGCCGCGCGGCAGCTCGAAGGTGAAGCGGGCGCCGCCGGTGGCCCGCGTCTCGCCGCGGATCGTGCCGCCATGCGCCTGGACGATGGCGCGGCAGATCGCCAGGCCCAGGCCCACGCCCGGTGTCGCGCTTTCCTTGCGGCCCCGCTCGAAGAGCTGGAAGATCGCCTCCTCGCGGCCCTTGGGCAGGCCGGGGCCGTGGTCGTCCACCGTCACCGCGACGCGATCACTCGATGCGTGGGCGCCGATCTCGATGGCGCTGCCGGCCGGCGTGTACTTCACCGCGTTCTCGAGCAGGTTGCACAGCACGCGCTCGATCAGCACCGCGTCGATGTGCAGCAGCGGCAGCTCGTCGGGCAGCCGCACCCGCACGCGCTGCGGGTCCAGCACGCCGGTCATGGCCTTGATCGCGCTGCCCACCACCTCTTCCAGCGGCTGCCACTGCCGGTTCAGCTGCACCGCGCCGGCCTGCAGGCGCGCCATGTCCAGCAGGTTGTTCACCAGCACGTTCATGCGCCGCGCGGCCTCGCGCATGGCGCCCACCACCTCGGCCTGGGCCGGCGTGGGCGGCGGCTGCATCACCGCCAGCGATTCGGCCATGCCCACCAGCGCCGCCAGCGGGGTGCGCACGTCGTGCGAGATCGCCGCCAGCAGCGAATTGCGCAGGCGCTCGCTTTCCATCTGCAGCGTGGTGCTCTGGGCCACCTCGACATAGTGGACGCGCTCGAGCGAGATCGCCAGCAGCGAGGCGCAGGTCTCGAGCAGGCGGCGCTGCTCGGGGCCGATCAGCCGCTCGGGGTTGTGCGGCTCGATGGTCAGCACGCCACGCATGCGCATCGGCGCCTTCAGCGGCACGTACAGCAGCGGCGAGCCGGGCAGGGTGTCGGTGCCGCGGCCGGCCAGCTCGCCGTGGTCGAAGGCCCACTGCGCCACGCCGGGGTCCACGCCGGCGGGCAGCAGCGGCAGCGGCAGCAGGGTGGCGACCTTGTCGTTCGGGTCGGCCACCATCAGCCCGGCGCGGGCCTGGAACTCCGACTGCACGAAGCGCGCGGCGATCTCGGCAATCTGCTCGGCCATCAGCGCACCCGACAGGTCGCGCGACATCGCGTACAGCGCACCCACGCGCTCCTCGCGCTGGGTGGCCACGCGGGCCTGGAACTTCAGCCCCGCGGTGAGCTGGCCGATCACCAGCGCCACCACCAGCATCACCGCGAAGGTGAGCAGGTACTGCACATCGCTCACGGCGAAGGTGAAGCGCGGCGGCACGTAGAAGAAATCGAACGCACCCACGCTCATGAAGGCGGCCAGCACCGCCGGCCCGCGGCCCAGGCGCACCGCCACCAGCACCACGGCCAGCAGGAACACCATCACGATGTTGGCCATGTCCAGCCGGGCGTGCAGCGGCGCGGTCAGCAGCGTCACCGCGGCGCACAGGGCCACGCTCCAGGCATAGGGCCGCCAGGCGCCGGCCGGGCGCGCCGGGGCATCGCCGGCGCCGGCATCGGCCGTGGCACGCAGGCCCGGCCAGCGGTGGCCCCGGTCACGCGCGGGCAGCGCGATCTGGATCAGGTCCAGGTCCGGCGCCAGTGCGCCCACCGCCTCGGCCAGGGTGCTGCGCCAGGGCAGCGCCGCGCGCCCGGTGTCACGGCCCAGCACCACGCGCGAGAGGTTGTGTTCGTGGGCGTGCCGCACGATGGCTGCCGGCAGTGATTCGGCACTCAGCGTACGGGTGGTGGCGCCGGCGTCCTCGGCCAGCTTGAGCACCCGCAGCACGCGGTGGCGCTGCGCATCGGGCAGGCGTTGCAGCGCCGGTGTCTCCACGTAGATGCAGTGCCAGGGCACGTCGAGCTGGGCGGCCATGCGCGCGGTGCTGCGCACCAGCTTGTCCGAGCGCTCGTCGGGGCCGATGCACAGCAGCAGCGATTCACGCGTCTGCCACACCGGCGCGGTGGGCAGCGCGCTGCGGTACTGCAGCATCTCGTCGTCCACCCGGTCGGCGGTGCGGCGCAGCGCCAGCTCGCGCAGCGCGATCAGGTTGCCCTTGCGGAAGAAGTTGCGCACCGCGCGCTCGGCCTGCTGCGGCAGGTAGACCTTGCCTTCCTTCAGGCGCTGCAGCAGTTCGTCGGGCGGCAGGTCGACGATCACCACCTCGTCGGTCTCGTCGAACACGCGGTCGGGCACGGTCTCCCAGACCCGGATGCCGGTGATGCCGCTGACCACGTCGTTCAGGCTCTCCAGGTGCTGCACGTTCATCGTCGACCAGACGTCGATGCCCGCATCGAGCAGTTCTTCCACGTCCTGCCAGCGCTTGGGGTGGCGCGAGCCGGGCACGTTGGAGTGCGCCAGTTCATCCACCAGCACCAACTGCGGCTTGCGCGCCAGCGCACCGTCGAGGTCGAACTCCTTCAGCACCCTGTCGCGGTAGTTCACTTCGCGCAGCGGCAGGCACTCGAGGCCGCCCACCAGCGCGGCGGTCTCGGCCCGGCCGTGGGTCTCGATCACGCCGATCACCACGTCCTGCCCCTGCTGGCGCAGCGCGCGCGCGGCCGAGAGCATGGCGTAGGTCTTGCCCACGCCGGCCGAGGCGCCGAAGAAGATCTTCAGCTTGCCGCGGCTGGCCTGCGCTTCCTCCTGCTTCAGGCGGGCCAGCAGGGCGTCGGGGTCGGGGCGGTTGTCGGGCATCGGCACCACAGGACGAAGCATAGGCGCTGTGGGTTCGTCCACAGGTTTTCAGCGGCGTGCCGCCGCGTCCAGTGCCAGGTTGAGCTGCAGCAGGTTCACCCGCGGTTCGCCGAACAGGCCGAGCCACCGGCCCTGGCCATGCGTGGCCACCAGGCCCTGCACCTGCTCGGGTGCCAGGCCTCGCACACGCGCCACCCGGGCCACCTGGTAATGCGCCGCGGCCAGGCTGATGTGCGGATCCAGCCCGCTGGCCGAGGCGGTGACCAGGTCCACCGGCACCGGCAGGGGGTTGCCGGGATCGGCGGCCTTCAGCGCGTCGATGCGGGCCTTCACCGCGTCCACCAGCGCCGGGTTCAGCGGCCCCAGGTTCGAGCCGGACGAACCGGCCGCGTTGTACGCCATCGGCGCGGTGGCCGACGGCCGGCCCCAGAAGTACCGGGGTTGGCTGAAGGCCTGGCCGATGAGCGAAGAGCCCACGGGCTTGCCGTCCTGGACGACCAGGCTGCCGGCCGCCTGGTGCGGGAAGGCCAGACGGGCAAGGCCGGTCACCGCCAGCGGGTAGGCCAGGCCGGTGATCACCGTCAGCACCGCGAACAGGCTGAGGGCGGGACGAAGAAGTGCTTTCATGAGGGGCTCCAGTTCAGATCAGGCCCGTGGCGCTGAGCACCAGGTCGATCGCCTTGATGCCGATGAACGGCACGACCACGCCACCCAGGCCGAACACGCCCAGGTTGCGGCGCAACAGCGTGGCCGCGCCCAATGGACGATAGGAAACGCCCTTCAGCGCCAGCGGGATCAGGAAGACGATGATCAGCGCGTTGAAGATCACCGCCGACAGGATGGCCGAGTTCGGGCTGCCCAGGTGCATCACGTTCAGCGCGCCCAGGCCCGGGTAGGTGGTGACGAAGGCCGCCGGGATGATGGCGAAGTACTTCGCGATGTCGTTGGCGATGCTGAAGGTGGTGAGCGAGCCGCGCGTCATCAGCATCTGCTTGCCGGTTTCCACCACCTCGATCAGCTTGGTCGGGTTGCTGTCCAGGTCCACCATGTTGCCGGCCTCCTTGGCGGCCTGGGTGCCCGAGTTCATCGCCACCGCCACGTCGGCCTGGGCCAGCGCGGGGGCGTCGTTGGTGCCGTCGCCGGTCATCGCGACCAGCTTGCCTTCGGCCTGGAACTGGCGGATCAGTGCCAGCTTCTGCTCCGGCGTGGCCTCGGCCAGGAAATCGTCCACGCCCGCCTCGGCGGCAATCGCCGCGGCGGTGAGGCGGTTGTCGCCGGTCACCATCACGGTCTTGATGCCCATGCGGCGCAGCTCGGCAAAACGTTCCTTGATGCCGCCCTTGACGATGTCCTTCAGCTCGATGACGCCCAGCGCGCGCTTGCCGTCGCACACCACCAGCGGCGTGCTGCCGCGGCGGGCCACGTCGTCGACCGCGCTGTCCAGCGCGGCCGGGAACGCGCCGCCCAGGCTTTCCACGTGCTTGCGGATGGCCTCGGCCGCGCCCTTGCGCACCTGGCGCGCCGCGCCGTCGCCGGTGGGCGAGGGCAGGTCGACACCGCTCATGCGCGTCTGCGCCGAGAAGTGCACGAACTGCGCGCCCAGCGATTGCACGTCGCGCTCGCGCAGCTTGAACTTCTGCTTGGCCAGCACCACGATGCTGCGGCCCTCGGGCGTCTCGTCGGCCAGCGAGGCGAGCTGGGCCGCATCGGCCAGTTCGGCCTCCTTCACGCCGGGGGCCGGCAGGAAGCTGGCGGCGGCCCGGTTGCCCAGCGTGATGGTGCCGGTCTTGTCCAGCAGCAGCACGTCCACGTCGCCCGCGGCCTCGACCGCGCGGCCCGAGGTGGCGATGACATTGGCCTGCATCATGCGGCTCATGCCCGCCACGCCGATGGCCGACAGCAGCCCCGCGATGGTGGTGGGGATCAGGCACACCAGCAGCGCGATCAGCACCGTCACCGTGATCGGCTGGGACACGACACCTTGCGCCTTGGCCACGTCCACGCTGAACAGCGAGAACGGCAGCAGCGTGACGGTGACGCCGAGGAACACGATGGTCAGCGCCACCAGCAGGATGGTGAGCGCGATCTCGTTGGGCGTCTTCTGGCGCTTGGCGTTCTCGACCATCGCGATCATGCGGTCGACGAAGGTCTCGCCCGGGTTCACCGTGATCCGCACCACGATCCAGTCCGACAGCACGCGGGTGCCACCGGTCACGGCGCAGAAGTCGCCGCCGGATTCGCGGATCACCGGGGCCGATTCGCCGGTGATCGCGCTCTCGTCCACCGAGGCCACGCCCTCGATCACCTCGCCGTCGGCGGGGATCACGTCGCCGGCCAGCACCAGCACGACCGCGTCCTTGCGCAGTTCGGACGATTCGATCGGGTGCCACTTCGCACCGTGGTGCGGCTCCTCCAGTTTCTTGGCCCAGGTCTGCTTCTTCAGCGAACGCAGCGAGGCGGCCTGCGCCTTGCTGCGCCCTTCGGCCAGGGCTTCGGCGAAGTTGGCGAACAGCACCGTGAACCACAGCCACAGGGTGATGGCCAGGATGAAGCCCGCCGAGGCCTCTCCCTGGCCGCCCAGCGCCTGCACGCACAGCAAGGTGGTGATGATGCTGCCGACATAGACGACAAACATCACCGGGTTGCGCCACTGCACCCGCGGATCGAGCTTGCGGAATGAATCAACGACGGCCGGCTTGACCAGCGCGGGGTCGAAGAGCGTGAATGTCTTGCGAGTCATGTCGAGCTCACTTCACTTCCAGAGCACCAGGTGCTCGATGACCGGGCCGAGCGCGAGCGCCGGCACGTAGTTCAGAAGGCCGATCAGCAGCACCACGCCCACCAGCAGCGAGACGAACAGCAGGCCATGCGTGGGCATGGTGCCGTCGGTCACCGCGATGCGCTTCTTGGCGGCCAGCGAGCCGGCGATGGCCAGCACCGGCACGATCACGCCGAAGCGGCCGAACCACATGGCGATGCCCAGCATCAGGTTGTAGAACGGCGTGTTGGCCGACAGCCCGGCAAAGGCGCTGCCGTTGTTGTTGGCTGCCGAGGTGAAGGCGTACAGCACCTCCGAGAAGCCGTGCGCGCCGGGGTTGGCAATGCCCGCGCGGCCGGCATCGGCCATCACCGCGACCGCGGTGCCGGCCAGCACCAGCAGCGGCGTGACCAGGATGGCGATCGAGGTCATCTTCATCTCGTGGGCCTCGATCTTCTTGCCCAGGTACTCCGGCGTGCGCCCGATCATCAGCCCGGCGATGAACACGGCCATGATGGCGAACATCAGCATGCCGTACAGGCCGGTGCCGGTGCCGCCGAACACCACCTCGCCGAGCTGCATGTTCACCAGCGGCACCAGGCCGCCCAGGGGCGTGAACGAATCGTGCATCGAGTTCACCGCGCCGCAGGACGCATCGGTGGTGATGGTGGCGAACAGGCCCGACGCGGCGATGCCGAAGCGGGTTTCCTTGCCTTCCATGTTGCCGCCGGCCTGCGTGGTGCTCGCCGTCTGGTCGACGCCCAGCGCCGCGAATTGCGGGTTGCCCTGCTGCTCGAAGCTCATCGCCGCGACGGCGCCAGCCACGAACAGCACCGACATCGCGGCCAGCACCGTCCAGCCCTGGCGCCGGTCGCCCACCATCTGGCCGAAGGCCAGGCACAGGCCCGCCGGGATCAGGAAGATCGACAGCATCTGCACGAAGTTGCTCAGCGCGGTCGGGTTCTCGTAGGGGTGCGCCGAGTTGGCGTTGAAGAAGCCGCCACCGTTGGTGCCCAGCATCTTGATCGCCTCCTGCGAGGCCACCGGCCCCATGGCCAGCGTCTGCGGCTGCAGCGCTTCCAACGTCTGCACCTCCTTGTAGGCGTCGAAGTTCTGCAGCACGCCCTGCTGCACCAGGAACAGGCTGTAGACCAGGCACAGGGGCAGCAGGATCCACAGCGTCACGCGGGTCAGGTCGACCCAGGCGTTGCCGATGCTCGCGGCCGAGTGGCGCGCGAAGCCGCGGATCAGCGCGATGACGACCACGATGCCGGTGGCGGCCGACAGGAAGTTCTGCACCGCCAGGCCCAGCATCTGGGTCAGGTAGCCCATGGTCTGTTCGCCGCTGTAGCCCTGCCAGTTGGTGTTGGTGACGAAGCTCAGCGCGGTGTTGAACGCCGAGTCCGGCGACACATTGGCCACGCCCTGCGGGTTCAGCGGCAGCCACAGCTGCAGGCGTTGCAGGGCATACACCGCCAGCACGCCCAGCACATTGAACAGCAGCAGGGCCAGCGCGTACTGCAGCCAGCCCATCTCGGCCTCGGCCTTGACACCGCACAAGCGGTAGAGCACCGATTCAATGCGGCCGGCAAAACGCAGCCGGCCTTCCATCACGTGGATGATGTAGCGGCCCATCGGTATTGCCAGCAGCAACAGCACCCCGCCGTAGGCCATCAGCAGCATCCAGGCATGGGTGGTCATGAGAATTTCTCCGGTTGCAGCAAGGCCGCCACCAGGTAGACCAGCAGGCCCACCGCCGCCACGGCGCCAATCACATACATCCAGGTCATTGCCGGGGCCCTCCGAGCTTGGCGCAACCGGCGGCCAGGGCCGCCATCAGCAGCCAGAAGCCGATCGCGAGTGCGACGTATGTGGTGTTCACAGAACGTCCTCCTTCATGCAGTGCCGACAGCGTAGGCACGGCCGCGTCAAGATGGCGGCAAATTCGGGCGGGTGGGTATCAAGACGGCATCAAGAACGCGCTGCGACGCGGCTGCCGGCGAGGCAGCCGCGTGGACGCTCTGAGAGGGGGGCGCTGGAGAGGCGCCGGGGGCAGTGTGGCGCCGGGGCGGCACTGCGGGCCGCCGTGCGGCCCGGCCGGGCCCCGCGTGTGCAGCGGGCCCGGCCATCGGTTCGAACGGCCGGTCAGGCGTTGTCGTAAGGCGTGCCGTAGAACTGATGCACGCCGCTGGCCCAGGTGCGGTCGGACATCGACGGCCAACGCTCCTTGTCGAAGCCCGGTGCGTCCTTCAGGGCGGACTTGGGCACGTTGAGCGTGAAGCGCTTGTTGTCGGTGTCCAGCACCAGCGCGGCCCAGGGCACGGCAAAGAGCTTGTCGCCCAGGCCCATCAGGCCGCCGAACGACAGCACCGCGTAGGCCACCTTGCCGGAGGCCATGTCGATCATGAACTCCTTGATGTCGCCCAGGTCCTCGCCGTCCTTGTTGTAGACGTCGTTGCCCAGCAGCGTGTTCGCGCCCATCAGCGACGGGCCAGGACCCTCGCTGCTGTTGGCGTACATGCCGAAGTTGTCGCGGGTGACGTAGTTGGTGGTGCCCATGGTGTTTCCTTCCGGTTGTGGGGTGAGGCCATGGTCGCCCGTGGCATGCGGGCCGTCTGTGCGCTGGCAAACCATGCCGGGCCGGGAAGCCGGCGCTTTCCAACACCCGGAGTCACCGCTGCGGCATGAACCGGCCCTGGCCAAATCGAGCGCGCCTGGCGCCAGCAGCGCCCCGCCCAGGGCCTGCAGCGAGCGGCAACCGAGCAGCAGCGAATGGCCGGCACGGCCCCCGGGCCGAGACCAGCGGGTCCATCACGCCGCACTGGCATCCGACGAACCGGTTCTTGGCCGCCTGCGCCGTGAGCGCGATGTCGGTGGCCGGCTGCGGCAGCACGAAGCCGCGTTGTTGTCGGTGTGCTCGCCGATCAGCTTGACACGGCCGGCGCGGTGCATTGCCGTGGCACTCGGTACGATGACCGCATGCGCTGGCACTGGACACTTCGGCTCGTGTGGGTTGCCGCGGCACTGGGCGGGGCCGGGCTGGCGGCCGCCGGCGAGCCGCAGACGGTGTGCACGATCACCGTCAATTCGGCCGACGAGAAGGCCAGCTTCCAGCGCCACCTGCCGCCCAGCCGCTACCACTTCGTCGAGCTGGTCGAGCGTGGGCGGTCCGACTGGCTGGATTCGGCCTGCCGCGCCCGCATCGCCTGCGATGTGCTCGTCATCTCCGGCCACTACGACGGCGGCCACGAGTTCTTCTCTGACCAGCTCGACGTGCGCGAGTACCTGCCGGTGGCCGAGCTGGAGCGCGTGTCGTGCAGCGAGGCCTGCCCGGGCCTGTTCGGCCGGCTGAAGGAGGTGTACCTGTTCGGCTGCAACACGCTGAACCCGCAGCCGCAGAGTAGCGCATCGGCCGAGATCGTGCACAGCCTGGTGCGCGAGGGCCATTCGCGCAAGGAGGCCGAACGCCAGCTGCGGGCCCTGAACGCCGAGCTGGGCGAAAGCAGCCGCGATCGCATGCGCCACATCTTCAAGGACGTGCCGGTGATCTACGGCTTCTCGGCGGTGGCACCGCTGGGGCCCATCGCCGCCGCGGCGCTGGACCGCCACTTCCGGGTGGCCGGCGCGCGCGAGGTCGGCCAGGGCCACCCGAGCGGCCGGCTGCTGGCGCAGTTCGCGCCCTACGGCCTGTCGGTGGCCGCGGGCCTGACCGACCAGGACCCGCAAGCCGAGGTGCGGCGCGACATGTGCCGCTTTGCCGACGGGCGGCTGTCCGACGCCGAGAAGCTCGACTTCATCCACACGCTGCTGCAGCGGCACAGCACCGAGACGCGGATGTTCCTCGACCGCATCCAGCGCTTCACCGCTACGCTGGACCCTGCCACGCGCCGCAGCCCCGCGGTGGCGCAGGCGCTGGGGGCCATCGCGCGCAATGACGCGGCGCGCGCGCGTTTTCTCGACTTCGCGCGCCATGCGGCGCAGCCCGAGGCCCGGGTGCGCATGCTGCAGCTCGCACGCGAGCTGGGCTGGCTCTCGAGCACCGAGCTGCGCCAGGAGCTGCGCCGGATGCTCGACGAGCTGCTGGCCCGCGGCAGCGTGGGTGCGGCCGAGGTGGGGCTGGCCTGCAGCCTGAACCAGGACGACAGCCTGTCGGACACGCTCGCGCCCGAGGCGGCCGGGCAGCCGGCGCAGGCACCGTCGTCGGACAGCCCGTCCGACGAGGTGCCGCATGCCGCCGTGCGCGCCTGCCTGGGCAGCCCGGCCGGGCGCAGCCGCACGCTGCAGGCCCTGCTCAGCCCGCACGAGGCCGAGGTGCAGGTGGCGCAGGCCTACCTGCGCCACCGGCCCATCACCGATGCGGCCGAGCTGCGCCAGCTCGCGCGCGGCATCGTCGGCATGGGCCCTTCCGAGGCGCAGGTGCGCGCACTGGAGGCCCTGGGCCGGCACTACGTGGCCGACCGCGACATCCTGGAGCCGCTGGTGCGCCTGCTCCTGCAGACACGGTCTGCGCCGGTGCAGGCGGCGATCGCGGGCATCCTGATCCGCGCCGACCTGCGCACGATCGACAGCGCCGCGCTGGCGCGCCAGGTGCGTGCCGAGCGCCACATGTTGCTGCTGGGTGACACCCTGGCCGACGCGTTGATCCAGCGCCTGGAACAGCGGCCGGAACAGCGCGTGGAACAGCGCGTGGAACAGCACTGAGCGGCCCGTCGCCGGGCGGCGCGTTCGCGCCGGGCGAGGCCGGGTGCCCGCCGGCGGTTACAGGCCCTTGCCAGGCCGGCCTGGCCTGCGGAACATTTACCCGTTACCGTATCTAATCGCCATGCCCCACCTCCTCCCCCGCGCCGCGGCCGCCCTGCTGGCCTGCTTGGCCGCTGCCTGGCCGCTGGCCGGCCGCGCCGCGCCGCAGAGCCCGCCGCAGACGGTGTGCACCGTCACCATCAACTCGTCTGACGAGAAGGAGGTGTTGCAGCGCCGCCTGCCGCGCGAGCGTTACCAGTTCGTCGAGCTGGTGCAGCGTGGCCGGCCGGACTGGCTGGCCTCGGCCCGGCAGCGGGGCGTGCGCTGCGACGTGCTGGTGATCTCCGGCCACTTCGACGACGGCACCGAGTTCTACACCGACCGCTTCGACGACCGCGAATTCCTCACCGTGCACGAGATGCAGCACGAGTCCTGCAGTGCACCGGCGGACGGGCTGTTCTCGCGGCTGAAGGAGGTGTACCTGTTCGGCTGCAACACCCTGAAATCGGCGCCGCGGCACGTGGCCTCGGGCGAGGTGCTGCGCAGCCTGGTGCGTTCGGGCCACTCCGCGGTCGAGGCGCAGCGCCTGGCCGCCGCCTTGAGCGAGCGCTATGGCCAGAGCAACCGCGACCGGCTGCGCCATGTGTTCAAGGACGTGCCGGTGCTGTACGGCTTTGCATCGAAGGCGCCGCTGGGGCGCACCGCCGGGCCGTTGCTCGAACGCTATTTCCAGAGCGCGCCCGCCGGCGAGGTGGGCAGCGGCCGCCCGAGCCCGACGCTGCTGAAGCTGTTCGGCCCGAGCTCGATGATCGCCGTGGCCGGCCTCAGCGATGCGGACCCGCACGCGAGCTTCCGGCGCGACATGTGCACCTTTGCCGACGATCGGCCCTCGGCCGTGCAGAAGCTCGCCTTCCTGCACCAGGTGCTGCAGCGCGACATGACCGAGGTGCGCATGTTCCTCGACCACCTGGAACGCCATGTCGCCAGCATCGGCCCCGCGCAGCGGCAGCGGCCGGAGGTGGCGGCGGCGCTCGGCGCGATCGAGGCCGACCATGCCGCGCGCGAGCGCTACCTCACGCTGGCCCGCGATGCCGACGACGCCGCGGTGCAGGCCCGCATGATGGCCCTGGCGCGCAGCCTCGGCTGGCTGTCGCCCGCGCAGGAGCAGGCCGAGCTGGTGCGCCTGATCGGCGAGCGCATGGCCCGCGGCAGCCTGGGCCGGCACGAGGTCGACCTGGTCTGCAGCCTCCACCCACCGGGCGGCCAGGGCCTCGCGCAGGCGGTGCTGGCCACCGGCGCGGCGCGGCCGGACCAGGTGGCGCACGCGGCGGCGCTGGCCTGCCTGGGGGACGCGCCGGCGCACGAGCGCAGCCTGCGCGCGCTGACCAGTGCCGACGAGGAGGACGTGGCCATCGCGCAGGTGTACCTGCGGCACCGCCCGCTGGCCGATGCGGGCGAGCTGCGCCGCCTCACCGCCGGCATCGGCCGCATGACGGCGGCCGCGGCGCAGGTGCGCGCGCTCGAGACGCTGGCCCGCCAGCGCCTGGCCGATGCGCAGAGCGTGCAGGAACTCGCGCGCCTGTTCCCGCAGGTGCGCTCGCTCGAGGCGCAGCGCGCCATCGCCGGCATCCTGATCCGTGCCGACACCCAGGCCTTGTCCCGCGCCGAACTGGCGCGCACGCTGCGCCAGCACCGGCTGAAATCGCCCGACGGTCAGGACGTGATCGACATGCTGATCCGCCTGCTGCAGGCGGCGGCCTGATCCCCTCGGGGGGCCGGCGCGCAGGGCCGTGGGGGCCGGCTCAGGCCGGACCGGGCCGCTCCCGGCCGACTCAGCCGATCTTCTCGAACCGGGGCCGCGCCCGGCCGTCCACCAGCACCGTCTCGAAGAACATCGCGTGCGGGCGCACCCACCAGCCGGTGGCGTTGTACAGCGGGCGGTACACGACCAGCGGTTCCTGGGTTTCGCTGTGGCGGGCGACGCCGATCACTTCGTACTCGCCGCCCTTGTGGTGGCGGTAGAGGCCCAACGGGGTGTCGGGCAGCGGGGCAAGGTCGGACATGGTGCGGCAGGGCAGCGGCGGGCCCCCGAGTCTGCCTGCTGCCGGCCGGCTCAGCGCGGCGTGCGCAGCAGCAGCGCGCCGGGCTCGCGGGTGACCCGGCCTTCGCGGGCCAGCGCGGCCAGCGTGCGGTACAGGGCCTCGTGGGTCACCGCCAGTTCGGTGGCCAGTGACTTCAGGCCCGCGGGCACCGCCAGCCGGCCGGCGCTGCCTTCGGTGGCCAGCAGGTGCAGCACCCGTTCACGCACCCCCTTGATCGACAGGCGCTCGCACTGCATGCGCTGGCGCCGCAGTTCTGCATTGAGCATGCCGATCCAGCGCATGGCGAACGCCGGGTCGGCCGCCAGGGCCTCGCGCAGCGGCCCGATCGGCAGCGAGACGATCTCGGCCGGCACGGCCACCACCGCGTCGCAGTGGTAGGCACCGGCCTGCAGGCTGGCCTCGGCCACCAAGCCCTGGCGGATGCGCTGCAGCACCAGCGCGCTGCCCTGCTCGCCGGGCCGCTGCAGCAGCACCTCGCCGTGGGCCACGAAGTGCATGGCGCGGGGCCGCTGGCGCTGGTGGAACAGCCGCGTGTCGCGCGCCACGCGCCGGGTGGTGCACTGGCCCAGCAGCGCGGCCGGCAGCAGCTGCTGCAATGGCGCGGGCAGGTCGATCGGGGGCGGCATATGACCGCGATCATAGGGGGCCGGCGCCGCCGTGCCGATCATGGGCAGCTCCTCAGCTTCCTTGTCCGGTGCAGCCCATGACCCTTCGACGCGTTTCGTGCCTCGTCCTGCTGCTGGCCGCCGCCATGCTGGCCCGGGGCCAGGCCCCGGCCCATCACCACGAGGCGCCGGCCGCGCCGTATGCCGGCCAGCAGCAGCGCGAGATCAAGGCCCTGTCGGCGCAGCAGGTGGGTGATCTGCGTGCGGGCCGGGGCATGTCGCTCGCCCTGGCGGCCGAGCTCAACAGCTACCCCGGGCCCTCGCATGTGCTGGCGCTGGCCGACGCGCTGGCCCTGTCGCCCGCGCAGCGGGCGCGCACGCAGGCGCTGTTCAGCCAGATGCAGCACGAGGCCCGGCAGCGCGGCGAGGCCGTGCTCGCCGCCGAGCGGGCGCTGGACACGCTGTTCAGCCAGCAGCAGGCCACGCCGCCGCTGCTGGCCGCGGCCAGCACCGAAGCCGCGCTGGCGCAGGGGCAGCTGCGTGAATCGCACCTGCGCTACCACCTGGCGATGCGCGCGCTGCTCACGCCCGAGCAGGTGGCGGCCTACAACCGGCTGCGGGGCTACTGAGCCGTACCCGGCCCGCGCCGCGCCGGGCGGCCTGGCGGCCGCGGCCTCACAGGTGCTTCTGCCAGTAGCCCACGTCGATCCATTGGCCGAACTTGAACCCCACCTGCCCGAAGTGGGCCACCTTGGCCATGCCGAACTTCTCGTGCAGCGCCACGCTGCGTTCATTGGGCAGCGCGATGCCGCCGATGACCACGTGCACGCCGCGTGCCTTCAGTTCGGCGAACAGCGCCTCGTAGAGCCGGCTGCCCAGGCCCTGGGCCAGCGTGGTGGGGTCCAGGTAGACCGAACTCTCGGCCGAGTAGCGGTAGGCCGAGCGTGGTTTCCATTTGCCGGCATGGGCATAACCCACCAGATGAGCGTCACGTTCGGCCACCAGCCAGGGCATGCCGGCGGCCTGCAGCTCGCCGATGCGACCGGCCATCTGCGGCGCCGACACCGCCTGCTCCTCGAAGGTGATGACGGTGTGGGCGATGTAGTGGTTGTAGATGCGGGCCAGGGCCTCGGCATCACCGGGCGTGGCAGGGCGGATCAGGGGGGGCGTCACGGCCGGGGGCGGTCGGTTCATGCGTCGCCGGTGCTGGGTTCGAACAGTTCCACCGGGTTGCCCGAGGGGTCGTCCACCAGCACCTGCCGGCCGCCGGGGCCGGCCACGGGCGGGCCGCGGAAGTGCGCGCCGGCCGCCTGCAGGCGGGCCACCATGGCCTCGAGCGCCGGCACCTCCAGCACCAGCCGGTTCCAGCCGCCGGGCACGGGCACCGCGCCATCGGCCAGCGGCCGGCGGGCCGAGGTGCCGGGGCCACTGAGCCAGACCGTCAGGTCCTGCCGCTCGATCACGGCAAACGGCGGCCCCCAGCGGTCGGCCAGCTCGAAACCCAGCACCTGGTAGAACGGCAGGGCCGCGTCGACATCGTTCACGAGGATCCGGATCACGGCCCTCGGGGGTGCTCCTTCGGCGTTCAGGCGTGCGGCTGGCCGCACTGATTGGAGGTCATGCACCGTGGCGGCAGCGCCCGGTGCAGCGGGCCGGCGGGCTGCGCGGCGGGCTCAGCCACCGCTCAGTGCCTGCACGATGGCCACGTCCTGGTCCGGTTGCAAGGCCCAGGCCAGGTCGTGCACCGCCTGGCCCGCGACGAACACGCGCATGTGCGGCCGCAGGCGGCCCTGCTCGTCCACCATGCGGAAGCGGATGCCGGGGAACTGGCGGTCCAGGTCGGCCAGCAGCGCGGCCAGCGTGGCGCCGTGGGCCTGCACCCGGGACACCCGGGTGTAGGAGCGCAGCGCGCTGGGGATCAGGACCTGCATGGTCTCGGCGTCTGGGGCGCGGGGGGTCAGGCCAGCTCGGCCGCTTCCACCGCGTAGATCTCGGGCAGGTGGCGCGCGATGCAGCGCCAGCGTGCGCCTTCGTCGCTGCTCATCCACAGCTCGCCGCTGGTGGTGCCGAAGTACAGGCCCACGGGGTCGCAGGCGTCGATGCTCATGGCCTGGCGCTTCACGGTCCACCAGGCCTGCTCGGCCGGCAGGCCGGCGTCCAGGCGTTGCCAGGTCTTGCCGCCGTTGCGCGTGCCGTACACCGCCGGCTTTCCCTGCGGGCTGGTGCGCGGCCACACGTCGGTGCCGTCCATCGGGAACACCCAGGCGCTGTCGGCATCCCGGGGGTGCACCACCAGCGGGAAGCCCACGTCGCCCACCCGCTTGGGCATCTTGCGGCCGATGCGCACCCACTGGTTCGACGGCCGGTCGATGCGGTAGATGCCGCAATGGTTCTGCTGGTACAGCCGGTCGGGGTTGCTCGGGCACAGGCGCAGCACGTGCGGGTCGTGGAAGGTGATGGTGCCAGGGTCGAAGCCCTCCACCACCTCCATGCCCTGCACCAGCGGCGCCCAGGTCTGGCCACCGTCGGTGGATTCGTGCACGCCGCCGCCGGACATGCCGAAGTACAGGTGCCGCGCGTCACGCGGGTCCACGATGATGGAGTGCAGCTTCGGCCCGTCGGGCGTGCCGTCCTGCACCGTGCCCATCCACTCGCGGTACCGCGGGTCGTCGTTGATCGGCGAGAACGGGGCCCAGTTCGCGCCGCCGTCACCGGACCGGAACAGCCCCTGCGGCGAGCTGCCTGCATACCAGCTGCCCGGTTCGCTGGCATGGCCCGGCGTGAGCCAGAAGGTGTGGTCCACCGTGCGGCCGGTGCTGCCCTCGGGGGCCTTCGCGAAGGCCGGGGGCGTGGCCGCTTCCTTCCAGCTGCGGCCCAGGTTGGTGGAGCGGAACACGGTGGGGCCCAGGTGGCCGGTCTTGGCCGCGGCCAGCAGGGTGCGGCCGTCGCGCGGGTCGAGCTGCAGGTGGTTGACGATGTGGCCCAGGAAGTGCGGTCCGTCCACCTGCCAGGCCTTGCGCCTGGCGTCGCTGTGCAACAGCCAGGCCCCCTTGCGCGTGGCCACCAGCACGACGATGCGGCGGGTGGCCTTCTTCGGCCGGGTGGGGCGGGTGGCGGCGGGGGCGGGCGCACGCGGCATGGTGAACTCCTTCGCAGCAGGGACGCTGCGCTTCGGTGTTGGGCCAGGGGGAGCGGGTCGCGCCGAGTGTCTCGCCGACGGCGGGCCTCGTCCAGCCCGCGGCGGGCCGGCCGGGCCCGGCGCGCTGCGCGCGCGCGTCGGCCCGGCACGATCGGCCCACAATGCAGGTCCCGCCTGCCCTGAAGCCTGGTCCTGCCATGGAAAGCACCACCCCCCCGTTGCCCGGCGCAGCCTACGCGGCGCTGGATGCGCGCAGCTTCCGCGCCAGCGTGCTCACCCGGGGGCCCTGGCACCCGGACCACCAGCATGCCGGGCCGCCGATCGCGCTGGTGTGCCGCGCCTTCGAGCAGGCGGCCCAGGCCCACGGCCTGCGCCACCTGGCGCGGCTGACGGCCAACCTGCTGCGCCCGGTGCCGATTGCCGACCTGGTGATCGAGGTGATGACCGACTACGTGGGCCGCAACGCCGGCCACTTCTCGGCCCACCTGATGGCCGGCAGCAAGGAGGTGGCCCGCTTCACCGCGCTGGCGCAGCGCGAGCACGGCTTCGAGGTGCCCGCCGGCACGCCGGGCCACCCGCTGCCCACGCTGGCCCCGCTGCCCGATGATTCGCCGGTGGACGCGATGCCCTTCGCCGGCCGGCAGGTGGGTTATGCCGACCTGGTGGAGACACGCGCCGCGCGGGGCCGCATCTTCCAGGGCCCCTGCGCGATCTGGTTCCGGCTGCGCCACCCGCTGGTCGAAGGCGAGGCGCCCAGCGGCTGCCAGCGCGTGGCGGTGGCGGCCGATTCGGGCAACGGCATCAGCGCGGTGCTGGACTACCGGCAGTACAGCTTCGTCAACTCCGACCTCACGATCCACCTGCTGCGGCCGCCGGTGGGCGAATGGGTCGGCCTGGACGCCCGCACGCTGTGGGGCGCCAATGGCTGCGGCATGGCCGAATCGGCGCTGTACGACACGCAGGGCCTGATCGGGCGCTCGGTGCAGAGCCTGGCGGTGCGGGCCCGGCACGACTGACCCCGGACACCGCCGCCGCGCCGGGTTCGTTCACAGGTTCTCAGGCGGCCCGCGCGCGTGCCGCCAGCAGCGCGCCGGCCGCGGCCAGCGCCGCCGCCAGGCCGAAGCCCGCGAGGTAGGCCGCCGGCGCCGAGTGCGCCTGCAGCCCGGCCAGCAGCATGCCTGCACCGGCCAGGCCCACCGCGGAGAACAGCGAATCGGCCAGTTGCAGCGCCGACGAGGCCGCGCCCTGCTCGGGGCCGGGGGCCAGCCGCAGGGTCAGCACCGAGAGCGTGGGGTACACCAGCCCCATGCCCGCCCCGGTGACGAGCCAGCCCGCCACCGCCACGCCCACCGGCACGGCCGGCAGCAGCACCAGCGTGAGCACCAGCGTGCCCGCGGCAATGGCCGCCAGGCCCACCCGCAGCCGGCGCACGCAGGCGGCCGCGTCGGGGCTGCGGGTGTCGCGGCCCTGGAACCAGGAGCCGGCGCTCCAGCCCAGGGCCCCCACCGTCAGCACCAGGCCGGCCTGCACCGGCGAGAGGCCACGCTCGCCGATCAGCATCAACGGCATGAACACCTCGGCGGTGAAGAACGCGGCCGCGGCCAGCCCGCGCAGCGCCACCACGGCCGGCAGGCCGGCCCGCACGGCAAAGCTGCCCGCCGGCAGCAGCCGCGGCGCCGACAGCGCCAGCCCCAGCAGGGCCGCCGCCACCCACACGGCCTGCGCGGGCGAGGGCTGGGTGCCGGCATACAGCAGCCCGGCGCTCACGGTGGCCAGCGCCGCCGGCCA
>JACRAZ010000090.1 GCA_016213205.1 Burkholderiales bacterium
CGGCCGCAGGGCGAGCGTGCACCGCGCCCGGACGCGGCCCGCCAGACCGAGCGCCCGCCGCGCCAGGAGCGCCCGCCCCGCCCGGAGGGCAGCCCGCGCCCGGCCGGCGACAGCGCTGCCGCGCCGCCGCGCGCACCGCTGGACCCACAGCAGCAGGAACGCGCCCGCCTGCTGCGTGATTACGAAAGCACCCGGCTGAGCGAAGCCAACTTCTGTGCACTCAAGGGCCTGACACCGGCGCGCCTGGCCGAACTGCTGGCCCAGGCGCGGCAGGAGGCCGGCCCGGCCGCGGCCCGGCCGCCCCGCCCGGCCGGCAGTGGGCCACGGCCGCCCACGCGGCGCTGAAGGCCGCACGCCGAGCACCCAACGCTCAACTCAGGCGCAGCGCCACCACCCCGGCCACGATGACGCAGGCGCCCAGCGCCCGCTGCAGGCCGAAACGCTCCTTCAGCAGCACGGTGCCCAGCACCGCGGCAAACAGCACCGAGGTCTCGCGCAGCGCCGCCACGCTGGCCACCGGGGCCTGGGTCATGGCCCACAGCGCGATGCCGTAGGCGCTCACCGCGGCCAGCCCGCCCACCGCCGCCAGCGGCCAGCGGCGCCGCGCATAGGCCAGGATCGCGCGGCGGCCCGCCGCGTCACGCTGCAGCCACACCAGCGCCGGGTAGGGCAGCCCGTTCAACACGAACAGCGCCAGCACGTAGGCGGCGGCGCTGTGCCCCGCCGCCACGGTCAGCCGCACGCCCTGGCCGTCGACGAAGGTGTAGATCGCGATGATCAGCGCGTTGGCCAGCGCATAGGCCAGCGCCTTGCGGTGGTGCAAGGCCGCCCCCGGACGCGAAAGCCCCACCATCGCCACGCCCAGGCCGATGCCCGCGATGCCGGCCCAGGCCAGCGGCTGAGGCGACTCGCCCAGCACCAGCCCGCTGCCCAGCGCCACCAGCAGCGGCGCGGTGCCCCGCATGATGGGGTAGGTGAGCCCCAGCTCGCCGTGCCGGTAGGCGCCCGCGAGCGAGCAGTAGTAGCCCACGTGGATGCACATCGAAGCCAGGATGTAGGGCAGCGCCGGCAGCGGTGGCGGGCCCACCAGCAGCAGCAGCGGCAGTCCCACCAGGGCGCCGATGAAGGGCTGCAGCGCCGAATCCAGCGTCTTGTCGGCACCGGCCTTGATCAGCGCGTTCCACGAGGCGTGCAGCGCCGCGGCCAGCAGCACGGCCAGCACCACGGGCCAGGTCATCGCTGGCGTGGTCACGGGCGGTTCATCGTGCGGGCGGCTCCTCGGCATCCAGCGGCGCCAGCGCCGAGTGGCGGATGCGCGTGGCCGTGAGGGCGCCCGCGGATTCGAGGATGGGGTAGGCGATCGAGCAGATGTGCGAGTTGATGCGCTTCAGGTCGCTGATCAGGTCCAGGTGCAGCGAGCTGGTCTCGATGCTCTGCGCGGTGTTGTCCTGCAGGCGGGCGATGTGGCTGGCCGCGTACTCGTGCTCCAGGTCGCGGAAGCGCGCCTTTTCCTCCAGCAGGCGGCTGGCATCGCGCACGTGGCCATCCAGGAACACGCTCATGCCCAGGCGCAGGTTGGCCAGCAGGCGCTCGTGCAGGTGGCAGATCTCGGCCATGCCGGCATCGGAGAAGCGCCGGTTCGGGCGGATCTTCTTGTCCTCCACGTCCTGCAGCACGCGCTCGATGATGTCGCCGATCTGCTCCATGTTGATCGTGAACGAGACGATGTCGGTCCAGCGCCGGCTCTCGCGCTCGGACAGCGCCTCGCGCGAGATCTGCGTCAGGTAGAGCTTGATCGCGGTGTAGAGCTCGTCGACCACGTCGTCCATGCGGCGCAGCTTCTCGGCCAGCTCGAGGTCGTTGTTGCGCATCACCGGCAGGATGCCGCGCAGCATGGTCTCCACCACGTCGGCCTGGTGCAGCGCCTCGCGGGCAGCGCAGCTGATGGCCAGCGATGGCGTGGCCAGCGCCGAGCGGTCGAGGTGGCGCGGGCGCTCCGTGTCGGCCACCTGGGGCATGCGCAGCCAGCCCTCGAGCGCACGGGCCAGCGGCCCGGTGAAGCCGACGAACAGCAACGCCAGCCCCACGTTGAACACGAGGTGGAACACCACCACCTGCTGGTGCACCGTGGGCACCCAGTGCTGCAGCTCCACGTGCACCAGCGGCAGCAGCGGAATCGCGATCATGCAGCCCACGGCCTTGAACGCCAGGTTGCCCAGCGGCAGCCGACGCTCGGCCATCGGCGCGCGCGCGGTGGTCAGCACCGCCAGCAGGCCGCTGCCCAGGTTGGCACCCAGCACCAGGCCCAGCGCCACCGCCGCGGGCACGATGCCCGAAGCCGCCAGCGTGGCGGTGAGCAGCACGATGGCCAGGCTGGAGTAGGACAGCACCGTGAGCAGCGCCCCGACGAAGATGTCCAGCAGCACCTCGTTGGGCAAGGCCACCAGCAGCGCGCGCACCGGCGGCGATTCGGTCAGCGGCCGGGTGGCCTCGGTGATCAGCTGCAGCGACATCAGGATCAGCCCGAGCCCGATCGCCACCCGGCCCAGACGGCCGGCGGTGGTCTTCTCGCGGGTGACGAACATCACCACGCCGATGAAGATCAGGAAGGGCGACAGCCACGACAGGTCGAACGAGAACACCACCGCCATCAGGCTGGTGCCCATGTCGGCACCCAGCATCACCACCAGCGCGGCCGACAGCGGCACCAGGTTGCGGCCCAGGAAGGACGAGACGATCAGGCAGGTGGCCGTGCTGGACTGGACCAGGCTGGTCACGCCCAGGCCCGCGAGCACCGCCTTCCAGCGCGCACCCATGCTCAGCGCCAGCACGTGGCGCAGGTTCTCGCCGAACACGCGCAGGATGCCGGTGCGCACGATCTGCGTGCCCCACACGAGCAGGGCGATGGCAGCAAGCAGGTTGAGCAGGTGGATCATGGGCGGGGTTGGCGCGGCAGGCCCGGCTTCGGTGCGGCCTGCCCGTCACCGGCGATTGTGACCAGCTTCGTGCGACTACGATCACCCTTCCAGCCCCGCCACGTGAAGCCATGAAGACCGAACGCCCGCTGCTGATCGGTGTGTCCGCACGCATCTACTACCCCGGCTCGCAGGGGCCGCTGCCGGGCGTGTTCACCAAGACCCTGCACTACCTGGAGCAATCGGTCGCGCACTGGCTGCTGTCGGGCCATGCGATGGCGGTGATGATTCCCGCCGTCACGCAGGACAGCATCGTCACCCGCAGCGACCTCACGCTGCCCGACTACGCCGCCGCACTGGACGGGCTGGTGCTGCAGGGCGGCAACGATGTGGCGCCCGAGAGCTACGGCGAGACCCCGCTGCACGCCGACTGGCACGGCGACCGCGTGCGCGACCGCTACGAGATCGAGCTGGTCGAGGCCTTCGTGCAGGCCGGCAAGCCGGTGTTCGGCATCTGCCGGGGCCTGCAACTGCTGAACGTGATGTACGGCGGCACCCTGCTGCAGGACATCGCCACCCAGCGCCCCAGCGCGCTGGAACACCGCCAGCTCGGCCGCTACGAGCGCCACTTCCACCCGGTGGAGCTGGTGCCCGGCACCCACCTCGCGGGCCTGTACCCCGGCCTGCGGCGGGCCAGCACCAACAGCATCCATCACCAGGGCATCAAGGACCTGGCGCCGGGCTTCGTCGTCGAGGCGCGCTGCCCGGACGACGGCATGATCGAGGCCATCCGCCGCACCACCGGCCCGGCCTACGTGGCGGCGGTGCAGTGGCACCCCGAGTTCCACCAGCCCGGCGATCCGGAAGGCTTCGACGACGCGCCGCTGCTGCGGGACTTCCTGGCTGCGGCACGCCGCGCGGCGGCCGGCCCGGGTTTGACCTGAGGCGGCATCCCGCGCACCAAAGGCGCTAGCATCGCCGGCCATGACGAGCCTGCGACGCCGAATCCTGACGGCCACGGTGCTGGTGTACGCGCTGGTCACGCTGGCCATGCTGGCCGCGGCCCACCGGCTGATGACCCGGGCCGCGGCCGACGAGCTGCACCAGACCTCGCAGCGCAGCACGGCCCTGCTGTCGGCCTCGCTGGCGCCGCTGCTGGCCGCCCGCGACCTGGCCAACGCGCAGGACCTGCTGGACCTGCTGGTCGAGAGCCGCTCGTTCAGCTACCTGCGGGTGGACGGCCGCGACGGCCGCACGCTGGTGCAGGCCGGCGACCAGGCGCTGCTGGCCCAGTTCGCGGCCAGTGCCGGTGCGGCCGACCACGACCACTTCTCGGGCCCCATCGTGCTCGATGGCCGGCAGCTCGGCCGCCTGCACTTCGGCCTGAGCAGGACACTGGCACAGAGCACCGAGCGTGCGCTGGTCACCCGGCTGGCGGCCATCGGCCTGGGCGGGCTCACGCTGGCCGCGGCGCTGCAGTTGCTGATCTCGCGCGTCATCACACGTGGCATCGAAAGCCTCTCGGCCAGTGCCGACCGGCTTGCCGCCGGCGAGCAGGGCCTGCAGCTGCCGGTGCAGGGCGACGACGAAGTGGCCCGCCTCACCACCTCGTTCAACCGCATGTCCGCCGCGCTGGCCGAGCGCATCAACGCGCTCGAGAACAGCGAGCTGCGCCAGCGCCTGCTCACCGAGGCGCTGGCCGAGGGCGTGGTGTTCCAGGACGAACACAACCGCGCGCTGAGCTGCAACCAGGCCGCATGCGACATCCTCGGCCTCACCCGCGAGCAGCTGCTCGGCCACGAGCCGCTGGACGCCGGCTGGCAGGTGCTGCGCCCCGACGGCAGCCTGCTCGAGCGCGACCAGTACCCCGAGGTGCGGGCCCTGCGCAGCGGCCGGCCGGTGCGCGACATGCAGATGGCGGTGCAGCGCCGCGGCCACGAGCGGGTGTGGCTCTCGGTGAACAGCCAGCCGCTGGTGCGGCCGGGCGAGCGCCAGCCCTACGCCACGGTGACCTCGTTCAACGACATCTCCGCCATCGTGGCCGCACAGCAGCAGCTGCGCCAGGCCAACGAGGTGCTGGAGCAGCGCGTGGCCGAGCGCACCGCCGAGCTCAGTGCCGCCCGCGACCTGGCCGAGCGGGCCAGCAGCGCCAAGAGCGAATTCCTCTCGCGCATGAGCCATGAGCTGCGCACGCCGCTGAACGCCATCCTCGGCTTTGCGCAGGTGCTGCGCATGCGGCTGAACCCGGCGCCGCCGGGCGTGGACCAGCAGCTGCAGCACATCGAGACCGCCGGCTGGCACCTGCTGGACCTGATCAACGACGTGCTGGACCTCTCGCGCATCGAGACCGGCTCGATGGTGGTCTCGGCCGACGCGGTGGACCTTGTGCCGCTGGTGGCCGAATGCGTGCGCATGGCCGGCCCGGCGATGGGGGCGCAGCAGGTCACGCTGGACGACCAGCTCGCGCACGCCGGCGAGCTGGTGGTGATGGCCGACCCGACGCGGCTGCGGCAGGTGCTGGTGAACCTGCTGACCAACGCGGCCAAGTACAACCGGCGCGGCGGACGCGTCACCCTGCGCGCCGAGGCCGACACCGACAGCGTGTGCCTGCACGTGGCCGACACCGGCATCGGCCTCACGACCGGCCAGTTGCAGGCGCTGTACCAGCCCTTCAACCGGCTGGGCGCCGAAGCCACCAACGTGCCGGGCACCGGCATCGGCCTGGTCATCACCAAGCGCCTGGTCGAGCTGATGGGTGGCACGCTGCAGGCGCAGTCCGTGCCTGGCCAGGGCACCGACTTCACCGTGTGCCTGCGCCGCGGCAGCCGCCCGCCACCGCCGGCCCCGCCCACCGACGACCCGGCCGCCAGCACCGGCAGCAGCATGCGCACGCTGCTGTACGTGGAAGACAACCCCTCGAACGTGCAACTGCTGGCCGAGGTGCTGAAGCTGCGCCCGCGGCTGCGCCTGCAATCGGCCACCGATGGCCCCGCCGGGTTGGCCCTGGCCACCACGCAGCGGCCGGACCTGGTGGTGGTGGACATCGCGCTGCCGGGCATGGACGGCTACACCCTGTGCCGCCACCTGCGCGCGTTGCCGGGGCTCAAGCGTGCGCCGATCGTCGCGCTCAGCGCCAACGCGATGGACCGCGACAAGGCCCGCGGCGTGGACGCGGGCTTCGACCGCTATTTCACGAAGCCGATCGACGTGGCACAGTTCCTCCGATGGATCGACGGCGTGCTCGACAGCCCCGGATGAACACCCGGCCGCAGCCGGCGCGCGGCACGGCGCGCCGCGCCTGGCTGCGCGCGGCGCTGTGGGGCGGCCTGGGCAGCGCGCTGGTCCCGGGCGCCGGGGTGATGGCCACCCAGGCCGTTGCGCGGCCCTTGCAGGTGACGCTGCTGCCCTACCTGTCCACCCGGGTGATGCTGGCGGTGTTCGACCCCTTGCGCCAGCATCTTGCCGAGCACATCGGCCGGCCGGTGGACTTCTTCACCGCCACCAGCTTTCGCGCGCTGGCCGAGAGCGCGCAGCGCGGCGACAGCCCGTTTTCACTGCTGCCGGTGCCGCTGGCGCGCATCGCGCTGGCCGACTGGGGCCACCGGCTCGTGGTGCGCCCGACGCTGGACTCTGCAGTGCAGGTGCTGGTGCCACGCGCGCTCGGCCTGGCGGACGTGCAGGCCCTGCGGGGCCGCCAGGTGGCCACCATCGACCCGCTGTCCACACCCAGCCTGATGCTGCAGCGCTGGCTCGTGGCCGAGCGCCTGGCCGGCGAGGTGACGGTGCTGCACCTGGCCTCGGCCAATGCCGCGGCCATGGCGCTGGGGCGCGGCGACGTGGCCGCCGTCGTGCTTCCGCAGGGCCCGGTGGTCGAGGTGCCCGGCCTGGCGCCGGGCGAACTGGTGGTGCTCACCACCCTCGGCAGCATGCTGATGCCCTGCTTCGTGGCCCATCCCTCGGCCCCCGCCGCCGACCTGCTGGCCCTGCAGCGCGGCCTGATCGCCAGCAATGAGCGCCCGGTGCAGACCACCTGGGGCCGCTTCGTCGAGGGCTCGCCTCGCGACCTGGCCCCTTACGAACCCTATGCCGCGCTGGCCCGCCAGCGCTTGGCGCAGCCCGCGCGCTGACGCACACTCGCCTTCCCTGCATGGCTGTACCGATGAACCCAGACCTCCATCGCCGCCCCCAGCGCCGGGCCCTGCTGGGCGCGGCAGCCGCCGCGCTGGCACTGCCCCCGGGAGCCCCGGTGCGGGCACAGCCCGAGCGGCTGCGGGTGGCGCTGGTGCCCTACCTGTCGGCCCGGGTGATGCTCTCGGTCTACGAACCGCTGCGCCAGCACTTCACGCAGCAGCTCGGCCGCGAGGTGGAGTTCCACACCGCCCCGAGCTTCCGCGCCCTGGCCGAAGGCGCCCGCACCGGCGACAGCCTGTTCACGCTGATGCCGATGCACCTGGCCCGCATCGCGGTGGACGATTGGGGCCATGCCCTGGTGGCCCGCTCCACGCGCCAGTCGCCGGTGCAGTTGCTGGTGCCCCGTGCCCGGGGCCTCAAGCGTGCCCAGGACCTGCGTGGCCAGCGCATCGCGGCGATCGACCCGCTGTCGATCACCAGCCTGATGCTGCAGCGCTGGCTGGCCACCGAGCATCTGGACGGCACGATCGAGGTGGTGAACGTGCCGTCGGCCAACGCTGCCGCGCTGGCCCTGTCGCGTGGCGAGGTGGCGGGCATGGTCGTGGCCCAGGGCCAGGCGCTGGATGTGCCGGGCCTGCGGCCGGACGACCTGGAGCCGCTGGCGCAGGTGGGCCTCACGCTGACGCCCTGCTTCGTGGCCCACCCGCGGGTGCCGCCGGACGAGCGCGCGGCATTTCGCCGCGCGGTGCTGAGCTTCGTGACGCCTGGCGCCGCCAGCGTGCCGGCGGGTGCCTCGGGCGCGCAGTTCGTCGAAGGGTCGCCGCGCGACCTCGAGCCCTACGAGCCCTATGCGGCGCTGGCGCGCCGCATGCTCGCGCAGCCCCGGCGCTGAAGCGGCCACCCGCGCCGCGCGCGTCAATCCGCCTGCGGCAGCCACGCCTGCAACATGGCCAGCGTGGCCGCCTCGTGCAGCGCCGCGCCCTCGAGCAGGCGCAGCATGCGGGGCGCACGCAGCGCCAGGCCGCACCGGTGCCGCGGGCTGTGCACGACGCCGTCGAACGCCAGCTCGACCACCAGCGTGGGCCGCAGGCTGCGCACCGGGCCGAACTTCTCCACCGTGGTGGCGCGCATGCAGGCCTGCACCACCTGCAGCTCAGCCTCGCCGAGGCCCGTGCTGGCCCGGGTGACGGCCACCAGCGCCAGCGCGCCGGCCGCAGCCGATGAGGCTGAGCGGTGCGCGATCGCCGCCACCACCGCCTGCGCCTCGGCCGCGTCACGCGGGGCGCGGTTCCACACGGCCAGGCCGCACTCGAGCCCGGCGCCGGCGCGCCGGCCGTCGCCGGGCTGGGCGGTGACCAGCACGGCGTGGATCGTGAACGGCGCCGCCCTCCACACCCACCACGGGCCCCGGTCCGGGCCGCTGCCGCCGCCGTAGGGGCTGCTGCGCCGCTTGAGCACCAGGCCACGGGCGCCGAGCGAGCGGCCGCGCGCGCGTGCGGCGGCCAGATCGGCCCAGTCCTGGCCGCTCACTTCAGGCGACAGCATGATCGGCCCGCCCGCCAGCACGGCGGCCAGCCGCTGCCGGCGCTCTTGCTGCGGCAGGTGGCGGATGTCCACACCCGCATGCGCCAGCAGGTCGTGGGCGATGAAGCGCACCGGCTGCGCCGCCAGCAGCGATTTCGGCAGCGTCTTGCGGTTCAGCCGCCGCTGCAGCAGCGCCACCGGCGCGGGCGCGGCCTGCTGCGCGGGCCAGACCAGCAGTTCACCATCGAGCACCGTGCCCTCGGGCAATGCCTGGGCCTGCGCCACCACCTCCGGCAGCTGCCCGGTCGCCAGCGCCTCCTGGCGCGGCCACACCCATGCGGTGCCGCCGCGCCGCACGAGCTGGGCCCGCAGGCTGTCGTACTGCCACTCGGCCAGCCAGTGGCCACGGGGGCCCAGGCCGGCGAGAACCGGTGCGTCCGGCGCCGGGCCCAGCGCAGCGGCGCAACAGAACGGGTAGGGCTCGCCGGCGTGCGCCGGGCCCTCGGCCGCAGGGGCGAGCAGCGCGGCCCACCCGGCCGCACTGGGCGGCGTGCGGGCGCTGGCCAGGTCCGCCAGGCGCTGCGCCACCAGCCGGGCCTCCAGGCCCGCATGCGCCGCCAGCGCGCGCTGCAGCAGCAGTCGGCTGACACCGGGCCGGAAGCCGCCGCAGGCCAGCCGGACGAGCAGCATGCGCTCATCGGCCCCCAGCGCGCCCAGCCACTGCTGCAAGGCGGCCGCCTGCGCCGCGGGCGGCTGGTCGCGCAAGGGCAGCAGCCGCTGCTCGATCCCCTGCGCCAGCGGCCACTGTTGCGGCACCGGGGGCGGCGGCAGCAGGTGGGCCACGGTCTCGGCCAGGTCGCCCACGGTCCGGTGGCACTCGTCGAACAACCAGCCTGGGATCCCGGCCGCGGCCATGGCCGCGCTGCGCACCAGCGCGCGGGAAACGCCGCGCCGCGGCGCCCCGACGGCCAGGAGCTGCACGGCCCAGGCCGCATCGGCCGGCGCGGCCAGTGCCAGGTAGTGCCGCAGCGCGGCCGCTTGCGCCGCATCGGGATCGGCACTGTCCCGCGCGGCGTCCAGCGCCGCGCACAGCGCCGCGAAGGCCCTCATGCGGCGACCCCGCCGTGGGGTGCCGCCGGCGCGGAACCCGGCGCGTCGGCCGGCAGCGCCTCCTGCTGGCCGAACACGGTGGCGAACGCACCGGCCTGCAGCCCCTGCTCGCGCAGCCAGCGCACCATCACCGCTTCCTGGCCATGGGTGACGATGATGCGCTCGGCCCCGGTGGCGGCGATGGCGCGCTGCAGGCCCGGCCAATCGGCATGGTCCGAGAGCACGAAGCCGCGCGCCAGCCCCTGCCGGCGGCGGGCGCTGCGCAGCTGCATCCAGCCGCTGGCAAAGGCGAGGCTGCTGCCCCCTGGCGGGCCCGCCCAGGCACCCGCCTGCGCCATCGGCGGCACCATCACCAAGGCGCCCGCCAGCGCGGCCGCCGCTGGGCCGCCCGGCTCGCCCAGCACGCGGGTGGCCGGCAACGCCACGCCCGCCGCCCGGTAGGCCGCGTTCACCGGCACCAGCGACGGGTGCACGACGATCGGCCCGATCGCCGCATCCACCCCGGCCAGCACGCGCTGCGCCTTGCCGAAGCTGTAGGCCAGCAGCACGCTCGCGCGGCCGGCGGTGGCGTTGGCGCGCCACCAGGCGTTGATCTCGCCGAACACCTGCGCCTGCGGCGCCCAGCGGTACACCGGCAGGCCGAACGTGGACTCGGTGATGAAGCAGTGGCAGCGCAGCGGCTCGAAGGGCTCGCAGGTGGGGTTGCGTTCGTCGTGCGCGCTGAGGAAATAGTCGCCCGAGGCCACCCACACCTGGCCGCCGTGTTCCAACCGCACCTGGGCCGAGCCCAGCACGTGGCCGGCCGGGTGCAGGCTGATCCGCACGCCGCGGTGCAGCACCGCCTCGCCATAGGCCAGGCCCTGCAGCGGCAGCGCCGCGCCGAGCCGGCTGCGCAGCACGCCCTCGCTCACCGCGGTGGCCAGCACATGCGCGTGGCCGGCCCGTGCATGGTCGGCATGGGCGTGGGTGATCACCGCGCGATCCACTGCCCGCCACGGGTCGATGAAGAAATCCCCCGCCGGGCAATACAGCCCCTCGGCCCGCAGGACAACCAGATCCGCGCTCATCGCACAAAGGTTAACTCCGCCGCAGCCCGTCAAGTGGACGCCGCGGAGCCGGCTCCGCCGGTCCGCCGGCGTCGCCCCCCTGGGGGGGAGGCGCCGAAGGCGCTCCGGGGGGGTCAATACCTGCCGCTCATCCCGGCCAGCCGCAGGAACCAGTAGGCCACCCAGGCCACGAAGCCGCGCCGCAGCGTGCCCCACCAGCCGGTGCCTACCGGCGCCCGCGTCACCTCGCGCGAGGCCTGCAGCGCGGCCTCGGTGCGCAGCGCCAGCTCGCCGGTGAAGCGCAGGTCGCGCACGATCACATTGGCTTCCAGGTTCAGCAGCAGCGACAGCGGGTCGATGTTGCTGGAGCCCACGGTGGCCCAGTCGTCATCGACCAGCGCCACCTTGGCATGCAGGAAGGCGGGCGTGTACTCGTAGATGCGCACCCCGGTGGCCAGCAGCTCGCCGTACAGCACCTGCGCGGCCAGCGCGGCAAAACGGTAGTCGGGCTTGCCCTGCAGCAGCAGGCGCACGCGCACGCCGCGCAGCGCCGCGCGCTCGAGCGCCCGCCGGAACACGCGCCCGGGGTAGAAGTACGGGCAGATCACCTCGATGCGCTCGCGCGCATGGTCGAAGGCCTCGATGTAGGCATGCTCGATCGCGCGGCGCTGGCGCAGGTTGTCGCGCACCAGGAAGGCGGCCCGCACCGGTGGCAGGCGTTCCAGCGCCGCATGGCGGCCGTCTGCCCGGGCCCCGGGCGGCAGGATGCGCAGGCGGCCGAACATGCGGCGCGCACGCGCCATCGGCTCGGCGCTGCGCGCCAGCGTGACCAGTTCCTCGCGCCAATCGGCCCCCAGCGCGGCACGGCTCCACATCGCCCGCGCCGTCTGCTCGATGGCGGCGGCCAGCGGCCCCTGCACCTCGACCGCGAAGTCCAGCCGCGGGGATTCGGTGGCGCCGTGGTTCAGGTCGTTGCGGTCGTCGATGATGTTGATGCCGCCCACGTAGCCGGTGTGGCCGTCCACCACGCACAGCTTCTGGTGCAGCCGGCGCAGCTGGCCCGGCTGCAGCAGGCGCCACCAGCGGTCCACCGGGCGGAAGACGACCAGTTGCACGCCCGAAGGCTCCAGCCAGTCGCGCAGGCGCGCCAGCGTGGCCTTGGAGCCGAAGCCGTCCACCACCACGCCCACCCACAGCCCGCGCCGGGCCGCATCGGCCAGCGCCTGGGCCACGCGGTGGGCGGCGTCGTCGTCGTGGAAGATGTAGGTCGCCAGCCAGACCTGGTGCCGGGCCTGGGCGATGGCCTCGCGCATGGCGGGGAACTGCTCGTCGCCACCGGCCAGCAGGCGCACGCGGTTGCCGCCGGTGAGCCCCACCCGGGCACCGGAAGCGGCGGTCGGGGCGGGGTTGATCAGCGCGGGGGGCAGGCGGCGTTCGGTCGGCGGCGGCATCGGGGCGGCGCCGGCCGCGGCACATCAGGCCGGCTCCAGCTCCGCATTCTGGCCCGAGTGCTCGGGCTGCTCTTGCGCAGCGGGCTCGGCCTGGGCTTGCGAGGTCTGCCGCGAGCCGTCCAGCCGCAGGAAGTGTTCCTCGATGAAGTCCTTCTCGACCAGGGTGCGCTGCATCGCGTCCTTGAGCTGGTCGAGCTCGCGGATGTGGGCGTCGCGCTCCTTGGACACCTCGGCCAGCTTGCGCCGGGCTTCCTTCAGCGCCTCGTTCTCGGCGGCGCCGGCCGGGTTCAGCATCGACAGGCGCTCCACGTCGGCGGCCAGGTGCTCGGCCTTGTGCTCTGCCAGGCGGATGCGTTCCTTCGCGCGCTCGAGCACCTGCTGCTGCTTGCTCATCTCGGTGCGCAGGTGTTCCACGGTGTGGCCGGCGGCTTCGGCCGCCTTGTTGGCACGCCGCAGCTCCAGGATGATGCGGTGTGCATCGTGCAGGCGCTGGCGCATCTGCTCGGTTTCGCTGGCCAGGCGGTTGCGCTGGGCCACCGCATGCTCGAGCTCGGCCTTGTGCTTGCGGTGCCACTCGGCCAGCTTGCTCGGGTCCACCTGGGTCAGGCCTTCCATCATGCGCTTGATGTCGGACAGCGCCTGCTCGGTGCCGTCGCCGCCCTGGTGCGCCATCTCCTCCATCATGTTGTTGAGCTTGTCCAGCATCTCGATGCCCGGCACCGGCGTGGCCGTGACGGTGGGCGCCGAAGCCGGTGCGCCCCCGCCGCCGCCCATGCCGCGCAGCGCATCGCCCACCTTGTAGCCGGCATCGCGCACCACGCGGGCCGAGTCGTTGAGCTCGCGCGCGGCGCAGATCATCATGTCGCGCGTCTGCTCGGTCTGGCCCAGGATGCGGATCAGCATGTAGACCAGCAGGATCAGGATGACCGCGTTGCTGACGAAGACAACCGCGACGGCAAGGTTGACGAGGTCCATGGTGCGCTCGGCGGGTGCGGCGGGTCAGAGTGCGATGAAGGACAGCCGTCCTTCGCCCACGCCCGGCAGCGCGATCTGGAAATCGACCCGCTCGCCGGTGCGTGCCAGCACTTCCTCCAGCTTGGGGAAGCCCGCCGGCACCACCATCGTGCGCGAGAGCGTGCACCCATCGGGCGAGCCCCCGGCCTGCAGCATCATGCCCGCGGCCCGCATGAAGGTGGTGGCCTGGGTGACCATGGCCTCGGTCGGCTCGGCCGCCAGTTGGGCGGCGGTGAGCTCGCTGGTGGCCAGGCGCGCGGCACCGCCGCCGATGAGGCACACCGCATGCACGTCCAGCACGCCCACCGCCGCGGCCGGCTTGGTGGGCGAGGAGTACAGCCCGAGCAGGTTGTTCGGGCCCAGCTTGGCCACCTCCATCGGCGCGTGGCGCACCAGGCTGAAGGCCTGGTTGCCCAGCGTGTGCTCGATCAGGCCCTGGGCATGGCCGAGGCCGAGTGGGTAGCCGTCGGGCTCGGCGGCCTGCGGCGCCACGGCCGCCGGGGCGGCCGCCGCGCGCGCCGGGGGCGTGGCCGGACGGCTGGCCGGCGCGCCCGCACCGGGCAGCACGGCGCGGATGTGCTCGATCAGCTCGCCATCGCGGAAGGGCTTGTTGACGATGAACACGGCGCCGTTGGTGCGAGCCTGCTCCAGCATGGCGGGCGTGGATTCGGTGGTGACGAAGCCGACCTTGACGCTGTTCTGCCCGAGCTGGCGCAGCGTCTGCAGCAGTTCCAGCCCGGAGACGCGCGGCATGTGCCAGTCGGTGATCAGCAACTGCGGCTGGAACTCGGGCAGCAGGCCCAGCGCCTCCTCGCCGTCATTGGCGCGCCGGATGTCGATCGCGGGGTAGCCGCAGTCCTCGATCACGCGGGAGATGATGGCCTGGATGGCCCGACTGTCGTCGACCACCATGAAACGATACGGTTCGCTGCGACTGCTCATGAAAGGCTCCCCGGGGTGGCCAGCTGGGCCGGCTCGTCGATCAAGGTGACGGCGATGCGACGTGCCGAGGCGTCGCTGAGGAAGATGCCCCGCACCTGGCCGCTGTGCAGCAGGCGCCGGTATTCGTCGGCACTGATCTCGCGCGGCAGGCCCATCTCGACCGCCTCCTGGCGCGTGTAGGCCGCCACCACGCTGCCGGCCAGGATGTTGCAGGCTTCGCGGCAGGCGTCGTTCAGCTCGTCGGCGCTGATCTCGTCGTCCAGCCGCTCGAACAGGTGGCGTGCCACCGCACGGGCCTCGTCCCGGTCGATCAGCACCCCCACCGCGGCCTGGCGCTCGGGTGCGGCCAGCAGGCGCAGCGGCAGCACCAGCGCATGGTCGTCCGGGCACGGCTGCGGCACCGGCGGCGGCACATGGGCGTCGAAACCCCGCTGCGCGCCGCGCAGGAATGTCCAGGCGGGCGCAAGCTGCTCCGTCAGGCCGGGATGCATGGTGGCAAACACGGTGGGCCCATCCTCACGCTAGGTCGGCCACGGGCCCCACCCCCACGGGCGGGCAGCCAGCATCGGCCGGTATGCAGCGGTTATCGACGGGCTGTAGGGAAACTTCAATCCACCCCGGACAACCCGGGCGGCGGCCCCGGCGGCGGCGTGACGGGTGCCCGGTCAGTCGGGCTGCAGCTCCACCACCATGGGCAGGTGGTCGGACATGCGGGCCCAGGCGGCACCGCGGGGCACGTGGGTGGACAGCGCGCGAAAGCCCCGCGTGTAGATGCGGTCCAGCGTGAACAAGGGCACACGCGACGGGAAGGTGCGCGCGGCCAGGCTGCTGGCGCGCTCCAGGCCGATGCCGCGCATCGGGCCGTCCAGGCGTTCGCCCCAGTCGTTGAAGTCGCCCGCCACCAGCACGTGGGCCTGGCCCGGCACCTCGGCCGCCAGGTACTCGGCCAGGCGCTCGACCTGGCGCACCCGGCTCGAATGGATGAGGCCGAAGTGCGCCACGATCACGTGCACCTCGACCCCCTGCCACAGCACCGGCACATGCAGCAGGCCGCGCTGCTCGAACGGGTGGTCGCTGACGTCGTGGTGCCCGATGTCGCCGATGGGCCAGCGCGCGAGCAGCGCATTGCCATGCTCGCCGTGCTTGGTGATGGCGTTGGTGCGGTAGGCCACGTCGTAGCCTTCGGGCGCCAGGTACTCGGCCTGGCCTTCCTCGGGCCAGCCGAGCACGGTGCGCTTGAACTGGCGGGCCTCGCGGTGGTGGTGCAGCCGCACTTCCTGCAGGCACACCAGGTCGGCGTCGAGCGCCTCGATGCCCAGCCCCAGGTTGTGGATCTCCAGCCGCTTGGCGGGCCCGAGGCCGCGCACGCCCTTGTGGATGTTGTAGGTGGCCACCCGCAGCACCTGGCTCGTGTACTGGGTGCTGGGCGCGAACCGCGACGCGGCGAAATGACGGGCTCTCATGCGCCGGACATCGGGCTGAAGCGCGGCAGGTGCAGCACCGCTTCGGCGTTGGAGGGCGAGAAGCAGCGATCGGCGGCCTCGCGCCAGGGCAGCCATTGGTACTGCGTGTGCTCGCGAGGGCTCAGCACCACCGGCGTGCCGGCCGGCACGGTGAGGCCGAAGACATGTTCCTGGTTGTGCGTCACGCCGGGAGCATAACGGTGGCGCCAGACCGGATAGATCTCGTACAGATTGGCCAGGTGCCAGTCGCGCAGCGCGGAAAGCGGCACCTCGGGCGAGCCGATGCGGATGCCGGTTTCCTCGCCCACCTCGCGCACGCAGGTGTCGCGCAGGGGTTCGTCCGGGTGGTCCTTGGAGCCGGTGACGCTTTGCCAGTAGCCGGGCTTGTCGGCCCGCTCGATCAGCAGCACGTCGAGCGCCGGCGTGTGGATCACGACCAGCACGCTTTCCGGAATCTTGTAGGGCGGTGCGGTGCTCACGCCGTTCCCCGCCGCTGGCGCACCGCTTCGGCCAGCCGGCGCAGCACCGGCACCGTGTCGTCCCAGCCGATGCAGGCATCGGTGATCGAGACGCCGGGCTGCAGCGCGACGCCCGGCTTCAAGTCCTGCCGGCCTTCGTGCAGGTGGCTCTCGATCATCACGCCGACGATGCGGCGTTCACCGGCTGCGAGCTGCCCGGCCACGTCGGCCGCCACCTCGATCTGCCGTCGATGCTGCTTGGCCGAATTGGCGTGCGAGCAGTCCACCATCACCTGCTCGCGCAGGCCGGCCTTGCGCAGCACCGCGCACGCCGCCTCGACCGACGCAGCGTCGTAGTTCGGCTGCTTGCCGCCGCGCAGGATCACATGGCCATCGGCATTGCCACGCGTCTCGAAGATCGCGGCCACGCCCATCTTGGTCATGCCCATGAAGGAATGCGCAGCGGCAGCGGCCTGCAGCGCGTCGGCGGCGACCTGCACGCCACCATCGGTGCCGTTCTTGAAGCCCACCGGGCAGGACAGGCCGGAGGCCAGCTGGCGGTGGCTCTGGCTTTCGGTGGTGCGCGCACCGATGGCGCCCCAGGCGATCAGGTCGCTCTGGTACTGCGGCGACAGCAGGTCGAGGAACTCGGTGCCCGCGGCCAGGCCGAGCGCGTTGATCTCCAGCAGCAGCTCACGCGCGCGGCGCAGGCCTTCGTTGATGCGGAAGCTGCCGTCCAGGCGCGGATCGTTGATGTAGCCCTTCCAGCCCACGGTGGTGCGCGGCTTCTCGAAGTACACGCGCATCACGACGATCAGGTCCTGCGCCAGCTCGTCGGCCACGCGCTTGAGCAGGCGGGCGTAGTGCATGGCCTGGTCGTGGTCGTGGATCGAGCAGGGGCCGACCACGGCCACCAGCCGGTCGTCCTGGCCGTGCAGCACGCGGCCGATGGCGCGCCGGGTGTCTTCCACCAGCGCCTCGATCGCCGGGGTGACGGGCAGCTCTTCGAGCAGCACCGCGGGCGAGACCAGCGCGCGCACCGCGGCGATGCGGGTGTCGTCGATGCGGGTGGTGTCCAGCGTGGCGTCGCCCGGCTTGCCGGCGGCACCGGCTTCGTGGTCGTGGCGGAAATCGTCGATCTGGGACATGGGCAGGCTCCGGTGGCCGCGCTCAGCGCCGCGCGATGTGGTCGCGCAGCCAGGCGGCAAAGGTGGATTCGTCAAGGTCGCTGGCGGCCAGGCCCAGCATCGTCAAGACGCAGTCGGCATCGCTGGCGGTCAGGCACCAGCCGTTGAGGGCCAGGAACAACTCGGCGGCTACGAAGGCCGTCCGCTTGTTGCCGTCGACGAACGGGGGGTTCCTGGCCAGACCGTAGGCATACGCGGCCGCCAGCGCGGTGGCATCGGGTTGCTCACATTGCGCCAGGTTGCGCGGGCGCGCCAACGCCGATTCGAGCAAGCCGGCATCGCGCACGCCTGCCGCTCCACCGTGCTCGGCGAGCTGTTCTTCGTGCACGGCCAGGACCACAGCCGGGTCGATCCAGACCCATTCCTGATTGGCAGCCACGGCGCCTTACTTCGCGAGTTCGCGCACCACCGCGCGCCGAGCCTTCAAGATGTCGCGTGCCGCCTGCATCTGATCCTCGAACACCGGGTCATGCGGCGTGATGCGCATGCCGTCCGGGCTTTCGGTCAGGTACAGCGTGTCACCCTTCTCCAGCTTCAGCCGCGCCAGCACCTCCTTGGGCAGGATGACGCCGACCGAATTGCCGATCTGGGTGAGCTTGAGGGCGTGCATGGCGGGCTCCGAGGAAGTTATAACGAATGTTAGACCAACCTCGAAGTCCACTCCAGCGGCGTTCAGGCCGCCGGCGTCGGGTTCCGCAGCCGGATGTGCAATTCCCGAAGCTGCTTCTCGTCGACCAGGCTGGGCGCGCCCGTCAGCAGGCACTGTGCGCGCTGGGTCTTCGGGAAGGCGATCACGTCGCGGATCGACTCGGCCTTGGTCATCAGCGTGGCGATGCGGTCCAGGCCGAAGGCCAGGCCACCGTGAGGCGGCGCGCCGTACTGCAGCGCGTCGAGCAGGAAGCCGAACTTCACCCGCTGCTCGTCGGCGCCGATGTTCAGCGCGTCGAACACCTTGGCCTGCACGTCGGCGCGGTGGATACGCACCGAGCCGCCGCCGATTTCCCAGCCGTTGAGCACCATGTCGTAGGCCTTGGCCACGCACTTGCCGGGGTCGGTGGTCATCAGGTCTTCGTGGCCGTCCTTCGGCGCGGTGAACGGGTGGTGCACCGCGTTCCAGCGCTGGGCTTCCTCGTCGTACTCGAACATCGGGAAGTCCACCACCCACAGCGGCGCCCACTTGTCCTCGAACAGGCCGTGGTTGCGGCCGAACTCGCTGTGGCCCACCTTCACGCGCAGCGCGCCCAACGCGTCGTTGACGACCTTGGCCTTGTCGGCGCCGAAGAAGATCAGGTCGCCGTTGCGCGCGCCGGTGCGGGCCAGGATCTCGCCGATGGCACCGTCGTGCAGGTTCTTGACGATCGGCGACTGCAGGCCCTCGCGGCCCTTGCCGGCGTCGTTCACCTTCAGCCAGGCCAGGCCCTTGGCGCCGTAGATCTTCACGAACTCGGTGTAGGCGTCGATCTCGCCGCGGCTCATCTCGCCGCCGCCGGGCACGCGCAGCGCCGCGACGCGACCGCCCGGCGTGGTGGCGGGGCCGGAGAAGACCTTGAAGTCGACGTCCTTCATCACGTCGGTCAGTTCGGTGAACTCGAGCTTCACGCGCAGGTCGGGCTTGTCCGAGCCGTACCTGTGCATCGCCTCGGCATAGGTGAGCTGGGCGTACACCGGCAGCTCCAGGCCCATGGTCTTGCGGAACACGGTGCGGATCATGGCCTCGGTGATGGCGCGGATCTCCTCCTCGTTCAGGAACGAGGTCTCGATATCGATCTGCGTGAACTCGGGCTGGCGGTCGGCGCGCAGGTCTTCATCGCGGAAGCACTTGGTGATCTGGTAGTAGCGGTCGAAGCCGGCCACCATCAGCAGCTGCTTGAACAGCTGCGGGCTCTGCGGCAGCGCGAAGAACTGGCCGTCGTGCACGCGGCTGGGCACCAGGTAGTCGCGCGCGCCCTCGGGCGTGCTCTTGGTGAGCATCGGCGTCTCGATGTCGATGAAGCCCTGCTCGTCGAGGAACTTGCGCACCTCGATCGCCACGCGGTAGCGCAGCATCAGGTTCTTCTGCATCGTGGGGCGGCGCAGGTCCAGCACGCGGTGCGTCAGGCGCGTGGTCTCGGACAGGTTCTCGTCGTCCAGCTGGAACGGCGGCGTGACGCTGGGGTTCAGCACGTCCAGCTCATGCGCCAGCACCTCGATCTTGCCGCTCACGAGGTTGGCGTTCTCGGTGCCGGCCGGCCGCGCGCGCACCTTGCCCACGACCTTGAGGCAGAACTCGTTGCGCACGCCTTCGGCGGTCTTGAACATGTCCGGGCGGTCCGGGTCGCAGACGATCTGCACCAGGCCTTCACGGTCGCGCAGGTCGATGAAGATCACGCCGCCATGGTCGCGGCGGCGGTGCGCCCAGCCCATCAGCGTGACGGTCTGACCCATCAGCGCTTCGCTGACCAGGCCACAGTAGGTGGTTCTCATGGGGAAATTTCCTGTTCTGGGATCGGGGAACGGACAGCAGCCCCTTGCAGCGGGGCGCGGCCTCGTGGTCGCAGCGGGGCGGGGCCTTCGGACCCTCAGGGCTGGATGCCTGCCATCGGCATTCAGCCCGCCGGATTGGGGTCGGCCCCCTCCGGCTTGGCCGGTCTTGCGGAAGGGGCCGGAGGGGCGGGCGGCGGCGGCGCCACCACACCCATCGAGATGATGTACTTGAGCGCCTCGTCCACGCTCATGCGCAAGGGGATGATGTCGTCCCGCGGCATCATCACGAAGTAGCCACCGGTCGGGTTCGGGGTGGTGGGCACGTACAGGCTGACGTGCTCACCCGCCATGCGGCTGGCCACCTCGCCCCCCGGCGTGCCGGTGACGAACGCGATGGTCCACGAACCGGCGTGCGGCCAGCGCACCAGCACCGCCTCGCGGAAGGCGTTGCCGTTGGTGGAGAACAGGGTGTCCGAGACCTGCTTGACCGAGCTGTAGATCGACTTGACGATCGGGATGCGCGAGAGGATGCGGTCCCACTGCCGCACCCACCACTGGCCGAAGATGTTGGTGACGAAGATGCCGGTGAGCAGCAGCAGCGTCGCCATCACCACCACGCCCAGCCCCGGCATGCGGCGCAGCAGGTCGATCAGGTTGTCCGTGCCGGCCGGCAGCACCGTCTGCAGCAGCGTGAGCAGCCAGCGGAACATGCCGTCCATGGTGCCGACGAGCCACAGCAGCACCCACAGGGTGATGGCCAGTGGCAGCCAGACCAGCAGGCCGGCGATCAGGTACTTTTTCAAGCAGTGCTTTCAGGCAGGCGGCAGGGGGCCTGCGTCAATGGCAGGCGCAGGAACCGCCGCAGGGCGTGGCGGGCGCAGCGGCCGTGGTGCTGCTCTCGCTGCTGGCCGGCTTGGCGGCGCCATCGGCGGCGGCCGCTGCGGCCGGGGCCGCGCTGCCGCCCTTGAAATCGGTGGCGTACCAGCCCGAGCCCTTGAGCTGGAAGCCGGCCGCGGTGAGCTGCTTCGAGAAGGCCTCGGCACCGCAGGCGGGGCACGTGGTGAGCACGGGGTCGCTGAGCTTCTGCAGCACATCCTTCGCGTGGCCGCAGGCATCGCATCGGTAAGCGTAGATCGGCATGGCTAAACCCTTGACGCAAAACAGAAAATTATAGGTGCGGCGGCCGAACAGCGCCGCCGCCCGCGCAGATGGGGTCGGCGGCGATCAGTTCAAGCCGGTGACGTGATGCTTCAGGTCGTGGCGGTTCTGCAGCCATTGCGGCGCGAGCGAGCCGACGATCATGCCCACGAAGGCGGCAATCAGCCCGGCCAGCTGACCCGGAAAGTGCTCGCCCAGCGTGCCGAGCTGCGGGAAGAACATGATCCACACCGAAATGCCGGCGGCCAGCGAGAAGATCGCGCCCTGCGTGGTGGCACGTTTCCAGTACAGGCCCATCACCAGGGGCACGAAGGCCCCCACCAGCGTGACCTGGTAGGCCGCGGACACCAGGTCGTAGATCGGCGTGCCCTTCATCGCGATGGCATAGGCCAGCACCAGGCCGGCGAAGGCCACGATGGTCCAGCGCATCGCGAGCAGCTGCTGCTTGTCGCCCATGTGCGGGCGCAGGTTCTTCACGATGTTCTCGACGAAGCTGGTGGACGGCGCCAGCAGCGTGGCCGACGAGGTGCTCTTGATGGCCGACAGCAGCGCGCCGAAGAACAGGATCTGCATCAGCAGCGGCATCTTGGTCAGCACGAAGGTGGGCAGCAGGCGCTGGTAGTCGTCCTTCGCGATGTCGAGCGCCTGCTGGCCCATCACCACCACCGCGCTGGCCACCACGAACATCGGCACGAAGGCGAACAGGATGTAGCTCACGCCGCCGATCACTGCGCCGTTGCGCGCGGTGCGCGCATCCTTGGCCGACATCACGCGCTGGAACACGTCCTGCTGCGGGATGCTGCCCAGCATCATGGTGAGCGCGGCGCCGATGAAGAAGGCCACGTCCTTGAACTCTGGCTGCGGCAGGATGTTCAGCAGGTCCTTGGACTGCACCATGGCCATCACCTTGTCGCTGCCGCCGGCCAGGTCGGCCGAGAACACGGCAATCACCGACAGGCCCACCACCAGCACGATCATCTGGATGAAATCGGTCCAGGCCACGGCCAGGAAACCGCCCACCACCACGTAGATCAGCACCGCCAGGGTGCCGACGATCATGCCCGCGGTCTCGCTCATGGCGCCCTGGGTGAGCACCGAGAACACCAGCCCGAGCGCGGTGATCTGCGCGGCCACCCAGCCCAGGTAGCTCAGGATGATCGCGGCCGAGCAGAACACCTCCACGCCCTTGCCGTAGCGCAGGCGGTAGAAGTCGCCGATGGTCAGCAGGTTCTGCTTGTACAGGCGCGCGGCGAAGAACAGGCCCACGAGCACCAGGCAGGTGCCGGCGCCGAACGGGTCTTCCACGATCGCGGACAGCCCGCCCTGCACGAACTTGGCCGGGATGCCCATCACCGTCTCGGCGCCGAACCAGGTGGCGAAGGTGGTGGTCACCACCATCACCAGCGGCAGGCTGCGGCCCGCCACAGCGAAGTCGGCTGTGTTCTTGATGCGCGTGCCCGCCCAGACGCCGAGCGCCAGCGTGCCCAGCAGGTACAAGACGACGAAGACGATCAGGGTGATGTTCATGCGTGCGACCAACCGTGAACCCGAGGGCCGGCACCTGACGGCGGCGCCGGCGAACGCGGCGCATTATCCCTGCGGGATGCGGCACCGGGTGACGGGCCGCTTCACCGCCCGTTCACCAGCCGCCGTGCAGCAACAGCCGTGCCACCAGGGCCCCGCCCAGGAACCCGACGCCGCCGATGACCAGGGCCTGGATCAGCCGGTTGGTGCGGCGCTGCTCGGCCAGCAGCGCCAGCAGGGCCGGGTCGCTGTCGCGCCGCTGCTCGAGCGCCTGGTGCAGCAGCCGCGGCAGTTCGGGCAGCAGCTGGGCATAACGAGGGGCCTCGTTCTTCAGCCGCTCGACCAGGCCGGACCAGCCCACCTGGCGATGCATCCACTTCTCGAGGAACGGCTTGGCCGTGCTCCAGAGGTCCAGATCCGGGTCGAGCTGGCGGCCCAGGCCCTCGATGTTGAGCAGGGTCTTCTGCAGCAGCACCAGCTGCGGCTGGATCTCGACATTGAAGCGGCGCGAGGTCTGGAACAGCCGCATCAGCACCGCGCCGAGCGAGATGTCCTTCAAGGGCCTGTCGAAGTGGGGCTCGCAGACGGTGCGGATCGCACTTTCGAGTGCATCGACCCGGGTGCTGGGCGGCACCCAGCCGCTTTCGATGTGCAGTTCGGCCACGCGCTTGTAGTCGCGCCGGAAGAAGGCGAGGAAGTTCTGCGCCAGGTATTCCTTGTCCCACTCGGTGAGGGTGCCGATGATGCCGAAATCCAGCGCGATGTAGCGGCCGAAGGTCTTGGGATCGATGCTGACCTGGATGTTGCCCGGGTGCATGTCGGCATGGAAGAAGCCGTCGCGGAACACCTGGGTGAAGAAGATCGTGACCCCGTCGCGCGCGAGCTTCTTGATGTCGACCCCCGCCGCACGCAGTCGCTGCACCTGGCTGATGGGCACGCCGTTCATGCGCTCCATCACCATCACGCCCGGGGTGCACAGGTCCCACACCATCTCGGGCACCAGCACCAGGCCCAGGCTGGCCATGTTGCGGCGCAGCTGCGCGGCATTGGCGGCCTCGCGCACGAGATCGAGCTCGTCGTGCAGGTAGACGTCGAACTCGGCCACCACCTCGCGCGGCTTCAGGCGCTTGCCGTCGGTCCACACCCATTCCACCAGCCGCGCCAGCGTGTGCAGCAGCCGCAGGTCGTGCTCGATGACCTGCAGCATGCCCGGGCGCAGCACCTTCACCGCCACCTCGCGGCCGGTGGCCTCGCCCGGCGCCGGCTTGAGCACCGCGAAGTGCACCTGGGCAATCGACGCACTGGCCACCGGCTCGGGCTCGAAGTGCGAGAACACCTCGTCCAGGCGGCGGCCGAAGGCGCGCTCGACCAGCGCCTTGGCCTGGGCGCTGGGAAAGGGCGGCACGCTGTCCTGCAGCTTGGCCAGTTCGTCGGCCACGTCCAGCGGCAGCAGGTCGCGGCGGGTGCTGAGCACCTGGCCGAACTTCACGAAGATCGGGCCCAGGCGCTCCAGCGCCATGCGCAGGCGCTCGCCCCGCGGTGCCTCCAGCCGGCGGCCCACGGTGGCCACACGCACCATCGCCCGCACCCAGCGCTGGCGAAAGCCCGACAGCGCCATCTCGTCCAGGCCGAAGCGCAGGACGGTGAAGACGATCGTGACCAGCCGGAAGAAATGGCCCATCAAGCGGGGCCCATCAGCGCGAGCGCATGCGCCCGGCCATCGCGGCCGCGCCTTCTATCGCCGCGCGCAGGCCGCGGCCGAGCATCGAGCCCAGGCTGTGCAGTTGCTGCGCGACCACCGGGCCGAACAGGCGCTCGAGGTCGGCCGCCACATCCCAGCGCAGGTTCTTCAGCAGCCAGTCCACGTCGCCCGCGAGCTGCGCGTCGCCCTCGATCGCCAGCGCGGGTTGCTCGCCCGTCAGCGTGCGCAGCGCCAGCAAGGCCGGGTTGCCGGCCTCCAGCCGCACGCGCAGGTCGGGCACCAGGCTGTCGTCGGCCGCCCACTCCACCAGCCCGGCCGGCGTGACGCGGAAGGCCAGCACCGGCGGCGCTGGCAGCAGGCGCGGCCAGTTCAGCAGTTCCAGCCGCAACAGGCGGCCCTGATGCGCAACCAGCCGGGCCTGGGCCTCGGGCTCGCTGGCCAGCACGTGGTTCACCACCAGCGTCAGGCGCTCCATCAGCGCGGGGGCCAGCAAGGCATTCAGCTCGGAGATCATGGGCGGGATTGTAGGCAGTGGCTCCCAACCCGCCGAAGGGCGTGCAGACGGCTAGACACAATGCGCTGCTCGAAGCGGCCCAAGTTGCCGCCGGGCCGCCCCAAGGCAACTTGTCCCCCTCGGGGGGCGGGCCGGGCGCAGCCCGGACCTGGGGGCTCAATGTTGCCGCCGGGCCGCCCCAAGGCAACTTGTCCCCCTCGGGGGGCGGGCCGGGCGCAGCCCGGGCCTGGGGGCTCAAAGTAGTAAGCTCGCCCCCCGCATGCCCACCATCTTGCTCACCGGTGCCACCGGCTACATCGCATCCCACACCTGGCTCGCGCTGCAGTCCGCCGGCTTCGACGTGGTGGGCCTGGACGATTTCTCGAACAGCTCGCCCGAGGTGCTGAACCGGCTCGAGCGCCTGTCCGGCCGGCCCCCGGTGTTCGAGCGCGCCAGCGTCTGCGACGCACCGGCGATGAACGCGGTGTTCGAACGCCACCGCATCGACGCGGTGGTGCACTTCGCGGCCTTCAAGGCAGTGGGCGAATCCACGGCGCGGCCGCTGGCCTACTACGCCAACAACCTGGGCGGCCTGGTCACCACCACGCAGGTGATGCTGCAGCACGGCTGCCGGCGCTTCGTGTTCAGCTCCAGCGCCACGGTGTATGGCGACCCGCAACGCCTGCCGATCACCGAGGATTCGCCGCTGTCGGCCACCAACCCCTACGGGCAGACCAAGCTGATGGGCGAGACCATCCTGCGCGACCTGGGTGCGGCGGATCCGGCCTGGCAGACCGCCTGCCTGCGCTACTTCAACCCGGTGGGCGCCCATGCCAGCGGCCTGATCGGCGAGGACCCGCGTGGCACGCCGAACAACCTGATGCCCTATGTGGCGCAGGTGGCCATCGGCCGCCGGCCCAGGCTGCAGGTGTTCGGCAACGACTACCCCACGCCCGACGGCACCGGTGTGCGCGACTACATCCACGTCAGCGACCTGGCCGAGGGCCACGTGGCCGCACTGCGCCGCCTGCTCGACCACCCCGGCTCGCTCACCGTGAACCTGGGCACCGGCCGCGGCTACAGCGTGCTGGAACTGGTGCGCGCCTATGCCGCCGCCAGCGGCCGCGAGGTGCCGTACGAGGTGGTGGCGCGCCGCCCCGGCGACGTGGCCGCCTGTTATGCCGACCCCACGCTGGCCCGCACGCTGCTGGGCTGGCAGGCCCACCACGCGCTGGACCGCATGTGCGCGGACAGCTGGCGCTGGCAATCGCTCAACCCCCAAGGCTTCGAACAATGAGCATCGCGGTCCAACCCGTCATCATGGCCGGCGGCTCCGGCACCCGGCTGTGGCCGCTGTCGCGCGCCGGCTACCCGAAGCAGTTCCTGGTGCTCTCGGGCAACCAGAGCCTGTTCCAGCAGGCCGTCGCCCGGCTGCAGGGCCTGGCGGGCAGCGACACCGCGGTGGCCGCGCCGCTGATCGTCGGCAACGAGGAACACCGCTTCCTGGTGCTGGACCAGCTGCGCGAGCTGCGCATCGAGCCCGCTGCCGCCCTGCTCGAGCCGATGGGCCGCAACACCGCCCCCGCCCTCACGCTGGCCGCGCTGCAGGCGCAGGCCGATGGCCAGGACCCGGTGCTGGTGGTGACGCCGGCGGACCAGACCGTCACCGACGAAGCGGCGTTCAACGCCGCGATGCAGCGCGCGGTGCAGCTCGCGGCCGGGGGCGCGATCGTGATCCTGGGCATCACGCCCGACCGGCCGGAAACCGGCTACGGCTACATCCGCAGCGAGGCCGCGGCCGGCGCGCCGCGCGTGGCGCAGTTCGTCGAGAAGCCGAACCTCGCCACCGCGCAGCGCTACCTGGCCGAAGGCGGCTACTACTGGAACGCGGGCATGTTCGTGCTGAAGGCCTCGGTGTGGCTGGCCGCACTGGAGCGCTTCCGCCCCGACATCGCCGGCGCCACCCGCGAGGCCTTTGCCGCGCGCAGCACCGACGCCCGCTTCGTGCGGCCGGACAAGGCGCTGTTTGGCGCCGTGCCCAGCGAATCGGTCGACTACGCGGTGATGGAGCAGTGCCCCGGCAGCGGGCTGGACATCCGCATGGTCGAGCTCGACGCGGGCTGGAACGACCTGGGCGCCTGGGAGGCGGTGTGGCAGGTGGCGCCCAAGGACGCGCAGGGCAATGCGCAGGTGGGCGACGCGATCGTCAAGGACTCGCACAACACGCTGGTGCATGCCACCAGCCGGCTGGTCAGCGTGGTGGGGCTGCACGACGTGGTGGTGGTCGAGACGCCCGATGCGGTGCTGGTGGCCGACCGCGAGCGCAGCCAGGAGGTCAAGCAGATCGTCAACGAGCTCGGCGCCGCGCACCGCGGCGAACAGGTGCTGCACCGCAAGGTGCACCGGCCCTGGGGCTGGTACGACAGCATCGACGCCGGCCCGCGCTTCCAGGTCAAGCGCATCCTGGTCAAGCCGGGGGCCAGCTTGAGCCTGCAGAAGCATCATCACCGCGCCGAGCACTGGATCGTCGTCTCCGGCACGGCCGAGGTGACCAACGGCGACAAGGTGATCCTGCTCACCGAGAACCAGAGCACCTACATCCCGCTGGGTGAAGTGCACCGCCTGGCCAACCCCGGCAAGGTGCCGCTCGAGATCATCGAGGTGCAGTCCGGCAGCTACCTCGGCGAAGACGACATTGTCCGCTACGAAGACACTTACGGGCGCAGCTGACCCCGGAGATCCAGCATGACCATCCTCGTCACCGGCGGCGCCGGCTTCATCGGCAGCAACTTCGTGCTGGACTGGCTGGCACGCAGCGACGAGCCGGTCGTGAACCTCGACCTGCTGAGCTACGCCGGCAACCTGAAGAACCTGGCCGCGCTGCAAGGCGATGCGCGGCACGTGTTCGTGCAGGGCGACATCGGCGACCGCGCACTGGTGGACCAGCTGCTGGCCACCCACCGGCCACGCGCCATCGTGCACTTCGCGGCCGAGAGCCACGTGGACCGCAGCATCCACGGCCCGGGCGAGTTCATGCGCACCAACGTGATGGGCACCTTCACGCTGCTGGAAGCCGCGCGCGCGCACTACGCCACGCTGGCCGGCGACGACAAGGCCGCCTTCCGCTTCCACCACGTGAGCACCGACGAGGTGTACGGCTCGCTCGCGCCCGAGGCCCCCGCCTTCACCGAGACCCACGGCTACGAGCCCAACAGCCCCTACTCGGCCAGCAAGGCCGCCAGCGACCACCTGGTGCGCGCCTGGCACCACACCTACGGGCTGCCGGTGCTGACCACCAACTGCAGCAACAACTACGGGCCCTACCACTTCCCGGAGAAGCTGATCCCGCTGATGATCGTCAACGCGCTCGCCGGCAAGCCGCTGCCGATCTACGGCGACGGGCTGCAGGTGCGCGACTGGCTCTACGTGGGCGACCACTGCAGCGCCATCCGCACCGTGCTGGCCAAGGGGCGCGTGGGCGAGACCTACAACGTGGGCGGCTGGAACGAGAAGCCCAACCGCGAGATCGTGCACACCATCTGCGCGTTGCTCGATGAGCTGCGCCCCAGCCCGCAGGGCCCCTACACCCGGCTGATCACCCACGTGACCGATCGGCCCGGCCACGATCGGCGTTATGCGATCGATGCCCGCAAGATCGAGCGCGAGCTCGGCTGGCGGCCGGCCGAGACCTTCGAGTCGGGCATCCGAAAGACGGTGCAGTGGTACCTGGACCATGCCGACTGGGTGGCCGACGTGCAAAGCGGCGCCTACCGCGACTGGGTGACCAAGCAATACGGCGGCCAGGGCAGCTGAGTACCGCAGCAGGAGCACGACATGAAGGCACGCAAGGGCATCATCCTGGCCGGTGGCTCCGGCACCCGGCTGCACCCGGCCACCTTGGCCGTCAGCAAGCAGTTGCTGCCGGTGTACGACAAGCCGATGGTGTACTACCCGCTGTCCACGCTGATGCTCGCGGGCATCCGCGACATCCTGGTGATCAGCACGCCGCAGGACACACCGCGCTTCGAGGCCTTGCTGGGCGACGGCAGCCGCTTCGGGCTGAACCTGAGCTACTGCGTGCAGCCCAGCCCAGATGGCCTGGCGCAGGCCTTCATCCTGGGCCGCGAGTTCGTGGCCGGCCACCCCAGCGCGCTGGTGCTGGGCGACAACATCTTCTACGGCCACGACTTCCAGACCCTGCTGCACCGTGCCACCGCGCGGCCCGATGGCGCCACCGTGTTCGCCTACCACGTGACCGACCCCGAGCGCTACGGCGTGGTCGAGTTCGACGCCCAGCGCCGGGCGCTGAGCATCGAGGAAAAGCCGAAGCAGCCCAAGAGCAACTACGCCGTCACCGGCCTGTACTTCTACGACCACCAGGTGTGCGACATCGCCGCCGGCATCCGCCCCTCGGCACGCGGCGAGCTGGAGATCACCAGCGTCAACGCGCACTACCTGCAGCAGGGCCAGCTCGAGGTCGAGATCATGGGCCGCGGCTACGCCTGGCTGGACACCGGCACCCACGACAGCCTGATGGAAGCCGGCCAGTTCATCGCCACGCTGGAAAAACGCCAGGGGTTGAAGGTGGCCTGCCCCGAGGAGATCGCCTTCCGTGCCGGCTGGATCACGGCCACCGAGCTGGAGGCCCAGGCCCAGCCGATGCTGAAGAACGGCTACGGCCAGTACCTGATGCAGGTGCTGCGCGAACGCGCGTTCTGACCCGCGGCCGGCTCAGGGCCGGGAGGCGCCCGGCACCGGCAGGCCCTCCGAGGCCGCAGGCACCGCAGCCGATGCCCCGGGCACCGGTGCCGTGGCCCGCAGGGTGGCAAAGGCCCCCTGGTACTCGATGCGCGCGCTGCGACGCAGCGCCTGGGCATCTTCTTCGACCAGGCGACGCCTGCGTTCGGCCAGCAGCATCTGCTCGATGGCCGGGCGGGCCTGCGCCTCGGTGAGCGGCTGGCTGCGCACGCCGGCGAGCTGCACCACGGAGGCCCCGGTGGGGGTGGGCGTGAACACCTGTTCACCCTCCTGCAGGCGCGACAACGCGTTCAGGCTCTGCGGCGACAGTTGCTCCGGCGTGCGCAGCACCAGGTTGGCGCCGAAGCGGTAGGCGCCCCGGCGCAGGAACTCGATGAACTCGTTGAGGCCGGCCGAGCGGCGCAACTGCTCACGCAGCTCGGCCACCTGGTCTGGCGTGGCCTCGATCGTGATCTCCTGGATGCTGTAGACCCGCCGCTCCTTGAACAGGGCGGGCCGGTCTTCGTAGAGGCGATGGATCTCGTCGTCGGTGGGGCGTTGCGCAGCCTCGGCCACCTTGTCGAAATAGGCCCGCGCGATGATCTCGCGCCGCGCCGCCTCCAGCTGCTGCTGTACACGCGGCTCGCGGTCGAGCCGCAGGTCGTCGGCGCGCTGCAGTGCGAGCTGCTGATCGATCAAACGCTCCAGCACCTGGGGTGCCGCGGCATCGGCCTGCTCGGGCTTCACGTTGAGCTGCTGCAGCACGTAGGCGATCTGCTGCCGCGTGATCACATCCTTGTTGACGCGCGCCGCCGTCTGCGACACGGGCCGGTTCTTCTTCGGGCCGCAGGCGGCCAGCAGCAGCGTGACCGCCAGCCCGGCCACCAGCGCGGCGGCCAGGCCCGACCTGGTGCGGGTGCTAGCGCCCATGCGAGGCGGCCGCACCGCTCAGCACTTGATGCCGACGTGCAGCGCCACCACGCCGGCGGTGAGGTTGTGCACGTCCACGTGGCCGAAGCCAGCGGTCTTCATCATGGCCTTCAGCGTCTGCTGATCGGGGTGCATGCGGATTGATTCGGCCAGGTAGCGGTAGCTGTCGGCGTCGCCCGCCACCAGCTTGCCCATCAGCGGCAGCACGTTCAGCGAATACCAGTCGTAGGGCTTGCGCAGCGGCTCGGCCACCTTGGAGAACTCCAGCACCAGCAGCCGGCCGCCGGGCTTGAGCACGCGGCACATCTCGGCCAGGGCCAGCTCCTTGTGGGTCATGTTGCGCAGGCCGAAGGCCACGCTCACACGATCGAAGGTCTCGCTGCGGAAGGGCAGCTTCTCGGCATCGCAGGTGGTGGTGGGCAGCGCGAGGCCGGCGTCGAGCAGGCGGTCGCGGCCGGTGCGCAGCATGGTCTCGTTGATGTCGGTGTGCACCACGCAGCCCTCGGGGCCCACCAGCGGCGCGAAGGCGCGTGCCAGGTCGCCGGTGCCGCCGGCGATGTCCAGCACCTGGTGTCCGGGCTTGATCTGCGCCACCGCCACGGTGTAGGCCTTCCAGGCACGGTGCAGGCCCATGGACATCAGGTCGTTCATGATGTCGTAGCGGCTGGCCACCGAATCGAACACGCCGCGCACCTTGCGCGCCTTTTCCTGCTCGTCGACGTTCTGGAAGCCGAAGTGCGTCTGTGCCATGGCGAGTGCGTTCGAAGGGTGGGTCAGTGGCCGTGGTGGCCGCAGGCGCCGCCGGCGGCCGTGGCCATCGGCGCATCGCGGTCGAGGCCGGCCTCGGCCAGGCGCTGCAGGTAGGCCTGCCACAGCGCATCGTGCTGCGAGCCCAGCTTGTAGAGGTAGTCCCAGGTGAAGATGCCGCTGTCGTGCCCGTCTGAGAAGCTGGGCTGCACCGCATAGTGCCCCACCGGCACGATGGCCGTGATGCCGACCTCGCGTTTGCCGGTCTGCAGGGTTTCCTGGCCGGGGCCGTGGCCCTGCACCTCAGCCGAGGGCGAATACACGCGCATCAGCTCGAAGGGGATGCGGAAGCTGGCGCCATCGTCGAAGCCGACCTCGAGCACACGCGAGGCCTGGTGCAGCGTGAGCGCGGTGGGCTGGGGGGTGGTGGCAGCGGCACGGGCCATGGCGGGGTCTCTCGGGTTCGGTGCGGCGGCGATGCGGCGGCGATGCGGGTCAGTGTATAGCGCGGGTCGGCACAGGTGCGGCGCTCACACCAGCACCCGCTCGATGCCGCCGGTGTTGGCGCGCGCCACGTACTCGGGCATCCAGTTCTCGCCCAGGATCTGGCGCGCCATCTCGACCACGATGTAGTCGGCCTCGAGTAGGCCGGTGTTCATGTCGTCCTCGTAGCGCGACAGGCCCATCAGGCAACTGGGGCAGGAGGTGAGGATCTTCACGTTGCGCCCGGCCGCCACCGCGCCGGATTCGCGCAGTGCGGATTCGCCGCGGCGCAGCTCTTCTTCCTTGCGGAAGCGGATCTGCGTGGAGATGTCGGGCCGCGACATGGCCAGGCCACCGCTCTCGCCGCAGCAGCGCTTGCTCTCGAGCACGCCTTCGCCCACCAGCGCCCGCACGGTCTTCATCGGGTCCTGCTGCTTCAAGGGGCTGTGGCAGGGGTCGTGGTACAGGAAGCCACCCTGCCCCGCCGGCAGCGTGATGCCCTTTTCCAGCAGGAACTCGTGGATGTCGATGATGCGGCAGCCGGGGAAGATGTCCTCGAACTTGTAGCCCTGGAGCTGGTCGTAGCAGGTGCCGCAGCTGACCACCACGGTCTTGATGTCCAGGTAGTTCAGCGTGTTGGCCACGCGGTGGAACAGCACCCGGTTGTCGGTGATGATCTTCTCGGCCTTGTCGAACTGGCCGCTGCCGCGCTGCGGGTAGCCGCAGCACAGGTAGCCTGGCGGCAGCACGGTCTGCACGCCCGCGTGCCACAGCATGGCCTGCGTGGCCAGGCCTACCTGGCTGAACAGCCGCTCGGAGCCGCAGCCGGGAAAGTAGAACACCGCCTCGGTGTCGGCCGTGGTGCGCTGGGGGTCGCGGATGATCGGGACGTAGTCCTTGTCCTCGATGTCCAGCAGCGCACGGGCGGTCTTCTTGGGCAGGCCGCCGGGCATCTTCTTGTTGATGAAGTGGATCACCTGCTCCTTCAGGGGCGCGGTGCCCACCGTGGAGGGCGGGGCCAGGGTCTGCTTGCGGCCGGCGAGCTTGAGCACCTGGTTGCCCAGGCGCTGGGCCTTGAAGCTCCAATCGGTCAGCGTGTGGCCGATGTTGATGGCCTGCGGGTTGTTGATGCCGATGAACGCGGCCTGCAGCGCCGCCGCCGGGCGGAAGCTCTTGCGGCCCATCTTGCGCAGCAGGTTGCGCATGTTCATCGACACGTCGCCGAAGTCGATCTTCACCGGGCAGGGCGTGAGGCACTTGTGGCACACCGTGCAGTGGTCGGCCACGTCCTCGAACTCTTCCCAGTGCGCGATGCTCACGCCGCGGCGGGTCTGCTCCTCGTAGAGGAAGGCCTCCACCAGCAGCGAGGTGGCGAGGATCTTGTTGCGCGGGCTGTACAGCAGGTTGGCGCGCGGCACGTGGGTGGCGCACACCGGCTTGCACTTGCCGCAGCGCAGGCAGTCCTTGATGCTCTCGCTGATGGCGCCGATGTCGCTTTGCTGCATGATCAGCGACTCGTGCCCCATCAGCCCGAAGCTGGGGGTGTAGGCATGGCCCAGGTCGGCCGCGTGCACGCCCTCGCCCAGCCCTTTCAGGCCGGCGCCACGCAGCAGCTTGCCGCGGTTGAAGCGGCCTTCGGGGTCGATGCGGGCCTTGTATTCGGCGAAGTCCTTCAGCTCCTCGTCGGACAGGAACTCGAGCTTGGTGATGCCGATGCCGTGTTCACCCGAGATCACGCCGCCCAGGCTGCGCGCCAGCGCCATGATGCGCGCCACCGCCTCGTGGGCGGTCTGCAGCATCTCGTAGTTGTCGGAATTGACCGGGATGTTGGTGTGCACGTTGCCGTCGCCGGCATGCATGTGCAGCGCCACCCACACGCGGCCGCGCAGCACCTCCTGGTGGATGCGGCGGCATTCCTCGAGGATGGGGGCGAAGGCCGCGCCGGCGAACAGGCCCTGCAGCACCTTCAGCACCTGCTGCTTCCAGCTGGCGCGCAGGGTCTTGTCCTGCAATTGCTCGAAATAGGAGCGGCCGCCCTCGCCACCATCGGGCAGCGCGGCGACATCGAGGTTGGTGAGCCAGTGCTGCCACAGCGCGCGCACCTCGCGCAGCTCGGCCAGCGCCTGCTGCACGCGTTCGGCCAGCAGCTCGGCGCTGGGCATGTCGCTCGCGTCGTCGGCCTTGCCCAGCGGCAGGTGGCCGCCGGTAAAGAAGGCCTCCAGCCGCTCGACCAGCTGCAGCTTGTTGCGCAAGGACAGCTCGATGTTGATGCGCTCGATGCCCAGCGTGTACTCGCCCATGCGGGGCAGCGGGATCACCACGTCCTCGTTCACCTTGAACGCGTTGGTGTGGCGCGCGATCGCCGCGGTGCGCTTGCGGTCGGCCCAGAACTTCTTGCGCGCTTCGGCCGAGACAGCGACGAAGCCCTCGCCTGAGCGGCTGTTGGCGATGCGTACCACCTCGCTGGTGGCGCGGGCGACGGCGTCTTCGTCGTCGCCGACGATGTCGCCCACCAACACCATCTTCGGCAGCGTGCCGCGCTTGCTCTTGGTGGTGTAGCCCACCGCCTTGAGGTAGCGGTCGTCCAGGTGTTCCAGGCCCGCCAGGATGGCGCCGCCCTGCCTCGCATCGTCGAACAGGAAATCCTTGATCTCGACGATCGAGGGCACGGCTTCGCGCGGGTTGCCGAAGAACTCCAGGCACACCGTGCGCACGTGCTTGGGCATGCGGTGCACCACCCAGCGCGCGCTGGTGATCAGGCCGTCGCAGCCTTCCTTCTGGATGCCGGGCAGGCCGGCGAGGAACTTGTCGGTGACGTCCTTGCCCAGGCCCTCCTTGCGGAAGGTGCCACCGGGGATGTCCAGCCGCTCCTTGCGTTCGAGCTTCTGGCCCGAGGCATCGAACCAGCGCAGCTCGAAGCTGGCCATCTCGACATCGTGGATCTTGCCCAGGTTGTGGTTCAGGCGCACCACCTCCAGCCACTTGGCTTCGGGGGTGACCATGCGCCAGCTGGCCAGGTTGTCGAGCGCGGTGCCCCACAGCACGGCCTTCTTGCCGCCGGCGTTCATCGCCACGTTGCCGCCCACGCAGCTGGCCTCGGCCGAGGTGGGGTCCACGGCGAACACGTAGCCGGCCCGTTCGGCCGCATCGGCCACGCGCTGGGTGACGACGCCGGCGCCGGTCCAGATGGTGGGCACGGGCTTGGCGCAGCCGGGCAGGTCGACCAGCTCGACCTCGGTCATCTGCTCGAGCTTCTCGGTGTTGATCACCGCGCTGCGCCACGTCAGTGGCACCGCGCCGCCGGTGTAGCCGGTGCCGCCGCCGCGCGGGATGATCGTCAGCCCCAGCTCGACGCAGCCCTTCACCAGCCCGGCCATCTCGGCCTCGGTGTCGGGCGTCAGCACGACGAAGGGGTATTCGACGCGCCAGTCGGTGGCATCGGTCACGTGCGACACACGCGACAGGCCATCGAACTTGATGTTGTCCTTGGCGGTGTGCCGGCCCAGCACCTTGCGGGCGCGCTGGCGCAGGTCCCACACGGTGGAGAAGTGCAGCTTGAAGCGATCGACCGCGGCGCGGGCCAGCGTGAGCAGTTCACCCACGTTGCCATCGCGCACCACATCGGACAAGGCAGCCCCAGGCACGCCCTGCGCGCCCGACGGCGTGCGGCGGCGTTCCACCTCGTTCAGGCGGTGGTGCAGCGCGTCGATCAGCAGTTGCCGGCGCTTGGGGTTGTCCAGCAGGTCGTCTTCGAGGTACGGATTGCGCTGCACCACCCAGATGTCGCCCAGCACCTCGTACAGCATGCGGGCGGAGCGGCCGGTGCGGCGCTCCTCGCGCAGGTGGTTCAGCACCTCCCAGGCACGGGTGCCGAGCAGGCGGATCACGATCTCGCGGTCGGAGAACGAGGTGTAGTTGTACGGAATCTCGCGCAGGCGGGGCGCGGCTTCGCGCACGCCGGCGGTTGTCAACGGGGGGATGTCGAGCGGTGCATTCATGACGGGACAGGCAGAGGCCCCGGGGGGGCGCATCCAACGAACTTCAGCGTCGCCTGTGACGGCACCTGAAGGGCGATGGTACCGCAGCGCAACATTTGCCCTGGGTCAGCCCCTTCGTGGTCGACGGGTTTCTCCCCTTGCCCGGACCGTGGCGTATATGACAGAAACGCCCCTGTCACACAACAACGGGACACTGCGTGGCTTTGCCCGTAGCGAACGGAGACCCCATGAACTCGACCTTCCGCATCCTTGCCGTGGCGGCCGGCCTGGCCGCCAGCACGCTGCCAGCCCAGGCGCAAACCGAAATCCAGTGGTGGCACTCGATGGGCGGCCCGCTCGGCGAGTGGGTCAACGACCTCACCAAGGAGTTCAACGCCAGCCAGAAGGACTACAAGGTGGTGGCCACCTTCAAGGGCAGCTACGACCAGTCGATGACGGCCGCGATCGCCGCCTTCCGTGCCGGAAATGCACCACACGTGCTGCAGGTGTTCGAGGTCGGCACCGCCACGATGATGGCCAGCAAGGGCGCCATCGTGCCGGTGACCCTGGTCATGCGCCAGGGCGGGGTCAAGTTCGACCCCTCGGCCTACGTGCCGGCCGTGGCGGGCTACTACACGGCCCCGAGCGGCGAGATGCTCAGCCTGCCGTTCAACAGCTCGACCACGGTCTTCTACTACAACAAGGACGCGTTCAAGGCCGCCGGCATCGACCCGAGCAAGGCCCCGTCGACCTGGCCCGAGGTGGCGCTGGCCGCGGCCAAGCTCAAGGCCAGCGGCCACAAATGCCCGTTCACCACCAGCTGGCAGAGCTGGACCCAGCTCGAGAGCTTCTCGGCCTGGCACAACACCTTGTTCGCCACCAAGAACAATGGCTTCGGCGGGCTGGACACCCGGCTGGCGATCAACACCCCGCTGCACGTGCGCCACATCGAGAACCTGGCCAACATGAGCAAGCAGGGCCTGTTCGTCTACAAGGGCCGCGGCAACACGGCCGATGCCACCTTCCCGTCGGGTGAGTGCGCCATGTTCACCGGCACCTCGGCGCTGTACGGCAATGTCTCCAAGAACGCCAAGTTCGCCTACGGCATGGCACCGCTGCCCTACTACCCGGATGTCACCGGCGCGCCGCAGAACACCGTGATCGGTGGGGCCAGCCTGTGGGTGATGTCGGGCAAGAAGCAGCCCGAGTACAAGGCGGTGGCAGCCTTCTTCAGCTACCTCTCCAGCCCCGAGGTGCAGGCCAGGAGCCACCAGCGCACCGGCTACCTGCCGATCACCAAGGCGGCGTTCGAGCTCACCGAGAAGAGCGGCTTCTACAAGCAGAACCCCGGCACCGACGTGGCCGTGAACCAGATGATCCGCAAGACCACCGACAAGTCGCGTGGCATCCGCCTGGGCAACATGGTGCAGATCCGCACCGTGATCGACGAGGAACTGGAGCAGGTCTGGTCCGGCAAGAAGCAGCCCAAGGAAGCGCTGGATGCCGTGATGCAACGTGGCAACGAGTTGCTCGAGCGCTTCCAGAAGGCGAACAAGGGCTAACGCCCTTGTTCGCTTCGCTGGCTGTCCTGGGGCACCCCGCCCCGACCCTCCCCGCCCAGCGGGGAGGGCTTTAGCGTGAAGGTCGAGTTCCTTGGCTGCTGAGAAACGGGTTCGCTTCCGCTCTGCGTGGCTGCCCTGGGTGCTGCTGGCACCGCAGGTGGCCATCATCGCGGTGTTCTTCTTCTGGCCCGCCGGCCAGGCACTGGTGCAGTCGCTGCAGCAGCAGGACGCGTTCGGCACCAACGTCGAATGGGTGGGGCTGGAGAACTTCCGCCGCCTGTTCGCCGATGCCAGCTACTTCGAGAGCTTCAAGACCACCGCCGTGTTCTCGGTGCTGGTGGCCGTGATCGGCCTGAGCCTGAGCCTGCTGCTGGCCGTGATGGCCGACCGAGTGATCCGGGGCGCCACCGCCTACAAGACGCTGCTGATCTGGCCCTATGCGGTGGCGCCGGCGATCGCGGGCGTGTTGTGGCTGTTCATGTTCGCGCCCAGCATCGGCGTGGTGGCCTGGTACCTGCGCACGGCCGGATTCGACTGGAACCACCTGCTCAACGGCAACCACGCGATGGCGCTGATCGTGATGGCCGCGGTGTGGAAGCAGATCTCCTACAACTTCCTGTTCTTCCTGGCCGGCCTGCAATCGATCCCCAAGTCGCTGATCGAGGCCGCGGCGATCGACGGCGCGCGACCCTGGCGGCGCTTCTGGACCATCGTGTTCCCGCTGCTGTCGCCCACCAGCTTCTTCCTGCTGGTGGTGAACATCGTCTACGTGTTCCTGGACACCTTCGCGATCGTCGATGCCTCCACCCATGGCGGCCCCGGCAAGGAGACCGAGATCCTGGTCTACAAGCTCTACTACGACGCCTTCAAGGGCCTGGACCTCGGCGCCTCGGCGGCACAGTCGGTGGTGCTGATGGCCATCGTCGTCGGGTTCACCGTGCTGCAGTTCCGCTACGTCGAGCGGCGGGTCAACTACTGATGCGGCGGCCCCATGGTTGAACGCGATCGCGTCGGAACCTTCATCTCGCACGCCGTGCTGCTGCTGGGCGTGATGGTGGTGGTGTTCCCGGTCTACCTCACCTTCGTGGCGGCCAGCCACACGCCCCAGGCCATCGTGCAGGCGCCGATGCCGTTGCTGCCGGGCGGCCACTTCTGGGAAAACATCGTCAAGGCGCTCACCGGCGGCGGCGCGCAATCGGGCAGCAAGGCGCCGGTGGCGCAGATGATGTTCGTGAGCCTGGTCACCGCGCTGGGCATCGCGCTCGCGAAGATCACGATCTCGCTGCTCTCGGCCTTCGCGCTGGTGTACTTCCGCTTCCCGTTCCGCAACTTCTTCTTCTGGGCCATCTTCGTCACGCTGATGCTGCCGGTGGAGGTGCGCATCGCGCCCACCTACAAGGTGGTGTCCGACCTCGGCATGCTCAACACCTACGCCGGGCTGATCGTGCCGCTGATCGCGTCGGCCACCGCCACCTTCCTGTTCCGCCAGTTCTTCCTCACCGTGCCGGACGAACTGGTCGAAGCCGCCCGCATGGACGGCGCCGGCCCGCTGCGCTTCTTCAAGGACGTGCTGCTGCCGCTGTCGTCCACCTCGATCGCGGCCCTGTTCGTGATCCAGTTCATCTACGGCTGGAACCAGTACCTGTGGCCGCTGCTGGTGACCACCGACGAGAAGATGTACCCGGTGGTGCTGGGCATCCAGCGCATGATTTCCGGCGGCGATGCCGCCAACGAGTGGAACCTGATCATGGCCACTGCGCTGATGGCCATGCTGCCGCCGGCGCTGGTGGTCATCGGCATGCAGAAGTGGTTCGTCAAGGGCCTGGTCGATTCCGAAAAATAGCGAAGAAAAAGAGCACACACCATGGGCGCGATCTCACTTCGCAACGTCGTCAAGCGCTACGGGCGCGGGGCGAAAGCCAACCCCGTCATCCACGGCGTCTCGGCCGACATCGCCGATGGCGAGTTCATCGTCATCGTCGGCCCCTCGGGCTGCGGCAAGAGCACGCTGCTGCGCATGGTGGCGGGGCTGGAGGAAATCACCGGCGGCGACATCTCGATCGGCCCGCGGGTGGTGAACAACGTGGAGCCGGCCGACCGCGACATCGCGATGGTGTTCCAGAACTACGCGCTCTACCCGCACATGAGCGTGTACGACAACATGGCCTACGGCCTGAAGATCGCACGGGTGCCCAAGGACGAGATCGAGCAGCGCGTGCAGAAGGCCGCGCGCATCCTCGAACTGGGCGAGCTGCTCGATCGCACCCCGCGCCAGCTGTCCGGCGGCCAGCGCCAGCGGGTGGCGATGGGCCGTGCCATCGTGCGCCAGCCGCAGGCCTTCCTGTTCGACGAGCCGCTGTCGAACCTGGACGCCAAGCTGCGTGCCCAGACCCGGCTCGAGATCCAGAAACTGCACCGCGAGCTGGGCGTCACCTCGCTGTTCGTCACCCACGACCAGGTGGAGGCGATGACACTGGCCCAGCGCATGATCGTGATGAACGCGGGCCGCATCGAGCAGATCGGCACGCCCGAAGAGGTGTACGGCCAACCGGCCACCACCTTCGTGGCCGGCTTCATCGGCTCTCCGCCGATGAACCTGATGGCCGGCACCGCCGACGGCTCGCGCTTCGTGCTGGGCGACGCCACACTGGCGCTGCCGGCCGCCGCGCCGCGCGCCGGCGCGCTGACGCTGGGCCTGCGGCCCGAACATGCCGAGCTTTCGCCTGCCGGGCGCTGGACGATGGTGGTCGAGATGATCGAGATGCTCGGCGCCGAGCGCCTGGTGCATGGCCGGCTCGGCGGCAGCCTGTTCACGGTGCGGGTCGATGCCACGCTGGCGCCGCCGAAGCTCGGCGAGACGGTGCACATCGCCGCCGCGCCGGCCCAGCTGCACTGGTTCGACAGCGCCACCGGGAAGCGACTGTGAAGCGTCCCGACCGGCCGGCCCGCTCGGCCAACGCGCGGAGGCCGGGATGACCCCCTGGCCCTACCCGCGCTGGATTGCGCACCGCGGTGCCGGCAAGCTGGCGCCGGAGAACACGCTGGCCGCGTTCCGCCTGGGCGCCGCACATGGCTTCCGCGCCTTCGAGTGCGACGTGAAACTCTCGTCCGACGAACAGCCCTTCCTGCTGCACGATGCCACGCTCGAGCGCACCACACCGGCCCAGGGCACGGCCGGCGAGCGCCCCTGGAGCGAGCTGTCGTGCCTGGATGCCGGCGGCTGGCACAGCCGCGCCTACGCCGGCGAGCCGCTGCCCACGCTGGGTGCGATCGCCGCCTTCGTGCAACGCAACGGCCATGCGCTGAACATCGAGATCAAGCCCACGCCCGGCCTCGAGGCCCGCACCGGCGAGATCGTGGCGCGCCGCGCGGCCCAGCTGTGGGCCGGCGCCGCGCTGCCGCCGCTGCTGAGCTCGTTCCGACCCGAATCGCTGGCGGCCGCGCGGGCAGAAGCACCCCAGCTGCCACGCGCCCTGCTGGTCGACAGCCTCTGGGACGGCTGGTTCGGCTTCGCCCAGGCGCTGGGCTGCGTGGCGGTGGTGAGCAACCACAAGCTGATGGACGCCGCGCTGCGCGAGCAGTTGCGCGCGGCCGGCATGCGTGCGCTGTGCTACACCGTGAATGACGCGGCCGACGCCGGGCGCCTGCTGGCATTGCAGATCGACGGCCTGATCACCGACGCCGTGGACCGCTTCGCGCCGGCGCTCGACGCCCCCTGACAGCCGCGATCGCGCCCGCCGGCCCGACCGACGCCATGCGCCCCGCCCCTGCCCCGGGCCTGCTGGCCCGCCTGCCGATCCTGCTGATGAGTGCCGTGTTCGCCCTGGGCTTCGGGCTGGGCGGCGTGTTCGCCGGTGTGCGGCCGATCCTGCTCACGCTGGCATCGGCCTGGGAGGTGCGCGACTGGCGGCCGGTGGGCGCAACCGTGCTGGAGGCCGAGCTGCACGAACACCGCGGCAGCAAGGGCAGCGTGAGCTACACCCTGCGCGCCCGCTACCGCTACACCGTGGGCGAGCACAGCCACGAGGGCCGGCGCATCGGCCTGGACCAGGGCTTCAGCAGCGACAACGTGGGCGATTGGCACGAGCGCTGGCACGAGCAGCTGCTGCGCTCGCGCGAGCAGGGCCTGCGCGTGCTGGCCTGGGTGAACCCGCGACAACCCGAGCAGGCGCTGCTGGACCCGCACATCCGCTGGGCGCTGGTGGCCTTCCAGTTGCCGTTTGCGCTGCTGTTCACCGGCGTGGGCGCCGCCGCGGCCTGGGTGTTCTGGCGCACCTGCCGCGGCGAGCCGATGCCCGGCGCGGCCGCCGGCCGCCCGGCGGGCAGCCGCCTGGCCCACGGCGTGGCAGCCTTGTACTGGTGCGGCCTGACCTGGCCGCTGGTGCTGCTGGTATGGCTGACCGACGCACACTGGGTGCCACGCCTGGTGATCACCGCCTTCGGCCTGGTGGGCGTGGGCCTGTTCCAGGCCTGGCAGCGCAAGGGCCGCTGACGCGGCCTGCGCCGGCCCGGGCTCAGGGCTCGGCGCGCCAGAGCACCTGCACCGGCGCCCCACGGCGCACGCGCGACACCAGCACCAGCTCGCTGCCGCGCGCGTCGCCGTGCAGGGCCGCCCAGTCGATGCGCAGCAGCCAATCCTCGAGGCCGTCAGCATCGAAATCGGCCCGGGCCAGCAGGTGGTACAGGGCCAGCAGTTCGGCACTGCGCACCCGGGCCACGCCGTCGGCCCCCACGCTGATGCGCCGTCGCCCCACAGCATGGGACAGTGTTTCAGTGCCGGCAGAGGCCGCGGCCGCAGGCACCAGCCGAGGCAAGGTGGGGCCGGGCAGGCTGCCCACCGCCGCCACGGACCAGCGCCCCGGCAGCAGGCTGCGGTGGGCCGGCCGGCTCGACACGTAGCGATGCAGTGCCTGGCAGTTGAGCTGCAGCATGCGCGCCAGCGTGGCCTGCGAAGGCTGCACCTGGGCCAGCCGCTCGGCCCGCACCTCCCGGCAGTGCGTGAAGCGGGCCAGGCCGCCGCCGATGCGATCGAAGTCGATGTCCAGCGTGGCATCGTCGTCGTGCTCGACCACGGTCGCCGTCAGGCCGGCCACGTGGCGCACCTGGAACATGCGCTCAGGTGCCGGTGCCGCGACACACGCGCCCGCCAGGGCCAGCCCCCATGCCGCCCACCACCTGCTCGCGTGCATGGCTCAGGCCTCGGTGCCGGTGGTGAGCAACAGCTTCTTGACGTACTCGTTGCGCCCGCCGCTGACCTGGCTGCGGTTGCACTGCTCGGCGGCCTTCTTCCAGTCGCCCGCCTTGATGCTCTTGTCGAACTGGGTGAACTTGGTCAGGCCGGTGGGGCCGAGGTTGAAGATCAGGTCGAACAGCGCGAGCTGCACGTTGTGCGGCAGGCCGTCGAAATCCTTCGGGTAGCCCTTCTGGCGGGTGTAGGCCTTGGCCAGCTTGGCGTGAAAGCCGTCGATGTGCGCGGTGAGCAAGGCGTTGATCTCGGCGTCGCGCATCGTCAGGCTGGCATGCTGCGCGTACCAACCGGCGCGATAGCCCTTGCGCTGCTTGGCCAGGGTGTCGAACTCGTCCTGCTTCTCCTTCAGCGTGGCCGCCCGCATCGGGGTGCCGCTGCCACCGGTCATCAGGGTCAGCGCGGCCATGTCGTTGCGGTGCGCCACCTGATGCCCGACCCCCACCGTGACCAGGCCCACGCTGTCCAGGTAGAGATGGGGAATCCGGCCCTCGTACTCCTCCAGCTTGATGGCCAGCGCCTTGCGCACATCGGCATGCAGTGCCATTGAATAACTCCACAAGAAAGCGTCATGCGATGGGCGGGCATTGTGCCGACCTGCGCGCCCCGGTGCCCTGCCGAGCTAGGGAGAGGCGCGCGCAGCCACGCTGCGCGCCGCGGGCCCGCTCACACCCCGGCAGTGGGCTCCGCGGCCAGCTTGGGCAGCTGCCGCACGGTGCGGATCACCTCGCTGCGCCAGGCCAGCGCCGCGAGCAGCAGCCCGCCCAGGCCGGCGAACAGCAGCGTGCTGCGCAGGCCCAGGTGCTCGCCCAGCCAGCCGCCCAGCAGGGCGCCCGGGCCGGCGGGGATCAGGATCAGCCAGCGCATCGTGCTGGTCATGCGGCCCAGCAAGGGCTCGGGCGTGACCGCCTGCCGCAGCGACAGGAAGTTGATGAACACCAGCACCGCGCCAACGCCGAACAAGGCCAGCATCGCCGCGAACGCCGCCACGCGCAGCGTGGGCGACACGGTCACCAGCGGCACCCAGGCCGGCAACAGCCAGCCCAGGCCGCAGATGGCGAAGCCCGCCACCAGCGTGGGGCCCGAGCCCAGGCGCTGGCTGATGCGGTGGCCCAGCACGCTGGCGCTGATGGTGCCCAGCCCCAGGCCCACGTAGCACAGGCCGATGGCGCGCTCGCTCAGGCCCAGCTCGCGGGTGGCGTACAGGATCTGCACCACCAGCGCGGCGTTGTGGCACAGCTGCCAGCACCCCACCGCGGTGGCCAGTGCCACCAGCAGGCGCTGGCCGCGCACGAAGTGCACGCCCTCCTTCAGGTCGCGCCAGAAGTCGGGTTCGGGGTGCGGCTCGCGCACTTCGTGCACGTGGGTGCCGCGCAGGATGGCGGCCGAGCCGATCAGCATCACGGCATCCACCAGCAGTGCCAGCGGTGCGCCGGCCAGCTTGATCAAGGCACCGGCCAGGCCCGGGCCGGCCACCTCGGCGCCGGAATTGGCGAGCGCGTTCTTCGCATGCGCCTCCACCAGCCGGTGGCGCGGCACCACCTGCGTCAGCACGATCTGGGCGGCGCTGCCGGCGGTGGTGTTGACGGCACCGATCATGAAGCCCACCGCATAGAGCCAGCCCATCGTGAGCATGTCCAGCCACCACACCAGCGGCACGCTGGCGACCGCCAGGCCGATGGTCAGCTCGCCGGCGATGTAGACCGGCAGCTTGCGCACCCGGTCCAGCCACACGCCCGAGGGCAGCGAAAACAGCACGAAGGGCAGGATCTCGAGCGCGGTGAGCCAGCCCATCTGCGTGGGCGTGGCCTTGAGCAGCAACGCCGCGGTGAGCGGCAGCGCGAGCATCGTGACCTGGCCGCCCAGCGAGCTGATCAGGATCGAGCTCCACAGGCGCCGGTAGACGGCGTCGCGCAGCAGATCGGTGGGCGCCAGCGTCAGGCGCTCGCGCAGCGCCAGGATCAGGCGCCGGTGTGGTGTGTGCTTCAACGTGTCCCCCATCGGCCGGTGTGGCGGGCCTCGTGGGCCAGCCTCCGGCGAGCGGCTATTGTGGGGGCAGGCTGCGCGCGGCGCGGCCTACAGACCTTGGCAGGTGCGGCCCCGCGGGCCAGGCCGGACCGGGCCGCTGCCGGCCGGCCTGCCCCCTTGCACAAGCGAAGCGCAGTGCGAGCCTGCGCTTGGGGACCCGCTCGCAGGGCTGCCGGGGCCCCGGTTCAGGACCGGTAGTCGGCGTTGATGCTGACGTAGTCGTGCGAGAGGTCGCAGGTCCACACCGTCGCGCTGGCCGCGCCGCGGTGCAGGTCCACCCGCACGGTGATCTCGGCCTGCTTCATCACGCGCTGGCCGTCTTCCTCGCGGTAGTCGGGGTGGCGGCCGCCCTGGCGGGCGACATGCACGTCGTCGAGGTACAGGTCGATCAGCCCCTGGTCGAGGTCGTCGATGCCGGCATAGCCCACCGCGCACAGGATGCGGCCGAGGTTGGGGTCGCTCGCGAAAAAGGCCGTCTTCACGAGCGGCGAGTGCGCGATGGCGTAGGCCGCGAGCTTGCACTCGTGCTCGTTGCGGCCACCGTCGATGCACACGGTGATGAACTTGGTGGCGCCTTCGCCGTCGCGCACGATGGCCTGGGCCAGCTGCTGGGACAGCGACACCAGCGCCGCACGCAGGGTCTGCGCATCGGCCGAGTCGAGCGAGCCGATCTCGGCATGCCCGGCCTGGCGCGTGGCGATCAGCACGAAGGAGTCGTTGGTCGAGGTGTCGCCATCGATCGTGACGCGGTTGAAGCTGGCATCGGCCGCCTCGGTGACCAGCGACTGCAGCAGTGCCGGCGCCACCACCGCGTCGGTGGCGATGAAGCCCAGCATCGTGGCCATGTTCGGGCGGATCATGCCCGCGCCCTTGCTGATGCCGGTGAGCGTGACCGTGCGCCCGCCGATCTGCACCTGGCGCGATGCCGCCTTGGGCAGGGTGTCGGTGGTCATGATGCCTTCGGCCGCCAACGCCCAGCCATCGGCCCGGCGCGCGGCCAGCGCGGCGGGCAGGCCGGCCTCGATGCGGTCGACCGGCAAGGTCTCCATGATCACGCCGGTGGAAAACGGCAGCACCTGCTGCGCCTGCACGCCCATCAGCGCGGCCAGTGCCGCGCAACTGCGGCGCGCGCGCGCCAGGCCGTCGGCGCCGGTGCCGGCATTGGCATTGCCGGTGTTCACCAGGATGGCGCGGACACCCACGCCGGTGGCCAGGTGCTCGCGGCACACCTGCACCGGCGCGGCGCAGAAGCGGTTCTTCGTGAACACGCCGGCCACCGCGCTGCCTTCGGCCAGGCTCACGACCACCAGGTCGCGCCGGTTGGCCTTGCGCACGCCGGCCATGGCCACGCCCAGCTCGACGCCGGGCACCGGCAGCAGGTCGGCAGGGTTCGGTGCGGTGAGGTTCACGGGCATGGCAGGGCTCCAGTCAAGCGGGTGGGCATTGTAGGCAGGCCGGGCGGTGGCAGCGGGGGGTCAGGGCCGCCTGCCGGCGGGGGGGCCGGCATCCGTTTCGCCGCCCGGCAGGTGGATGCGGCGCGCATGCAGGTCGTAGCCGAACACCTCGCCATGGCGACCCCACTCGATCACGGTGCGCAGCGTCTGGGCGGCTTCGCGCGCATCCATGTGCTGCTGCAGCAGGCGCAGGAAGGCCTTCTCGGGCATCGCGCCCTGCGGGTGCTGTTCCAGGGCATGGCGGATGTGCGCCACCAGCGGCACATGGGCCAGCAGCTGCTGGCCGAAGATCTCGCGCCGCAGGGTGTGGCTGCCGTCCACGTAGCGCCGGCCCAGCGGCGTGAGCTGCAGTTCGCCCTGGACCAGGTGCGCCAGTCCTAACAGAGAAACGGCGCGTGTCACCGGCAGCAGCTGCGCATCGGTGAGCTCGGTGCTGGCGGCCACCACCGGCAGCGTGGCACGGCCCGGCATCGGTGCGCGGGCCAGGCGTTCGAGCAGGTTGATGATCGCGGTGACGCTCGCGGCCGGCAGCCGGTCGATCAGGTGCAGCCGGTCCGGCTCCATGCCATCGCGGGTGGTCGGCGCGGCGCCGGCGGTCATCAGGCCATAGACCTCGTCGACCAGTTCGCGCACCTCCAGGCTGTCGGCCAGGCGCGGGCGTGGCAGCGGCACCGGCAACTCGGCACGCAAGCGGCCGGGGTCGCTGCCCAGCACCAGGATGCGGTCGGCCATCAGCACGGCTTCCTCGATGTCGTGCGAGACCACCAGCATCGCCCGTGTCGGCAGCGCGCCGGTTCGCCACAGCGCCAGGATGTCCTCGCGCAGGCGCTCGCCGGTGAGCACGTCCAGCGCCGAGAAGGCCTCGTCCATCAGCAGCACCTCGGGCTCGACCACCAGCGCGCGGGCGATGCCCACGCGCTGGCGCATGCCGCCGGACAGCTCGCGCGGCAACGCGCCTTCGAAGCCGGCCAGGCCGATCAGCGCAATGGCCTGGTGCGCGCGCCGCTCGCGCTCGGCCGCGGGCACGCCGCGCGCCTCCAGCCCCAGCTCGACATTGCCCTGCACCGTGAGCCAGGGGAACAGCGCGAACGACTGGAACACCATCGCCACGCCATGCACCGGCCCGTACACGGGCTGGCCGCGGTAGTGCACGCTGCCGACATCGGCGCCGATCAGCCCGGCCAGGATGCGCAGCACCGTGCTCTTGCCGGAGCCCGAGGGGCCCAGCAGCGCCACGATCTCGCCATCGCGCAGCACCAGGTCGATGTGGTCGAGCACCGGGCGCAGCGTGCCGTCGGCGGCGCGGAAGGACTTGCACACGCCCTGCAGCGCCAGCAGCGGGCCGGTCCTGGCAGCGTCGTGCGGCTCACGCATGCCAGCGCTCCTCGGCCAACCGGTACAGCCGTCGCCACACCAGCCGGTTCAGGCCCATCACGAAGACGCACATCACGCCGATGCCCAGCACCGTGCGCGGGAAGTCGCCCGCCGCCGTGGTCTGCGCGATGTAGGCGCCCAGGCCCTGGGCCTGCAAGGTGGTGTCGCCCCAGCTGACGTACTCGCTGACGATGCTGGCGTTCCACGAGCCGCCGCTGGCGGTGATGGCACCGGTCACCACGCTCGGAAACACCGCCGGCAGCAGGAAGCGCTTCCAGCGCTGCCAGCCGGCCAGGCCCAGGTTGTCGGCCGCGTCGCGCAGCTCCGCCGGGATCGACGAGGCACCGGCGATCACGTTGAACAGCAGGTACCACTGGGTGCCGAACACCATCAGCGGCGAGAGCCACCAGTCGGGGTCGAGCCGCCAGTGCACGATGGCCACCACCACCAGCGGGAACATCAGGTTGGCCGGAAACGCGGCCAGGAGCTGCGCCAGCGCCTGCAGCCGGGCGGCCCAGGCCGGCCGCAGGCCGATCCACACGCCCACGGGCACCCACACCAGCGCGGCCAGCGTGATCAGCACCAGCACCCGCAGCAGCGTGTACACGCCCAGCAGCAGCACCTGGGCCACCTCGGCCCAGCCGACGCTGGCGTGCACGAACTGCAGCAGGCGCACGCTGGCCACCACCACGGCCAGCGCGAGCAGGCCGTTCAGCACCTGTTGCCACGGCGGCGAGCCGGCCCGCGGGCGGGCGGCGGGCGAACGTCCATCGTGCCGGCGCCGCATCAGCGCGAAGCTGGCCTGCAGCACCCGGCCCAGTGCCTGCCGGCCGCGACGCAGCCCGCGGTTGCGGCGCAGTGCGTGCAGCAGCCAGGCGCCGGGTGCCGCGTCCGGATGGCCCTCCTCGAACCGGAACCGGTCGGCCCAGGCCACCAGAGGGCGGAACACCAGCTGGTCGACCACGACGATGCCGATGCCCATGGCCAGGATGGCCCAGGCCACGGCGGCCAGGTCGCGGGCCTGGATCGCCAGCGCGATGTAGGAGCCGATGCCCGGCAGCAGGATGTGCTGGCCCGACACCGAGATGGCCTCGGCCGCCACGACGAAGAACCAGCCCCCGGACATCGACATCATCATGTTCCACACCAGCCCCGGCATCGCAAAGGGCAGGTCCAGGCGGCAGAAGCGTTGCCAGCCCGAGAGCTGGAACACGCGTGCGGCCTCGTCCAGTTCGCTGGGCACCGTGCGCATCGACTGGTAGAGGCTGAATGCCATGTTCCAGGCCTGCGAGGTGAAGATCGCGAAGATGGCCGCGCACTCCACGCCCAGCAGCCGACCCGGGAACAGCACGATGAAGCCGGTGACGGTGATCGACAGGAAGCCGAGGATCGGGATCGACTGCAGGATGTCCAGCAGCGGCACGAGCAGGCGCGCGGCCCAGGCCGAGCGCGCCGCCAGCACCGCGAACACGCAGGCGAACAGCAGCGAGGCCAGCAATGCCAGTGCCATGCGCAACAGGGTGCGCAGCAGGTCGTAGGGCAGGTGCGCCGGGTCCAGGGACAGCGGCAGCGGCTCGCCCAGCTGGTAGGGCCGCAGCATGCCGGCACCGGCATAGGCCAGCAGGCCGAACACGGCCAGCACCAGGGGCAGCAGCGCCCAATCCCAGCCCGCGCCACCGGCGGCGGCCAGCGGGGGCAGCGGCGGGCGGTGTTGCGCGGCCATGGGCCGATGATGCGCGCGGCCCGGGCCGCGGCGCATTGTTCCCGGTCAGCCGCCCGGCATCGGATGCCGCGGCGCCAGGGCGGCGAACATCACCATGTCGCACAAGGCGCCCTGCGCGTCACGCTCGTAGCCCTTCAGCAGGCCCTCGCGCTGCAGGCCCAGACGCTCGGCGAACACCAGTGCCCGGGTGTTGCGGGCGTCACTGAGCGCCTGGATGCGCGCCAGGCCGAGCGAGAAGCCCAGCGCCATCACCGCCAGCACGGCCTCGCGCATCAGGCCCTGGCCGGCGTGGGCCTCGTCCACGACATAGCCCACCTCGCCTCGCGGGGCCTCGAAGTCGAAGCTGTGCAGATCGACGCGGCCCACGTAGGCGCCGCTGTCACGGTGAAAGGCGTTGAAGATCACGCACTCACCGGTGTCGAACAGCTCGGCGCCACGGCGGCAGAACTGTTCGCTCCAGGCAAGGTCACGGGCCTGCTGGCCCCAGCCGACGAAGCGCAGCGCGGGCAGCGTGCGCAGCAGGCTGTCGACGAAGGCCGCGGCATGCTCGACGCGCGGTGCCTCGAGCCGCAGGCGCGGCGTGTCCAGCCTGCGGGGCGCGGCGATCAGGTCCTGGCGGTCCATGCGCGCCTGGCGCGGCCGGTGCCCTTGCCGCGCCGCGCGCGGTCAGGCCAGCCTGCCGTGGCAGGCCTTGTACTTCTTGCCGCTGCCGCAGGGGCAGGGGTCGTTGCGGCCCACGCGCGGCACTTCGGCGGCCAGCGTGGCCGGGTCGGCCTCCTGGCTGACGCTGCCGTCCTCGTTGGGGTGGGTGTAGGTCACGTTGCTGACCTGGCCCGCGCGCTCCTCGATGGCCTCGGCAGCCTGGGCCACCTGCTCCTGGGTCTGGATGCGCACGGTCATCAGCACGCGGGTGACTTCCATCTTCACCACGTCCAGCAGCTGCGAGAACAGCTCGAAGGCCTCGCGCTTGTACTCCTGCTTCGGGTTCTTCTGCGCATAGCCGCGCAGGTGGATGCCCTGGCGCAGGTAGTCCAGCGCGGCCAGGTGCTCGCGCCAGTGGCTGTCGATCGACTGCAGCAGCACCATGCGCATGAAGGGGTTGAACTGCTCCAGCCCAACCACCTCGACCTTGGACTCGTAGGCCTTGTTGGCCGCCTCGACCACCAGCTCGACGATGTCCTCGTCGGTGACGGCGTCGCGCTGGGCCACCTCGGCGGCCAGCGGCAGGTCGATCTGCCATTCCTCGGCCAGCGCCTTTTCCAGCGCCGGCAGGTCCCACTGCTCTTCCACGCTCTCGGCGGGCACCCAGGTGCGCACCACCTCGGTGAGCGCGCTCTTGCGCAGGTTGGTGATCTGCGCCACCACCGAATCGGATTCGAGGATCTCGTTGCGCTGCTGGTAGATGACCTTGCGCTGGTCGTTGGCGACGTCGTCGTACTCGAGCAGCTGCTTGCGGATGTCGAAGTTGCGCGCCTCGACCTTGCGCTGCGCGCCCTCGATGCTGCGGCTCACGATGCCGGCTTCGATGGCCTCGCCCTCGGGCATCTTCAGGCGGTCCATGATGGCGCGCACCCGGTCGCCCGCGAAGATGCGCATCAGCGGGTCTTCGAGCGAGAGGTAGAAGCGGCTCTGGCCCGGATCGCCCTGGCGGCCGGCGCGGCCGCGCAGCTGGTTGTCGATGCGGCGGCTCTCGTGCCGCTCGGTGGCAATGATGCGCAGGCCGCCGGCGGCCTTCACCTGCTCGTGCAGGCCCTGCCATTCGTCCTTGAGCTGCTGGATGCGGCGCGCCTTCTCGTCGGCGGGAATGGCGTCGTCCGCCTCGATGAACTGCACCTGCTTCTCGACGTTGCCGCCCAGCACGATGTCGGTGCCGCGGCCGGCCATGTTGGTGGCGATCGTGATCACGCCCGGGCGGCCGGCCTGCGCGATGATCTCGGCCTCCTTCGCATGCTGCTTGGCATTGAGCACCTGGTGCGGCAGCTTGGCCTGGGTGAGCAGGCCGGAGATCAGCTCGGAGTTCTCGATCGAGGTGGTGCCCACCAGCGTGGGCTGGCCGCGCTGGTGGCAGCTGCGGATGTCGTCCAGCACCGCGTTGTATTTCTCGCGCGCGGTCTTGTAGATCAGGTCGAGCTCGTCCTTGCGGATGGTCGGCCGGTTGGGCGGGATCACCACGGTCTCGAGGCCGTAGATCTCCTGGAACTCGTAGGCCTCGGTGTCGGCGGTGCCGGTCATGCCGCCGAGCTTGCCGTACATGCGGAAGTAGTTCTGGAAGGTGATCGAGGCGAGGGTCTGGTTCTCGCTCTGGATCTGCACGCCTTCCTTGGCTTCCACCGCCTGGTGCAGGCCGTCGCTCCAGCGACGGCCGGTCATCAGGCGGCCGGTGAATTCGTCGACGATGATGATCTCGCCGTTCTGCACCACGTAGTGCTGGTCGCGGTGGTACAGGTGATTGGCCCGCAGCGCCGCGTACACGTGGTGCATCAGCGTGATGTTGGCCGCGTCGTACAGGCTCGCGCCCTCGACCAGCAGGCCCGCCTGGCGCAGCAGGTCTTCGGCCTTTTCGTGGCCATCCTCGGTGAGGTAGACCTGGTGGCTCTTTTCGTCCACCGTGAAGTCGCCCGGCTCGATCACGCCTTCACCGGTGCGCGGATCGGCCTCGCCGATCTGCTTCTTCAGGCCCGGGATGACGGCGTTGATGCGCACGTACAGCTCGGTGTGGTCCTCGGCCTGGCCGCTGATGATGAGCGGGGTGCGGGCCTCGTCGATCAGGATCGAATCGACCTCGTCGACGATGGCGAAGTTCAGGCCCCGGGCCACGCGGTCGGCGACCTCGTAGACCATGTTGTCGCGCAGGTAGTCGAAGCCGAACTCGTTGTTGGTGCCGTAGGTGACGTCGGCGCGAAAGGCGGCCTGCTTTTCCTCGCGTGTCAGCCCGGGCACGTTCACGCCGACGGTGAGGCCCAGGAAGGTGTAGAGCCGGCCCATCCACTCGGCATCGCGGCGGGCGAGGTAGTCGTTCACCGTCACCACGTGCACGCCCTTGCCGGACAGCGCGTTCAGGTACACCGGCAGCGTGGCCATCAGCGTCTTGCCCTCGCCGGTGCGCATTTCGGCGATCTTGCCGTTGTGCAGCGTCATGCCGCCGATCATCTGCACATCGAAGTGGCGCATCTTCAGCGTGCGCTTGCCGCCCTCGCGCACCACGGCAAAGGCCTCGGGCAGCAGTTCGTCGAGCGAGGCGCCCTGGGTGATGCGCTGGCGGAACTCGTCGGTCATCGCACGCAGCGCGGCATCGTCGAGCTTCTCGAACTGGGGTTCGAGCGCGTTGATCTTCTCGACCACGCGGCGGTACTGCTTGAGCAGGCGGTCGTTGCGGCTGCCGAAAATCGAGGTGAGAAGCTTGGGCAACATGCGGTGTCGGGGCAAGGGTCGACGGCCGGGCGCGGCGCCGCGCATCGGGCCCGGTGGGGCCGGCGCGTGGCGTTCTATGGCCTGGGCAGGCGGGGCTACTGGCGCAGCCGCCGCAAAGTTTCGCAGTCTATCACCCGGGGGTGCGGGCCTTGGCCAGCGCCGGGCCGGCCAGGAAGCGGGCCGGATCCTGCGGCGCACCGTCCACCAGCACCTCGAAGTGCAGGTGGGGGCCGGTCGAGCGCCCGGTGTTGCCCACCTCGGCCACGCGCTGGCCCCGCTTGACCAGATCGCCTTGACGCACGTGGAGCTTCGAGACATGCGCATAGCGGGTGACCAGGCCCCTGCCATGGTCGATCTCGAGCACCTGGCCGTACTGCGGGTGCCACTCGGTGGCCAGCACCACGCCACCGGCAGCGGCCACGATGGTGGTGCCGGTGTCGGCCGGGAAGTCCAGCCCGGAATGCAGCGCCGCGCGGCCGGTGATCGGATCGGGCCGCACCCCGAAGCCCGAGCCCACCGGCCCGTCCACCGGCAGCACGCTGGGCACCAGCAAGGTCTGCAGGCGCGACTCCAGCAGGCGCGACTCGATCAGCGTGAACAGGTCGGTGCCCAGCGCGGTGCGGTCGTCCATCTGCGTGAGGGCGCGGTTCAGTTCGTCCAGGCCCGGCTGGGTGACCGGCAGGTACACCCCACCCTGGCCGCCGGCGGCCTTGGGCGACGGGACCGCCGGCTTGAGCCCCCCGGCCTCCACGCCGGCGAGGCTGGAGACACGGTCGCCCATGGCTTCCAGCTTCACGAGCTTGGCCTGCAACTCGCCCACCTTCTGCGCCATGGCGTCCAGGCTGTCGCGCATGAAGCGCTCGCGCTGCGCGAGTTCCATGCGCACGATCGGACGCACGATCTGGCTCACCACCGGCCAGCCGTCGTGCACGGCCTTCAGGAACACGAAGTGGTAGACGGTGCCCGACAGCAGCACCAGCACGCTGGTCAGGGCCGCCAGCATGCCCAGCAACTGCAGGCGGCTGAACTGCAGCACGCGGGTGCGTGCCATCGTGCCGTGGGTGATCATGATCTGCATCGGCCGGTTCTCCTGTGCGGGGTGCACGGTCGCCCGAAAGGCTGGCGAGGCTACGCCGAAGCGGCCCGCGGATCAAGCCGGGGCACTGCGCCGGCCGGAACGGCGGGCCGGCCGGCGGCGCCACGGGCCGGACCACTACACTGCCGCGATGGCCTCCAGTTACCCCAGCCGCACCGTGACGATCGATGCCGCGCTGGCCTCGAACGAGGCGCTGGGCCGCCTGAGCGAACGTCTGCGCGCCTCGCAGGCCTGCTTCGAGGCCATTGGCCCGCTGCTGCCGCCCCCCTTGCGTGCGCAGTTGCGGCCCGGCCCCTGGGACGACGAGGGCTGGACCCTGCTGGCGCCCAACAACGCCGTGGCCGCCAAGTTGCGCCAGTTGGTGCCGGCGCTCGAGGCCCGGGTGGTCGCGGCAGGCTGGCCGGCGCGGCCGATTCGCGTGCGCATCATGACCAGTTCATGACCGGCCAGGCCTCGAACTAGGGAGGCCTCGGTCGATCGGCGCCCACCGCGGCGCCCGCGCGGCGAGCCCAGTTCACCGGGGAAAAGGCGCATCGACGCGGCGCCGCGAGTGCCAGATGCCGCTCGTCGCATGTTCAATTGTGCGGATTGACGCGCAGGCCCCGCCCGCTATCGTCCAAGCCAGAGCAGAAGAACCCGCCTGCGCTGGCGCGGAGCCCCCTCATGAACCTGTCGATCCCTGCCGCAGTGCCCTCCCGTGCGATGCCGATGCACGAGCCGACCACGATGCCCATGCCCACCGAGCCGGTGGCCTGGCGTCGATGGGCCGATGCCATGCCCGACATCTGCCTCTGGCTGGACCCGCACACCGGCCGCATCGTCGATTGCAACCGCGCGGTGTTCGGGGCGCTGGGCTACAGCCGCACCGAAGTGTTCGGCTGGCCCCTGCAGGCCCTGGCCGAGCCGCGCAACCTGCTCGCCGCCGCGGCCACCTGGCGCAGCCTGGCGGCCTGCCAGGCCCTGCGTGACGCCGATTGCACGCTGCGCGCACGCAACGGGTTCGAGGTGGCCGTGAGCGCCAGCGCGAGCCCTGTGCTCAATGCCGAGGGCAAGGTGGTCGCCGGCCTGGTGGTGCTGCGCGACATCACCGAACGCCGCAAGCGCGAGCAGATGCTGCAAGCGCGCAAGCGCCAGCTCAAGAGCCTGGCGTTCGAACTCTCCGAGGCCGAGGCCCGTGAGCGTGCACGCATCGCCCAGGGCCTGCACGATGAGCTCGGCAAGGCACTGGCCCATGCCCGGCTCAAGCTTCAGCAACTGGCCGGTTCGGCCGTGGCAACGGGCACCGCAGCGCTGGCCGACCTGGACGACCTGCTGGCCCGTGCCCAGGCCGGCACGCAGGCCGCCTCCTTCGAGCTGAGCTGCCCGCTGCTGCAGACCATGGGGCTGCAGGCCGCCATTGAGCACCTGGCCCAGCGCCTCACCCGTGAAGGCCCGCTGATCGCACGGGTGGAGGGCGAGATCCCCACCGACCTGGCCATGCCGGACACCACCCGCGCGGTGGTGTTCCGGGTGCTGCGCGAACTCGCGAACAACGCCCGCCGGCATGCGCGCGCCAGGCACCTGTGGTTCCGCATCCAGCCCGAGGCCGAACGCCTGAGCATCGTGGTCGGTGACGACGGTTGTGGCTTCGATGTCGGCCGCCTGCCCACCGGCGCCGGTGCAGAAGGGGGCTGCGGCCTCTTTGCCGCCGATGCGCAGATGCAGGCGGTGGGCGGCCGCTTGCTGGTGCAGTCGCGGCCCGGGCGTGGCACCCGGGCGGCCGTGCTGCTGCCGCTGGTGACCAGCGATCCACCGGAGACCCTGCTCTGACACCGCCGCCGCGGCGCCCACGGGCCTGCCGGACCGCAGCCACCCGCTGCTACGATCGGGCGCCACCGCGGCACCGCAGGAGGCGCCGATGAGCACCTGGAAACTGTTCCAGCCCCTGGATGTGACGACGACCGACGTGCTGTCGCTCGGCGCGGACACGATCGCCCAGTTGCTCTCGTCCAGCCTGCTGCGCCAGACCCGCGGCGAGCGCACGCTGGACGTCATCGGTAGCGGGCTGCGCCTGCTGGATGGCAAGCTGCTGCCGATCGGCGAGATTTCCCGCATCAACCTGTCCGACGGCCTGCACGAGGTGCTGCAGGTGCTCGATGCCGGCTGGAGCCTGCTGAAGATCCTGTCGTACTACAACCCGCTCACCGACCGCTGGAACCTGGACGGCCTGCTCGACTACCTGTTCCGCGAAGCCGACCGGTTCGAGGGCTCCTCTGGTGACGACCGCTTTGCCGGCCACGCCGGCGACGACACCCTCGATGGCCGCGCCGGGCTCGACATCGCCGAGTACAGCGGCCTGCGCGCCGGCTTCGCGCTCACGCGTTCGGCATCGGGCTGGCAGCTCGTCGATCAGCGCGGCAACGAGGGCCGCGACCAGCTCATCGGCATCGAACGCCTGCAGTTCGCCGACGGCGGTCTCGCGCTCGACCTCGACGGCCATGCCGGGGCCGTGGCCCGGCTGCTGGGTACGCTGTTCGGGCCCACGGCCCTGACACGCGCCGACTGGGTCGGTGCGGGCCTGGCGCTGCTTGACCAGGGCCTGGACACGGCTCAGCTGGCTGAAATGGCCGCAAGCTCGTCACAATTCGCCGACCAGGCAGGCAGCCATTCGAACGCCGACTTCGTGCGCTGGGTCTATCGCAACGTGACAGGCGAGGTCCCGACACCGGCACAGCTGGCCCCCTACGTGGACCTGCTGGACAACGGCACCTACACCCAAGGTGCGCTCGGGCTGCTGGCCAGCGAAACGTCCGAACTGGCCGCGCAGATCGACCTCGTGGGCCTGTTCGAGGCCGGCCTGCCCTTCGCCCTGGGCGCCTGAGGCGACGCAGGCCCGCCCGCGCGGCAGGACGGTCGATGGTGCCGGCTGTCAGAGTCGAACTGACGACCTTCCGCTTACAAGGCGGGTGCTCTACCAACTGAGCTAAGCCGGCACGGGCTATCGGAGCGGCGAATTGTAGGTGGCGATGCCGACGCCGCTGCCCCCGCCGGAGGCGGGGCGCGCTACTTGATGCGCTTGAGCGTGGGCCGCCCGCCAGCAGGGGTCGTGGGCGGCTCGGGTGGCTGCTCGTCCGACCAGCCGGTGCGGGGCGCCGGTGGTTCAGAGGCCACATCGGCGGGCTCATCGGTGCGCGCCAGCCGCAACCCGCGTGCCACGGGCTCGCTGGCAGGCTCGCCCCGACCGGCGGCCGGCGCCGCCGGGGCGGCCGAGGCTTCGGTGGGCACAGGGAAGGCCATGCCCTGGCCGTTCTCGCGTGCATAGATCGCGACCACGTGATCCACCGGCACCACGATGTCGCGCGAGACGCCGCCGAAACGGGCCCTGAACTCGATGAACTCGTTGCCCAGCTTCAAGCCCGAGGTGGCCTCGAAGCCGACGTTGAGCACGATCTCGTTGTTCTTCACGTACTCCATCGGCACCTGCACCAGCCGGTCGACGAACACCGCGATGTAGGGCGTGAAGCCGTTGTCGGTGCACCAGTCGTGCAGGGCACGGATCAGGTACGGGCGGGTCGAGGTGCCTTGTTCGTCGGGGGCGGCCGGTGTGCTCATCGGTGGCAGCTTACTTGCGCATGACCTTTTCGGACGGCGTCAGGGCTTCGATGTAGGCCGGGCGCGAGAAGATGCGCTCGGCGTACTTCAGCAGCGGGGCGGCGTTCTTCGACAGGTCGATGCCGTAGTAGTCCAGGCGCCACAGCAGCGGGGCGATGGCCACGTCGAGCATCGAGAAGTCGTCGCCCAGCATGTACTTGTTCTTCAGGAAGATCGGCGCCAGCTGGGTCAGCCGTTCGCGGATCTGCGAGCGGGCCTTCTCGAGCTGCTTGTCGTTGGCCTTGACCCCCGAGCGCGCCTCGAGCGTGTTCACGTGCGCGAACAACTCCTTCTCGAAGTTGAACAGGAACAGCCGAACCCGTGCACGCGCCACCGGGTCCCCAGGCATCAGCTGCGGGTGCGGGAAGCGCTCGTCGATGTACTCGTTGATGATGTGCGACTCGTACAGGATCAGGTCGCGCTCGACGAGGATCGGCACCTCGTTGTAAGGGTTCATCAACGCGATGTCTTCGGGCTTGGCGAAGAGGTCGACGTCACGGATCTCGAAATCCATGCCCTTTTCGAACAGCACGAAACGGCAGCGGTGCGAGTAGGGGCAGGTGGTTCCGGAGTAAAGCACCATCATGGCGGCGGGCTCCCAAGAAAACGAAGAACAGCGGAGGCAGGATCGACGAGATCCTGAAAACAGCACGCGCAGTGGAGCCCGCTAGGCTACCACTGCGCGTTCGACCCGGGTCGTCCGGGCCGGGCGGAGGCTTACTTGATGTCCTTCCAGTACGAGGCGTTCAGGCGCCACGCGATCACGGTGAAGATGGCCAGGAACAGCAGCACCCACACACCCAGGCGCACGCGCTGGTTCTGCGCGGGCTCGCCCATCCATTGCAGGTAGGCCACGAGGTCGGCCACCGCGATGTCGTAGTCGGCACGGCTCATGGTGCCGGGCTTGGTCTGCTCGAAGCCCTTGAAGGTGTGCACCGTCTTCTTCGGGTCGTGCGGGTCCTTCTCCTCGACATAGACCGGCCGCTGCTCACCCTGCAGTTGCCACAGCACGTGCGGCATGCCGACCGACGGGAACACCAGGTTGTTCCAGCCGGTGGGCCGTGTCTCGTCGCGGTAGAAGGTGCGCATGTAGGTGTAGAGGTAGTCGGCCCCCGAACCGTTGCCACCCGCGCGCGAGCGCGCCACGACGCTCAGGTCGGGCGGCACCGCGCCGTACCAGTCCTTGGCCTCCTTGGGATTGATCGACACCGTCATCAGGTCGCCCACCTTCTCGCCGGCGAACAGCAGGTTCTTCTTGATCTGGTCGTCGGTCAGGCCGATGTCCTTCAGCCGGTTGTACCGGTTGTAGGCCGCGGCATGGCAGTTCAGGCAGTAGTTGACGAACAGCTTGGCGCCGTTCTGCAGAGCGGCCTGGTCGGTGATGCGTTCCTTCGGGAACCTGTCCCAGGCCGGGCCGCTTTCGGAGGCCAGGGCTGCGCCGGCAAACGACAGCGCAGCAAGCAGGCAAGCGATGAGTCTTTTCATGGTTGTGCGCTCCTGCATCAGTGGGCCGAGAAGTTCACGCGGTCGGGCACCGGCTTGAACATGCCGATCGTGCTCCACCAGGGCATGAGCAGGAAGAAGCCGAAGTAGTACAGCGTGCCGATCTGGGCCACCAGCGTGCCCATCTCCGACGGCGGCAGGATGCCCAGGTAGCCCAGCCAGACGAACAGCACCACGAAGATGCCGTACAGCCACTTGTGCCAGCCCGGACGGTAGCGGATGGATTTGACGGGGCTGTTGTCCAGCCAGGGCAGGAAGAACAGGATGACCACGGCGCCGCCCATCACCACCACGCCCCAGAACTTGGCGTCGAAGGTCTTCAGCAGCACGATCGCGATCACCGCGCCCACCACGGCGGCGATGCGCCCGGTGCCCTTGAGCGCCACCAGCGACGCCAGGCCCGCCAGGCCCACCACCACGCACAGCACCGTGACCATCGGGTCGGTGGTGGCACGCAGCATCGAGTAGAACGGCGTGAAGTACCACACCGGCGCGATGTGCGGCGGCGTCTTCAGCGGATCGGCCGGGATGAAGTTGTTGTACTCGAGGAAGTAGCCGCCCAGTTCCGGCCCGAAGAACACGATGGCGCAGAACACCATCAGGAACACGCCGACACCGAAGATGTCGTGCACCGTGTAGTACGGGTGGAAGGGGATGCCATCGAGCGGGATGCCGGTCTTCGGGTCCTTCTTGGCCTTGATCTCGATGCCGTCCGGGTTGTTCGAGCGCACCTCGTGCAGCGCGATGATGTGCGCCACCACCAGGCCCAGCAGCACCAGCGGCACGGCGATGACATGGAAGCTGAAGAAGCGGTTCAGCGTGGCGTCGCCCACCACATAGTCACCGCGGATCAGCAGCGCCAGGTCCGGGCCGACGAAGGGCACGGCGGCAAACAGGTTCACGATCACCTGCGCGCCCCAGTACGACATCTGGCCCCACGGCAGCAGGTAGCCCATGAAGGCTTCGGCCATCAGGCACAGGAAGATCGCGCAGCCGAAGATCCACACCAGTTCGCGCGGCTTGCGGTAGCTGCCGTAGATCAGCCCGCGGTACATGTGCAGGTAGACCACGACGAAGAACGCGCTCGCGCCGGTGGAGTGCAGGTAGCGGATCAGCCAGCCACCGGGCACGTCGCGCATGATGTACTCGACCGATGCGAAGGCCAGGTTGGCGTCCGGCTTGTAGTGCATCACCAGGAAGATGCCGGTGACGATCTGCAGCACCAGCACCAGCATCGCCAGCGAGCCGAAGAAGTACCAGGTGTTGAAGTTCTTCGGAGCGTAGTACTCCGACATGTGCTCCTTGTACATCTTGGTGGCCGGGAACCGGTTGTCCACCCAGGTCATGAGCTTGACACCCAGCGGCGCGCCCGCCGGTGCTTCCTTGAAATCTGCCATGTCGACCCTCGTGTGCTTGTTGGGTTCAGAAGGCCCGCTCAGGCCTTGTTGTCTTCGCCGATCAGCAGCACCGTGTCGGACAGGTACTTGTGCGGCGGCACCTCGAGGTTGTCGGGCGCGGGCTTGTTCTTGAAGACGCGGCCAGCCAGGTCGAAGGTCGAGCCGTGGCACGGGCAGATGAAGCCGCCCTGCCAGTCGTCCGGCAGCGAGGGCTGCGCGCCCGGCTGGAACTTGTCAGTCGGCGAGCAGCCCAGGTGCGAGCAGATGCCCACGGCCACCAGGAACTCGGGCTTGATCGAGCGGTGTTCGTTGCGGGCGTACTCGGGGGTGAGCTCACCCGGGTTGCGCTTGGACTGGGGATCGGCCACCTGCGGGTCGGTCTTCTTCAGCGACTCGAGCTGTTCCTTCGTGCGGCGCACGATCCACACCGGCTTGCCACGCCACTCCACCGTCATCTTCTCGCCCGGCTTCAGGCCGCTGATGTCGGCCTCCACCGGCGCACCGGCGGCCTTGGCGCGCTCGGACGGCGCGAAGCTGCTGACGAAGGGCACGGCGGCTGCAATGCCACCAACGGCGCCGGCACCGGCCGTGATCGCCACCCAGGTGCGTCGACTTTGATCGACCGGGCTGTCACTCATGGGATTCCTCGGATGAAGGGCTGCGTTTGGACTTAGGGGCAACCCGGCATTCTAGCGGAGTGCCCAGCGCGCGCTCCGCCGCCCTCTCCGGCATTGACTTCATGGCGCCCTCGGCAATACTGGTCGCGCGTCTTCATCGGGACGCCACGACACAAACTTCACAGGAGCGAGAAGCACATGGGATTCGCCAGCGAGTTCAAAGAGTTCGCCATGAAAGGCAACGTCGTCGACCTGGCGGTCGGCGTCATCATCGGCGGCGCCTTCGGCAAGATCGTCGACTCCGTCGTCAAGGACCTGATCATGCCGATCGTCAACCTGATCCTGGGAGGTCAGGTCGACTTCTCGAACAAGTACCTGGTGCTCTCGGGCACAGTGCCGGCCGGCGCCACGCTGGTCGAGGCGCAGAAGGCCGGCAATGTGTTCGCATGGGGCAACTTCATGACGATCACGATCAACTTCATCATCCTGGCCTTCGTGATCTTCATCATGATCAAGCAGATCAACCGCATGAAGCGCCAGGAGCCCGTCGCACCGCCGCCGGGGCCTCCGGCGCCGCCCGAGGATGTGGTTCTGCTGCGCGAAATCCGGGATGCGCTGAATCGCCGTTGATTCCACTTGTATCAACGTGCTGGCCGGACGGGCGGCTTTTGGCCGCATACTTCGGGGCGTTGATGGGCATCGCTCGTGGCCAAGCGGGCCGTGCCCTGCCGTCGTGGTTTTCCGGCCGTCATGAACCTGACCCCACACCGCCTCCCCGTCGCCCTTGAAAGTGCAGTCCAACGCGTGCGCATGGCGGCGCGCTCGGCCGCCGAGCGCACGGTGGACAGCCTGGGCCTGGCCGCGCTGTCGACGAACAAGGTCTTCGAGCGCGACAGCCTGCTGGGTGCACAGTTCGAACTGAACCGCAAGCTGGCGATCTTCGCGCTCACGTTCAACGAAACGCTGGACCAGAAGGTGGCGCGCGAGACCGGCCTCCTGGAGGCCAACAGCACCAGCGGCAGCCAGACCAACTGGGATGCGCTGAGCCTGGTCGACGACCGCGAGGTCGAGATCCAGGTCTCGGCCGACCGCTTTGCCCTCGAAATCGCGCATGCCTGCGAGTGGGAGATCCGCGAACTCGATGCCTACATGGGCACGCTGCTGAAGCTGGGCCGCGCCGACCACGAACGCAATCCGCTGCGGGCAGAGGTGGTCGGGCAGGCCATGATCCGCGCGGTCGACTCGGTGGCCGAACGCCCCGAAACACGCAAGGTGCTCGGCACCGAGATCGCCCGCTCGCTGGCCAATTCGATGCGGCAGACCTATGCCGACATCGTGGCCGACCTGCGCAACGCCGGCATCAAGCCCGTGGGCTTGCAGGTGCGCCAGACAGCGCACGATGCCGGCCGCAGCATCACCGGCCCGGGCAGCCTGCATGGCGAACTGGGCGACCAGCATGCTCGTGGCCCGGCGCATGAGCTGTCGGCTTCGGGCCGGCTCTCGCCACGCTTCGGCGCGAGCACCGGCGGTGGTGGCCTGGGTTCCGGCAGCGGCCGCGGCACGCCGATGGGCCGGGTCGATGCGGACATGATGACGTTGCTGCGCCGCCTGTCGCACAGCGCGCCCGGCATGGCCGAGGGCGGCAGCGACTTCGGCGGTTATGTCGGCGGCGGCTACGGCGATACCGGGTCGTCCGGTGTCGGCATGCTGATGGCGCCGAACCTGATCATGGCGCACCGCGAAGAGCTGCGCCAGGCCGCCACCGGCGCGCTCGACCACATGGTGATCGACGTGATCGCCGGGCTGTTCGACCAGATCCTGTCCGACCCCAAGGTGCCGCCCCAGATGGCACGCCAGCTGGCGCGGCTGCAGCTGCCAGTGTTGCGGGCGGCGCTGGGCGACTCGAGCTTCTTCTCGTCGCGCAAGCACCCGGTGCGGCGCTTCATCAACCGCATTGCCTCGCTGGGCACCGCGGTCGACGACTTCGATGGCGAGGAAGGCCGCGCGCTGCTGGCGCGGGTGGGCGAGCTGGTGGCAGAGATCGTCGAAGGCGACTTCGAACAGATCGAGACCTACGAGCAGAAGCTCAACGACCTCGAAGCCTTCATCCAGCAGGCGGCCAAGGCCCAGCTCGAAGGCAAGGCCGACGAAGTGCTCGGCCGCAAGGAAAACCAGCTGCGGGTGCAGCATCGGTTCGCGCAGCAGCTCGACGGCGCCTTGCACTCGCTGCCAGTGCCCGAGTTCCTGCGCGAGTTCCTGGGCCGCACCTGGAGCCGCGTGATCGCACTGGCCGAGCTCACGCACGGCGCCGACAGCCCCATTGCCAAGCGCATGCGCGAGGTGGGCCGCGAGCTCGTGATGAGCGTGCAGCCCAAGGGCGTGCCGGCACAGCGCCAGGCCTTCCTGAAGCTGCTGCCGCAGCTGATGAAGGACCTGAACGCGGGCCTCGACCAGATCCGCTGCACCGAAGAGCTGCGCCGCGGCTTCTTCGCCAAGCTGCTGCCGGCGCATGCCGAATCGCTGAAGGCCCAGGCCCTGAGCACGCTGGAGCACAACCTGCTGGCCAAGCAGGTGGATGGTGCCCTGGCCACGCCGCTGCCCAAGCCCACCGAACTCGCCGCGAGTGCATTGCCGGTACTCAACGACGTGATCACGCCGGCCGACTTCAGCCCCGAGGAAGCCAAGGCGGTGGGCCTGGTGGACGAAGGCTCGGTGAACTGGAGCGGCGCCGTCGACATCGACCTCGCGGCCGAGCCCGAGCTCACCGAGGTCGACATCGACATCGCCGGCCTGCCCACGCCGGAGCCGGTGGAGCCCATGCGCGGCAAGTCGCTGGCCGACCATGTGCAGATCGGCTTCGCCTACCAGATGCACCTGGAAGACAAGTGGCAGAAGGTGCGGCTCGCCCACGTGAGCCCGGCACGCACCTTCTTCGTCTTCACCCACGGCGCAAAGCAGCGCAAGACGGTGTCGATGACCTACCGCATGCTCTCGCGCATGTGCGAGACCGGCCGCATGCGGGCCTTCGAGAACGCCTACCTGCTGGAACGCGCCACCGCGCGGGCACGGCGCCAACTGGCCGAACTCAAACCGGCCGGCGCGGCCACCCTGTCGCCGCCGACGCTGGGCGCAGCACCCCGCAGCCGGGCCTGAACCCCGCGGGTGCGGCCCGCAGCGGCTTCGGGCTGGGCTCAGCCCGCCAGTTGCCGTGCCATGCGGATGGCCGCCTCGAAGCTGCGCGCATCCGCCGGGCGGCGGCCCGCGATGTCGAACGCGGTGCCGTGGTCGGGGCTGGTTCGCACGAAGGGCAGGCCGAGCGTGACGTTCACGCCATGCTCGACGCCGAGGTACTTCACCGGGATCAGGCCATGGTCGTGCGTCATCGCGACAACGATGTCGAACTCGCCCGGATGGCCCGGCGCATGGCGCGCACGCATGAACACCGTGTCGGGCGCAAAGGGACCGCGCGCATCGATGCCCTCGGCCACTGCCGCGGCGATGGCGGGCGCGATGAAGCGCAGTTCCTCGTCACCGAACAGGCCGCCCTCCCCGGCATGCGGGTTCAGCCCGGCCACCGCGATGCGCGGCCGGGGCTGGCCCCAGCGCACGGCCGCGCCCTGCACGATGCGCAGGGTCTGTAGCACGGCGTCGAAGTCGAGCAGCTCGATCGCGCGGCGCAGCGCCACGTGAATCGTGACCAGCACCACCCGCAGCTCACCGTTGGCCAGCATCATGCGCACCGCGGGCGCACCGGCCAGCGCCTGCAGCATCTCGGTGTGGCCCGGGTGGTGCACGCCGGAGGCCGCGAGCGCCTCCTTGTGGATCGGCGCGGTGACGATGCCGGCCACCTGCCCGGCCAGCGCGAGCCGCGCCGCCGCCTCGATGCAGCAGGCCGCGGCGGCACCGGCCGTGGCCTGAACCTGCCCCATCACCAGGTCGCCCAGGCCCGCGGGCAGGGCCGGCGGCTGCCACACGGGCACGCAGTCGGGGGGCACGGCGTCGTCCGGTGCGTCCAGCAGCGCCACCGGCAGCAGCAGGCCGGACTGCGCCGTGGCGCGGCGCATCACGTCCACACTGCCCACCACCACGCAGGGACCCGCCGCGCCGGAGGCGATGGCGCGCACGATGATCTCGGGGCCGATGCCGGCTGCATCGCCCATGGTCAGGGCCAGTCGTCGGGCGTCGTGGGTCATGGTCAGGCCGGGTTGGGAATCTCGATGAACTGGTGAGCCAGACCGAAGGTCGTCGCCAGGTGGTCGCCCAGCGCGGGGGCGCCGTAGCGCTCGGTGGCATGGTGCCCGCAGGCCAGGAATGCGACGCCGGTTTCGCGCGCGATGTGGGCCTGCGGCTCCGACAGCTCGCCCGTGAGGAAGGCGTCCGCACCGGCCGCGATGGCGGCTTCGAAGTAGCCTTGCGCACCGCCGGTGCACCAGGCGACGCGGCGCAGCGGCCGGCCATCGCCCGGCAGCAGCAGCGGTTCGCGCTGCAGCCGGTGGGCCACGTGGGCGGCCAGGCCGGGCGCATCTCCAAGGTTTCCTGCGCCACCGATGAAGCCCAGCTCCTGCTCGCCGAAGCGGGCGTCTGCGGCCAGCCCGAGCCGGTGGCCGAGCTGTGCGTTGTTGCCGAACTCGGCATGCGCATCCAGCGGCAGGTGGTAGGCGAACAGGCTGATGTCATGGGCGAGCAGGCGCGCCAGCCGCTCGCGCAGCCAGCCTGTGACGCGGCCGTCCTGTCCGCGCCAGAACAGCCCGTGGTGCACGAGCACCGCGTCGGCCCCGGCCTCGATCGCGGCATCGATCAGGGCGCGGCTGGCCGTGACGCCGGACACGAGCCGGCGCACCTCGGCACGGCCCTCGACCTGCAGACCGTTCGGCCCATAATCCTTGAACCTGTCCACCGCCAGCAGCGCGGCCAGGTGGGCCTCCAGTTCGACACGCTGCGCCATGGTGCTTTCCTTTCCCCGATGCGACGACTCTGGCTGATTTTCACGCAGGCAACCACGGTGGCCCTGGCGCTGCTGTTTGTCGTCAACACCTTGAAGCCGCAATGGCTGCAGCGCGAGGGGCAGGCCCTCACCGAAGTGGTGGCGCTGCGCACCGCCGCGCCCGCCTGGCCCGCCAGCGGCGCCAGCGGGGCAGGCTTCACCGGCTACAGCGCGGCAGCCCGTGCCGCCGCGCCGGCGGTGGTGAGCGTCACCGCCAGCAAGGCCGGCGCCCGCAACCCGCACGCGCAGGACCCGACCTTCCGCTTCTTCTTCGGCGAGCGCGGGGCCGAGACCCAGGTGGGCTTCGGCTCCGGCGTGATCGTCTCCACGCAGGGCATCCTGCTGACCAACAACCACGTGATCGAGGGCGCCGGCGAGATCGAGGTGCGACTGTCCGACGGCCGCGAGGCACGGGCCGAGATCGTCGGCACCGACCCTGAAACCGACCTGGCGGTGCTGCGCATCCAGCTCGACCGGCTGCCTGCGATCACGCTCGGCCGGCTCGACGCTTTGCAGGTGGGCGATGTCGTGCTGGCGATCGGCAATCCGTTCAACGTCGGCCAGACGGTCACCTCGGGCATCGTCAGTGCGCTCGGGCGCCAGGGGCTGGGGCTGTCCACGTTCGAGAGCTTCGTGCAGACCGATGCCGCCATCAACCCGGGCAACTCCGGCGGCGCGCTGGTGGACGTGCACGGCCACCTGGTGGGCATCAACACCGCGATCTTCTCGCGCTCGGGGGGCAGCATGGGCATCGGCTTCGCGATCCCGGTGGATGTGGCCCAGCAGGTGATGGAAGGCCTGTTGCGCGACGGCCAGGTCACACGGGGCTGGATCGGCGTCGAGCCACGCGACCTGACGCCGGAGTTCGCAGAGAACTTTCACCTGCCGGTCAGGAGCGGCGTGCTGATCACCGGCGTGCTGCAGGATGGCCCGGCCAGCAAGGGGGGCCTGAAACCGGGCGACGTGGTGGTCAGCGTCGCGGGCCAGCCGGTGGCCACCACCGCCCAGCTGCTGCACAGCGTGGCCGCCCTGAAGCCCGGCAACGAGGCCGTCATCGGCGTGCAGCGCGGCACCCAGGCACTGCAACTGACGCTGACCATCGCACAACGGCCCAAGCAGCCGGCGGCACGGCGGCCGCGCTGAAGGCGGCAGGCCGCCGCGCGTTCAGGCGTCGGCGGTGGGCTCGGTTTCGGGCGCCTTGGTGTGCTTGATGAACAGGCGCGCGGCCCAGATGCCCACTTCATACAGCACGCACATCGGGATCGCGAGCGAGAGCTGCGACACCACGTCCGGCGGCGTGATGACCGCCGAGATGATGAACGCGATGACGATGAAGTAGCCGCGCCACTCCTTCAGCTTGGCGATGCTGACCACGCCCAGGCGCGCCAGCACCACCACCGCGATCGGCACCTCGAACGCGGCACCGAAGGCGATGAACATGGTCAGCACGAAGCTGAGGTAGGCCTCGATGTCCGGCGCCGCGGTGATGCTCTTGGGCGCAAAGCCCTGGATGAACGCGAACACCTTGCCGAACACGAAGAAGTAGCAGAACGCCACCCCGGACACGAACAGCAGGGTGCTCGACACCACCAGCGGCAGCACCAGGCGCTTCTCGTGGTTGTAGAGCCCGGGCGCCACGAAGGCCCATATCTGGTACAGCACCACCGGCAGCGCCAGCAGGAACCCGGCCATCAGCGTGACCTTCAGCGGCACCAGGAACGGCGAGATCGGGTTGGTGGCGATCAGGCGCGCGCCCTCGGGCAGCTGTGCCACCATCGGTGCGGCCAGCAGGTCGTACAGGCCCGCCGGGCCGGGCCACAGGCACAGCACGCCGAAGGCGACGCCCACCGCGATGAGCGCGCGCACCAGGCGGTCACGCAGCTCGACCAGGTGCGAGACAAAGGGTTGCTCGGTGCCTTCGAGCTCGTCGCGGGGTTCGGTGGTGCTCATCTCAACGCCGCACGCCCGGCGGCCTGAACCGGGCCACGCGTGCAGCGCCGGATTGGGCATGCATGCGCACGCCCGCGCGCTGCTTGTACCAGCGCGGCACGGCGCTGCGCTTCAGGCGCCACTTCTTGTTCGGCCGCTGGTACTGCGGCACAGGGGGCTGGTAGCCGGTGTCGCCACCACTCTCGAGCAGGCTGGCGGCCTCCAGGCCGGCGGTCGCGTCCTCGAAGCCCTTGCTCAGGGCTGCACTGGCGGAGTTGACCTCCTGGGTGACCGACGCCTCCACATCGCGCGCCGCTGTTTCGAACTGCGACTTCATCTTCTGCAGTTCCTCGAGCTCGATCGAACGGTTCACCTCGGCCTTGACATCGGCCACGTAACGCCGCGCCTTGCCCATCAAGTGACCCACCGTGCGGGCCACGCGCGGCAGTTTCTCGGGGCCGATGACGATCAGCGCGACCGCGCCGATCAGCGCGATCTTGTCGAAACCGAAATCGATCATGCAGTGCGATCAGGACTTCGTCTTGGCCTCGACGTCGACGGTGTTGGTGTCTGCCGTCTTGTTGGCGCCCACCTGCTGCGGCGGCGCCGCGGGTGTGTCGGCGGACGAGGCGCCATCTTTCACGCCGTCCTTGAAGCCCTTGACCGCGGCACCGAGGTCCGAGCCCATGTTCTTGAGCTTCTTGGTGCCGAAGATCAGCACCACCACGAGCAGCACGATCAGCCAGTGCCAGATGCTGAAGGATCCCATGAGTCACTCCTGAAGACGAATAGGCCGGATTCTAGGCGTGCGCCCATCACCCTTTGAGCCAAGGCCTGGGCCCGCCCATCACGTGCAGGTGCAGGTGCATGACTTCCTGCCGTCCGTCGGCCCCGGTGTTGATGAGGTGGCGGTAACCGTTGGTGACGCCCAGCTCGAGCATCAGCCGGGGCGACACCGCCATCATCTTGCCCAGCAGCGCCTGTTCGGCCGGGCCGACATCGACCATGCTGGTGATGTGGCGCTTGGGGATGATGAGGATGTGCACCGGCGCCCACGGGTTGATGTCGTGGAAGGCAAGGATGTCCTCGTCCTCATAGACCTTCTTGGCCGGGATCTTGCCCTCGACGATCTTGCAGAAGATGCAGGTGGCATCGTGGCTCATGCTCGCAACACTCCAGGTTCAGGCGCGGTTCGGTCAGGCCGGGTAGACCGGCTTGCCCTCGTTGAGCTTGAGCCAGCCTTTGACCACGCGGTAGACCATCCAGATCCACACGACGATCAGGATGGGAAAGCCCAGCAGCACCACCACGAGGGCCATGCCGATCAGGCTGCCCAGCAGGCCCCACCAGAAGGTGCGGATCTGCCAATCGAAGTGGCTTTCGTAGATCGTGCCGCGCACGTCGTCGCGCTTCACGTAATTGATCACGATGGCGACGATGGCCGTCACGCCCCACAGGCAGGTCAACGCCTGCAGCGCGTAGACCACCATCGTGATGTTCTTCAGGCCGGCCATCTCTTCCGGCGTCTTGCCGGCGGCGCCGGGGACATTGACCACGTCGTTCATGTACCCTCCTTGTCGCGCTGCTGCACCTTGCGCAGCGCAAACTCTTCCAGGCCGGACAGGCCCTCGCGCCGCGCCAGTTCGGCCAGCACGTCGGCCGGCTTCAGGCCGAAGGCGGCCAGCGCGATCATCGAGTGGAACCAGAGGTCGGCCACCTCGTAGACGATCTTCTCGGGCACGCCATCCTTGGCGGCCATCACGGTTTCGGTGGCTTCCTCGCCGATCTTCTTCAGGATGGCGTCGGTGCCCTTGGCGAACAGGCGCGCCACGTAGCTCTTGTCCGGGTCGCCACCCGCCTCGGGCTTGCGCGATTCGATCACCGCGGCCAGGCGCGCCAGCAGGTCCTGCGAGCTGAGGTCGGTCATTTCTTGTAGATGCGTTCGGGGTCTTCGAGCACCGGCTCGGTGGTGTGCCACTGGCCCCCCTCGAGCTTGCGGAAGAAGCAGGAATGGCGGCCGGTGTGGCAGGCAATGCCCGGATCATGGCCGAGTTGCGTGACCTTCAGCAGCACCACGTCGGCATCGCAATCGATGCGCAGCTCGTGCACCTGCTGGAAATGGCCCGACTCCTCGCCCTTGTGCCACAGCCGCTGGCGCGAGCGGCTCCAGTACACGGCCTGCCCGAGCTCGGCGGTGCGGGCCAGGGCTTCGCGGTTCATGAAGGCGAACATCAGCACATCGCCCGAACCGGCCTCTTGCGCGATCACGGGCACCAGGCCGTCGCGGTCCCACTTGACACTGTCGAGCCATTCCATGGCCGGAGTGTACTTAGCCAGCCGCCGCACGCGGCAGCACGAGCGCGAAGCTCACGCCGCCGGCGGTGTTGTGCGCGGTGATCGTGCCCCCCATCTTCGCCATGTAGGTGCGGGCGACGAACAGGCCCTGGCCGCGATGGCCCTCCGCACCGGCGCCAGGCTGGTCGGACACCCCGTACTCGAAGATCCGCTCCAGCATGCCGTCGGGGATGGGTTCACCCTGGTTGTGGACCTCGACACGCACCTGCGTGCCCTGCACCGCCAGCGACAGCATGATCGGCGTGCCCGGGCGGCGGTGGCGCTCGGCGTTGCGCAGCACGTGGGTGACCACGTCCTCGAGCGAGTACTCGTCGGCCCGCACCGGCACCGGGTGGCCCGGTGGCTCGAACCGCACATCGGCAATGCCCACCGCATCGGCATTGGCCGCCACGTGGGCGAGGAACAGCGCGAGGTCCAGCACCCCGAGCCGCAGCGTGGTGGACTCGAAGGCCTCGCTCGGCGAGGCCTGGCCGTACAGCACGCGCACCGCCTGCTGCATGCGGCTCAAGTACCGGTGGCTGGGATCATCGGCATCCGGGTGCAGCGCCAGCAGCGATTGCAGGGGCGACATGATCTCGTGGCCCACCGCGTGCCACTGGTCCTTCTCCTGGGCGGTGCGGATCTGCTCGCGCCGCAGGTCCTCGTTCACCCGCTGCAGCAGGTCCTGCAGGCCCTGTGCGAGCACGCCGAGTTCATCGCTGCCCCGCAGGTCGGTGAGGTCCATGTGGGCCAGGCCGCCACCGGCCGCAGCGGCGACGCCGCTGGACACGCTGGCCGCGCGGCGGGTGAGCAGCGTGATGCGGCGGATGATGCGAAGCTCCAGCAGCACCCAGGCCAGCAGCACCGCCGCCAACATTGCCCCGACGAAGCCGGACACCCGCGTGGCCACCGCCGCCAGCGCCTTGTTCACGCTGCGAACGTCGCCCTCGAGCACCACGTCGTAACGCCCCAAGGGCGTGGCCACGGTTTCGCGCAGCATCAGCGGGGTGTCATAGCCTTCCACCGGCAGCCGGCGGATCAGGCGGTCCAGCCAGGGCGAGGCCGGCACGCCGGTGTCGCGGCCGGTCAGCACGATCAGGTCCTCCCGCGCGCCCTGGCGGCGGATGCGCAGCCGCTCGCCCGGCAGCAGCGGCTCTGCCAGATCGGCCAGCGCGAACGGCGGCTCCGCGCCCGGCGTGTCGCTGTCGAAGATCGGTGCGCCCTCGCCCGGCGGCAGCACCTGCAGCCGCACCCGGATCTGTGCCAGGTCCGGCGGCGGCCAGACCAGGCGGCTGCGGTCGGCCTGGAACAGCGCGTCGCGGAAGATCTCGATCGGCAGCCGCAGCGACAGGAACGAGCGCTTGGCGCAATCGGCCGAGGTGATGGCCTGCGCCGCGCCCGGCTTGTCGTCCAGGCAGCGCCCGTCCTGCCACAGCCAGCCGCGGAAGTCGCGCACGCTGCGGGTGCCGTGCACGATGGGACCGTCCACATAGCCGGTGAGCCGGCCGCGCAGCCCGGGCGCGCCGGAGGGGCCCACCGTCGCGCCCTCGGCCAGCAGCTCGAACGGCGCGATCCAGCGGTAGGTCTGGCCGCGCATCGCCACCGACACCCGCACGCGGTGGGCGGTGCCGAAGTCCAGATCCCCGGGTTCATGCGGCGCCAGCGCCCCGCTGGCAAAGCTGCCGGCCAGGTAGAGGAAGCCGCCGGCAAACGGGTTGTTGCCCACCGCCACGCACAGGTTCGCGCCGTCGGGGTACTGCACCAGGCAGCCGGCCATCTCCACCGCCTGCTGCACCTTGGTCTTGTCGTCGAAATCGATCGCCGAGAACGGCAGCACCAAGGGCCGCAGCGGCGCGCCCGCATCGCCACTGGCGCGCGGATTCAGCAGCGCCAGTTGCCCCGTGGGGTGGCGCAGCCGCGCGAGGATCTGCGCCTGCGTCTTGCGCAGCGTGAGCTGGTAGTGGCGGTGGCCGAGCTGCTTTTCCTCCTGCAGCACGCCCACTGCCATGGCCAGCGTGGCCAGTGCCAGCAGCAGGAAGACGCCGCGGAAGAACAGCCGCAGCCGCAGCGGCACGCGGCCGGGCAGCGGCCAGTGTGCCGGCCAATGGGCGCGCCAGCGCCAGGGCCAGAAGCCTGCGGGGCGCGGCGGGCCTGCGGTCGTGGAGCGCCCTGGCGCGCTCATCGCACCAGCCTGAAGCCGCGCATCGGCACGTTCTCGATGCCGTCGAACGCGGGGTCGATCTCGCGCAGCGCCTCGCGAATGGTGCTGACGTGCTTGCGCACGTTGTCGCGGTTGCGCCCGCTCTTGACCACCTGGAACAGCTCCTCGTAGCTCACCACCTCGCCGCGGCGCTGGTGCAGCGTGGCCAGGATGCGCTGGGCGGTGAGCGGCAGGTTCAGGCGCTGGCCGCGCCAGGTGGGCGATTGCTGGCGCAGCGGGTCGATCGAGAGCTCGCCGCCGGCCTGCGCCGGGGCCGCGGGCGCCGGCTTGTCGCGCACCGCGCGCAGCATCTCGAGCACGGTGTCGATGAAGTCGGCTTCGCTGAAGGTGGCCTTCTGCAGGTAGTCCCAGGCGTCCAGCGCTTTCATGATGCCGCGGTAGATGGCCGCCGGCATCGCCGAGACCACCAGCACCGGCGTGCCGTGGCGCTGGCGGTTGATCGCGTTGATCAGCGCCACGCCGGCATGGCGCTCGCGGCCGAGCTCGATGTCCAGCACCACCAGGTCGTAGTGCTCGCGCTGCAGTGCGGCCTCGGCCTCGTCGCGGCTGAACCACTGGTGGATGCGGATGCCCGGGCGGGCCGATTCGACCCAGCCCCGCAGCTGGTGGCTGGTGGGCGCGTCGTCCTCGATCAGGGCCACGGTGATCTGCGGGTGCTCAACGGTGGTCATGGGGCTGATTGTTGCGGCTCGCGGCCGGCCCGGGTGTGAAGCTTTCTTCCGGGGCCGGAAGACAGTGGCCCCGCGGGTGTCTTTCGGCTTCCGGGGTGGATTCGAAGAATGGATCCCGTCGATGCAGCCCCTGCACGACACACCCCAAGACAACCTGGAGCCCCCACGATGAACCCGCGCCTGACCGCCCTTGCCCTGCTGATGGGCCGGGCCTTCCGTTCCACCACCGCCACGCTGAAGAGCCGCACCGGCCTGTTCGTCGGCACCGCCGCCGTCGCCATCGGCGGCTACTGGGTGATCGTGCACCCGCCGGTGCAGGCGGTGGGCCGTGGCGAGGTGGTGCTGCGCAGCAACCAGCTCACCGGCGAGGCCAGCCTGCACCGTGAAGGTTCGCTGCTGGTGCTGCCCGGCCTGCACGAAACCCGCCGCTACCCGCTGCGCGACCAGGTCTACCGCCCCACCGCCAGCGCCAAGGCCGGCGGGCCGGCGCCGTTCCAGTCGGTCGAAGGCCTGTCGCTGGGCGTGGACCTGACGATCCGCTACGCGCTGGACCCCACGCGCCTGGCCAGCGTCTCGCGCAACCTGCCCGAGGACCTGGGCGCCGAAGTCGTGCAGCCCGCGGTGCAGGGCGTGATCTACAAGACCTTCACGCGCTACACGGTGCGCGAGATCTTCTCGACCAAGCGGGCCGACATCCAGGCCCAGATCGAGGCCGAGCTGAAGCCGCGCCTGGCGGCCGACGGCATCCTGCTGCGCGCGGTGCAGATGGGCCAGGTGGACCTGCCGGCCGAATACCGCCAGGGCATGGACCGCCTGCTCGCGCAGGAGCTCGAGACCGAGAAGATGCGCTACACCCTGGAGTTGAAGGCCAAGCAGGTGGAGCAGACCGCGCTCGAAGGCGAGGCCGAGCGCGTGCGGCGCGAGAAGGCTGCGCTGGCCGCCGCCAACGAGCAGGTGATCGCTGCCCGCGCGCAGGAGGAGGCCATGAAGCATGTGCTGCCCTTCAAGGAAAAGCAGATCCAGCAGCGCCAGCTGGAGGCCGAGGCCGAGAAGCAATCCCGCATCCGCGCGGCCGAGGGCGCGGCCCAGGCGCGCCGCATCGAGGCCGCCGGCGAGGCCGAATCACGTCAGAAACTGGCCGACGCCGAAGGCTACCGGCTCGAACGCGTGGGCAGGATCGCCAGCGAGCAGATGGCGCGCGACGGTGCGTTGATCACGCGCCACCCGCTGCTGATCCAGAAGGCGCTGGCCGACAAGCTCTCGGACAAGATCTCGGTGATCATCGCGCCCCCGCCCACCGACGGCAGCTTCATCGGCACCGCGCTGGTCGGCAAGCTGCCGGCCGGCAGCGCCGCCCCCGCCACGCCGGAATCCGACAAGGCAGGTGAGTGACCATGCTGTTCAGCGTGCTGGCCACGATGGCCATCGTCACCCAGGACCAGGCCGCGCTGCGCGCTGCCCCACGTGATTCAGCCGCGCAGCAGGCGGTGCTGTGGCAGGGTGATGCGCTCGAGGTGCGCGGCCGCAAGCTCGACTACCTGCAGGTGTGGGACCACCGGCGCGAGCGCGCCGGCTACGTGCGCGCCTCGCAGGTGCGCAGCACCACGCTGCAGCCGGCCGATGCAAACGAACTGCTGGCGGTGCTGCGCTTCGTGCGCGACACGCCGGGCCAGGAAGCGCTGGGCATCGCCTACGCCGCCGCCTACCTGCAGGCGGTGCCGGCCGAGCAGCTGGACGCCGAACCCTTCGACGCGATCGGCAGCATGGCCGACCGGCTGGCGCGCCGCGCCGCGCAGCGCGCGGGCCAGGCCACGCCGGCCACGATCGCCGCGCACCTGGAGCTGGTGAACCACCTCGGCGTGCGCATCACCCACACCGAACGCAGCGGCGCCGGCGCCGACGGCACGCTGCAACCCTGCTACGACGGTGAAGCCTTCCGCCGCGTGCTGGCGCTGCCCTCCACGCCCGAGCAGCGCGCCCGCGCCGCACTGGGCCTGACACGGCATGAGTGCGTCGACGCGGCGCTGAGCCCCGTGCAGCGATTGCCGCTGGACCAGTGGCGCGCCCAGGTGCTGGACCAGGTGCGCGCCGAGCAGTTTGCGCAGCTGCCCGAGCAGACGAAGAACCGCCTGCGCCTGCGCCGCGCCGGCGTGTGGGCCGGCCTGGCCTTCCAGCACGCGCGCCGCCACGAGGCCGCCGCCGGCCCGGCCGCGCAACGCGCGCTGGCCGAGCTGGCGGGCGTGAACAAGACCGAACTGAGCGACGAGGACCGCGGCGACTACACCGAAGCCGCCATCCGCGTGGGCGCCTCGCGCTGGGCGGCCGAGGGCCCGGCGCCGGCCCCGGCCGGCCTCACCGTGCGCACCAGCGCCGGCCAGCCCGGCGAGACCTGCGTGGCCCTGGTCGACACCCGGCAGGCCGCGCCGCGGCCGCTGGCGCAGCGCTGCACCTATGGCCTGGTGTGGGCGGCCTCGGCACGCGCCCACCCGTCCGGCACCGCGCTCGCGCTGGCGGTGCAGCCGCTGGACACCTGGCGCGAGCTGTGGCTCTTCCACCGCGACGGGCGCGAGTGGGTGATCGACGTGCTGCCCCCGGCCGCCAACGGCCCGGCGCTGGGTTATGTGGAATTCGCCGGCTGGGTGCCGGGCACCGAGCGCCTGCTGCTGGTGCGCGAAAGCAAGGTCGAGGGCCGTGCCAGGCGCAGCTTCGAAGTGGCCCGGCTGGACACCCTGCAGACCGAGAAGCAGGCCAGCGCGCCTGAGTTGCTGGCGCTGTTCGGCCGCTGGCAGGACGCGGCCTGGAAGCGCCAGACGGTGAGCCTGCGCTGAGCCGCCGTGGCGTCAACCCACAGCGAGCACGCGTTCACTGAAGGCCGTGAGCGAATCCACCGCGGCCCAGCACGCGTCGGGGGTTTCGGTGGGCCGGCTGCCCAGGGCAAACGGCAGGTCGGCGGCCTGCAGCAGGCCCTGGTCGGCGGGCAGCGCGCCCAGCGCGGCCAGCAGCGTGCCGGGCCGGCACAACTGCTCACGCACCTGGCGCAGCACATGGCCCTTGTCCACCGCGCCGGGCACCGGGCTGGCACTGTGCACGAAGGCCGGGTTCAGCCGCAGTTCACCGCTGCTGACTCCGTTGCGGAAGTTCATGAAGTGCGCCACCGCGAAATCCGCGAACACCCGCCGGCGCAGGATGTCGGCGGCGATGAAGAAGCCGTCGCTGACCACGCCCACGCGCCAGCCGGCGCGCCGCAGCGCATTGACCGCCGACACCGCATCGCCGCGCAAGGGCAGGCTGCGCGCCACGCGCACGAAATCGTTCTGGTGCACGAAGCGGAACAGGCGAGCGACCTCCACACGCGCGGCACCCAGGTCCGGGCCCTGGCGCTCGACCACGCGGGCGAGCTCGGCCTCCCGCCCGGTGCTGCGCGCCAGGGCCAGCAGGTAGTCGGTCTCGGCCAGCGGGCCCTCGGCCGAGATCAGCGCCACGCGCGAGGCATCGGACAGCTTCTCGGCCAGGCGTTCGAAGGTCCCCCGGGCATGGCGTTCCAGTTCCTCGAGTTCCTGGAACTGCTCGAACGAAAAACGGCTGCTGGCCTTGGCGCGCTGCATGATCGTGCGGCTGACCTGCTGCGCCATCTGGCCCAGCCGGGCGAGCGATTGGCTGTCGTGCGCGACTTCGCCGATGTCCACCTGCTCGATGCGTGCGCCGCGCAGGTGGGCGTCGATCAGCAGGCCCACGTCGACGCCGTAGTCGTCCTCCAGCGTCAGCGAGCGCAGCATCGCCACGCTGCCGGCGATGATGCCGCCCAGCGGCTGTTCGATGCCCATCAGCTCAGGGAAGAACACGCGCAGCAGCGGCTTGGCCGTGAGCTCGGTGACCCGGCCGCCGCTGCGCGCGAAGCGGGCCTTCACCAGGTCGGCCCGGCCGGCGGCCAGCGGCTCGGTCATGCGCTGCACCAGGTCGGGCCGCAGGCCGCTCAGGTCGCCGTCCAGGAACAGCACCCACGGTGTCTGCACGAGCTGCAGGCCATCCTCCATCGAGGCGCCCTTGCCCAGCAGCGTGCTCGTCACCACACGCGCGCCGGCCGCACGGGCGCACTCGGCGGTGCGGTCGGTCGAGCCATCGTCGATCACGATCACCGGCACCTGTGGTGCCTGGTCGCGCACGGCGCGCACCACGCCGGCGATGTGGCGCTCTTCGTTCAGTGCGGGAATGACCACCGTCAGCGACATCGTGCCCTCCGGTCATGGCCGGCCAGCTCGACCGGGAATTCCGGTGTTGGATGCGCTGGCGTGGTCGGCGTTCGGCGCGCGCTCACCCGTCGGCACCGGGTATTACCCTGTGCCGCCCGGCCAAAGTGCTACAAGTTGCCAAGGTAGCCGAAGCTGCCGTGTTCGATGACTTCCTGTGCCGCGCGGCGCATCGCCGCCATCGCGGTGCGGTACAGCGAGGTGGCCAGGCTGATGCGGCGCACGCCCGCGGCCTGCAGTTCGGCCACGCTGAACGATTTGCCCGGGATGCCCACCATGAAGCTCACCGGCTTGTCCACCGCCGCGCACACCGCACGCACGGCCGCCAGGTCGGGCAACGCGGGGGCGAACAGCACGTCGGCCCCGGCCGCGGCATAGGCCTGCAGGCGGCGGATCGTGTCATCCAGGTCGGGCTGGCCACGGAAGAAGTTCTCGGCGCGCGCGGTCAGCACGAAGGGCCGGCCCAGCGCGCGCACGGCTTCGGCCGCGGCGGCGATGCGCTCGCTGGCCTGCGTGATCGGGTAGAGCGAGCGATCCGGGTCGCCGCGCGCATCCTCGATCGAGCCGCCGGCCAGGCCGGTGCCGGCGGCCAGGCGGATGGTCTCGGCCACGAAGTCCGGCGCATCGCCGAAGCCGTTCTCCAGGTCGGCCGAGACCGGCAGGTCCACCGCCTCGACCAGGGCACGTGCGTGGGCCAGCGATTCGTCGCGGCTGATCTGCCCGTCTTTGCGGCCCAGCACCATGGCCGCGGCGCCGCTGGAGGTGGCCAGCGCCGGAAAGCCCAGCGAGGCCAGGGCCTTGGCCGAGCCCGGGTCCCAGGGGTTGGGCATCACGAAGGCCGCGGGGCCTTGGTGCAGTTGCTGGAAATCTCGGGCCTTCTGCTCAGTGCTGCGGGTCATCTCGTGCCTCCGGGTCTCCGCACAGTATCCACGTCAGCATCCGGCCCCGGCCCGGGCAGGGAATTCAGCGCGTGCGGCCCGGCTTGTCCCCGCGCCGGGTCTGCGGCAGGTGGCCGCCCAGCCGTGCCTTCAAGGCTTCGCGCAACAGGTACTCCACTTGCGCGTTGGCGCTGCGCAGTTCGGCCGCGGCGAGGCGCTCGATCTCGACCCAGAGCTCGGGATCGATGCGCAGCAGGAACGACTTCTTGCCCGGGCTGGCCATGCGCGGAGGGCGTGGGGGGCTGCGGGCGGGTCGGCCGCGGCCTCAGTTGTACAGCGTGCCGGTGTTGACCACCGGTGTCGCGTCGTGGTCCGAACACAGCACCACCAGCAGGTTGCTCACCATCGCGGCCTTGCGCTCGTCGTCCAGTTCCACCAGGCCGCGGGACTCCAGGCCCTTGAGGGCCAGCTCCACCATGCCCACCGCACCCTGCACGATCTTGCTGCGCGCGGCCACCACGGCCTCGGCCTGCTGGCGGCGCAGCATGGTGCCGGCGATCTCGGGCGCATAGGCCAGGTGGGTGAGCTTGGCGTCCACCACCACGATGCCGGCCTGTGCAAAACGCGCCTGCAGTTCGGTGCGCAGCGCGGCGCCCACTTCCTCGGTGCCCGAGCGCAGCGTGATCTCGTGGGTGCCGTCACCGTGCTCGTCGACCTGCAGGTTGTCGTAGGCATAGCGCGAGGCCAGGTGCCGCACCGCGGCTTCGGCCTGCGTCAGCACGTAGGCCTCGTAGTTCTCGACATCGAAGCTCGCGCGCGCCGTGTCTTCCACCCGCCAGACGATGGCCGCGGCAATCTCGATCGGGTTGCCGCGCAGGTCGTTGACCTTGAGCTTCTCGCTGTTGAAGTTGCGCGCCCGCACGCTGAGCTTGGTGGCCACGAAGAAAGGGTTGGCCCAGCGCAGGCCTTCGCTTCGGTCGGTGCCCCGGTAGCTGCCGAAGAACATCAGCAGCGCCGCCTGGTTGGGCTGCAGCATGTACAGGCCGGCCCAGCACCAGGCCGTCAGCGCGAACAGCAGCAGCGTCAGCACAACGGCGACCGGGCCCGGGCGCGAGATCAGCAGCGCGATGCCGGCCGCGGCCGCGCCCAGCCCGGCCGCCACGTGGGCAAAGCCGTTGCTCGAATGCGCGACACGTTCCTGTGCGGAGGCTTGGCCCATCGAGGTCTCCCGAGTGCTGTCAAAGTGATATCACTTTGACAGCATGCCGCCAGCGCGTCAAGCGGGGCCGGCCGGGTCCATCAGGCCTTGGGCTTGGGCGTGCGGATCAGCGTCTGCTGGTACCAGGCCTCGTTCATCATGCCCAGGAACTGCATCGTGATCGGGTAGCCGGCCTTGTCGCCCAGCACTGCCTCGCTGCCGCACTTGGGGCACATCGCGGTCTGCTTGGCCACGGCCTCGGGGTCGTCCATGTTGTGCATGTCCAGCCCGGTCCAGCCGACGATCTCTTCGGCGGGGAAGATCTGCACGCAATGGCAGCAGCCGCACAGCTTGCTCTGCTGGATCTGCGCGAAGTTGTTGGTGGTGAAGCGGTATGCCGAGAGAAGGAGCTTGTGCATGGGAAACCTGCTGGTAAGGCTGCGGGGGAGCGTAACGGGGATTCGAGCGCCCGCGTCTCAGGCTTCGCCCGCATGCAGCGGGCCGGTGTGCGCGCGCTCGGCCGCAAACCAGCGCAGCACCGGCACCGTGCCGGGCAGCACCGGCTGCACCTGCACCGGCAGTTCGCACCAGGCCATCTGCTGATGCTCGCGCATCTCGAACTCGCCGGTCCAGTCGAACACCTTGCAAAAGTGCAGGCGCACCAGGGCATGCGGGTAGTCGAAGATCTCTTCCTGCCAGGGCTGCACGGCGCCGATGGTGATGCCCAGTTCCTCGTGCAGCTCTCGGCGCAGCGCCTGTTCCAGCGTTTCGCCGGGTTCGAACTTGCCACCCGGGAATTCCCAGTAGCCGGCGTAGACCTTGCCTTCGGGCCGCGAGGTCAGCAGGAAGCGGCCTTCGCGGCCCTGCGCATCACGCTCGACCAGCACGCCCACCGCGACGTCGATCGGACGGCGCGGCGCCGGAACCACGACGGCGATGGGATCGTGCGGCGCCGGGTCCACGCCGTCGGTCGGCGCGCCCTCAGACACGGTCCAGCCCCTCGGGCGCGGGCGCGGCCGTCGAGGGTGCGGCGGCTTCGTCGGCGCTGTGGTCGCGCCCCGCCCAATCACGTGCGAACTGGTAGGCCACCCGGCCCGAGCGCGAGCCGCGCTCCAGTGCCCACACCAGCGAGGGCTGGCGCGCGGTGGCGATGGCCTGCTCGCTGACGCCGAAATGACGCAGCCATTGCGCCACGATGCTCAGGTACTCGGGCTGGCTGAACGGGTAGAAGCTGATCCACAGGCCGAAACGCTCGGACAGCGAGATCTTCTCCTCCACCACCTCGCCCGGATGCACCTCGCCATCCTCGGTGTGGGTGTAGCTGAGGTTCTCCTTCATGTACTCGGGCAGCAGGTGGCGGCGGTTGCTGGTGGCGTAGATCAGCACGTTGTCGCCGGCGGCCGAGACCGAGCCGTCGAGGATGGACTTCAGCGCCTTGTAGCCGGCCTCGCCCTCGTCGAAGCTCAGGTCGTCGCAGAAGATGATGAAGCGCTCGGGCCGCGTGGCCACCAGGTCCACCAGGTCGGGCAGGTCCACCAGGTCGGCCTTGTCCACCTCGATCAGGCGCAGGCCCTGCGCAGCGTATTCGTTCAGGCAGGCCTTGATCAGCGAGCTCTTGCCGGTGCCGCGCGCGCCGGTGAGCAGCACGTTGTTGGCCGGCACGCCGGCCACGAACTGCGCGGTGTTGCGCACCAGGCGCTCCTTCTGCCCATCCACCTCCTGCAGGTCGGCCAGCGTGATGCCGGCCACCTGGCGCACCGGTTGCAGCCAGCCGGAGACGCCACGCTTGCGGTAGCGGAAGGCGATCGAGGCCCCCCACTCGGGCGCGGCCAAGGCATGGGGGAGCACGGATTCCAGCCGCGCGAGCAAATGCTCGGCGCGCTGCAGCAGCGAATCGAGGGAGCTGTTGGTCATGCGGCCAGTGTAGCGAGCAGGTCGCGCGCCGGCGCTCAGCGCCGCCCGCGCGCGGGCAGCGGCGGCAGCTCGCACACCGCCTCGCCGGTGACCGCGAACACCCGCTCGCCCGCCCCGCGCGGCAGCACGTGCAGGCCGGTGAAACCACCGAAGGCCGGCAGCACGCCCACGTCGGCACCGAAGTGGAAGCACGGCAGGCGCAGCCGGTCGTTGGCCCGCCCGCCCAGCACCACGCCCGGGTGCACGTGACCGGCCAGCGCATAGGCACCGGGCACCGCGGCGGGTTCGTGCAGCAGCGCCCAGGGGCCCAGGTGCAGCGGGCCATCCATGGCCTGCACGCCCAGTGCCGCCGGCGGGTCGCCCGCGTGTTCGTCATGGTTGCCACGCACCAGCGTGAGCTCGAGCCTTGCGTGGCGCTGGCGCCAGGCCAGCAGCTCGGCCAGCGTGCCCGGCGCCAGCGCGCGCGCCGAGTGCAGCAGGTCGCCCAGGAACACGATGTGCCGTGCGCCGGTGGCCGCGAGCAGGGCATCCAGCCGCGCCAGCGCCTCGCCGGTGGTGCCGGCCGGCACCGGCACGCCCAGGCGGCGGAAGGACACGGCCTTGCCCAGGTGCGCATCGGCCACGAACAAGGTGTGCAGCGCGGGGTCGAAGGCCGCGCGCTGCGGCCACAGCTGCAGCAGCGCCCCCGGGCGCGGCGCGAACGTGAGGCTCACGCCGTCAGGCGCGGCAGCAGCTGGTCCAGGCCCTCGGTCGGGCTGCGCCGGAAGCCCGAGCGCGCATAACGCTGCAGCCGCCCGATGATGAAGGCGGTGAGCCCCGAGGCCAGCAGGTTGGCCTCGACGGTGGGGGCGATCGAGCCGTTGGCGTCGGCCGCACTGCGCAGGCACTGCCGCAACTGGCCCTCGACACGGTCGAAGAACTGGTTCATGCGGGTGATCAGCCGCTCGTGCTCGAACACCAGCGCGTCGCCCACCATCACGCGCACCATGCCGGGGTTCTTCTCGCCGAACTGCAGCAGCATCGCGGCGATCTTCTGGGCCTGGGCGGCACCCGCCGCATCACGCTCGGTGATCTGGTTGACCAGCGTGAACACGCTGGATTCGATGAACTCGATCAGTCCCTCGAACATCTGGGCCTTGCTGGCGAAGTGGCGGTACAGCGCGGCCTCGCTCACCTCGAGCCGCGCGGCCAGCGCGGCGGTGGTGATGCGCTCGGCGCCCGGCTGCTCCAGCATGGCGGCCAGGGTCTGCAGGATCTGCACCCGGCGCTCACCCGGCTTCGGCCGCTTGCGGACGGGCGCCGCGACCGTGCCCTCGATGGCCGGCTCATCGGCCGATGGCGCGAGGGCGGCGGCATCGCCGGCTGGCGCGGGCATTTCGGGCATCACGTCGGCGACTGCTCAGGGGTGGACGGGCAAAAAACATTCTTGCACACGGCCGTGGCCGGCCCGGGCTCGCGTAAACACCTAAGGGCCGGCGGCCCCGGGGCGCACGACGGGGCCGGCCCCGCCGCTAGCCGGTACGGCACAAGGGCCGCAAGCCGCGCAGCACGCGGTCCACATAGGCCGGCCGCATGGACCAGCGCGCCACGCGCGGCCCGCCATGTTCGCCGCGGCGCGCGTAACGCTGCATCCACACCGTCTTCATGCCGATGCGGCGCGCAGACTTCTGGTGCACCAGCGTGTCCTCCACCAGCACGCACTGTGACGGCGGCACACCCAGCCGCACGGCAATGCGGCGCAGCATGCGGGCATCGGGCTTGGGCCGGAGCTGACCGAACATGTGCATGTCCTCGATCGACAGCACCGCCTCGAACAGGTGCTCGATGCCCAGCGCGCGCAGCACGCGCAGCGCATAGGCGCGCGGCGCGTTGGTCAGGATCAGCTTGCGGCCGCGCAGTGCCTTGAGCGCGGCGAAGTCATGCCGGTGGCCCGACAGGTGCTGCTCCAGGCCGGGCAGGCGGTGTGTCTCGTGCAGGAAGTGCGCGGCCGCCACGCCGTGGTGGCGCATCAGCCCGAGCAGCGTGGCGCCATAACGCTGCAGGTAGAGGCGGCGCAGGCGGGCCGCTTCCTCGGCATCGACCTGCAACGTGCGCTGCACGTAGTCGGCCATCGATCGGTTGAGCGCACCGAAGGCATGGGCGCCCGCGTCGTGCAGCGTGTTGTCCAGGTCGAACAGCCAGACGGTCAAGGGCGATCCCGTTGCGGTGGCCTCAGCCGGCGTGCTTGCGCCGCGCCATGATGCGGTCGATGGCCGCCACCACGGTGGCCGCGTTGAACGGCTTGACGATGTAGCCCAGCGCGCCCGCGCGCACGCAGGCCTCCACCGTTTCGCGGTCGCTGGTGGCAGTGATCATCAGCACGCCCACGCTCGGGAAGTTGGCGTGGATCTCCTGCAGCACCTCGAGCCCGCTCTTGCCGGGCATGAAGAGGTCCAGGCACACCACATCGGGCAGGAAGTGGGCCACCATCTTCAGGCCGGCATCACCATCGCCGGCTTCGCGCACGCTGGTGAAGCCTTCGGCCACCAGCAGGCTGTGCAGCATGCCGCGGGTGGTGGCGTTGTCGTCGACCAGCAGCAGCTTGCACGCCTTGTGATCGGGTTTGGGGGCTTCCATGATCGGGCTCGTCTCGGGGTTTTACGCGAGTTCGGCCACCACATGGTGGCCGGGTGCCGGGTTGGTGGAACGACGTTCGTGCACCGCCTGCAGCACGTGCGGCACCGGGCGCGCGAAGCGCGGCCCGTCGAACACGAAGGTGTGGAACTCGCCGTTCTCGCCGCAGGCATCCACCGTGGGCGGCAACGCGGCGATGAAGTCCGCATCGAAGAGGCGGCCGCAGAAGCTGGCGTCCAGGCAGCGCGCATCGACGCACACCACCCGCGCCCGGTAGCCCAGCGCGAGCAGTTCGTCCACCAGCGCGCGCCGCGGCTGCTGCCACAGCGGCAGCGCGGCCTGCAGCCCGGCGGCGGCGCAGACGCGCTCCTCCCAGTCGCGGTGGGCCTGCAGGTCGATGTCGCCGAACAGGCCGTGCGTGAGGCCCTGGGCCGCGAAGCGGCGCAGCTGCTCGATGAACACCGCTTCGTAGTCGGTCCACGAGGCGCGGCACATCACCAGCGGGATGCCCAGTGCATCGGCCTGCGCCTGCATCAGCGCCGGCGGCAGCGCGTGCGAGCGGGAGCGCTCACCGCGGTCGTCGAACATCGCGAGCAGCGCCTCGACCCGGTAGCCCGCGTCCAGCGCGCGGTGCAGCGCCAGCATCGAGTCCTTGCCGCCGCTCCAGCTGAAGAAGGCGCGCGGCATCAATGTGAACGGATCATGGTGCCGTAGGCCTGCTCGGTGAGGATCTCCAGCAGCAGCGCATGCGGCACCCGGCCATCGATGATGTGCACCGCGTTGACGCCGCTCTTGGCCGCGTCCAGCGCGCCGGCGATCTTGGGCAGCATGCCGCCGGAGATGGTGCCGTCGGCAAACAGCTCGTCGATGCGACGCGCCGTGAGGTCGGTGAGCAGGTTGCCGGCCTTGTCCAGCACGCCGGGCGTGTTGGTCAGCAGCATCAGCTTCTCGGCCTTCAGCACCTCGGCCAGCTTGCTGGCCACGAGGTCGGCGTTGATGTTGTAGCTCTCGTTGTGCTCGCCGTAGCCGATGGGGCTGACCACCGGGATGAAGGCGTCGTCCAGCAGCGCCTTGATCACGCTGGGGTCGATGGCGACGATCTCGCCCACCTGGCCCACGTCGTGTTCCTTGGCCGGGTCGTCCTTGTCCAGCATCTTGAGCTTGCGCGCGCGCACCATGCCGCCGTCCCGGCCCGTCAGGCCCACGGCCTTGCCGCCGGCGTGGTTGATCAGGCCCACGATGTCCTGCTGCACCTCGCCGGCGAGCACCCATTCGACGACTTCCATCGTCTCCTCGTCGGTGACCCGCATGCCCTGGATGAAGGTGCCCTTCTTGCCGATCTTGGCCAGCGCCTCGTCGATCTGCGGGCCGCCGCCGTGCACCACCACCGGGTTCATGCCCACGAGCTTGAGCAGCACCACGTCCTCGGCGAAATCCTGCTGCAGCGCGGGGTCGGTCATCGCATTGCCGCCGTACTTGATGACGAGTGTCTTGCCGTGGTACTTGCGGATGTACGGCAGCGCCTGCGACAGGATCTCGGCCTTCTCGCGCGGGGTGATGTGGTCGAGGCTGGGGGTGCTGGCGTCTTGCGTCATGATGGGCCCGGAGATCGTGAAACTTTCAGGGATTGTAGGCACCCAACCCCGCGCCGGGCCCGCCTGCGGCCCCCTTGCCGAGGCTGCCGCATGGACCATGACATCTCGCTGATCACCACGCTGGCCGCGGGCTTCGGCATGGCGCTGCTGCTGGGCTTCGTGGCCTCGCGGCTGAAGCTGCCGGCGCTGGTGGGCTACCTGGTGGCCGGCATCGTGATCGGCCCGGCCACGCCGGGCTTCGTGGCGGACGTGAAGATCGCCGCGCAACTGTCGGAAATCGGCGTGATGCTGCTGATGTTCGGCGTGGGGCTGCACTTCTCGCTGCAGGACCTGCTCGCGGTGCGGCGCATCGCGCTGCCGGGTGCGGTGGTGCAGATGGGCCTGGCCACCGCGCTGGGCATGGCGCTGGCGTGGAGCTGGGGCTGGGCCTGGGGCAGCGGGCTGATCTTCGGCCTGTCGCTGTCCTGCGCGAGCACGGTGGTGCTGCTCAAGGCGCTGGAGGCGCGCGGGCTGCTGGCCACAATGAACGGCCGCATCGCCGTGGGCTGGCTGGTGGTGGAAGACCTGGCCTGCGTGCTGGTGCTGGTGCTGATGCCGCCGCTGGCCGGTGTGCTGGGCGGCACCGCCGCGCCCGCGGCCGACGCGGGCCCGCTGTGGCTGAGCATCGGCCGCACGCTGCTGGAGGTGTCGGCCTTCATCGCGCTGATGCTGGTGGTGGGCCGCCGCGCCCTGCCCTGGCTGCTGTGGCACGTGGCGCGCACCGGCTCGCGCGAGCTGTTCACGCTGTCGGTGGTGGCCAGCGCGATCGGCATCGCCTTCGGGGCGGCGGCGCTGTTCAGCGTGTCGTTTGCGCTCGGCGCCTTCTTCGCCGGCATGGTGATGCGCGAATCCGAGTTCAGCCACCGCGCGGCCGAGGAATCGCTGCCGCTGCGCGATGCGTTCTCGGTGCTGTTCTTCGTCTCGGTGGGCATGCTGTTCGACCCCGCCATCCTGGCCGAGCAGCCGCTGCGGGTGGCGATGGTGGTGGCCATCATCGTGCTGGGCAAGACGCTGGCGGCCGTGGCGCTGGTGCTCGTGCTGCGCTACCCGCTGAACACCGCGCTCACGGTGGCCGTGAGCCTGGCGCAGATCGGCGAGTTCTCGTTCATCCTGGCCGGGCTGGGGCTCGCGCTGGGCCTGCTGCCGGCGCAAGGCATGAGCCTGGTGCTGGCGGGCGCGCTGATCTCGATCGCGCTGAACCCCTTCGTGTTTGCCGCCGTCGCGCCGCTGAGCCACTGGCTGCTGGCGCGTTCGGCCCTGGCGCGCCGCCTGTCGCAACGCGAAGACCCGCTGGCCGAACTGCCGGTGGACACCGCGCGCCAGCTCCTGTTCGGCCAGGTGGTGCTGGTGGGGCATGGCCGGGTGGGCAGCGGCATCGCGCGCGCGCTGGCGGCACGCGGCATTCCCTACGTGGTGGCCGAGCAGAACCGTGAGCTGGTGGAAGACCTGCGCGCACGCGGCGTGGCCGCCGTCTCGGGCGACGCAGCCGACCCGGCGGTGCTGATCCAGGCCCACATCGCCGATGCGGCGATGCTGGTGATCGCGACACCCGATCCGCTGAACCTGCGCCAGATGGTGGACACCGCCCGCGCGCTGAACCCGGGCATCGAGGTCGTGTTGCGCACCCACAGTGACGACGAGGCCCGGCTGCTGCACGAGGCCGGCCTGGGCACCGTGTTCTCGCGCAACGACGAGCTGGCCAAGGGCATGGCCGCGCACGTGCTGGCGCGCCTGGCGCCTGCGGGCGGCTGATGCCCTGAAAACCACGCCCCGGCACCGCCTGCGCACGCACGGGGGCCCGCGCTGCGCTAGGCTCGCCCCCATGCCCGCCGCGCCCCACCCCCCGCACCACCAGCACGACCTGCGGCCCTTCCGCCACAGCCATGCCTTCGGCAGCGCGGGCGAACAGGCACGCGGGCGCGCCCTGCTGGCGGTGACCCTGCTGACCCTGGTGACGATGCTGGCCGAGCTGGCCGCCGGCTGGTGGACCGGCTCGCTGGCGCTCCTGGCCGACGGCTGGCACATGGGCACCCACGCGGCGGCCCTGGGCGGCGCGGTGCTGGCGCTGCGCTGGTCGCAGCGCGCACGCGGCCAGGAGGGCTTCGCCTTCGGCGGCTGGAAGATCGAGGTGCTGGCCGGCTACACCAGCGCGCTGCTGCTGGCCGCGGTGGCACTGGGCCTGGCTGTCGACGCGGTGCGCACGCTGCTGCGGCCGGGGCCGATCGCCTATGGCGAGGCCATGGTGGTGGCGGTGCTGGGCCTGGTGGTGAACCTGCTGAGCGTGTGGCTGCTGGCGCGCAGCGGGCACGACCATGGCCGCGCGCACGAGGGCCACGACCACCCCCACGATCACCATCACGACCACCACCACGACCACAACTTCCGCGCCGCCTACCTGCACGTGCTGGCGGACGCCTTCACCTCGGTGCTGGCGATCGGGGCGCTGGGGGCCGGCCTGCTGTGGGGCTGGCGCTGGCCGGACCCGGCGGTGGCGCTGGTGGGCGCGGTGGTGATCGGCCAGTGGAGCTGGGGCCTGTTGCGCAGCACGGCCCGCGCGCTGGTGGACGCCACCGCCGACGCGCCGCTGCGCGACGCGGTGCGCGCCGCGATCGAAGCCGATGGGGACGCGAAGCTGGCCGACCTGCACATCTGGCAGGTCGGCCCGCAAGCCTATTCAGGCGCCCTCAGCGTCGTGGCCGACCACCCGCTGTCCGCCCAGGACTACCAGCACCGCCTGCACCCGATCGCCCAACTCAAGCACACCACGATCGAGGTGCACCGCTGCCCGGCCCCCGCGGGGCCGGCGGGCTGACGCGCCGGCGCCGACCGATCAGAAGTGGATGCCGCGCATCATCTGCTGCAGGGCCACGGCCTCGGCGCTGAGCTTGGGTTTCTCGCCCTTCTCGCCCTTGGCGGCTTCCGAGTCCGGGAACATGCGGAAGGTGGTGTTCATCACGATCTGCGCCACACGCGGTGCCAGCGCATGCAGCAGCTGGCCGGTGATGCCCAGCCGCGTGGCAATGCGCACCGGCTTGTAGACGCAGGCCTGCGCGATCATGTCGGCCGCCTCTTCCGGTGAGAGCGTGGGCACGTTCTGGTAGATCTTGGTCGGCGCGATCATCGGCGTGCGCACCAGCGGCATGTTGATCGTGGTGAAGGTGATGCCCTGGTCGGCAAACTCGCTCGAGGCGCAGCGTGTCCACGCGTCGAGCGCGGCCTTGCTGGCCACGTAGGCCGAGAAGCGCGGCGCGTTGGTCAGCACGCCGATCGAGCTGATGTTCACCACGTGGCCGCGCCGCTTGGCCACCATGCCCGGCAGCAGGCCCATGGTGATGCGCAGGCAGCCGAAGTAGTTCAGGTCCATCGTGCGCTCGAAATCGTGGAAGCGGTCGTAGCTCGATTCGATCGCGCGGCGGATCGAACGGCCGGCGTTGTTGATCAGGAAGTCCACCCCGCCATGCTGCTCCTGCAGCGTCTTGACGAACTCGGCGCAGCCGGCTTCATCGGAGATGTCCACCGAGTAGCTGTAGACCTTGGCCTCCTTGCCAGCAAAGGCCTTGATCTCCTTGACCGCCTCGTCCAGCTTGTCCTGGCCGCGGGCGCAGATGATCGTCACCGCGCCGGCCTCGGCAAACTTGCAGGCCGCCGCCAGGCCGATGCCCGAGGAGCCGCCGGTCACCAGCACCACCTTGCCGCCCACCGCGCCCTTGAGGCTGCGGTCGATGAAGAGGTCGGGGTCGAGGTGGCGTTCCCAGTAGTCCCACAGGCGCCAGGCGTAGTCGTGCAGGTTCGGGCATTCGATGCCCGAGCCTTCGAGCGCCTTCTTCGTCTCGCGGCAGTCGAAGCGCGTGGGGTAGTTGATGAAGCTCATCATGTCCTCGGGCAGGCCGAGGTCCTTCATCACCGCATTGACCACGCGGCGCACCGGCGCCAGCGCCATCAGGCCCTTCTTCACGCTCTTGGGGATGAAGCCCAGCAACGCGGCGTTGACGAACAGGTTCATCTTCGGTGCGTGCGCGGCCTTGCCGAAGATGTCCAGCACGTCGCCCACGCGGTAGCCCACCGGGTCGACCAGGTGGAAGCACTTGCCCTTGATCTCGTGCTTGCCGTGCGAGATGTGGTCCAGCGCCGCGACGACGAAGTCCACCGGCACGATGTTCACCCGCCCGCCTTCCAGGCCCACCGCGGGCATCCAGGGCGGCAGGATCTGGCGCATGCGCTGGATCAGCTTGAAGAAGTAGTAGGGCCCGTCGACCTTGTCCATCTCGCCAGTCTTGGAGTCGCCCACCACGGCGGCCGGGCGGTACACCGTCCAGGGCACCTTGCACTCCTTGCGCACGATCTTCTCGCTCTCGTGCTTGGTCATGTAGTAGGGGTGGTCCAGCCCTTCGGCCTCGTCGAACATGTCCTCGCGGAACACGCCTTCGTACAGGCCCGCGGCGGCGATGGAAGACACGTGGTGCACATGCCCGGCATCGATGGCCTTGGCAAACTCCACCAGGTTGCGCGTGCCCTCGATGTTCACCCGCACCTGGCTCTCTTCGTCGGCCGAGAGGTCGTACACCGCGGCCAGGTGGTACACGCCGCCGATCTGGCCCTTCAGGGCCTTGAGGTCCTCGGCGCTCACGCCGAGCTTCTTGCTGGTGAGGTCGCCGGTGATCGGCACTGCGCGTGTCTTGGCCACGCCCCAGAACTTGTACAGGTCCGCCAGCTTGGCCTCGCTGCCGGGGCGCACCAGGAAATACACCGTCGTGCCGCGCCGCGCCAGCAAGGCCTTGACCAGCCGTTTGCCGATGAAGCCGGTGGCACCGGTGACGAAATAGTTCATGGGGTTCTCCTCGTGGGAAAGGTCCGGGGTGGCCTGATTCTTAGCGAAGGCTGGCGGCCGCCTGTTGCGCGCTAACCCCAAGCCCGGGCACCGGCGCGGCCGGCGGCCCGCACGGGCACCCCGTTCATGGCGACAATCGGCCGCAAACCCGTTGTGACGCCATGCTCCACCCTGCCCTTCGCCTGTGGATGCGCCTGCTGCCCTGCCTGCTGGCGGCCGCGCTGTTCGCCGGCTGCGCCACCCCGCTGCCCACGATCGACCGCGACAAGATCGCCAGCGAGGCCATCCCCGCCTCGCCCGGCACGGCGCTGGGCCGCATCGTCGCGAACTCCACCCCGGCCAATGCCCACTCGGGCTTCCGGCTGATGCCGCTGGGCTCGTTCTCGCTGGACACGCGGGTGCAGCTCGCGCGCCGGGCCGAGGTGTCGCTGGACGTGCAGTACTACCACCTCGAGAACGACGAAACCGGCCGCTGGCTGCTGCGCGCGCTGCGCGACGCGGCCGACCGCGGCGTGCGCGTGCGCCTGCTGGTGGACGATTTCTACACCGGTGGCCATGACGACCTGTTCCTGGCCTTCGCCGCACACAAGAACGTCGAGGTGAGGGTGTTCAACCCGTTCTGCTGCGCACGCGGCTCGGGCCAGGCCACGCGCTTCCTTGCTTCGTTGGGCGATTGGGGGCGGGTGAACCACCGCATGCACAACAAGCTGTTCGTGGCCGATGGCATTGCCGCGGTGATCGGCGGCCGCAACGTGGCCAACGAGTACTACCTGCGGGGCGAAGCGGACAACTTCATCGACCTGGACGCGCTGGTGGTGGGCAAGCTGGTGGAGCCGCTGGCGGCCCTGTTCGACCGCTACTGGAACAGCGAACCGGTGTTCCCGTACCACAGCGTGGCCCGCAGCACGATGGACAAGCCGGCGCTGCTGGCCTACTTCGAGCGCCAGACCGGCCCCGAGCACACACCCGCGCCGGCCGAGCTGCCGCCGAACGACATCCTGGGCTACGGCCCGATCGCCGACGACCTGGCCGACGGCCGGCTGGGCCTGATCTGGGGCGAGGGTTATGCCTTCGCCGACCACCCGGACAAGCCCTTCGAGGGCTCGGTGGGCGGCGAACTGCTGGAGACCAGCGTCACGTACAACGTGCTGGAGGCGATGAAGCTCGCGAAGACCGAGGTGGTGGCCTCCTCGCCCTACTTCGTGCCCGGGCCCAAGGGCATCGAGCTGCTGCGCTCGCTGCGCGGCCGGGGCGTGCGGGTCAGCGTGATGACCAATTCGCTGGGCGCCACCGACGAGCCACTGGTGCACCTGGGCTACAGCCGCTACCGCGAGGAGATGCTGCGCATGGGCGTCGAGCTCTACGAGCTGAGCAGCCAGCGGGTCAAGAACAACAAGCGCCTGTTCCACTTCGGCTCCAGCCTGGGGCGCCTGCACGCGAAGCTGGTGGTGATCGACCGCCGCCTGTCCTTCATCGGCTCGATGAACCTCGACCCGCGTTCGGCCACCATCAACACCGAGCTCGGCGCGGTGATCGACAGCCCGCAGCTCGCGCGCGAGCTGCAGCGCGTGATCGACCTCGACCGCCTGCAAAGCGCCTACCGCGTGCGCCTGCGCGCCGACGGCCATGGCCTCGAGTGGCTGAGCATCGACGACGATCGCGAGGTGGTGCTCGACACCGAGCCCGATGCGTCGCTGTGGCTGCGCATCAGGACCTGGCTGCTCAGCCCGCTGGTGCCCGAAGAGCTGCTCTGAACCCCGGCCGGGCTGCCGGTGCCGGTGGATCAGGGAACATCCTAGGGTCCGATCCCCATCGGATTAGGCTGTGCCCTCGAACGCGCCTGCCTACACTGGCGACGTGCGGCTGCACGGTGCGGCCCCGCCCCGGCGCCCGCGCGCACGCATGAAGGAGACACGATGGTCAAGAAGCTGCAGAAGATGGCTGCCAAGAAGGCCGCCTCGCCCACCGGCCTGCTGGACAGCCAGCTTGCGCAGACGGTGAAGGATTCGGCCCAGCAGATCTGGCTGGCCGGGCTGGGCGCCTTCTCGAAGGCCCAGGGCGAAGGCACCAAGGTGTTCGAGACGCTCATCAAGGAAGGCGTCAACCTGCATCGCAAGACCCAGGCCGCCGCCGAGGAGAAGCTGGGCGACATGGCCGGCAAGATGACGGCCATGGCCGGCGAGGTGGGCACCAAGGCCAATGCGCACTGGGACAAGCTGGAAACCATCTTCGAGGAACGCACCGCCCGCGCGATGAGCCGCCTGGGCGTGCCCACCGCGAAGGACGTGGCCGCGCTGACCGAGCGTGTTGATGCCCTGGCCGCCGCGGTGGCCAAGCTCGGTGGCCAGGCGGCACCGGCCAAGGCGGCCCGCAAGCCGGCGGCCAAACCGTCCGCCAAGGCCCCGAAGGCCCCCGCACCGGCCGCGCCGCCGCCGGCCCCGGCCGCCAAGAAGCGCGCGCCGCGCAAGACCGCGGCCGCGAAGGCTGATTGAGGAGCACCCCCATGCGCCCGGCAAACGCTGCACGCGTGGGCCTGGCGCTGGCCGGTGGCGGCCCGCTGGGCGCCACCTGGGAAATCGGCGCCTTGTGCGCGCTGGAAGAGGCCCTGCCGGCGCTGGATTTCACCGCGCTGCAGGGCTACGTGGGTGTCTCGGCAGGCGGCTTCATCGCCGCCGCGCTGGCCAACGGCATGCGGCCGCGCCAGCTGTGCGCCTCGTTCATCGAGAACAACCCCGCCGACCCGCGCGACCTGATCAGCCCGATGCTGTTTGCACGGCCGGCGCTGGCCGAGCTGGCCGGCCGCCTGGCCTCGCTGCCGCTGCTGGCCGTGCAGGCCGGCTGGGCGCTGGCGCTGGGCCGGCGCTCGTTCCTCGCCACCGTGGAACGCCTGGGCCGTGCGCTGCCCGCCGGCCTGTTCAGCGCCGGGCCGCTGGAAGCGCGGCTCGAGCAGGTGTTTTCGGCCCCCGGCCGCAGCAACGACTTCCGCGCCCTGCGCCGGCGCCTGGTGCTGGTGGCCACCGACCTCGACAGCGGCCAGGCCGCCCCCTTCGGCATGGCCGGCTGGGATCACGTGCCGATCTCGCGCGCGGTGGCCGCCAGCGCGGCGTTGCCGGGGCTGTTCCCGCCGGTGGCCATCGGCGGGCGCTGGTACGTGGACGGCGCCCTGAAGAAGACGCTGCACGCCAGCGTGCTGCTCGACCAGGGCCTGGACCTGCTGCTGTGCCTGAACCCGCTGGTGCCCTTCGATGCCACGCACTCGCTGCGCCACCGCGTGCTCGAAGGCGGCAGCCGCATCCCGCGCATCGTGCAGGGCGGCCTGCCGCTGGTGCTGAGCCAGACCTTCCGCACGCTGATCCATTCGCGCCTGGAACTGGGCCTGAAGGGCTACGAGCGCTCGCACCCCGACACCGACATCGTGCTGCTCGAACCCGACCAGCGTGACCCGGAGATGTTCCTGGCCAACATCCTGAGCTACTCGCAGCGCCGCCACCTGGCCGAGCACGCCTACCAGACCACGCGCGAAGACCTGCGTTCGCGGCGCAGCGCGCTGGGCGCCGTGCTGGCGCGCCACGGCCTGGCGCTGGACAACGCGGCGCTGGACGATCCGCACCGGCACCTGGTGTCGCGCCACGGCCGCCGCCGCGGCGCGCTGGCGGCGCCGCTCAAGCGCCTGGACGAGGTGCTGGACGACCTGGAACTCGCGTTGGCAGCCGTCGGCTGATCCGACCCGGTTTCGCTTGCTCCCCCCACGGCCCGGCTTGGCATGCCGGGCCGCTGCGCCACGCGCAAGCCAGTCCGCAGGGACTGGCCTGCGTCCGGGCTCAGCCCAGGTAGCGCGCCTCCAGGTGCGCCTTGAAGTGCGCCGGGTTCAGCGCCTCGCCGCTGGCACGCAGCGCCAGCTCATCGGTGGGCCAGCGGCTGCCGGCCGACCAGATGTTGTCGCGCAGCCAGTCGAACACCGGCGCCAGCTCGCCGCGGGTGATGCGCGCATCGAGGTCGGGCATCGAGCGGCGCATGGTGGCGAACCACTGCGCCGCGAACATCGCGCCCAGCGAATAACACGGAAAGTAGCCGAACATGGCCTCGGGCCAGTGCACGTCCTGCAGCGGGCCGTCCTGGTAGTTGCCGCGCGTATCCACGCCCAGCAGCTCGGCCATCTTGGCGTCCCAGAGCGCGGGGATGTCCTCGGCCTCGATCTCGCCCTCGATCAGCGGGCGCTCGATCTCGTAGCGCAGGATCACGTGCGCGGGGTAGCTCACCTCGTCGGCGTCCACGCGGATGAAACCGGGCTTCACCCGCGTCATCAGCCGGTGCAGGTTGTCCGGCTCGAAGGCCGGCTGCGCGCCGAAGGCCTGGTGCAGCAGCGGCGCCAGCAGGCGCGCGAAGCCCGGGTGCCCCCCGAGCTGCATCTCGAACGCCAGCGACTGGCTCTCGTGGATGGCCATCGAGCGCGCGCGCGAGACCGGCTGGCCCAGCCAGGCGCGCGGCAGGTTCTGTTCGTAGCGGCCGTGGCCGGTTTCGTGGATGGTGCCCAGCAGGCCCATCAGGAACTCGTCGTCACGGTAGCGCGTGGTCAGGCGCACGTCCTCGGGCACACCGCCGGAAAACGGGTGCGTGCTCTCATCCAGCCGGCCGGCGGAGAAGTCGAAGCCCATCAGCCGCATCGCCTGCTCGCCCAGCGCGCGCTGCGCGGGCACCGGGAACGGGCCCACCGGCCGCTGCACCGGTTCGTGGGCCTGCTTGTCCACCACCCGGCGGATCAGGCCCGGCAGCCATTGCCGCACCGCGCCGAAGATGCGGTCCACCTCGGCACAGCGCATGCCGGGCTCGAAGCGGTCCATCAGCGCCTCGTAGCGGCCCAGGCCCGATTGCTCGGACAGCAGCGTGGCCTCCTCGCGCGCCGTGGCCAGCACCTCGCGGAAGTTGCCGAGGAAGCCGTTCCAGTCGTTGGCCGGCCGCTGGTGGCGCCAGGCGTGCTCGCAGCGCGCGGTGGCCAGCTGTGCGCGCTGCACCAGCGATTCGGGCAGCGCGTTCGACAGCAGCCACTCGCGCCGCATCTCGCGCAGGTTGGCGCGCTGGAAGTCCGACAGCGGTTCCTGTTCGGCACGCGCGAGATCGTCGCGCAGCCGCGGCTCGGTGCGCAGCCGGTGCATCAGGGTGGCCACCTCGGCCAGCGCGGCGGCGCGCGCATCGTTGCCGCGTGGTGGCATCTTGGCGGCGCGGTCCCAGGAAACGATGGCTTGCAGATGCTCCAGGTGGTGCAGGCGCTGGAACAGGGCGGCCAGGCCGTCGTAGGCCGGCGTGTCGGTGCGCGCGGCAGCAGCAGCAGGGTGAGTCATCGGGACTGCCCGGCCGTTCCGAAGGTCCCGAACGCCCCGGTGGGGGGCCGCGAACGAAGTGAGGTGGGGGGCATCATGGCGCGCGATTGTGGCGCCGACCTTCGGGCTCAGGGTGTGAATTGTCCCGGCCAGAACCACAGCAGCACGGCGGTCATCGTGACGTAGCGGCCGAACTTGCCGATCGCCATGTACAGCACGCAGGGCCAGAACGGCAGCTTGAGCCAGCCCGCCACCGCGCACAGCGGATCGCCCACCGCGGGCAGCCAGGACAGCAGGCAGGCCTTGGGTCCGAACTGCTCCAGCCACTGCAAGGCCCGGGCCTCCAGCCGCTTGTGCGCCACGCGCTCGTACACGCGCTCCACGCCATAGCCCATCCACCAGGTGATCGCGCCGCCCACGGTGTTGCCCAGCGTGGCCACCGCCACCGCGGGCCAGAACATCTCGGGGTTGAGCTTCACGAGGCCGAACACCGCCGGCTCCGACCCCATCGGCAGCAGCGTGGCCGAGACCAGCGAGATGACGAACACCGTCGACAGGCCGAACTTCGGCAGGGCCAGCGCGGCCAGCAGGGCGGGGATCCAGGCATCCATGGGCCGCATCATAGGCAGCGCGGCGCGCCCCGGCCGGCCGGTATACTGCTGCCTCCTTTTTCAGCAGCACCCACCCCCCCGTTTCACCATGCGCATCGGCCCCCACGAGCTGCCGAATCGACTGTTCGTCGCCCCGATGGCCGGGGTGACCGACCGGCCGTTCCGCCAGCTGTGCCGCCGCCTGGGCGCGGGCTACGCGGTGAGCGAGATGGTGACGGCCAAGCGCGAGCTCTGGCACACGCTGAAAACCTCGCGCCGGGCCGACCACACCGGCGAGCCGGCGCCCATCGCGGTGCAGATCGCCGGCACCACGCCGGCGATGATGGCCGAGGCCACCGCCTACAACATCGACCGTGGCGCCCAGATCATCGACATCAACATGGGCTGCCCGGCCAAGAAGGTGTGCAACGTGTGGGCCGGCTCGGCGCTGATGCGCGACGAGGCGCTCGCGCTGGCCATCGTCGAGGCCGTGGTGGCCGCCGCCGCGCCGCACGGCGTGCCGGTGACGCTGAAGATGCGCACCGGCTGGTGCGCCACCGAGCGCAATGCACTCGCGCTGGCCCGCGCGGCAGAGGCCGCCGGCATCACGATGCTCACCGTGCACGGCCGCACGCGCGAGCAGGGCTACAAGGGCGCGGCCGAGTACGACACCATCGCCGCGGTGAAGGCCGCCGTGCGCATCCCGGTGGTGGCCAATGGCGACATCGACTCGCCGCAAAAGGCGCGCGCAGTGCTGGCCCACACCGGCGCCGATGCGCTGATGATCGGCCGTGCCGCACAGGGCCGGCCGTGGATCTTCCGCGAGATCGCGCACTTCCTGGCCACCGGCGCCGAACTGGCGCCACCGGCCACGCGGGAGGTGAAGCAGTGGCTCGTCGAGCACCTGCACGAGCACTACACGCTGTATGGCGAATACACCGGCGTGCGCACCGCGCGCAAGCACATCGGCTGGGCCGTGCGCGCACTGCCGGGCGGCGAGGCCTTCCGCGCCGCGATGAACACGCTGGACAGCATCGATGCCCAGGTGGCCGCCGTGGCCACCTTCTTCGATGCCCTGGCCGAACACCACCCGCTGCTGCCGCAGGCGGCGGCCAACGACGATTTGCTGGCCCTCGAAGCATGAGCAAGAAGAAGATCGAAGAGTGCATCCGCGACAGCCTGGAGCAGTACTTCAAGGACCTGCGCGGCACCGAGCCGCACGCGGTGCACGCCATGGTGGTGGGCACCGTCGAGAAGCCCATGCTGGAGGTCGTGATGAAGCACGCCGAAGGCAACCAGAGCAAGGCCGCCGACTGGCTGGGCATCAACCGCAACACGCTGCGCCGCAAGCTGCTCGATCACAAGCTGATCAAGTAGCGCGCGTGCACCGATCCCGATTCCTCCACTCCCCCACCCGCCCATGACCACCGCCCTGCTTTCGGTCTCCGACAAGACCGGCATCGTCGACCTCGCCCGCGCGCTGCACCAGCGCGGCATCAAGCTGCTGTCCACCGGCGGCACCGCGCGCCTCTTGGCCGACAACGGCCTGCCCGTGACCGAGGTGGCCGAGGTGACCGGCTTCCCCGAGATGCTGGACGGCCGCGTGAAGACGCTGCACCCGCGCATCCACGGCGGCCTGCTGGCCCGGCGTGACATGCCCGAGCACATGGCCGCGCTCAAGGCGCACGGCATCGCGCCGATCGACCTGCTGGTGATCAACCTCTACCCGTTTGCCCAGGCCACCGCGCGGCCCGACTGCACGCTGGAAGACGCGATCGAGAACATCGACATCGGCGGCCCGGCCATGCTGCGCGCGGCGGCCAAGAACTGGCCCGACGTGGGCGTGGTGATCGACCCGGCCGACTACGCGCAGGTGCTCTCCGAACTCGACGCCGGCGGCCTGACCCGCAAGACCAAGTTCGGTTTGGCCAAGAAGGTGTATGCCCACACGGCGGCCTACGACGGCATGATCACCAACTACCTCAGCGCGCTGGAAGCCGGCGCCGAGGACAAGCCCGCCGCGGTGCCGATGCGCGCCGACTATCCCGGCACCTACACCCTGCAGCTCGAGAAGGTGCAGGACATGCGCTACGGCGAGAACCCGCACCAGAGTGCTGCCTTCTATCGTGAGCGACAGCCGGCGCCGGGCACGCTGGCGCAGTGGAAGCAGCTGCAGGGCAAGGAGCTCAGCTTCAACAACATCGCCGATGCCGATGCGGCCTGGGAGTGCGTCAAGAGCTTCGACGCACCCGCCTGCGTCATCATCAAGCACGCCAACCCCTGCGGCGTGGCGGTGGGCGGCACCGCGGCCGAGGCCTATGCCAAGGCCTTCAAGACCGACCCCACCAGCGCCTTCGGCGGCATCATCGCGTTCAACCAGCCGCTCGATGCCGCGGCGGCCGATGCGGTGGCCAAGCAGTTCGTCGAAGTGGTCATCGCGCCCAGCATCACCGCCGAGGCGCGCGCGATCTTCGCGCCCAAGCAGAACGTGCGGCTGCTCGAAGTGCCGCTGTCCAAGCAGGGCAATGGGCTCGACTTCAAACGGGTTGGGGGTGGCATGCTGCTGCAATCGGCCGATGCGAAGAACGTGGCCGCCAGCGAGCTGAAGGTCGTCACCAAGCTGCAGCCCAGCCACGAGCAGATGCAGGACCTGCTGTTCGCCTGGAAGGTGGCCAAGTTCGTCAAGAGCAATGCCATCGTGTTCTGCGCCGGCGGCATGACCATGGGCGTGGGCGCGGGCCAGATGAGCCGCATCGATTCGGCCCGCATCGCCAGCATCAAGGCCGAGAACGCCGGCCTCACGCTCACCGGCACCGCGGTGGCCAGCGACGCCTTCTTCCCGTTCCGCGACGGGCTGGACGTGGTGGTGGATGCCGGCGCGAGCTGCGTCATCCAGCCCGGCGGCTCGATGCGTGATGCCGAGGTCATCAACGCGGCCGACGAGCGCGGCATCGCGATGGTGTTCACCGGCACGCGCCACTTCCGCCACTGAGCCTGGCCGGCGCGAGCCCGGCCATGGCCGGCCCCGACTCCTGCCTGCTGGCGGCACCGCCCGCGCTGGCCGGCTGCGTGCGCGCCTTCTACTGGCACGACCTGCGCCCGCTGGGGCCGGAGCTCACGCTGGCGCAGCGCACGACCCATGTGCCGCCCGGGCCCTACAACGGGATCGTCTGGCTCGTCGAGGGCCAGGCCACGCTGGTGGACTGCGGCGGCCGGGCGGTGCAGCAGGCGCTGCCGCCGGTGTTCGTGGCCGGTGCGCACAGGCACCCTTACCGCTCGCTGGCCATCGCCCCCTACTGTTCGTTCGGCCTGGCCTTCCAGCCCGCCGCGCTGGCGCTGCTGAGCGGCCTGCCGATGGGCGAGCGGCTGGACACGATCAGCGACGCGCGCAGCCTGCTGCCCGCCGACTGGCAGCCCTGGCTGGCCGAAGTGGCCACGGCGCCGGACCATGGCGCGCGCATCGCCGCCTGCGAGCGCTTCCTCGCGCCGCGCTGGGCCGCACTGGTGGCCGCGCAACCGGCCTGGCGCACGCTGGCCACGCAGGCCTGGCAGCGGGCCACCCGCGGCCCGCTGATCGCGGCACTGAACTGGAGCCAGCGCCACTTCCAGCGCCGCGCGCAAACGCTGATCGGCATGCCGCCCGGCGAGGTGGAACGCCTGCTGCGGGTGGAACGCGCGTTGCTGGACCTGCGCGACGGCCGCGCCGCTGCCGCCGAAGCCGCCGCACTGAACGGCTACGCCGACCAGCCGCACTTCAGCCGCGAGGTGAAGGCGGCCTACCGCAGCAGCCCCGGTGCGCTGATGCAGCGCCTGGCCGAGGACGGCAGCGAGGACGACTGGCTGCTCAAGCTGTGAGCAGGGCCCGGCGCACGCCAGCCAGCAGCAGCGCGGCCAGCAGGCCCAGCAGCACCCCGGCGCCCCAGCGGTGCTGCGCCGCATCGGTGCGCGCAAAACCCGCTGCATCGCCGGCCTGGGCCTGCGCACGGCGGCGCCACACCAGGCGCACGCACCACAGGTTCAAGCCCACGGCCAGCAGGCCGGCGGCCATCTTGGCCAGCAACCAGCCATCGGCCGGCGCGCGGGCATGGGCCATCACCACGCCACTGAGCAGCACGCCACAGAAGGACGGCAACTCCACCCAGCGGTCCACGCGCCAGTGCAGGTCAGCCAGCGCCCGGTGGGCCGCCGGGCCCTGCGCCAGCATCTCGCGCTCGAACAATGCTTCGGTGAGCACGCAGCCCAGCCAGGCGCCCACGCACAGCAGGTGCAGGATCAACCATCCGGTGTGCATGACGAATCCATCCATTTTGAACGTTATCGGCTGAACACCCGGCGCTCGCGCACCCGGCGCTGCAGCTGCAGGATGCCGTACAGCAGCGCCTCGGCCGTGGGCGGGCAGCCGGGCACGTACACATCCACCGGCACCACGCGGTCGCAGCCCCGCACCACCGAGTAGGCGTGGTGGTAGTAGCCGCCGCCGTTGGCGCAGGAGCCCATCGAGAGCACGTAGCGCGGCTCGGCCATCTGGTCGTACACCCGGCGCAGGGCCGGCGCCATCTTGTTGGTGAGCGTGCCGGAGATGATCATCAGGTCGGCCTGCCGCGGGCTGGCGCGCGGGATCATGCCGAAGCGGTCCATGTCATAGCGCGCCGCCGCCGCGTGGATCATCTCCACCGCGCAGCAGGCCAGCCCGAAGGTCATGTACCACAGGCTGTGGCCGCGGGCGGCCTGGGTCAGGGCATCCAGGCGGGTGAGCAGGTAGCCGTCGCGTTCGAGCGTGGGCACGGTATCCGGCGCGAGGGCCAGGGCCGGCGGCCGGGATGGCAAGGGTGAAGCGTCCATGCCGGCATGGTGCGGCGTGGACGGGGCGCCTGTCTTGAACGGAAACGACATCGGCCGCGGCGCCGCCGGCGCGCTGCCTTCAGCCCGGCGCCCAGCGCATCACCGGCCGCCCTGGCTTGCGGCACGCCACTTCGGTGAACCCGGCGGCATCGAACATCGAGCGTGTGCCGAACCACAGGTGCTCGTCGGCCGCAGGGCCGGGCCGGTCCACGGGGTAGGCCTCGAGCGTGAGGGCGTGCCGGCGTGCATGGTCGATGGCGCCGGCCAGCAGCGCACGCGCCACGCCCTGCCCACGGCAGGCGCCGGGCACGACGAAGCAGATGACGGACCACACCGCTTGCGCGTCTACCGGCTTCATCACCGGCGAGCGCCGCAGCTTGGCATAGTCCTCGCGCGGGCCCACCGAGAGCCAGCCCACCGGCTCGCCGGCCCGGTAGGCCAGCAGGCCCGTGAAGCGGCCCGCGTCCACCAGCGCCGTCAGCGCCGCCCGGTTGGCGGCGGCCGCCGGGCTGCCGGCGGGCCGGGGTGCGGCCGGGCCGCTGCGGCGGTAGTACATGCACCAGCAGCTGCGGGCCTGCGAACAGCCGCGGCCCGCGAACACGGCCTCGAGCGCGGGCCAGCGCGCCGGCGTCAGGGGCTGGATCTCGAGCACGCCGTCAGTGGCGGTGACGGTGACTTCCATCATGCCGCGCCCTGCCGGGTGGCGACCGCTTGCCCCCGCCGCGTGGGATGGGCAGGGCCGGTGGTGCTCATGGTGCCAATGGCGAAGGCTCGCATGCGGCCATTCTGTGTCGTGCCGACGCACGCGGCGAGCCAGGCCCGCATCACCCCGTAAGATGCCGCCCCATGACCCGCGCCGAGGCCATGGGCCTGTTGCTCTCTGCCATCGCGCGCCTGATCACCGGCGCGCAGGGCCACTGGAAAGGCTGCCCCCCCAAGGCCGAGCAGCGCATCTACTTCGCCAACCACCAGAGCCACCTGGACTGGGTGCTGATCTGGGCCGCGCTGCCCACCGAGCTGCGCTCGGTCACGCGGCCGATCGCGGCCAAGGACTACTGGACCTCCAGCCCCTTCAAGCACTGGCTCACGCGCGAGGTGTTCAACGCCGTGTACGTGAACCGCCAGCGCACCGACGACCAGGACCCGCTGGAGCCCCTGCTCGAGGCCTTGTCGCATGGCGATTCGCTGGTGATCTTTCCCGAGGGCACACGCAGCAACAAGGGCCTGCCGCAGCCCTTCAAGAGCGGGCTGTACCACCTGGCCGAGCAGTTTCCCGACGTGCAGCTGATTCCCACCTGGATCGACAACGTGCAGCGTGTGATGCCCAAGGGCGAGGTGGTGCCGGTGCCCATCCTCTGCACCGTGACCTTCGGCGCGCCGATCACGCTGGCGCCGGGCGAGGACAAGCGGGCCTTCCTCGACCGGGCACGCGACGCGGTGGTCGCCCTCAAGCCGGTGTTGAACTGACATGGAACACCACCCCGGCCGCCTGGCGGCCGCCCCCGAGGGGCTGACCAAACCCGACCGGGCAACCCGGATCGGGTTTGGCGCGTCGATCCACGGCCCACGCCCCTGGCCGCTGCGCGGCCTGTCCCCTGCCGGGGACGAAGACACCCGTTTCATGAGTCGAGGGCCGCGCCATGCGCGGCGGAGCAACTGACATGGGCACGCTGCGCCGGCTCTCTGCCAACGAACAGGTCGCGCTGCTGTTCGTCATCCTCTTCGGCCTGCTGCTGCTGGTGTCGGCCGTGGCCGCGCTGCGCCAGCTGCGCGAGCGCGAAGGTCGTGCGCGCGAGCGTGACCTGCGCTTCCGCCGCGAGCTGCGTGCGGTGTGGATCAGCGCGGTGGTGTTCTGGGCCGCCTGGGTGTCCGGCGCCGCGGGCGCCACGCTGTTGTTCGGCGTGATCTCCTTCCTGGCGCTGCGCGAGTACATCACGCTGCTGAAAACGCGGCCCGGCGACCACCGCAGCCTGCTGCTGGCCTTCTTTGCGGTGCTGCCGATCCAGTTCGTGCTGGTGGGCAGCCGCAGCTTCGACCTGTTCTCGGTGTTCATCCCGGTCTACGTGTTCCTGGCCATCCCGGTGGTGAGCGCGCTCGCCGGCGACCCGGAACGGTTCCTCGAGCGCAACGCCAAGATCCAGTGGGGCATCATGGTCTGCGTCTACGGCCTGTCGCATGCGCCGGCGCTGCTGCTGCTGGACTTTCCGCAGGCCCAGGGGCGGGGCGCCTTCCTGCTGTTCTTCCTGGTGATGGTGTCGGCCTGCGCCCAGATCGCGCAGGAGGTGGCCAGCCGCCGGCTGCGCCACCTGCCGCTGGCGCGCCAGATCGACCGGCTGTTCTCGTACCGCGGCTTTGCGCTGGGCGTGCTGATCGCGGGCGTGATCGGTGCCGCGCTGTACTGGATCACGCCGTTCAAGGCGCCCCAGGCCCTGGCCATGGCGCTGATCGCCGCGGCCTCGGGCACGCTGGGCGAGTTCGTGATGCGCACGCTGAAGAAGGACGCCGGCATCAGCCACTGGGGCAACGCGGTGGCGGTCACGGGCGCGGTGGGCCTGCTCGACCGGGTGGCACCGCTGTGCTTCGCGGCGCCGGTGTTCTTCCATTCGGTGCGCTGGTACTTCCAGCTCAAGCCCTGAACGCCGCCCGGCACCGCCCTGCATGCGCATCCTCGGCATCGACCCCGGCCTGCAGCGCACCGGCTTCGGCGTGGTGGAGGTGCAGGGGGCCGCGCTGCGCTACGTGGCCAGCGGCACCATCAGCACGCTGGAGGCCACGCGTGGCAACCTGCCGGCACGGCTGAAGATCATCTTCGCCGGCGTGGCCGAGGTGATGCAGCGCTACCAGCCCGAGGCGGCCTCGGTCGAGATCGTGTTCGTCAACGTCAACCCGCAGAGCACGCTGCTGCTGGGCCAGGCGCGCGGCGCAGCGCTGGCCGCGCTGGTGCAGGGCGAGATGCCGGTGGCCGAGTACACCGCGCTGCAGATGAAGAAGGCCATCGTCGGCCACGGCCTGGCCAACAAGGGCCAGGTGCAGGAGATGGTGATGCGCCTGCTCAAGCTGCCCGGCCTGCCCGGCAAGGACGCGGCCGACGCGCTGGGCCTGGCCATCACCCACGCCCATGCGGCACGCAGCTTCCAGGCCCTGGGGGCGGCGACCGACTTGAACCGCCGCAGCCATGCGCAGTACAAACGGGGTCGGACCTATTGACCCCCATCGGAGAACCCCATGAGCCACCCCGTGCACACCCAGTGGATCGACATCGGCGAATCCGGCGGACAGAGCGCCTACCTGGCACTGCCGCCGGCCGGGCGCGGGCCGGGCCTGCTGCTGCTGCAGGAGATCTTCGGCGTCAACGCCCACATCCAGGCGGTGGCCAAGCAGTTTGCGCTCGAAGGCTTCGTGGTGCTGGCGCCCGATGTGTTCTGGCGCCAGGCGCCGCGGGTGGAGCTGGGCTACGAGGGCGCCGAGCGCCAGCGCGGCGTCCAGCTGGCGGGCCAGGTGCAGCCGGCCGAGCTGCTGGCCGACCTGCAGGCTGCCGCCGCGACGCTGCGCGGCCGCACCGAGCTGGGGGGTGCCAAGGTGGGCGCGCTGGGCTACTGCATGGGCGGGCGCCTGGCCTTCAACGCCGCGGCGCTGGCCGGTGTGGATGCGGCGGTGTGCTACTACGGCGGTGGCATCCAGAACCAGCTGGACCTGGCACCGCGCATCGGCTGCCCGGTGCAGTTTCACTATGCCGGCCACGACGACCACATCCCGCCCGCCGCGGTGGACAAGGTGCGCGACGCGATGGCCGGCCGCGCGGCCGAGATCCACCTCTACCCCGGTGCGATGCACGGCTTCAATTGCTGGGCCCGGGCGTCCTATCACCCGGCCAGCGCGGCCCTGGCACATGGGCGCAGCCTGGTGTTCCTGGCCGAGCGCTTGTTCTGAGCGGCGCTGGCGGGCGAACCCGGCCCGCCGCCATGGGCGGCGGCGCGCGGCTCAGTGCAGCAGCATGCGGATGCCGTCGATCACCCGCTTGAAGATCCAGATGTTGAACGTGCCCAGTGCCACCACGATGGCCCAGCGGTACAGCGCCACCGCGCGCTCGCGCGGCACATGCTCGCCAGTACTGATGTGCAGCACGAAGAACACGCCCGAGCCCGTGGCCGTCAGCACGAACAGAATGCCGCAGATCCAGTAGATGACCGTCATCGTGGCCGCGACTCTACAGCAGCAGGGCCAGCCGTTCGAGGATCAGCACCCCGAAGAATCCCGCAGCGGCGATCAGCGCCCACTTCAGCACCACCACGCCACGCCGGCGCCACACCGGCTGGCCCGTGCCCACCGACATCGCGAAGCACAACAAGGCCGCCACCAGCAGCAGGCCGAAGACGAGGCGGAAGATCAGCATGGGCTGCGAAGGCTCACCAGGCCGGCGCGAGTTCGGCGAAGCCGGCGGGGGCCTCGGCCTCGTCGTCGAACGTGACCATGTCCCACGCGCTGCGGTCGGCCATCAGCTTGCGCAGCAGCAGGTTGTTCAGCGCGTGGCCGCTCTTGTAGGCGGTGTAGCTGGCCAGCATCGGGTGGCCCACGTTGTACAGGTCGCCGATCGCATCCAGGATCTTGTGCTTGGTGAACTCGTCGTCGTAGCGCAGGCCCTCGGCATTGAGCACCCGGTAGTCGTCGACCACGATGGCGTTGTCCATGCTGCCGCCCAGCGTGAGGCCGCGTGCACGCATCGCCTCCACATCCTTGGTGAAGCCAAAGGTGCGGGCGCGGGCGATGTCGCGCTTGTAGCGGCCCGAGCCCATGTCGAAGCTGGTGCGCTGGCCGGTGGCGTCCACCGCGGGGTGATCGAAGTCGATCTCGAAGCTGAGCTTGAAGCCATGGAAGGGCTCGAGCCGCGCCCACATCAGCCGGGCGCCCTCGCCCTGGCGCACTTCCACCGGCTTGCGCACCCGCAGGAAGCGCTTGGGCGCGTTCTGCAGCGCGATGCCGGCGCTTTGCAGCAGGAACACGAAGCTGGCGGCCGAGCCGTCGAGGATGGGCACCTCGTCGGCCGTGATCTCGACCACCAGGTTGTCGATGCCCAGCCCGCAGCAGGCCGACATGAAGTGCTCGATGGTCTGCACCTTGGGCGCGCCGGGGTCGCCGCCGGCGGAGATGGTGGAGGCCATGCGGGTGTCGCTCACCGAATCGAAGCGCACCGGGATGTCCACCGGCTGCACCAGGTCGACCCGGCGGAACACGATCCCGGTGTCCGGCGGCGCCGGCCGCAAGGTGAGCTCGACCTTCTGGCCGCTGTGCATGCCCACGCCAACGGCGCGGGTCAGCGACTTGAGCGTGCGTTGCTGGAGCATGGGCCGGATTGTCGGTCATCGGGCCCGTCCCTGCCGCCTGGGGGCTTGGGCGTGGCGGCCATCGCCCGCGTGCGCCACGCACGCGGGCCTGGGCAGGCGCTACGGCTTGGCGGCCGCGGCCGCTTCGCGCAGGGCCATGGTCAAGGCCTGGCTCAGGTCGTTGTCGGGCTGGCGCCGAAACTCCGACACGTAGCCCCAGAACACCAGGCGGTCTCGCTCGTAGGCCAGCAGGTAGGTGTCGGCATGGACACCATTGTTCATGCGGTAGCGGTCGAACACGAATGCGCGGCCGCCCGCAGCGGCCGCATGCGTGGACAGGGGCGGCAGGCCCAGGCGAGCGAGCACCTGTGCCTGGCTGAGCCCCTTGTCCAGCGCCGAGAGTTGCGGGTGGAAGATCTGTGGGCCGGCGCAAGATGACAGCACGAGTGCCACGCCCAGGATCGCCAGCAAGCGCTGAAGACGGTTCATCATGGCTTCTTCTTCGCCTCTTCAAGTCGCGCCTTCACGGTCGGCATGATCGAACTGACAGCGGCATCGGGATCCTTGCTCAGTTCCTCCAGCGTGCCCCAGGCATGCAGCGCCTTCGATGGCAATCGCTGGATGACGGCGTAATCAGTGGTAACCGGGACCGTCACGAAGATGGGAATGCACACGGGTGTGCAGACCATCGTCATCTGCTGTCGTGACCCGGTGAGCAATCGGTAGTGGCGGGCCAGGAAGGGCTTGTCGTCCACCGCGAACTCGGCCTGTGCGACAACGCTGGCATTGCCGAGGATCCGCTCCACGTCGCCCGGCGCGCTGTCCCGGCTGAGCGCGCCCGCCTGCGCGCGCTGCAACGGCACGGGCGCAGCACACGCCACCAGCAGCACCGACACGAACGCGGCGAGCGCGAGTTTCCAGAATCTCATCACTTCCTCCCCAAGAAGCTTGTTGGCGCGGGGAGGATATCAAAGACGCACTCACTCACCGATGGGTCGCCGCTCGTCTGTAGGATGCGCCAGGCCGGTGTGCCGCGGCGAGCCGCCGGCGCACGCTGGCCCCGCTGTTCTCCTGCCTCCTGCAGCCCTCCGCTTCCTGCTGTACCGCGACCGATGTTCCCCCGCCTTGTCCTGACTGCCCCGCTGCTGGTGCTGATGCTCACCGCCTGCGGTGGCGGCAGCGCGCCGGCCGGCGCCGCCGCCGCCCAGCCCGCGGCCGCCACCCCGGTGCGCCGCCACGTGCTGGCCACCACTGACGCGGCCCGCATCGTCTACCCCACCGACCTGTTCAACTGGGCCGAGCAGCGCTACCCGCAGTTCCTGCCGGGGCATGCGGCCAACCAGCAATGGACCGCCTACACCTACCGCTACTACCCGGCATCGCGCAACCACCTGGGCGTGGCCGATGGCCAGGTGTACGCGCTGGGGCCGGTGAGCAATGGTGAACTGCTGGCGCTGGGGCCTGCGAGCGCGTTCTACTGCGAGGTGTATGCCGACGAGTGCGCGCGCGCACCGGTGACACTGGCCAGCGACGCCGTGGCCAACCTGATGGCCGCGCGCACCGCGAACGCGCTGTGGGTGTACGAGGCGCTCGGCCACACCCTGTTGAACGAGTTGTTCGACGCGATGGCGCTCAAGCCGGTGGGCTCGGGGCCGCCACCGCCGATGCCTGGCACCCTGGCGCTGCCCTGCGCGAGCGGCGGCTCGGGCAGCCTCAGCTTCGTGGATGCCGATGGCAGCGGAACCCTGACCGTCGGCGACTGGTTGCAGGCCAGCGCCACCAAGTGCGTGCTGGAAAACGGCAACGGCCCGGAGTTCAGCGGTGCGATCGAGGTCCGCGTGGTCGACGGGCGCAAGACCGAGAACTACCTGCAGACCGATGGCACCGGCGCCATCGATCTGCAGATGACCCTGAAGAACCTGCGCACGCGCTTCGGCGTGCTCAACGGCAGCTACCGTCATGCCTCGTACTACCTGGACGACCGAAGTGCCTACGGTGCCAGCAGCCATTTCGACGAGCTGGTGGTCACCGAGGCCGGTGGCACCACGATCCGGTTCACCGACGTGCACCTGAGCTTCCCCGGCGAATCCACGCTGGCCGCGGCCAGTGGCTGCATCACCGTGACGATGGACGGGCTCGGCGCCGTGCGCAACGAGCTCTCGGTCCCGGTGCCGCCGGCGATCAACAGCACCACGCTGCGCTACCGGCCGAGCAACGGCACGCTGCGCCTGGCCGGCACCGGCTACTGGCTGGACGTGGTGTACCAGGCCGACCAGGCGGCCACCGTCCGGCTGGACAACGGCCGCAACGGCAGCGTCGACACCAGCTTCGGCACCACCGAATACCAGCTCGACGGGCTGCTGAAGTCGAACTAGGGCCGCTTCACCCAGCGGCGGCCACCGCGCCGGGCAGGGCCGGTGCGGGCGCCGGCACCGGCACCACCACCGGCAGCGCCAGCGCCCGGCCCACCATGCCGCGCGCGAAGAAGTAGTCGCAGCGCAATCGCTCGGGCAGGGTGTCCAGGTCGACCTGCCCCCGCTCGTCACACGGGAAGGTGTAGTCGTGCCCCTGCGGGCTGGCCGCCGCGAACCGCAGCATGAAACAACAGCCCGCGCACGGATGTGCAGCGATGTCCATCGTCAGCCCTCCTTTCGAAGTGCTGGGATCCCCCGCCGGCAGGCGGCGCCTCCCGGCGCCGCCCGGCGGCTGGATCAGTCGGCCTGCTTGCGCAGGAAGGCCGGGATCTCGATCTCGTCCATGCCGTTGGACGACAGTGCTTCCACCTTGGCCGCGGCCTGGGTGCGCGCCGAGCGCCAGACGCTGGGCACGCTGAGGCCGGTGTAGTCGTGCGGCGCGGCCGGTGCGCCGGGGCCCACCTGCGCCACGTTGTTCAGGATCGGCAGGTTGTCGGTGCCGGTGCGCAGTGCGGCCACGGGCTGGGCGGTAGGCTGCACCACCGTCAGCGGCGCGGCCTGCGGCTTGGCGCGCGACAGGCCGGTGGCGATCACCGTCACGCGCAGCTGGTCGCCCAGGCTCTCGTCGTAGGCGGCGCCGTAGATGATGTGCGCGTCCTCGGCGGCGTAGCGGCGGATGGTGTTCATCGCCGCCTTGCTCTCGTTGAGCTTGAAGTTGTTCTTGTTCGCCGCGATCAGCACCAGCACGCCACGCGCGCCGGACAGGTCGATGCCCTCCAGCAGCGGGCAGGCCACGGCCAGCTCGGCGGCCTTGTTGGCGCGGTCGGGGCCGCCAGCGATGGCGGTGCCCATCATCGCCTTGCCGGGCTCGCTCATCACCGTCTTCACGTCCTCGAAGTCGACGTTCACCAGGCCGTGCATGTGGATGATGTCACTGATGCCGCCCACCGCGTTCTTCAGCACGTCGTTGGCATGCGCGAAGGCCTGGTCCTGGGTGACGTCGTCGCCCAGCACCTCGAGCAGCTTCTCGTTGAGCACGACGATCAGGCTGTCCACGTTGGCCTCGAGCTCGGTGGTGCCCACGTCGGCCTGCTTCATGCGGCGCGGACCTTCGAATTCGAACGGCTTGGTGACCACGCCTACCGTGAGGATGCCCATGTCCTTGGCCACCTTGGCCACGATGGGTGCCGCGCCGGTGCCGGTGCCACCGCCCATGCCGGCGGTGATGAACACCATGTGCGCGCCTTCAAGTGCCTGGCGCACGCGGCCCTCGGCCTCGTGCGCCGCCTCCTTGCCCTTCTCGGGCTTGCCGCCGGCGCCCAGGCCGTTGTCGCCCAGCTGGATCAGCGTGTGCGCGCTGGAGCGGTTGAGCGCCTGCGCATCGGTGTTCGCGCACACGAACTCCACGCCTTGCACACCCTGGCTGATCATGTGCTCAACGGCGTTGCCGCCGCCGCCGCCCACGCCGACCACCTTGATGCGGGTGCCCTGGTCGAATTCCTCGATCATCTCGATAGGCATGTGAACCTCCTATGTATCGTCAAGCAGTTGCCAATGAAAACGGTGTACTTCGAAACAAACCAAAGAGCTCAGGACGTTGAACGTCCCTGTTAGAAGTTCCCCAGAAACCAGTCTTTCGCGCGGCCGAAGAGGGTTTGCACCGAGCCGGCCTTCTGGGCCGCCTTCAGGCCCCGGGCACGTGCCAGGCGCGCCTCCTCGAGCAATCCCATCACGGTGGCCGAGCGCGGGTTGGCCACCATGTCGAACAGGGGCCCGCCGTAGGTGGGCAGGCCCTTGCGCACGGGCTTCAGGAAAATGTCTTCGCCGAGTTCCACCATGCCCGGCATCACGGCCGAGCCGCCGGTGATCACGATGCCCGAGGACAGCAGCTCCTCGTAGCCCGACTCGCGGATGACCTGGTGCACCAGCGAGAAGATCTCCTCGACGCGGGGCTCGATCACGCCCGAGAGCGCCTGGCGGCTGAGCATGCGCGGCGCGCGGTCGCCCAGGCCCGGCACCTCGAGGTTCTCGCTCGGGTCGGCCAGCAGCTGCTTGGCCACGCCGTACTCGACCTTGATCTCTTCCGCATCCTTGGTGGGCGTGCGCAGCGCCATCGCGATGTCGCTGGTGATCAGGTCGCCGGCGATCGGGATCACGGCCGTGTGGCGCACGCTGCCGTCGGTGTAGATGCTCACGTCGGTGGTGCCGGCGCCGATGTCCACCACCGCGACGCCCAGGTCCTTCTCGTCCTCGGTGAGCACGGCCGCGGCGCTGGCGCTCGGGTTGAGCACCAGGCGCTCGACTTCCAGGCCGCAGCGGCGCACGCACTTCAGGATGTTCTCGGCCGCGCTTTGCGCGCCGGTGACGATGTGCACCTTCACCTCGAGCCGGCTGCCGCTCATGCCGATGGGCTCCTTCACCTCGTGCCCGTCGATGATGAATTCCTGCGGCTCCACCAGCAGCAGGCGCTGGTCGTTCGGGATGTTGATCGCCTTGGCGGTTTCGACCACGCGGTTCACGTCGGTGGTGCTCACCTCGCGGTTGTCGCGCACGATCACCATGCCGGTGGAGTTCTGGCCGCGGATGTGGCTGCCGGTGATGCCGGTGTACACGCGCTCGATCTTGCAGGCGGCCATCATCTCGGCCTCCTTCAGCGCCTGCTGGATGCTCTGCACCGTGGCGTCGATGTTCACGACCACGCCGCGCTTGAGGCCATGCGTGGGCGCCACGCCGAGGCCGGCCAGGCGCAGCTCGCCGCCGGGCAGCACTTCGGCGGCGACCACCATCACCTTGGCGGTGCCGATGTCGAGTCCGACGACGAGGTCCTTGTATTCCTTGGCCATGGTCTTCTGGTGTTACTTCCGGCGCGCCGGGGTGAGCGGCACGGTGGTGGTGATGCCTTTGAGGCGCACCGCATAGCCATCGGCATGGCGGAGATCGGCGGATTCGAGCGGCCGCTGGTAATGGCCCGTCACCTGCGAGAGCGTGCGCACGAAGCGCTCGGTGCGGGCGATGAGTTCGTCGTCGGTGCCGCGGCCGAGCTCGATCACGGCGCCACCTTCGAGTTCGGCACGCCAGGAGCCGCGCCCGGAGAGCTGAAGCTCGTCCACGTCGCCTGCGTTCAGCTGGGCCAGCACCGGCTGCAGGCGGCGGTACAGCGCGAGGATCTGCGGCGCGCTGCCCGCCGGGCCGGCAAAGCGCGGCAGCGCTTCGTCCTCGACATCGCCGATGTTGGCTTCGAACACCTCGCCATGGCTGTTGACGAGCTTGTCGTTGCCATCCTCGGTGGCCCACAGCGCGGCGGCACGGTGCTCCTCGAGCTGCACCGCCAGCCGGTTCGGCCACACCCGGCGCACCACTGCGTGGCGCACCCAGGGCACGGCCTCGAAGGCGGCGCGGCTCTTCTGCAGATCGAGCGTGAAGAAGTTGCCCGAGAGCTTGGGCGCCGCATTGGCGCGGATGGTGCTGACGCTGTTGCGCGCCACGTCGCCCTCGATCTTGATGCCGCGCAGCGCGAACACTGGCAGCCGCGTGAGCCACAGCACCGCCGCCGCGCACAGTGCCAATGCGGCGAGCGTGAACACCGCGTTGGCGGTGGTCTGCATCAGCCGCACGTCGCCGGGCAGCGCGGGGGTGGGGGCGGTGGCCTGGAGGATCATGATTGCGGCCTCAGGCGCTTGCCTTGCCGGCGTCGCTGTCCAGCGTGGCCATGGCCAGCAGGCGGACGCAGAGGTCTTCGTAGCTGATGCCCACCGCACGCGCCGACTTGGGCACCAGCGAGTGGCCGGTCATGCCCGGCGAGGTGTTCATCTCCAGCAGGAAGGGCCTGCGGTCGGCGGCGCGGATCATCAGATCGGCGCGGCCCCAGCCCCGGCAACCGAGGGCCCGATACGCAGCGAGCACGATGCGCTGGATCTCGCGTTCCTCGTCTGGTGGCAGGCCGCTCGGACACAGGTAGGCAGTGTCGTCGGTGAAGTACTTGTTCTGGTAGTCGTACTTGCCCTCGGGCGCGACGATGCGCACCACCGGCAGCGCATGCGCGGCCGGGCCGATGCCCAGCACCGGGCAGGTCACTTCCTCGCCTTCGATGAACTCCTCGCACAGCACGTCGGGGTCGTACTGCGTGGCCAGCGTCACCGCCTCGGCCATGTCGGAGTAGCCGGCGACCTTGGTGATGCCGATCGACGAGCCCTCGCGCGGCGGCTTCACGATCAGCGGCAGGCCCAGTTCGTCGGGCACGGTGCGGATGCGCTCGCGCGCCTGGTCGTCCGGCCCCAGCCACAGCCAGCGCGGCGTGGGCAGGCCCTCGGCCGCGAAGACGCGCTTGCTCATGGTCTTGTCCATGCAGATGGCCGAGGCCATCACGCCGGAGCCGGTGTAGGGGATGCCCATCAACTCGAGCGCGCCCTGCACGCAACCATCCTCGCCATGGCGGCCGTGCAGCGCGATGAACACGCGTGCAAAACCCTCGCGCCTGAGATCACCCAGCTCGCGTGTGGCCGGGTCGAAGGCATGCGCGTCGACACCCTTCGCGCGCAGCGCGGCCAGCACGCCATTGCCCGACAGCAGCGAGATCTCGCGCTCGGCGCTGCTGCCGCCCATCAGCACGGCGGTCTTGCCCAGTCCGTGGGTGTCGATGGAGCTCATGTGCCCCCCCCTTCACGCTGCTGCACCCGTTCGACCACCTGGGCCGGCACCGCGCCGATCGAGCCGGCGCCCATCACGATCACGACGTCGCCGCCCTGGGCCTGCTCCAGGATGGTGGCCGGCAGGTCGGCCACCTGGTCCACGAACACCGGGTCCACCTTGCCGGCCACGCGCAGCGCACGCGCCAGGGTCCGGCCGTCGGCGGCCACGATGGGCGGCTCGCCGGCGGCGTACACCTCGGTGAGCAGCACCGCATCGGCAGTGCCCATCACCTTGACGAAGTCCTCGAAGCAATCGCGCGTGCGGGTGTAGCGGTGGGGCTGGAAGGCCAGCACCAGCCGGCGGCCCGGGAAGGCGCCGCGTGCGGCGGCGATCACCGCGGCCATCTCCACCGGGTGGTGGCCGTAGTCGTCGATCAGCGTGAACTCGCCGCCGGTCAGGTCGCCGTGCGCGGGCCAGTCGCCATAACGCTCGAAGCGGCGGCCGACGCCGCGGAACTCGGCCAGGGCCTTGACCATCGGGGCATCGGGCAGCTCGAGCTCGGTGGCCACCGCGATGGCGGCCAGCGCGTTGCGCACGTTGTGCTCGCCGGGCAGGTTCAGCGTCACGTCCAGGTCGGGCATGGCCACGCCGTTGCGGCGCACGCAGGTGAAGCGCATCTGGCCGCCGGGCAAGGCCTGCACGTTGGTTGCGCGCACCTGGGCGTCTTCGCCGAAGCCGTAGTTCACCACCGGGCGCGAGATCATCGGCACGATGGAGCGCACCCCGGGGTCGTCGCCACACAGGATGGCCGAACCGTAGAACGGCATGCGGTGCAGGAAGTCGACGAAGGCGCCCTTGAGGCGCGCAAAATCGTGGCCGTAGGTGTCCATGTGGTCGGCGTCGATGTTGGTCACGACGCTGAGGATGGGCATCAGGTTCAGGAACGAGGCATCGCTCTCGTCGGCCTCGACGACGATGTACTCGCCCGAACCCAGGCGCGAATTGGCGCCGGCCGCGTTGAGCTTGCCGCCGATCACGAAGGTGGGGTCCACGCCGGCTTCGGCCAGCACGCTGGTCACCAGCGAGGTGGTGGTGGTCTTGCCGTGGGTGCCGGCGATCGCGATGCCCTTTTTCAGGCGCATCAGCTCGGCCAGCATCACCGCGCGCGGCACCACCGGGATGCGCTGCGCGCGCGCGGCGATGACCTCGGGGTTGTCGCCCTTCACCGCGGTGCTGGTCACCACCGCGTGCGCGCCGGCGACGTGGTCCGCGTCGTGGCCGATGAAGATGCGCAGGCCCAGGCCCGCCAGGCGGCGCGCGGTGGCGCTGTCGGACAGATCGCTGCCCGAGACGATGTAGCCCAGGTTGTGCAGGATCTCGGCGATGCCGCTCATGCCGGCGCCGCCCACGCCGACGAAGTGGATGTGGCGGATGGCGTGTTTCATGCGCGCACCTCGGCAAGGCACGGTCGCTTCGTCGGCGCTCGCAAGCCCTCGACGAAATGGATCTGGCGGATGGCGTGTTTCATGCGGGAAGCCTCCCCACCAGCCGGTCCAGTTCGTCGGCCACGCGGGCCGCGGCCCGCGGACGGGCCAGCGCGCGCGCGGCCTCGGCCATGGCCAACAACTGCGGACGCGTCAAGGACTGCAGCCGCTGCGCCAGCGCCTGCGCGGTGAACCCGGCCTGCGGCAGGTGCAGCGCGGCGCCGTGCGCGGCCAGGTGTTCGGCGTTGTCGCGCTGGTGCGCGGTGGTGCTCACCACCAGCGGCACCAGCACACTGGGCACGCCGGCGGCGCAGAGTTCACTCACCGTCACCGCGCCGGCACGGCAGACGATCAGGTCGCAGGCGGCCAGGCGATCGGCCATGTTGTCGATGAAGGGCAGCACCTCGGCCTCGATGCCGGCGGCGGCATAGGCCGCACGCACCGCCTCGGCCTGCGCGGTGCCGGTCTGGTGGGTGACCTGCGGGCGCTGATCGGCCGGCAGCAGCGCCAGCGCGGCGGGCACCGTGTCGTTGAGCACCTTGGCACCCAGGCTGCCCCCCACCACCAGCAGCCGCAGGCGGCCGCTGCGGCCGGCATAACGCTCGGCAGGCGCGGCCAGTGCCTCGATCTCGGCACGCACCGGGTTGCCGGTGACCAGGCCACGCCGGACGCCCCGCACCGCCGGCCCGTCGAAGCCGAAGGCCACGCGGTCGGCCACCGGCAGCAGCGCCTTGTTCGACAGCAGCAGTGCCGCGTCGGCATTCACCAGCATCAGCGGCTTGCCCAGCAGCGAGGCCATCATGCCGCCGGGAAAACAGACGTAGCCGCCCATGCCCAGCACCGCATCGGCACCGCGGCGGCGCAGGATGCGAAGCGCATCCCAGAAGGCCTTCAGCATGCGCAGGCCGCCGGTGGCCATGCCCAGCAGGCCCTTGCCGCGCAGGCCGCTGAAGGCCAGCGTGTCCAGCGGGATCTGGGTTGGCGGCAACAGGCGGTTTTCCATGCCGCTGTGCGTGCCCAGCCAGCTCACGCTCCAGCCGCGGCGCTGCACCTCGCGCGCCACCGCGATGCCGGGGATGATGTGGCCGCCGGTGCCCGCTGCCATGATCACCAGGTGAGGCATCACATCAGCCCCCAGGGCGCAAGGCGCCCGCCCCCGGAGGGGGTTCGCTGGCTTGGGGCGGCCCGGCGCCAGCTCACGCTCGCCCCCCGCGCATGAGTTGGCGGTTCTCGATGTCCACCCGCACCACGATGGCCAGCGCCACCAGGCTCATCAGGATCGCCGAGCCGCCGTAGCTCAGCAACGGCAGCGTCAGCCCCTTGGTGGGCAGCGCGCCGAGGTTCACACCCAGGTTGATGAGCGTCTGGCCACCCATCCAGATGCCGATGCCCTGCACCATCAGGCCGGCGAACACGCGGTCGAGCTGCACCGCCTGGCGGCCGATCACGAAGATGCGGCGCGTGAGCCAGAAGAACGCGAGGATCACCGCGGCCACGCCGATGAAGCCGAGTTCCTCGCCGATCACGGCCATCAGGAAATCGGTGTGCGCTTCGGGCAGGTAGTGCAGCTTCTCGACGCTGGCGCCCAGCCCCTGGCCGGTGAGCTCGCCACGGCCGAAGGCGATCAGCGAGTGCGTGAGCTGGTAGCCCTTGCCCTGCGAATACACCGGGTCCCAGGGGTTCAGGAAGGCGAGGATGCGTTCGCGCCGCCAGGGGCTGGAGGCGATCATCAGCGCGAAGGCGCCGATCAGCACCGCGAAGCTCAGGAAGAACATGCGGCCGTTCACGCCGCCCAGGAACAGGATGCCCAGTGCAATGACGGCGATGACGATGAAGGCCCCCATGTCCGGCTCGGCCAGCAGCAGCAGACCGATCACCGCCAGCGCCACCGCCATCGGCCACACGGCCTGGAAGAAGCGCTCCTTCACCTCCATCTTGCGCACCATGTAGCTGGCCGCGTACATCGCCATCGCCAGCTTGGCCAGCTCGCTCGGCTGGAAGTTCATCACGCCCAGCGGCAGCCAGCGCCGCGCGCCGTTCACGCCCTTGCCCACGTGCGGCACCAGCACCACCGCCAGCAGCAGCAGCGCGGCGACGAACAGCCAGGGCGCCCACTTCTCCCACACCGCGATGGGCACCTGCACCGCAACGAGGGCCGTGACCGCGGCGATGGCGATGGACAGCGCATGCCGGGTGAGGAAGAAGGTCGACGCGTAGCGCGCGAACTTCGGGCTGTCGGGCAAGGCGATGCTGGCCGAATACACCATCACCAGACCCAGCGCGAGCAGGCCCACCACCAGCCACACCAGGGTCTGGTCGAAGCCGGCGATGCGGGTGGGCTGGCCGTTGGCATCGGCACCGGTCCAGTCGCGGATCGGCACCGCGGCTTCGCGCTCGGCGCGCGCGGCCAGCCAGCGCTGGCGCAGCGCATCGAGGCCGAAGCGTTGGGTGAAGGCGCTCATGCCAGCGTCTCCCCACGGTCTGCCGCACACGACTGCACCGCCGCGACGAAGACCTCGGCCCGGTGCGCATAGTTGCGGAACATGTCCAGGCTGGCGCAGGCCGGGCTCAGCAGCACCGCATCGCCGGGCAGGGCCTGGTCGAAGCAGGCCTGCACGGCCACGGGCAGCGTGGCGTGGCGGGCCATCGGCACGCCACTGCCTTCCAGCGCGGCCTCGATCGCCGGCGCGTCGCGCCCGATCAAGGCCACGGCGCGCGCATAACGCGCCACCGGCGCGGCCAGCGGCGAGAAGTCCTGGCCCTTGCCGTCGCCCCCGAGCACCAGCACCAGCTTGCCCGGCGCCTTGTCCTCGCCCAGGCCCTGCAGCGCGGCGACGGTGGCGCCGACGTTGGTGCCCTTGCTGTCGTCGAAGGCCTCGATGCCGCCCACCGTGCCGACGAACTCCACGCGGTGCGGCTCGCCGCGGTATTCGCGCAGGCCGTGCAGCATCGGCGCCAGCGGGCAGCCGATCGCGGTGGCCAGCGCCAGCGCGGCCAACGCGTTGGCGGCGTTGTGGCGGCCGCGGATGCGCAGCGCGTCGGCCGGCATCAGGCGTTGCAGGTGGATCTCTTCCTCTTCACCCTTGCGCCGCTTGACGGTCTCGTCCGCCTCGAGCGCGCGCACCAGCCAGGCCATGCCGTTCTCGACCACCAGGCCATAGTCGCCCGGGCGCTGCGGTGCGTCGAGGCCGAAGCGCAGCACCTTGCGGTGGATCTGCTTCGCGGGGCGACCACGCGCACCTTTCACCACCAGCGGCGGCGGGATCATGGCCTCGACGCGCAGGTCGTCGCGGTTGATCACCATCACCGTCTGGGCGCCGAAGATGCGGGCCTTGGCGGCGGCGTAGGCCTCCATCGACCCGTGCCAGTCCAGGTGGTCCTGCGTGACATTGAGCACCGTGGCCGCACTGGGCTCGAAACCCTGCACGCCATCGAGCTGGAAGCTGGAGAGCTCCAGCACCCACACCTCGGGCAGGTGCTGGAACACCGGCGCGGCCGGCGGCGGCGGGGCCAGTTGCAGCGGTGCGTCCTCGTCCGCGGTTTCGGGCAGTGCTTCAGGCGCGAGCTGTTCGGCAGCCTCGATCTGTTCAGGCGGCGCTGCTGCCTCGGCCATTGCGTCGGCGACGGGACCGTCCTCGGTGTCGGCCTGGCCCGGTTCGGGTGTCGTGTCCCCCACGGCCTCCAGCGCCTGCTCGGCCTGTTCGTCGGATCCGGCGCCCGCGTCAACAGCGTCCTGGGCGGTAGCGGCCTCGGGCAGCGGCTCGAGGTCCAGCGCCGCGGCCAGCGTGTCCAGCATCGTCGGCCCGATGTTGCCGGCCATGGCCACGCGTCGGCCGGTGCGTTCCACCAGCATGGCGGTCATCGCGGTGGTGGTGGTCTTGCCGTTGGTGCCGGTGATCGCCAGCACCTGGGGTGCATAGCCGCGCTGGGCCTGCAGGTCGACCAGCGCGCGGGCGAACAGGTCCAGCTCGCCACCGATGGCCAGGCCGATGCCGCGCGCCGCATCCAGCAGCGGCGCGATGCGTGTGTCGCCCGGTGCGAGGCCGGGGCTCTTCAGCACCATCTGCACGCCGGCCAGGTGCTCGGCACCCAGCGCGCCGCTGAAAAGGCGGACCTGCGGCACGGCCGCGGCCAGCGCGGCGGCCTGGGGCGGCGCCTCGCGCGAATCCCACACCTGCACGGCGGCGCCATGGCGCGCGCACCAGCGCGCCATCGCCAGGCCCGAATCGCCCAGGCCCAGCACCAGCACCGACAGGTCGCGCAGGTGGTTCATCGGAGTTTGAGGCTCGCCAGGCCAACCAGGCACAGCAGCATCGTGATGATCCAGAAGCGGATCACCACCTGCGTCTCGGTCCAGCCGGATTTCTCGAAATGGTGGTGCAGTGGCGCCATCTTGAAGATGCGCTTGCCGACACCGAACTTCTTCTTGGTGAACTTGAACCAGCTCACCTGCAGCATCACCGACAGCACCTCGGCGACGAACACCGCGCCCATGATGCCCAGCACGATTTCCTGCCGCGTGATGACGGCGATGGTGCCCAACGCCCCGCCCAGCGACAGCGCGCCCACGTCGCCCATGAACACCTGCGCCGGGTGGGCGTTGAACCACAGGAAGGCCAGGCCGGCGCCGGCCAGCGCGCCGCAGAAGATCAGCAGCTCGCCGGCGCCCGGGATGTAGGGGAACAGCAGGTACTTGCTGTAGACCGAGTTGCCCACGATGTAGGCAAAGATGCCGAGTGCCGAGCCCACCAGCACCACCGGCATGATGGCCAGGCCGTCGAGCCCGTCGGTGAAGTTCACCGCGTTGCTGGCGCCCACGATCACGAAGTAGGTGAGCGCGATGAAGCCGAACACGCCCAGCGGGTAGCTCACCGTCTTGAAGAAAGGCAGCATCAGGTCGGCCTTGGGCGGCAGCTCGTTCGAGAAGCCGCTCTGCACCCAGCGCACGAAGAGTTCCAGCACGCGCAGGTTGGTGGTCTCGGACACGCTGAACGCGAGGTACAGCGCGGCCACCAGCCCGATCAGCGATTGCCAGAAGAACTTCTCCTTCGAGCTCATGCCCTCGGGGTTCTTGTGCACCACCTTGCGCCAGTCGTCCACCCAGCCCACCGCGCCGAAGCCGAAGGTGACCAGCATCACCACCCAGACGAAGCGGTTGGCCCAGTCGAACCACAGCAGCGTGGACACGCCGATGCCGATCAGGATGAGCACGCCGCCCATGGTGGGCGTGCCGTGCTTCTTCAGGTGCGCCTGCACGCCGTACTCGCGGATCGGCTGGCCGATCTTCATCTCGGTGAGGCGGCGGATCACGTAGGGGCCGAAGCCCAGGCCGATCAACAACGCTGTCATCGCCGACATCACGGCGCGGAAGGTGAGGTACTGGAACACCCGCAGGAAACCCCAGTCGGGGTTCTGCGCCAGCAGCCATTGGCTCAGGCTAAGCAGCATGCGCGCCTCCACCCGCCGGTGGGCCCTGCAGCGCCGCGACGACGCGTTCCATGGCCATGAATCGGGATCCCTTCACCAGCGCACTGGCGCAGGCCGGCGCGTGCGCCAGCGCGTCGATCAGTGCCGGCACGTCGTTGAAATGGCGCGCCCGGCTGCCGAAGGCCGCGGCCGCATGCGCGCACAGGGTGCCGGCACACCAGAGATCGGCGATGCCACGCTGGCGTGCATAGGCCCCCACCTCGGCATGGAAGGCCGGGCCCTGGTCGCCCACCTCGCCCATGTCGCCCAGCAGCAGCCAGTGCGGGCCGGGCAGGCCTGCCAGCAGCTCGATCGCGGCACGCACCGAATCGGGGTTGGCGTTGTAGCTGTCGTTGACCAGCGTGACGGCCCTGTCGCCCTGCCGCACCACGCTGAGTTGCGAGCGGCCACTCACCGGCCGGAAGGCCTCCAGCCCACGCAGGATGTCCGCCAGCGGCACGCCGGCAGCCAGCGCGGCGGTGGTGGCCGCCAGCGCATTGCGCACGTTGTGCTGGCCGGCGGCATGCAGCATGAACTCGGCCCGGCCCACCGGCGTGCGCACGCGCAGGGCCCAGTGGCCGCCGCCGTCGAGGCCGGTGCTGTCGCCCACCCACACGGCCTCGTCGCTGACATCGGCGTGGCCGTGCAGCGCAAACGTGAGCTGCGGGCGCGCACCGGCCAGCGTGTGCCAGACCGGCGCCTGTGCATCGTCGGCCGGGTACACGGCCACCCCGGTGGCGGGCAGGGACTCGATCACGCTGCCGTTTTCGCGCGCCACCGCCTCCACCGAGGTCATGAACTCCTGGTGCTCGCGCTGCGCGTTGTTCACCAGCGCCACCGTGGGCTGGGCGATGCGCGCGAGCTCGGCAATCTCGCCCGGATGGTTCATGCCCAGTTCCAGCACCGCGGCGCGGTGCCCGGCGCGCAGGCGCAGCGCCATCAGGGGCACGCCGATGTGGTTGTTCAGGTTGCCGGCGGTGGCCAGCGCCGCGTCGCCGAGCCAGGCCCGCAGGATGCTGGCGAGCATCTGCGTCACCGTGGTCTTGCCGTTGCTGCCGGTGACAGCGATCAAGGGCAGGCTGAACCGTGCGCGCCAGCCCTCGGCCAAGCGCTGCAGCGCGGCCAGGGTGTCGGGCACGATCAGGCCCGGCAGGCCGGCTTCGGCCAGGCCGCGCTCGGCGATCGCGGCCGCCGCACCGGCCGGGCGCGCCTGGGCCAGGAAGTCGTGCGCATCGAAGCGCTCCCCCCGCAGCGCGACAAACAGGTCACCCGCGCGCAGGCTGCGGGTGTCGGTGTGCACGCGGGCGATCGCCGTGGCGCCCTCGCCCACCAGCACCGAGCCGGGCAGCAGCGCATGGGCCTGGGCCAGTGTCATCATCGTCATGCACGGCCCCTGTGCGACAGCGCCGCCAGCGCCTCGGTGCAGTCGTCGAACGGATGCTTCACGCCGGCGACTTCCTGGTAGTCCTCGTGGCCCTTGCCGGCCACCAGCACCACGTCGCGCGCATCGGCGCGCGTCACCGCGTGCACGATGGCCTCGCGGCGGTCTTCGAACACGTCCACCCCGTCGCGCGCGCTGATGCCGGCCAGGATCTGCGCGATGATCAGCGCCGGGCTTTCGGCCCGCGGGTTGTCGCTGGTGACGACCACCCGGTCGGCCAGGCGCTGGGCGATCGCACCCATCATCGGCCGCTTGGTGGCGTCGCGGCTGCCGCCGCAACCGAACACGCACCACAGCCGGCCGCCACGCGCGGCCGCCAGCGGGCGCAGCGCGGCCAGCGCCTTGTCCAGCGCGTCGGGCGTGTGGGCGTAGTCCACCACCACCTCGGGCTGGCCGGCCGCCCCCGGGGCCACGCGCTGCATGCGCCCGGGCACCGGCGTGAGGCCGGGCACCAGTTGGGCCACCAGCGGCAACGGCACGCCCTGGGCGCGCAGCGCACCCAGCACACCCAGCAGGTTGCTGGCGTTGTAGTCGCCGATCAGGCTGCTTTGCACCGACACGGTCTGTGCGCCCTCGGCCAGCTCGAACGCGAGCCCGCCGTCGACATAACGCAGTTCATGTGCGGCCAGGCGCGCCGGGCCACGCACCGAGCAGGTCCACAGGTCGAGCGCTTGCGCCCCGGTCGCGCGGGCCAGTTCGTCGGCCAGGGCTGCGCCCTGTTCGTCGTCGATGTTGATCACCGCAGCCTCCAGGCCCGGCCAGGCGAACAGCGCGCGCTTGGTGGCCCAGTACGCCGCCATGTCGCCGTGGTAGTCCAGGTGATCGCGGGTGAAGTTGGTGAACTGCGCCACCACGATGGGGGTGCCGGCCAGCCGGTGCTCGGCGATGCCGATCGACGAGGCCTCGATCGCGCAGGCGGCAAATCCCTCGTTGGCCATGTGGCGGAAGGCGGCCTGCAGGCGCACCGGGTCGGGCGTGGTCAGACCGGTGGGCTCGATGCTGCCGGGGTTGCCCGCCACCGGCGGCTCGCCGATGCCCAAGGTGCCCACCACGCCGCAGCGGCGCCCCAGCAGCGTGAGGGCCTGGGCCGTCCACCAGGCGGTGGAGCTCTTGCCGTTGGTGCCGGTGACGGCGATCACCGTGAGCTCGGCGGCGGGCTGCTCGTACCAGGCCGCGGCGATGGGGCCGGTGGCGGCCTTCAGGCCCGGCAGGACCCCGATGCGGTCGTGCTGCGGGTGGTGGCCGGCATGGCCGCTCACATCGAAGCCGAAGGCATCGACGCCCTCGGCCTCGACCAGGCACGCCGCCGCGCCGGCCGCGAAGGCGGCGCGCACGAACTGGCGGCCGTCCTGCGCATGGCCTGGCCAGGCGATGAAGGCGTCGCCGGGCTGCACCTGGCGGCTGTCGGTGCGCAGCGAGCCGGTGACCTGCGCGCGCAGCCAGGCCACGGCGGCTTCGGGGGTGTGCAGGTGCTGCATGTCAGTGCCGCCCGGCCGCCCGAAGGCACTGACGCGCCCCAGGCCCACGTAGGGGGCCGAGCCTGCCCCTGGGGCAGCGAACGCAGTGAGCTTGGGGCCGCTTCATTTCAGAAGCTTTCCTGCACCGGCAGCGCCTTGGCCACCACCTGCGGCTTCACGTCCAGGTCGGGCGGCACGCCCATCATGCGCAGCGTCTGCTGCACCACCTGGCTGAACACCGGCGCGGCCACCGCGCCACCGTAGTAGACGCCGTTGCTCGGCTCGTCCACCATCACCGCGACGACGATGCGCGGCTTGTCGATCGGCGCCATGCCGACGAACCACGAGCGGTACTTGTTGCTCGCGTAGCCCTTGCCTTCCTGCTTGTGCGCGGTGCCGCTCTTGCCGCCCACCGAGTAGCCGATGGTCTGCGCCATGGTGCCGGTGCCGCCCGGGCCGGCGGCCATCTGCAGCATCTTGCGGATCTCGCGCGCGGTGCCGGGCGACACCACGCGCAGGCCGGCGCCGGGTTGCTCCTGGCGCATCATGCTGACGGGGATGACCTCGCCATCGCGCGCGAAGGCGGTGTAGGCGCGCGCGATCTGCAGCAGCGAGGCCGACAGCCCGTAGCCGTAGCACATGGTGGCCTGCTCGATCGGACGCCAGGTCTTGTAGGGGCGCAGCCGGCCGGTCACCGCGCCGGGGAAGCTGATCTGCGGCTTCTGGCCATAACCCACGTTGGAGAACAGCTCCCACAGCTCGCGCGCCTGCATCTGCATGCCGATCTTCACGGTGCCGACGTTGCTGGACTTCTGGATCACCTCCTGCACCGTGAGCACGCCGTGGGGGTGCGCGTCCTTGATGGTGGAGCCGGTGATGGTGATGCTGCCGGGCGCGGTCTGGATCGGGGTGTCCACCTTCACGCGGCCGGTCTCCAGGCCCCAGGCCACGACGAAGGGCTTCATCGTCGAGCCGGGCTCGAACACGTCGGTGAGCGCGCGGTTGCGCAGTTGCGCGCCGGACAGGTGGCTGCGCTGGCCGGGGTCGTAGCTGGGGTAGTTGGCCAGGGCCAGGATCTCGCCGGTCTGCACGTCGAGCACCACCACGCTGCCGGCCTTGGCCTTGTGCTCGGCCACCGCATCGCGCACGCGCTGGTAGGCGAAGAACTGCACCTTGGAGTCGATCGAGAGCTGGATGTCGCGGCCGTTCACCGGCTCGGTGGCCAGGCCCATGTCCTCGACCACGCGGCCCAGGCGGTCCTTCACGACACCGCGCATGCCGTCCTTGCCCTGCAGGTCTTTCTGGAACGCGAGCTCGATGCCCTCCTGGCCCTGGTCCTCGATGTTGGTGAAGCCCACCACGTGCGCGGCGGATTCGCCCTCGGGATAACGTCGTTTGTACTCGCGTGTCTCGTACAGGCCCTTGATGCCCAGCGCCTTGATCTGGGCCCAGGTCTCGGGGTCGACCTGGCGCCGGATCCAGGCGAAGTTCTGGCTGCCGCTGTTCAGGCGCCCGTCGAATTCCCGGGCGTCCATGTCCAGCAGCTTCAGCAACTGGCGGCGCTGCTCGGCGTTGGCGTCGAAATCCTTCGGAATCGCCCACAGGCTGGGCGCGGGCACGCTGGTGGCCAGCAGCAGGCCGTTGCGGTCGAGGATGCGGCCCCGGCTGGCGGGCACATCCAGCGTGTGCGCGTAGCGCTTCTCGCCCTGCTTCTGGAAGAACTCGGCGCCGATCAGCTGCACGTAGGCCGCGCGGCCCAGCAGGCCGACAAAGGCCATCGCCACCAGCGCGACGACGAAGCGGCTGCGCCAGTTCGGCGTCTTGGACGCCAGCAGCGGGCTGGTGGCGTAGTTGACCGCGCGGGCGCTGCTGCGCTGCAGGCCCTTCATCGCGCCGCTCCCGGGGCCGTGGGCGTGGCGGCCGGGTCCACCACGTACATCGTGACGGCCGGCGTCACGGTGCGCATGGCCAGCTTTTCGCGGGCGGTGCGCTCCACGCGCAGGCTGGTGGCCTGGGCCTGGCGCTCGGCCTCCAGGCGCTTGTAGTCGCCTTCCAGGCGCAGCGCCTCGACTTCGGCGCGGTGGATCTCGGCAAACAGGCGTCGGCTGTCGTAGGCGCTGCGGATCAGCACCAGCGCGCTGGCGATCACCACCATCAGCAGCAGCAGGTTCAGCCGGGTCATGCTGCGCCCCCGGTGACGCCGGGTTCGGCATCGGTGCGCTCGGCCACGCGCAGGATGGCCGACCGTGCACGCGGGTTGGCCGCCACCTCGGCAACACCCGGCTTGATGCGCGCAATCGCCTGCAGGCGCATCGCCCGGGGCGGCGCCATCGGCGCGCGCCGGTCCACCACCTCGCGGCTTTCGCGCGCGATGAAGGTCTTGACGATGCGGTCTTCAAGCGAGTGGAAGCTGATCACGGCGAGCCGGCCTCCGGGTGCAAGCAGGTCGAGCGCTGCGGCTAGGGCTTGCTCGAGTTCCTCGAGCTCAGCGTTGACGAAAATCCGAAGAGCTTGAAATGTGCGCGTTGCAGGGTCCTGGCCCGGTTCGCGGGTTTTGACCGCACGAGCCACGACTTGGGAAAGCTCAAGGGTGGTTCGAACAGCACCCCCGCCCTCCCGGCGAGCAACAAGCGCCTTTGCAATCGGTACAGCAAACCGTTCTTCGCCGTAGTCACGGATCACCTCTGCAATCTGGCGCTCATCGGCGCGGGCCAGGAAGTCCGCGGCGGTCTCGCCGCGGGTCGTGTCCATGCGCATGTCCAGCGGCGCATCGAAGCGGAAGCTGAACCCGCGCGCGGGGTTGTCGATCTGTGGCGAGCTCACGCCCAGGTCCAGCAGCAAGCCCTGCAGCTGCGTGATGCCCAGCGTGGCCAGCGAGGGGCGCAGCGTGGAGAAGCCGGCATGCACCACCTGCACCCGCGCGTCGGCCGCGGCCAGCGCATGGGCCTCGGCGATCGCCTCGGGGTCCTTGTCGAACACCACCAGCCGCGCCTGCGGGCCCAGGCGCGCCAGCAGCGCACGCGCATGGCCGCCACGGCCGAAAGTGCCGTCCATGTACACACCGTCCGGTCGGGTGACGATCGCGTCGATCGCTTCGGCCAGGAGTACGGTGGTGTGCTGCCATTGCTGGGGGGCGGGCATCAGAAGACGAAGTCCTTGACGGCATCGGGCATTTCGCCGGCCATCGTTTCCGCCTCGTGTGCGGCATGCCGCGCCACGTCCCAGAGCTCCAGCCGCTGGCCCATGCCCAGCAGCAGCACGTCCTTCTCAAGCCCGGCGGCCTTGCGCAGCTCGGGCGACACGCTCAGGCGCCCGGCGCCATCCACTTCGACATCGACCGCACTGCCGATGAAGATGCGCCGCCAGCCGTCGGCCGACATCGGCAGGGTCAGCAGCTTCTCGCGGAACTGCTCCCAGGCCGGGCGCGGAAACACGAGCAGGCAGCCCACCGGATGCTTGGTGAGGGTGAGCTGGCCGTTCGTGGCGGCCATCAGCAGCTCGCGGTGACGCGCCGGGACGTTGATCCGCCCCTTCGCATCCAGCGCCAGCGCTGAAGTCCCCTGGAACATGAAGCTCGCCACAATTCCCCACCGTCACCCACAAGATGACACTGTAGCCCATGAACTGGGGGTGGTCAACGCGACGTGCTAAAAAAATCTAATGAAATCAAGCACTTAGTAACTTGTGATCAAGTGACGGGCGAGTTCCAAAAACTTCTTCAAAAATAAGGACTTGCGAGATTCACTGAAAGCAATGCGTGAGAAGGACGAGCACCCGCCAGGCCGGTTGGCCGAGCGGGTGTCGCAAGGTGGGGTGGCCTCGGGCGCTCATGCCCGAGCCGGCCGCGGCGGGCTCGGGCCGGACCGGGCCGCTCCCGGCCGGCCTGATCCCCCTTGGGGGGACCAGCCCGCAGGGCTGCAGGGGGCCCAGTCAGTTCGACTGCTTGATCAGCCTTCCGGCGGCCGACTGGATGGGCCGCGCATTCATCGGGTACAGGCGCGCGAAGACGTTCACCTGGTCCGGCGAGATCGGCACCGGCTGCTGCATCACCATCCACAGCACGCCTTCGCTGCAGGGCGGCGTGGTCAGTGAGCCCATGTAGGTGTAGTAGCGCTTGTCCTCGGGCAGCAGCTTGTTCAGGTCGATCGCCGACTTGGCGGGCACCTCCTCGCCCTTTTCCAGCGGCAGGTTGTTCCACACCTGCTGCACCACCGCGTGTGCGCTGCCACGGTCCAGCAGCACCGCGACGACGGCCAGCCGGCCTTCGGAATCCTTGTGCACCAGGTGCGCCACCATGTCGAACTGCCGGCCGTCGATGCGCTCTTCCGACGGGCGGTGGAAGTGGAACTGCACCAGGTCGTAGCGGCGGCCCTGGACCTCGATCGAGTTGCCACCGCCCAGGTTCACCTGCACCGTGTGGCCGTTGTCGATGACGCGAAAGCCGGTGGGCCGGTATTCGAAGGCGATCGGGTCCAGGTCCACGCGCACGCCGCCGCGGATGTCGATCGGGCTCTGGCGCTGGCCGGCGCTGCACTTGGCGAATTCGGGGTTCAGCCGGGCCCAGGATTCGGGGCCGGCGGCGCCGTCGTAGCCCCAGTGCAGCGCATGGCCGTCGGGCACATGCCCGGCCGCGGCCTTTTCGGCACGCAGGCTGGCCACCAGGTCGCTGGTGCTCGGCTTGCGGGGCTTGGGCGCGGGGGCCGCGGCTGGCGCGGGGTGGGCATCGGGCGCTTCGGCGCGGCTGCTCACCTGCAGTGCGTAGGGCGACTTGGCGTCCGGCGCCTTGGCAGCGCCCAGCTTCTGCGCCAGGCGCTCGCGCAGCACGTCCATCGGGTCGGCGGGCGTGGCCGGCGCGGGTGCGGCGGCTGGCGGCTTGCGCGCTTCGGCATGCGCATCGGCGCGCGGGGCCAGCTTGGGCACGCCCTTGACGATGTCGTGGCCATCGGCGGCGCGGGCCGGCGCCAGCGGGCCGACAGCCAGCGCCAGGCCGAGGGCCAGGGGCGCCAAGGCCAGCCAGGCGCGCGCGACGTGCAGTGAACGGGGGACTGGTCGAAGCATGGGCAGGACTCGTCAAACGCAGGCCCGCAAGGGCACGGACCCGCTCCTCCACGCTATCGGCCGACGGGCGGGGATCTTGAGTCCGGCCGCGGCCCCCCTCAGGCCGGGCGCCGGCGCACCCAGGTCCAGGCCGCGAGGCCGATGCACATCAAGCCCATCGAGGTGAAGGCGAGCGCCACCGTCGAATGCATCACCAGCGGCGCGATCACGCCGGCCACCAGGCCATTGGCGGCGCTGGCCACGCAGGCCTGCAGCGATGCGGCCATGCCGCGGCGGTCGGGCGCCAGGTCCAGCACCATCAGGGTGACTACCGGCACCGTGAGCGCCCAGCCGAAGGCGAACAGCGCCACCGGCGGCAGCGCCCAGCGTGGGCTCGGCTCGAGCAGCAGGTTCAGCACCACGTTGACGATCGACATCACCACCATGATGCTGAAGCCATGGCGGATCTGCCGTTGCGGCTCGATGCGCCCGGCCAGGCGGCCCGAGACGAATGCGCCGGCCATGATGCCGCTGATCGTCAGGCCAAAGAACCAGAAGAACTGCGTCGGCCCCAGGCGCAGGTGGGTGCCCAGCCACTCCGGCGCCGACAGCACGTACAGGAACATGCCGTTGAACGGCACGCCGCTGGCGAACACCAGCGCCACGAACCGCGGGTTGGCCACCAGATCGGCATAGCTGCGCAGCAGCGGCCTCGGCGCGAACGATTGGCGCTGGCTGGCGTGCAGTGTCTCGGGCAGGTAGCGCGCATTGATGGCCAGCAGCAGCAGGCCGATGCCGGTGAGCAGCCAGAAGATCGAATGCCAGCCCGCATGCACGAACAGGAACCCGCCCAGCACCGGCGCGATGGCGGGCGCGACACCGAAGAAGATGGTCACCTGCGACATCACGCGCTGCGCGTCCGCGGGCGCGAACATGTCGCGGATGATCGCGCGCGAGACCACCACCCCGGCGCCGGCCGACATGCCCTGCAGCGCCCGGCAGGCCACCAGCACGGCGATCGACTCCGACAGCGCGCAGCCCAGCGACGCGAGCGTGAACACCGCCAGCCCGGTGAGCACCACCGGGCGGCGGCCGATCGCGTCCGACAGCGCGCCATGGAACAGGTTCATCAGCGCAAAGCCGAACAGGTAGGCCGACAGCGTCTGCTGCATCTGCGCCGGGGTGGCGTTCAGCGATGCCGCGATGCCCTGGAAGGCGGGCAGGTAGGTGTCGATCGCAAAGGGCCCCAGGGTGCCCAGGCAGGCCAGCAGCATGGCCAGCGCCCAGCGCGGTCGGCGCCACAGGAGATGAGAGTCGGGGTTCATCGCGCCACGCCAGTGTAGTGGCGTGCACCCGCGCGGCCCGCGCGCCTCAGGGACGCCGGGCCTGCCAGCGCAGGGCCCATTGGGTGAGCGGCTGGAAGGCCGTGAGCAGCTCGCGCCCCAGGGGCGAGAGCGTGTAGCCCGCCTCGTCGCTGTCCAGCAGGCCAGCCTCGCGCAACTCGGCCAGGCGCTGGTTCAGCACCGTGGGCGAGATGTCGCCACAGGCCGATTGCAGCGCCCGGAAGGTGAGCGCGCCGGCGCGCAGCTCCCAGATCACGCGCAGCATCCAGCGCCGATGGAACAGGTCCAGCGCGGCATTGATGGCCTGCTTGCCTTGCTGCTGGCGGGATGGAGAAGCGCTCATGCTAGGTTTACTGTAGCATTCCATCCGCTACTGTTTTGGTAGCAAACCAGGACCCCCGATGAACCGCATTCCGCCCGTGACCGCCCCCTACTCCGACGCGTTGGCGCAGCGCTTCGCCCGGCTGCTGCCGCCCGACATGACGCCGCCGGTGCTGTTTCGCGCCGTGGCGCGCAACGAGGGCCTGTTCAACCACATGGCCGACATCGGCCTGCTCGGCCCCACCGGCCTGCTGGACCGGCGCGTGCTGCCCCCGGCCGTGCGCGAGGCCCTGATCCTGCGCACCTGCCACGCCTGGGGCAACGCCTACGAGTGGCAGCTGCACGTGGGCACGATCTCCGCCCGCATGGGGCTGGACGAAGCGCAGATCGCCGACACCTGGCAGCCGGCGCCCGCCCCCAGGCTGTGGAGCGCGCAGATGCTGGTGCTGTTCGAGCTGGTCGAGGCCCTGGTGGCGCGGCGGCCGGTGGACGACGCGCTGTTCTCCCGCCTGCGCGAGCAGGCCGACGACGCGCTGCTGATCGAGGCCACGCAGCTCGTGGGCCTGTACTCGGGCGTGGCCATGCTGGCCGCGCTGATCCGGCCGGCGCCGGACGCCTATGCCGCGCCGCTGCCGCCGGTGAAAAAAGTGTGAAGCAAGCCGATAGGCCGGATTCTGTGCGGCGCCACCCTCTTGCGAAGGCGCGCCGTGACCGCCATTCCTCTGGGCCGGGGGTCACCCACCCGGCTCGATGCCACCTACCCGCCAGCTCCGCGGAGCCACATCAACGCTGGCCTATTTGGTGTTGCTGCGCGTAGAGATTGCCCGTTTCACCCGGGCCGGGGTCCGGGACCCCGGTCCGACTCGTCTCTGTTGCTCTGATCCTCACCTCACGGTGGACAGCCGTTAGCTGCTACGCCGCCCTGCGCAGTCCGGACCTTCCTCCAGGGCCACCTTTCGGTGCTTGCCCCAGCGGCGGCCTGGCCTGCTTCACCGTGCGATTATCACGGCTTCACCGGAAAGGGACCGCACTGCCATGAAAGCTGCCAACATCCTCGCCACCATCGGCAACACGCCGCACGTCCGCATCAACCGCCTGTTCGGCGATGCCCAGGTGTGGGTGAAGTCCGAGCGCTCGAACCCGGGCGGCTCGATCAAGGACCGGATCGCGCTGTCGATGATCGAGGACGCCGAGCGTTCGGGCGCGCTCAAGCCCGGCGGCACCATCATCGAGCCGACCTCGGGCAACACCGGCATCGGGCTGGCCATGGTGGCCGCGGTCAAGGGCTACAAGCTGGTGCTGGTGATGCCCGACAGCATGAGCATCGAGCGCCGCCGCCTGATGCTGGCCTACGGCGCCAGCTTCGACCTCACGCCGCGCGAGAAGGGCATGAAGGGCGCCATTGCCCGCGCCCAGGAACTGCTGGCGCAGACCCCCGGCGCCTGGATTCCGCAGCAGTTCGAGAACCCGGCCAACATCGAGGTGCACGTGCGCACCACCGCGCAGGAGATCCTGGCCGACTTTCCCGAGGGCCTGGACGCGCTGATCACCGGCGTGGGCACCGGTGGCCACCTGTCGGGCTGCGCGCAGGTGCTCAAGGGCGCCTGGCCGAAGCTGAAGGTGTTTGCGGTGGAGCCCACCCAGTCGCCGGTGATCAGCGGCGGCGCGCCCAGCCCGCACCCGATCCAGGGCATCGGAGCCGGCTTCATCCCGAAGAACCTGAAGACCGAGCTGCTGGACGGCGTGGTCCAGGTCGAGGCCGAAGCGGCCCGCGAAATGGCACGCCGCTGCGCACGCGAAGAGGGCATCCTGGTGGGCATTTCCAGTGGCGCCACGCTGGCGGCCATTGCGCAGAAGCTGCCCGAGCTGGGCGCCGGCGCGCGCGTGCTGGGCTTCAACTACGACACCGGCGAGCGCTACCTGTCGATCGACGGCTTCCTGCCGGCCTGAACTGCCGATGCCCGCGCCGCCCCACGGGCTGCAGATCGGCGCTGCGGCAGGCAGCGCCGCGCTCACGCCGGCCCAGAAGCGCTTCAACACGCTGATCCGCAAGATCGACGAGGCCCGCCAGGCCCTGGCCGACTGGCAGGCGCAGATCCCGCTGTATCGGCAGCGCCACGCCCAACTGCTCGGCCCGCTGCTCACCGAGCTCACCGCGCTGCGCGAACGCTGGGTCGACCGGCTCGACAGCCTGCTTGCCGAGCCCGGCTGGTCCAAGGCCGACCGGGCCACGCTGCGCGCGCTGCTGTGCGACACCGTGGCCGAGCTGCTGGCCGACCAGGACCCGCCCGACCCGGCGTTGAAGGCCCTGTTCGACCGGCATGCCGAGGTCGACTACGACACCGAGCAGCAGCAGGTGCGCCTGGCGATGAAGGACATGGTCGAAGCCATGACCGGCGTGGACCTGGGCGAGGCCCGCGACATCACCTCCGACGAGGACTTGTATCAGCGGCTGGAGGCCGAGATGGCGGCCCAGGCCGCGCAGGCCCAGGCCCGCGAACAGGCCAAGGCAGCGCGCCGCAAGACCGGCGCCCAGGCCCGCCGCGAGGCCGAGGCGCAGGACGCGACGCAATCGGTGCGCGAGGTGTACCGCAGGCTGGCCAGCGCACTGCACCCCGACCGCGAAGCCGACCCCGCCCAGCAGGCCGCCAAGACCGCGCTGATGCAGCGCGCCAACCAGGCCTATGCGGCCAACGACCTGCTCTCGCTGCTGACGCTGCAGCTCGAGATCGAGCAGGTCGACGCCGACCACCTGGCGCGCGCCAGCGCCGCGCAGATCAAGCGCTACAACGCCATCCTGCAGGAGCAGCTTTCAGAACTGCAGCGCGAGCTCCTGCTCACCGAAGAGGGCTTCCGGCACGAGGCAGGCCTCGAACCCGGCTGGGGCCTGAAGCCCGCCAAGCTGGGCGCGCTGGTCAAGACCCAGGCCCGGGACCTGAACCTCCACCTGCGCAGGTTGCAGCACGACCTGCGCATGCTGGATGAACCGGCAATGGCCAAACGCTGGCTGAAGCTGGTGCGCCAGCATCAGCGCGAGGCGGAGGCGGACGCTCCGTTCATCTGATCCGCGGCGGCCGGAACACCGCCGCATCGTCGTAGAACGCCGGGTCCTCGTTGGCGGGCCACCAGCCGGGCACGCCCAGCACCGGCAGCGGCGAAAAGGGCTTGGCGCGCCAGTGCTCGGCGCGCCATGCCAGGGCATCGCCCGCCAGCACATGTGCCGTCAGCGGCTTGCGCGGTGCACGCGCCAGTTGCTCCAGCAGCGCATGGCCGATGAGCGTGAGCCGCGCTTCGGCCCAGCGCGCGCGGTGGGCAACGAACGCGGCACGCCAGTCACGCGCCCGCAGTGCATCGCGCAGCACGGCGGGGGCTTCGAGCAAGGCGCCGTTTTCGTCGAACAAGGTCAGGGCATCACGCAGCGCACCGCGTTCGGGCCCGATGCCACGGCGCCCGATCTCGTCGGCATGCAGGGCGTTCAGGCGCAGCTTCAGCGCCGGGGCCTGCAGCCACACCAGGCCGTTGAAGAAGTCGTGCAGGTTGTCGCGCGTGGGCACGCAGCCGGTGCGGGCGATGTAGGCCTCGTAGGCCTCGCCCGGCGGCAGGCAGTGCTGCGGCACGAAGCGCACCGGCGCCGCGCCGGCCTCGGCCAGTGCCTGGGCCACCGTGAGCCCGCCTTGCCTGGCGGCCCAGGCCCTGTCCAGCGCAGGCCGCAGCCAGGCAAAGCAGGGGTGCTCGGGCGCGGGCCCGAGCGCGTTCACACCTGGCGCCAGGCCAGCGTTTCGCCGGCCCGCAGCGGCTTGAGCCGGGCGTCGCCGAAGGGCAGGCTCTCGGGCAGCGTGAAGGGCGATTTCTCCAGCGTCACCCGGCCCGTGTTGCGCGGCAGGCCGTAGAAGGCCGGGCCGTTGAAACTGGCAAAGGCTTCCAGCCGGTCCAGTGCGCCGGCGGCGTCGAAGGCCTCGGCATACAGCTCCAGTGCGCTCAGTGCAGTGAAGCAGCCGGCACCGCAGACCGAGGCTTCCTTCAGCGCCGCGGCATGCGGGGCCGAATCGGTGCCGAGGAAGAACCTGTCACTGCCCGAGGTGGCCGCGGCCACCAGTGCCTGGCGGTGCACTTCGCGCTTGAGCACCGGCAGGCAGTAGTAATGCGGCCGCAACCCGCCTTGGAACAGGGCGTTGCGGTTGTACAGCAGGTGGTGCGCGGTGACGGTGGCCGCCGTGTGCTCGCCGGCGCTCGCCACGTACTGCGCGGCGTCCTGGGTGGTGATGTGCTCGAACACCACCTTGAGCGCGGGGAAGTCGCGCCGCAGGGGTTGCATCACGCGCTCGATGAACACGGCCTCGCGGTCGAACACGTCCACCGCCGGGTCGGTGACCTCGCCGTGCACCAGCAGCAGCATGCCTTCGCGCTGCATGGCCTCGAGCACCGGGTGGATGTGGCGGATGTCGGTGACCCCGGCATCGCTGTTGGTGGTGGCCCCGGCCGGGTAGAGCTTGGCGGCCACGATGCCGGCCGCGCGGGCGCGGCGGATCTCGTCGGGCGGCAGGCGGTCGGTGAGGTACAGCGTCATCAGCGGCTGGAAGTCGCTGCCGGCGGGCAGCGCGGCGAGCACGCGGTCGCGGTAGGCCAGCGCCGCCTCGGTGCTGGTGACCGGCGGCTTCAGGTTCGGCATGATGATGGCGCGGCCGAACTGGCGTGCGGTGTGCGGCAGCACTGCCGCCAGCGCGGCGCCATCGCGCACGTGCAGGTGCCAGTCGTCGGGGCGGGTGAGGGTCAGGCGCTGGGTCATGCAGGGATTTTCGCACCCGCCTGCGCCACGACCGGCAAGCGCCAGCGGCCGGGCCGCCCCGCGGCTCAGCCCTGCTTGAGGAACTCCCACAAGGCCTGCGCGGCCGGCTTGGCATGGCGCGCCACTTCGGGCCGCTCGCGGTAGATGCGCACCTCCATCGTGAGCTCGCCCACGCCGGCGGGGGCGGCGGGCACCAGGCGGCGCGCCTTGAGCTCCTTGCGCACCGAGCTGGCGGGCAGGAAGGCCAGGCCGTGGCCTTCCAGCGCCATGGCCTTCAGGCCCTCGGCCATGTCGGTCTCGTAGAGTGTTTCCAGCGTGGGGGGCGCGGGCATCTGGCGGATGATCTGCTCGACCATGTGGCCCATGTATGCACCCGAGGCATAGGCCAGCAGCGGCACCGGGCCGCTGCCCCCCAGGCGGAACAGCGGCTGGCCGGCGGGGTCGGCCTTGGCGTAGGCGGCCAGCGTCTCCTGGCCGAGCGAGAGCATCTCGTAGCGGTCCGGGCTCAGCTGCAAGGGCTGCGAGGCATGGTGGTAGGCGATCAGCAAGTCGCAGCCGCCTTCGGTGAGGCGCAGCACTGCGTCGTGCACGTTCAAGGCGATCAGGCGTGACTTCACCGAACCGAAGCGGCCGCGCAGCTCCATCAGCCAGTGCGGAAAGAAGGTGAAGGCCAGCGTGTGCGGCACCGCGAACTCGATCACGTCCTGCCCGCTGGCCCGGTGCGAGCGCATCAGGTTGCGTGCCGATTGCAGCGCCGTGAGGATTTCCAGCGCCTGCGCGTGCAGGGTCTCGCCGGCGGAGGTCAACCGCGTGGGGTAGGACGAACGGTCGACCAGGTCAACACCGGCCCAGGCTTCGAGTGCCTGGATGCGACGCGAAAACGCCGGCTGTGTGACATGCCGTAACTGCGCGGAGCGCGAGAAGCTGCGCGTTTCCGCCAGGCTGACGAAGTCTTCGAGCCACTTGGTCTCCACGCCGCCCAGTGTAGCGGCCACCTTCGGGACAGATTCCGACCACTGCTTTGAGGGGCAGGCGATGAAGAACCCCCTCAAACGGAGGGGCGCGCACCCTCGGGAGAGCCGCGCTGCTTCGCTACAGTCTGGTGCATCGGGTTCGGTCACACTGCCGCATTGGTGCCGTGCCGGTCCGATCAACCAGCCAGGACACAGAACATGTCGATCTCCCTGCGTTCCCTGATTTCCGCTGCCGTGCTGGCAGTGGGCCTGCCGATGGCAGCCCACGCGGGCCAGGTGCTGCTCAACTTCAACTCGCTGCCCGTGGGCCAGATCCTGGACTCCCAGTACAACGACCTGGCGCACGGCTTCACCACCTTCGGCAACGATGCGGTGAGCAAGGGGTCGGTGGGCGCCGGCAAGGACGGCACCAACGGCGGCGTCGTCGACAGCACCGGTGCCGTGGCCATGACGGTGGGTGACGGCTTCACCTCGATCAACTTCGACTACATCTGGCAGGGTGGCAGCGCCACCGGCGGCGCCTCGATCTTCATCTTCGACGCGTTCGACAACCAGTTGGCCCAGATCGCACTGAGCCCCTCGGCTGACTGGAGCCATGCCTCCTTCACCGAGCAGCAACTGGGCAGCGAAGGCAGCCGGGTCGTCTTCATGGGCCCGGCCGGCGCAGTGGCGTTCGACAACATCTCGTTCGACACCGGTGCCACCACCAACGTGCCGGAGCCGGCCAGCGCCGCGCTGATCGCCCTGGCCCTGGCGGCCGCCGCCTCGACCGCACGCCGCCGCAAGGCCTGAGCGGGCCCGTCGCCCCCCCCAGCCGATGCCCGCCGCGTGCGGGCATCGTCGTTTCTGCAGGCCCGCCGTCGTGCGGGCCTTGTTCATTGCTGTGCCGCCTGCTGCAGCCGCCACATGCGCGCGTAGGGCCCGTCGGCCGCCAGCAGCTCGGCATGGTGGCCGCACTCCACCACGCGGCCGGCCTCGAGCACGACGATCTGGTGGGCATCCACCACCGTGGACAGGCGGTGCGCGATGACCAGGGCCGTCTTGCCCTGCGCCGCACTGCGCAGCTCGGCCTGGATCGCGCGCTCGTTGGCCGAATCCAGCGCCGAGGTGGCCTCGTCGAAGATCAGGATCGGCGGGTTCTTCAGCAGCGTGCGCGCGATTGCCACGCGCTGCTTCTCGCCCCCGGAGAGCTTGAGCCCGCGCTCGCCCACCATGGTGTCGTAGCCCTGGGGCGTGGCGGCGATGAAGTCATGGATGTGGGCCGCGCGCGCCGCCGCCTCCACCTCGGCCGGGGTGGCGCCGGCCCGGCCGTAGCCGATGTTGTAGCCCACCGTGTCGTTAAACAGCACCGTGTCCTGCGGCACGATGCCGATGGCGCGCCGCAGGCTGGCCTGGGTGACCTGGCGGATGTCCTGGCCGTCGATCGTGATGCGGCCGCCGCCCACGTCGTAGAAGCGGTAGAGCAGCCGCGCGAGCGTGCTCTTGCCCGCGCCCGAAGGGCCGACCACCGCCACCGTCTTGCCCGCGGGGATCTCGAAGCTCAGGTCGTGCAGGATCGGCCGCTTCGGGTCGTAGGCGAAGCTCACCTGCTCGAAGCGCACGGTGCCTTCGCGCACCTGGAGCTCGGGCGCGCCGGGCGCGTCGGCCACCTCGCGTTCGCGTTCGAGCAGGCCGAACATCTTGTCCAGGTCGGTCAGGCTCTGCTTGATCTCGCGGTACAGCACGCCCAGGAAGTTCAGCGGCACATACAGCTGGATCAGGAAGGCGTTCACCATCACCAGATCGCCCAGCGTCAGCCGGCCCTCCACCACCCCCTGCGTGGCACGCCAGAGCATCGCCACCAGGCTCAGCGCGATGATGAGCTGCTGCCCCGTGTTCAGCATCGACAGCGTGGTCTGCGACTTCACCTGCGCGCGGCGGAAGGCCTCCAGCCCTTCGTCGTAGCGGTGCGCCTCCAGGTCCTCGTTGTTGAAGTACTTGACGGTCTCGTAGTTCAGCAGTGCGTCGATCGCGCGGGTGTGCGCCTTCGAATCGAGTTCGTTCATCTCGCGCCGGAACCGGTTGCGCCACTCGGTCACCGACACCGTGTAGGCGATGTAGGCCACCAGCGCGGTGAGCGTGATCCACACATAGCCCATGTCGAAGCGCCAGCCCAGCACCGTGAGCACCAGCGCCACCTCCACCAGCGTGGGCAGGATGCTGTAGAGCGAGTACGACACCAGCGACTGCAGCGCCCGCGAGCCGCGCTCGATGTCGCGCGAGAGGCCGCCGGTCTGGCGCTCGAGGTGGAAACGCAGGCTCAGCGCATGCAGGTGCCGGAACACCTCCAGCGCGATCTGGCGCGAGGCCCCGAAGGACACCTTGGCGAACACCAGTTCACGCAGCTCGGTGAACAGCGAGGTGCTCAGCCGCAGCCCCGCGTACGCCAGCAGCAGGCCCACGGGCACCACCAGCAGCGCGCGCGGATCGCCGGGCTTGAGGTCGAGCGTGTCGACCAGGTGCTTCAGCAGCACCGGCACGCCCACATTGGCAATCTTGGCCGCCAGCAGGAAACAAAGCGCCACCCCCACGCGCCAGCGGTAGCGCCACAGGTAGGGCAGCAGCTTGTTCAGCGTCTGCCAGTCGGAGCGGACGGCCGCGGCGGGGCCGGCATCGGGCAGGGGCAAGGCGGTGGAGCGGCGCATCAGCGGGCGATCAGGGCGGGGGTTCGGCCAGGGCGGGCGTGGAAGAATGGACCGGATGTGTGCAACAGCAGCCCTCCGGAGGTGAAGCCGATGACCGACGCCACAAGCCCGCAGCAGCGGCCCTCGCTCACCGGCCCCCTGAGTTTGCCCGACGGCAGCGAGCTGGTGATGCGCGTGATGCCGATGCCCGCCGACGTGAACGGCAATGGCGACATCTTCGGTGGCTGGTTGATGGCCCAGGTGGACCTGGCCGGCTCGGTGCTGCCGGCGCGCATCGCCAAGGGCCGCATCGCCACCGTGGCGGTGAACCAGTTCATCTTCAAGCAGCCGGTGTCGGTGGGTGACCTGGTGAGCTTCTATGCCCGCATCGACCGCATCGGCAACACCTCGATCACCGTGCACGTGGAGGTGTTCGCCGAGCGCAACCCGGCCGAGCTGCAGGTGGTGAAGGTGACCGACGCCAACCTCACCTACGTGGCCATCGACAACGAGGGCAAGCCGCGGCCGGTGCCCAGGGCCTGACGCCCCCCCCGAACGGCCCGGCCGGCCCGGGGCCGGGGCGGCGCTACAGCGGGATCTGGTAGGCCTGCTCCACCAGCCGCTGCAGGCGCCGGTCGTCCTGCTCCAGGCGATCGAGGTCGCGCTTGATGCGCTTGGCCTCGTCGGCGCTGGTCTCCTTCTTGGCCAGCTGGTCGGTGAGTTCGCGGCGGCGCTTGCGGTTCTCGTCCTGCAGCTTCTTCAGGCCGTGGATCTGCCGGCCGACCTCGTAGCCGCGCAGAAAGCCTGCCTCGGCCGGCCCGCTGCAGACGTGGTGGTACGTGGCGCCCTCCACCCCCTTGCTGCGGCCCACGGTGGGCTGGCAGTAGCTCAGCAGGCCCTGCTGGCGACCCCGCTCGTAGGCGGGCGCATTGGGCACGATGCCGAATTCGCCGCAGGCCTTGGCGTGTTCGTGCAGTCGGCTGGCGGCCCAGCCGGCGGCACCGTCGCGCTGGCCCACCTCCACCCAGTTGGCGGTGCGGCATTGCTGGTCGGTCATCGTGGCGCAGCCGGCCAGGCCGGCCAGGGCCGCCAGCAGTGCAGGCGTTCTCATCGTTCGCTGCTCCTCGTCGCCTCGGGGGGGCTGCCCGGCATCATAGGCCGGGCGTCTGCCGGCTTCACAGCGCGGGCAGCACCTGCTCGGTGATGTGCGCGGACAGCGCGGCCCCCCAGGCGCGGTACACCACCACGCCCGGGTGGAAGCCGTCAGCGGCCAGGGCCTCGGCCTCCAGCGGCAGGTCCAGGCGCATCGTGGACATGCCGGCCTGCCCGGCCGCCCACTGCGCCAGCGCCCGGTCGTGGGCCAGCGCGTCCTGGCCGGCCACCCAGCGCAAGGGCTGCGGCAGGCCCGCGAAGCGGTGCATCGGCGGCAGCGGCGTCCACACCACGTGCCGGATGCCGAATTCGCCGGCCAGCACCTGCCACAGCGCCGCGCGTGCGTGCAGCGCCGCGGCGGGGCGCACCTGATCGACCACGTCGTTGACGCCGGTGACCACCACCGCCACCTCGGCCGGTGCCAACGGCGCCTCGCGCAGCAGCGGCAACGCCTGCGCGGTGGTGATGCCCGAGCGTGCACGCAACTGCCAGTGCACGCGGCGTGCACTGGCCTGGGCCAGTGCATGGCTCAGCTGCCCGGCCAGCGCCTGGTCCTGCGTGGCCACGCCCACGCCAGCGGCCGAGGAATCCCCCAGGATGAGCAGCCGGCAGGCGGGGCCACGGCCGACCGCGCCCTCGCGCGGCCCTTCGGCTTCGGGCAGGCGCGGCAGGCGCCAGCGCGTGTGCAGCGCCTGCGCCAGCAACAGCGGGCTGATCGCCAGCTTCAGCGCCAGCGGCATCGGCGTCAGAACTTGCTGAAGTCGGGCTTGCGCTTCTCGAAGAAGGCCTGGAAGGCCTCGCGCGCCTCGGGGCTGCGCAGGCGTTGGCCAAAGACCTCGCCTTCGCTGGCCATCACCTGCCTCACGCGCTCGGCGCCGGAGGCGCGCATCAGGCGCTTGGTCTCGCGCACCGCAGCGGGCGGCAGGCCATTGAAGCGCTCGGCCATGCGGCGCGCGTGGTTCACCACCTCGGCTGCGGGCAGCACGGCATTGGCGATGCCGCACTCGACCGCATCGGCGCCGGTGAAGGGTTCACCCAGCATCAGCTTCTCGGCCGCACGCACGTGGCCCATCAGCTGCGGCAGCACCATGCTGGAGGCGTATTCGGGCACCAGGCCCAGGCTCACGAAGGGCATCGCCAGGCGGGCTTCGTCGCTCACGTACACCAGGTCGCAGTGCAGCAGCATCGTGGTGCCGATGCCCACCGCGCCACCGGTCACCGCGGCCACCACCGGCTTCTCGCACTCGAGCAAGGCGCGCATGAAGCGGCCCACCGGCGTGTCCTGGCCCTGCGGCGGGCGCTGCATGAAATCCTCGAGGTCGTTGCCCGAGGTGAAGATGCCGGGCTGGCCGGTGATCAGCAGCGCGCGCACGCCGTTGTCGGCCACCGCGGCGGCAATGGCATCGGCCATCGCCTGGTACATGGCCTGGGTGAGCGCGTTCTTCTTCTCGGGCCGTGCGATCTCGATCGTGGCCACGCCGTTGTGCGTGGCGGTGCGGATGTGGGTCATCGGTGTCTCCTCGGGTGGGGTTCAGGCCTTGGTTCCCGGCGGGCTCGCGGGGGTGTCGATCAGCGACCAGTGGTTGGCCAGGTGCATCAGGTGGGCGCGGGTGTAGGCGGCCTTGTCCAGCGCGCCGTAGGCGAAGTGCGGCTGCAGCGCGCCGGTGTGGGCCTCGAAGCGGTTGAGTGCCGCGAGCAGCCGCACGACGCCGGCTTCCAGCGCCTGGTTGGCCTCCAGTGCCGGGGCACCGGGGATGGGCTGGTCCAGCGCATGGTTCATGGCTCCCCGCGCATCGAACACGCTCCAGGCCGCCACGCCCAGCGTGTAGTGGAACAACGCGGACTTCATCTCCGGGTAGCCGTCGATCGAATACTCGACGCTCTGCGCCAGGTGCTGCAGCACCTGCGGCAGGTTCCAGGCGCCGGTGCTGCGCGCCGCGCCGCTGGTGAGCCCGGCCACCGCGCGGCGGGCCTCGGTGAGCGTGGGAAAGCGCTGCACCACGGCGGCGCTGCAGCCCGCCAGCGGCAGCGCCACAGGCGCCAGCGCCGCGGCGGCCAGCAGCCGCCGGCGTCGTGCCACAGGCTTCACACGCGCTCGAAGATGCCGGCCGCGCCCTGGCCGGTGCCCACGCACATCGTCACCATGCCGTACTTCAGGTTGTGGCGGCGCAGCGCGTGCACCACGGTGGCGGCGCGGATGGCACCGGTGGCGCCCAGCGGGTGGCCCAGCGCAATGGCGCCGCCCATCGGGTTCACCACCTCGGGGTTCAGGCCCACGGTGTTGATGACCGCCAGCGCCTGTGCGGCGAAGGCTTCGTTCAGCTCGATCCAGCCCAGGTCGTCGAGCTTCAGGCCGGCACTCTTCAGCGCGGCCGGGATCGCCTCGATCGGGCCGATGCCCATGATCTCGGGCGGCACGCCGCGCGAGGCGAAGCTGACAAAGCGCGCCAGCGGCTTCAGGTCGAACTGCTTGACGGCCTTTTCACTGGCCAGGATCAGGCAGCCGGCGCCGTCGCTCGTCTGCGAGCTGTTGCCCGCCGTCACCGAACCCATGCCGGTGGGCTTGCCCGCGGTGTCCTTGGGCGAGGCGAACACCGGGCGCAGCTTGCCCAGCGCCTCGAGCGTGGTGTCGGCGCGCGGGCCTTCGTCCAGCTTGACCTGGCGCGTCTTCACGCTGATCTCGCCGGTGGCCAGGTTCGGCAGGCGGTCGAGCACGTCCACCGGGATGATCTCGTCGCCGAACTCGCCAGCCTGCTGCGCCTTGATGGCCTTCAGGTGCGATTGCAGCGCGAACGCATCCTGCGCCTCGCGGCTGACCTTCCACTGCTGTGCCACCTTCTCGGCGGTGAGGCCCATGCCGTAGGCGATGCCGATGTTCTCGTCCTTCGCGAACACGGCCGGGTTGAACGAGGGCTTGTTGCCGCTCATCGGCACCATGCTCATGCTCTCGGCGCCGCCGGCGATCATCACGTCGGCTTCGCCCACGCGGATGCGGTCGGCCGCCATCTGCACGGCCGAGAGGCCCGAGGCGCAGAAGCGGTTCACCGTGATGCCGCCCACCGAATTGGGCAGCCCGGCCAGCAGCGCGGCCACGCGGGCCATGTTCAGGCCCTGCTCGCCCTCGGGCATCGCGCAGCCGATCACGGCATCCTCGATGGCCTTCGGGTCGAGCCCGGGCACCTGGGCCATCGCGGCCTGGATCGCGGCGACCAACAGGTCGTCGGGGCGGGTGTTGCGGAACATGCCGCGGTGGGAACGGCCGATCGGCGTGCGTGCGGCAGCAACGATGTAGGCGTCTTGGATCTGCTTGCTCATGTCGTTTGCTCCGAATCTCAGTTGCGAACGGGCTTGCCGGTTTGGAGGAAGCCCATCACGCGTTCCTGGGTGGACGGGTGCTCCAGCAGCGCGCAGAAGTGCTTGCGCTCCAGCGCCATCAGGTACTCCTCGTTCACCAGCGTGCCGGCATCGACCTCGCCGCCGCACACCACGTCGGCGATCAGGCTGGCGATGTGGAAGTCGTGCTTGCCGATGAAGGCCCCGTCACGCATGGCCACGAGCTGCGCCTTGATGGTGGCGATGCCCGAGCGGCCCGCCACCGGGAACAGCGCCTTCAGTGGTGCGCGCCAGCCGGTGTCGGCCATGGCCTTGGCCTGCGCGATGGCCACGTACAGCAGTTCGTCCTTGTTCGGCACGATCAGGTCGCTGTCCAGCAGGTAGCCCAGCTTGCGGCCTTCGTGCGCGCTGGTGCCCACCTTGGCCATCGCCGCGGCCTGGAAGCCGTTGGACAGGTTCAGCAGCAGGTCGGTGCCGTTGGCGGCCGCGTTCTCGGCCGCGCGGCGCGCGATGTAGGTCAGGCCGCCGCCGGCGGGCAGCAGGCCCACGCCCACTTCCACCAGGCCGATGTAGCTTTCCACGTGCACCACGCGCTTGGCGCAGGCCACCGCGATCTCGCAGCCGCCGCCCAGCGCCATGCCGCGCACCGCTGCCACGGTGGGCACGCCGGCATAGCGCAGGCGCAGCAGCGCGTCCTGCAGCTTCTTGACCTCCGGCGCAATGCCCTTGGCGCCCGATTTCATGAAGGTGGGCAGCATCGCCTCGAGGTTGGCGCCGGCCGAGAACGGCTCGTCGGGCGACCAGATCACCAGGCCCTGGTACTTGGCCTCGGCCAAGGCCACGGCCTTGACCAGGCCTTCGACCACGCCCGGGCCGATGGTGTGCATCTTGCCGGTGAGGGTGCAGATCAGCACCTCGCCGTCCAGCGTCCAGGCGCGCAGCTCGTCGTTCTTGAACTCCTCGGTGCCGGCGGTGGCGGCGGGCTTGGCGCCCTCACCCAGCAGCGATTCGGGGAAGTGCTGGCGGGCATAGACCGGCAGCGCCGAGCGCGGCAGGTACTTGCCCTGCGCGGCGCTCCACGAGCCTTCGGGCGTGTGCACGCCGGTGCGCCCGTCGAACACCCAGGCCGGCAGCGGTGCGTTGCACAGCGCCTTGCCGGCCTCGATGTCTTCCTTCACCCACTGCGCCACCTGCTGCCAGCCGGCTTCCTGCCACAGCTCGAACGGGCCCTGCTTCATGCCGAAGCCCCAGCGCATGGCCTGGTCCACCTCGCGTGCCGAATCGGCGATGTCGGCCAGGTGCACCGCCACGTAGTGGAAGCTGTTGCGCAGGATGGCCCAGAGGAACTGCGCCTGCGGGTTGGTGGATTCGCGCAGCAGCTTCAGGCGCTCGGCCGCGGGCTTCTTGAGCATGCGCTCGACGATCGTGTCGGCCTTGGCGCCGGCGGCCACGTAGTCGCCCTTGGCCAGGTCGAAGCGCAGGATGTCCTTGCCCGCCTTCTTGTAGAAGCCGGCACCGGCCTTCTGGCCCAGCGCGCCGGCGGCGATCAGCTTGGCCACCGCGGGCGGCGTGGCGTAGGCGGCGTAGAACGGATCGGCCTGCAGGTTGTCCTGCATGGTCTTCACCACGTGGGCCATGGTGTCCAGGCCCACCACGTCGGCGGTGCGGAAGGTGCCGGAGCTGGCCCGGCCCATCTTCTTGCCGGTGAGGTCGTCGACGATGTCGTAGGACAGGCCGAAGTTCTCGGCCTCCTTGATGGTGGCCAGCATGCCGGCGATGCCCACGCGGTTGGCCACGAAGTTGGGCGTGTCCTTCGCGCGCACCACGCCCTTGCCGACGCTGCGGGTGACGAAGGTTTCGAGCTGGTCCAGGATCTCGGGCCGCGTGGTGGGCGTGGGGATCAGCTCCACCAGGTACATGTAGCGCGGTGGGTTGAAGAAATGGATGCCGCAGAAGCGCGGCTTGATCTCTTCAGGCAGCACTTCGCTCAGCTTGGTGATCGACAGGCCCGAGGTGTTGGAGGCCACGATCGCGTGCGGCGCGATGAAGGGCGCGACCTTCTTGTACAGGTCGAGCTTCCAGTCCATGCGCTCAGCGATCGCCTCGATCACCAGGTCGCAATCCTTGAGCAGTTCGAGGTGCTCCTCGTAGTTGGCCTGCGTGATCAGCGCCAGGTCGTCGGCCACGCCGATCGGCGAGGGCTTGAGCTTCTTCAGCCCCTCGATCGCCTTGGTGACGATGCCGTTCTTGGCGCCTTCCTTGGCCGGCAGGTCGAACAGCACCACCGGCACCTTGACGTTGACCAGGTGGGCCGCGATCTGCGCCCCCATCACGCCGGCGCCGAGCACGGCCACCTTGCGCACATTGAACTTGCTCATGCTTGCTCCAATGAGAATCTGGATGCCGGGCTACTCGACCCGGATCCACTGTTGGTTTCGGTAGAACGGGCCCACGTAGCCCCGCACTTCAAGCTTCTTGCCGCCATCCTGCGGCTTCAGTCGCAAGCGGTAGACCTTGCCATTGGCCGGGTCGAGGATGTCACCCCCTTCCCAGTGCTCCTTGTCGGCATCGGCCTTGGCGTTGCGGATGATCGTCATGCCCAGCACCGGCTTGTCCTTGCGCTCGTCGGTGCACTTGTCGCACTTGGCGTCCTGCTTGCCCGCCTCGAAGATCTTCTCGATGCGGCCGCCCAGCACACCCCCGGCCTCGGTGATGCGCACCAGCGACTTCTCGGTCTTGGTCTCGTCGTCGATCGTCTTCCACAGCCCCACCGGCGTGGCCTGGGCCAGGGCCAGGCCAGCGGTGGTGCTCAGGATCAGGGCGCTCAGGGCCTTCTTCATCACGGGTGTCTCCTCGCGGGTGGATGGAGACACCAGCTTAGAACAAGGCTTCGTCCATGGCCATCAGCGGCGCAAGGCCGGCGCGCGCGGTGCGGATCAGCGTGGCCGTCTCGGGCAGCAGCTTGGCGAAGTAGAAGCGCGCGGTCGCCAGCTTGGCGGTGTAGAACGGATCACCGGAACCCTGCTTGGCCAGCGCCACCTTGGCCATGCGGGCGAAGAAGTAGGCATAGCAAAGATGGCCCACCACGCGCAGGTAGTCCACCGCCGCAGCGCCCACCTCGTCGGCATTGCCGAAGGCCTTCATGCCCAGTTCGCCGGTGAGCTTGGTGACCTTGTCACCCAGGTCGGCCAGCGGGTTGATGAATTCCTGCATCGCCTCGTTGACGCCTTCTTCCTCGACGAACTCGGCCACCAGCTTGCCGAACTTCTTGAGCTTGGCGCCGTTGTCGCCCAGCACCTTGCGGCCCAGCAGGTCGAGCGACTGCACGGTGTTCGTGCCTTCGTAGATCATGTTGATGCGCGCATCGCGCACGAACTGCTCCATGCCCCACTCGTGGATGTAGCCGTGCCCGCCGAACACCTGCATGCAGGCCGAGGTGGCGATCCAGCCGTTGTCGGTGGTGAAGGCCTTGATGATGGGCGTGAGCAGCGCGACGATGTCGTCGGCCTGCTTGCGCTCGTCCTCGTCGTCGGTGGCCAGCAGCTTGTCGAGCTGCAGCGAGGTGAACATCGCCAGCGCGCGGGCGCCTTCGGTGTAGGCGCGCGCGGTGAGCAGCATCTTGCGCACATCCGGGTGCACGATGATCGGGTCGGCCGGCTTGTCCGGCGCCTTGGGGCCGGAGAGGGCACGCATCTGGATGCGGTCCTTCGCATAGGCCACCGCGTTCTGGTAGGCCACTTCCATCAGGCCCAGCGACTGGTTGCCCACGCCCAGGCGGGCGGCGTTCATCATCACGAACATTGCGGCCAGGCCCTTGTTGGGCTCACCCACCAGGGTGCCGACAGCGTCTTCCAGCACCATCTGGCAGGTGGCGTTGCCGTGGATGCCCATCTTGTGCTCCAGGCCCGAGCAGAAGATGCCGTTGCGCGCGCCCAGCGAGCCATCGGCATTGACCAGCACCTTGGGCACCACGAACAGCGAGATGCCCTTGCTGCCCTGCGGCGCATCGGGCAGGCGTGCCAGCACCAGGTGGATGATGTTGGGCGTCAGGTCGTGTTCGCCGGCGGAGATGAAGATCTTCTGGCCGGTGAGCTTGTAGCTGCCGTCGCCGCGCGGCTCGGCCTTGGTGCGCAGCAGGCCGAGGTCGGTGCCGCAGTGCGGCTCGGTCAGGCACATGGTGCCGGTCCACTCACCACTGGTGAGCTTGGGCAGGTACAAGGCCTTCTGCTCGGGCGTGCCGTGCGCATGCAGCGCCTCGTAGGCGCCGTGCGAGAGGCCGGGGTACATGGTCCAGGACTGGTTGGCCGAGTTCAGCATCTCGTAGACGCACTGGTTCAGCAGCACCGGCAGGCCCTGGCCGCCGAATTCGGGGTCGCAGCTCAGCGCGGGCCAGCCGCCTTCCACGTATTGCGCATAGGCTTCCTTGAAGCCCTTGGGCGGCTTGACCTCGTGCGTGGCCTTGTCCAGCGTGCAGCCCTCGGCATCACCACTGAGGTTGATCGGTGCCGTCACCTGCGAGGCGAACTTGCCCGCTTCCTCGATCACCGCGTTCATCGTGTCGGCGTCGATCTCCGCATGCTTGGGCAGCTGCTTGAGCTCGTTGACCGCATCGAGCACTTCATGCAGCAGGAAGTGCATGTCGCGAACAGGCGGGTTGTATTGGGGCATGACGGGTCTCCTGGGTCAATGAACTGTTGGAAGCGGGTTCAACGGCTGGCCGCGCGTGGCTTGTGCTGCGGCGGCTTGTCGGCGAGGTAGTTGGCCACCACCCGATCCAGCCCCGCGCGTGCGCGGTCCACCGCGCCGGGCAGGCGCAGGAAGCGCGCATCGTGGTGCAGCGCGAGGATCAGGCCGTGGATCTCGAACAGCATCTGCAGCGAATCGGTGTCCGGGCGCAGGTGGCCTTCGTCGATGGCCAGGCGGATCGCGCGCTCGAGCGCGCTTTGCCAGGCGCGCACCATCGAGGCCAGCGCGTCGCGCACCGGGCCGGGCCGGTCGTCGAACTCGACCGCGCCGCTGATGTAGATGCAGCCCGAATCCACCTCCACCGAGACACGGCGCAGCCAGCGCTCGAACAGCGCACGCAGCCGGGGCAGGCCACGGGGTTCGCGCACGGCCGGGAAGAACACCTCTTCCTCGAAACGGGCGTGGTACTCGCGGATCACCGCGATCTGCAACTCTTCACGCGAGCCGAAGTGGGCGAACACGCCCGACTTGCTCATCTGCGTCACCTCGGCCAGCGCGCCGATCGACAGGCCCTCCAGGCCCATGTGCGAGGCCTGGCCCAAGGCGGCCTCGAGGATGATGGCCCGTGTCTGCTGCCCCTTCTGCAACGAACGCGCCGCACCGCGGCTGATGCTGCGCTTGCGGGCACTGGGCAGGGCACTGACGGTCACGGCATGACAGTTTGAAACGAACGATCGTGCTATTTTGCAGAATCCCGCCGCCCCGTGTGGCCTGTTGCGACAGATTTTTCTAGGGTTCAGGTACTAGATCGCGCAGCAATTCCGGTTCTGCCGCTTGCGCTGGCACCAACGGCGTGCAAAAGAAATGCATTACCCTTCGCAGTGCAGACTGGAGGTCGGACCTTTGGACGTACTGCAGCTCGATGTGTCTGGACGCCCGCAGGCGTGGATCACGCCGCGCGAGGCTGCACTGCTGTATGCCTGCGACGGCGTGGCCTGGACGCTGGGGCGGGCCTGCCAGGTGCTGCGCGGCGGCATCCAGCGCACCACGGGGCGGCAGTCGCGCATCGAGGTGCATTCGATCATTGCAGTGCGCGGCGCCATTCCCAGCCGCGCCTGGCGCCAGACGCCGGCGATGACGAACCCCAAGCTGTTCGTGCGGGATCGCCACCTTTGCGCCTATTGCGGCGGCCGCTTCGGCTTCGACACCCTCACCCGCGAACACATCATCCCGGTCTCGCGCGGCGGGCGCGACACCTGGATGAACTGCATCACCGCCTGCCGCAACTGCAACGGCCGCAAGGGCAACCGCCTGCCGGAAGAGGCGCGCATGACGCTGCTGTACCTGCCCTATGTACCGAGCCTGCACGAAGACATGATCCTGCGTGGCCGGCGCATCCTCAGCGACCAGATGGAATTCCTGCTGGCCAGCGTGCCCCGCACGAGCCGGCTGCACGGCTGAGCGGCCGCGCGGCGCGCCCGTGCCAACCCGCCCGCGGGCAGGGCTGTACTGGACAGGCCGGCGCCCGCCGGGTTCTACTGCGCCTGGCTTGCGGCGGGGGCCGCAGGCGCCCCTTGCCAACCCATGCCGGAGCCTGTTCCATGTCATTGCTGCGTTCGTGTGTCCTGCTGGCCGCTGTTGCGGCGGCGCCGTTGCCTGGCCTGGCGGCCGAGCTGACCGTGGCCGTCAACGAGGTCGACGCCAAGGGCATCACCCGCGCGGTCGGCACGGTGCGCATCGCCGAGTCGGCGCACGGGCTGGTGTTCTATCCGGCGCTCAACGGCCTGCCGCCCGGCGTGCATGGCTTCCATGTGCACGAGAACCCGAGCTGCGCACCGATGAACAACAAGGACGGCGTGTCCGTGCCGGCGCTGGCCGCCGGCGGCCACCTGGACCCCGCCAAGACCGGCCGCCACGGCGAGCCCTGGGGCGACGGCCACCTGGGCGACCTGCCCGGCCTGGTGGTGGCCGCCGACGGATCGGCCAGCTACCCGGTGCTGGCGCCGCGGCTCAAGCTGGCCGACCTGAAGAACCGGTCGCTGATGGTGCACGTGGGTGGCGACAACCATGCCGATCACCCGGCGCCGCTGGGCGGCGGCGGGGCACGGCTGGCCTGTGGCGTGATCGGCGGCTGAGCGGCCCGCGGCGCCGGGTGGGCGCCGGCGGCAGCCCGCCTCAGCCGATGAGCCGCAGCACCCGCGCCGCCGCCGCGGTGCGGGTTTCCACATCCATCTTCTGCAGGATGTGCTCCATGTGCTTGGTGACCGTGCGCGGGCTCATGGCCAGGATGTCACCGATGTCGCGGTTGGTCTTGCCCATGGCGGCCCAGTACAGCACCTCGGCCTCGCGCACGGTGAGGCCGAAGCTGCGCATCATCACCTCGAACGCGGCGCCGTCGTTGGCCTCGCTGGCCACGATCAGCCACTGCGCATCGTCGTCGCCTTCGGCCGCGTCGTCGCCGGTCATGCTGTGCAGTTCCAGCGTCAGGCGGCGCGGGCCGCGCGCGGTCACCAGCGGCTGCGGGCGCGCACCGGTGGCGCGCGCGGCGAGTTCACGCCGCATCCAGTCGATCAGGGGCACCGGCGCGGCACTGCCTTCGCTGCCGAAGTGCTCACGCAGCAGCGTGCGCGCCAGCGCGGTCTGCCACAGCAGCCTGCCGTCGGAGGGCCGCACCACCAGCGTGGCATGGCCGAACGCATCCAGCGCATTGCGGGCCTGGCGCTGCACGCGCGCGGTGTGGGTGTGGGCCGCGATGCGGGCCAGCACCTGCCGGGGCTCGATCGGCTTGGTGACGTAGTCCACCCCGCCTGCGCCGAAGGCGGCGACCACGTGCTCGGTTTCGGTCAACGCGGTCATGAAGATGATCGGGATGCCGGCGGTCTCGGGGTCGGCCTTCAGCCGGCGCGCCACTTCGAAGCCGTCCATGCCGGGCATCATCGCGTCGAGCAGCACGATGTCGGGCCGGGCCTGCTGCGCGCGGGCGATGGCGCTCGGCCCGTCGCTGGCCACCAGCACCGTGTGGCCGGCCTCGTCCAGCGCGTCGTGCAGCACCGAGAGGTTGTCGGGTACGTCGTCGACGATCAGCACCACCTCGCCGCTGGCGCGGTCGAACCTGCTCAGTGGTTCAGACATCGGTGGCTTCCTTCAAGGCAATGTGCAATTCTGTGCTGATGGCATCGAGCTCGAAGCGCCGCGCCATCAGGCGCAGGCGTTCGGCATAGGCCGCGCTCTCGGGGTGCGCCTTCGCGATGGCGTCCAGCTTCTTCAGGATGCCCCGCACGTACCCCAGGCGCACCAGTTCCTCCAGCTCGCGCAGGGCACCCACGGGCGGCGCACGCAGCGCGTCCTGCGACGCCATGCCGGCCACCGCCGGCACCGCCGGCTCGGCCGCCGCATGGCGCCAGGCCAGCGCCAGCCGGCGCTCCAGCCAGCGCAGCAGTTCATCCATGCGCACCGGCTTGACCAGGAAATCCTGCGGCGTGATGCCCAACTCGTTGTCCAGCCCCTTGTCGTAGGCGTTGGCCGAGACGATGGCCGCGGGCGCGGCGCTCAGGCCCGCGTCGCGCAGCCGGCGCAGCGTGGTCCAGCCGTCGATGCCCGGCATGGCGAGGTCCAGGAAGATGGCGTCCACCGGCTCGCGGGCCAGCACCGCCAGCGCCTCCTCGCCGGATGCGGCCTGCAGCAGCTCGAACCCCAGCGGCGCGAGCCGGTCCACCAGCAGGCGCCGATCGGCCTCTTCGTTGTCCACCACCAGCAGGCGGCGCACCGGCCCCTCCACCCCCACCGGCCGCCGCGCTGCCAGCCGCGCCTGGCCGCCGCGGCCTGCTGCCAGCTCGGGCAGGTAGAGCTTGATCGCGAAGCAGGTGCCCACGCCGGGCGTGCTGCGCACGGTGAGTTCGCCGCCCATCAGGTCGGTGAGCATGCGCGAGATCGTGAGGCCCAGGCCCGTGCCGCCGGCGGCGCTGCTGCCGGCCGAGGTGCCGCGCTCGAAGGGCTCGAACACGCGCTGCAGCTCGGCCTCGCTCATGCCGGGGCCGGTGTCCTCGATCTCGAAGCGCGCCATCTCGCCCGAGTAGCTGCTGCGCAGGATGACACGGCCGCTGCGCGTGAACTTCACCGCGTTGCCCAGCAGGTTGATGAGGATCTGGCGCAGCCGCTTCTCGTCGGCGCGCACCAGCGCCGGCAGCGTGCCCTGGCGCTGGTGCTCGAAGCCCAGGCCGCGCGCGGCGGCCTGCAGCTCGAACATGCGCGCCAGCTCGTCCAGGCCCTCGGCAAAACGCATCGGCGAGGGCTCCAGCGTGAGGCGGCCGCTCTCGATGCGGGCGATGTCCAGCGTGCCCTCGATCAGGCTGAGCAGGTGGTCGCCGCCGCGGCGGATGACCTGCACCGCGTCACGCCGGTGGGCGGGGATGGCGGGGTCGTCCTCCAGCAGCTGCGCGTAGCCGAGGATCGAGTTCAAGGGCGTGCGCAGCTCATGGCTGATGGTGGTGACATAGCGGCTCTTGGCCTGGTTGGCGGCCTCGGCCGCGGCCTTGGCCTGCTGCAGCTGCGCGTCGGTTCGCTGGTGCGAGCTGATCTCGCGCTGCAGCGCCTCGGCCTGCTGTTGCAGCGCCTGCGTCTGGCGGCGCGACTCCTCCTGCGCCACCTGCCGGCTGCGCTGCGCCAGCACCAGCCACCAGGCCACCATGCCGGCCAGCAGCAGCAGCACCAGGAAGGCCTGCACGTAGCCGGCGCGCAGCAGCGGCGCGATGAGCTCGGCCTCTTCGCCCAGGGTGCGCAGGCCCAGCTGGTACAGCGCGCCGAACAGCACACCCAGCAGCGGCACCACCGCCAGCATCAGCATCAGGTAGTGCGCGAGGCCGCCCTCGAGGTGCGGCGCCATGCGCGCGGGCAGCAGGCGCTTGAGCAGGCGCAGCCACTGGGCCGACAGGCGCGCATCGGGCTTGCACAGGTCGTCGCAGCGTGCATCCAGCGTGCAGCACAGCGAGCAGATCGGCCCGCCGTAGGCCGGGCAGGCGGCCATGTCCTCGGGCTCGTAATCGCGCTCGCAGATCACGCAGCGGCGCAACGTGCGGGCACTGCCGAGGTAGCGGCCATAGGACGCGTCCTCCACCGTGCGCCGCGCCAGGTAGTAGCGGCCGCGCGTGGCCCAGGCGATCAGGGGCGATGCCAGCATCGCGGTGACGAGCGCGATCATCGCCGAGAAGGCCTGCGCGGTGGGCCCGAAGGCGCCCAGGTGCGCGGCCACCGAGAGCACCGAGGCCACGCCCATGGCGCCCACGCCCACCGGGTTGATGTCGTACAGGTGCGCGCGCCGGAACTCGATGCCCGGCGGCGACAGGCCCAGCGGCTTGTTGATCACCAGGTCGGCCACCACCGCCATCATCCAGGCGATCGCGATGTTGCTGTACAGGCCCAGCACATGCCCCAGGGCCTGGAACACGTTCATCTCCATCAGCACCAGGGCGATCAGCGTGTTGAACACCACCCACACCACGCGGCCCGGGTGGCTGTGCGTCAGCCGCGAGAAGAAGTTGCTCCAGGCCAGCGAGCCGGCATAGGCGTTGGTGACGTTGATCTTGAGCTGGGACACCACGACGAACAGCGCCGTGGCCGCCACCGCGAGGCCGTACTTCGGGAACACGTATTCCCACGCGGCAAGGTACATCTGGTTCGGGTCCACCGCCCGTTCAGGCGGCACCATGTGGGTGAGCGCCAGGTAGGCCAGCACCACGCCGGCCATCATCTTGGCCACGCCCACCACCACCCAGCCCGGGCCGCCCAGCAGCGTGGCGGCCCACCACCGCAGGCGGTGGCCGGGCTTCTGCTCGGGCATGAAGCGCAGGTAGTCGGCCTGCTCGCCCATCTGGGTGATGAGGGCGATGCCCACCGTCAGCGCCGCGCCGAAGGCATGCAGGTTGAAGCCGCCGAACTGCCCGCTCACGCCGCCATAGCGCGTGAGCCCGGCCAGCTCGCCCGGCGCCTTCCACAGCACGAAGGCGAACGGCAGCACCAGCAGTGCCAGCCACAGCGGCTGCGTCCACACCTGCAGGCGGCTGATCGCGGTGACACCGTGCGTCACCAGCGGGATCACCACCAGCGCGCACAGCCCGTAGCCCCAGGCGGGCGGGATGTCGAAGGCCAGCTCCAGCGCATAGGCCATCACCGCCGCCTCGAGCGCGAAGAAGATGAAGGTGAAGCTCGCGTAGATCAGCGAGGTGATCGTCGAGCCCAGGTAGCCGAAGCCGGCACCACGGGTGAGCAGGTCCATGTCCACGCCATGGCGCGCCGCATACACGCTCACCGGCAGCCCGGCCAGGAAGATGATCAGCCCGGTGACCAGGATCGCCAGCGCGGCATTGGTGAAGCCGTGCTGCACCAGCAAGGTGGCCCCCACCGCTTCCAGGATCAGGAACGAGGCCGCGCCGAACGCGGTGTTCGCCACCCGCCACTCGCTCCACTTGCGGAAGGTGCGTGGCGTGAAGCGCAACGCATAGTCTTCCATCGTCTCGCGGGCGACCCAGCTGTTGTAGTCCCGCCGGAACGTCACCACGCGCTGCGGTGGTTCGGGCGGCGGGGCGGTGGGGTTCGGGTCGGCGGGCGCACTCATCGTGCCCCCTGCTGTTCAAGAAACGCACCAAGCCGATGCATGCCCGGCGGCAGGCAGGCATGGCACTTGCCCCATGGCGGCCTGGGCCTCGGCCGCCACAGAATCGCACCCCATGGATCTGACCCCACGCGAAAAAGACAAGCTGCTGCTCTTCACCGCCGCCCTGCTGGCCGAGCGCCGCAAGGCCCGTGGCCTGAAGCTCAACTACCCCGAGGCGGTGGCACTGATCAGCGCGGCCATCCTCGAAGGTGCACGCGAGGGCAAGACCGTCGCCGCGCTGATGAGCGAGGGCAAGACCGTGCTCACCCGGGCCGATGTGATGGACGGCATCGCCGAGATGATCCCCGAGATCCAGGTGGAAGCCACGTTCCCGGACGGCACCAAGTTGGTGACCGTGCACCAACCCATTGCATGATGCGCACCACAATGACTCCTGGCGAACTTTTCACCGATGACGGCGAGCACCCGCTGAACCCCGGCCGCCGCACCGCGACCCTGGTGGTCGCGAACACCGCGGACCGGCCGATCCAGGTGGGCTCGCACTACCACTTTGCCGAAACCAATGCGGGCCTGAGCTTCGACCGCGCGGCCGCCCATGGCATGCGGCTGAACATCGCCAGCGGCACCGCGGTGCGCTTCGAGCCCGGCCAGCAGCGCACGGTGGAACTGGTGGATTACGCTGGCGACCGGCAGGTCTGGGGCTTTCGCGGCCTGGTGCAGGGAGCGCTGTGATGGCAGGCATCGGACGACGCGCCTATGCCGAGATGTTCGGCCCCACCGTGGGCGACCGCCTGCGCCTGGCCGACACGGCGCTGGTGCTGGAGGTGGAGGCCGACTACACGCTGCGCGCCGGCGGCTACGGTGAGGAGGTGAAGTTCGGCGGCGGCAAGACCATCCGCGACGGCATGGGCCAGGGCCAGCGCCCGAACGGCCCGCATCCGCACGAGGCGGCCGACGTGGTGATCACCAACGCGCTGATCATCGACCACTGGGGCATCGTGAAGGCCGACATCGGCCTCAAGGACCACCGCATCGCCGCCATCGGCAAGGCCGGCAACCCGGACGTGCAACCGGGCGTGGACATCGTCATCGGCCCCGGCACCGAGATCATCGCGGCCGAGGGCATGATCGTCACCGCCGGCGGCATCGACACCCACATCCACTTCATCTGCCCGCAGCAGATCGAGGAAGCGCTGAACTCCGGCGTCACCACCATGTTCGGTGGCGGCACGGGCCCCGCCACCGGCACCTTCGCGACCACCTGCACGCCGGGGCCCAACCACCTGCGCATGATGCTGCAGGCCGCCGATGCGTTCCCGATGAACCTGGGCTTCCTCGGCAAGGGCAACGCCAGCCGGCCCGAGGCGCTGGTGCAGCAGATCGAGGCCGGCGCCATCGGCCTGAAGCTGCATGAAGACTGGGGCACCACGCCTTCGGCGATCGACACCTGCCTGTCGGTGGCCGAGCAGCACGACGTGCAGGTCTCGATCCACAGCGACACGCTCAACGAGAGCGGCTTCGTCGAGGACACCATCGCGGCCACCCGGGGCCGCACGCTGTGCGCCTTCCACACCGAGGGCGCGGGCGGCGGCCATGCGCCGGACATCATGCGCGTGGTGGGCGAGCCGAACTTCCTGCCCTCTTCCACCAACCCCACCATGCCCTACACCGTGAACACGGTGGACGAGCACCTGGACATGCTGATGGTGTGCCACCACCTCGATGCCAGCGTGGCCGAGGACCTGGCCTTCGCCGAAAGCCGCATCCGCCGCGAGACCATCGCCGCCGAGGACGTGCTGCATGACCTGGGCGCGATCAGCATGTTCAGCTCCGACAGCCAGGCCATGGGCCGCGTGGGCGAGGTGTTGATCCGCTGCTGGCAGACGGCGCACAAGATGAAGCTGCAGCGCGGCGCGCTGCCGGGCGACGGTGCACGCAACGACAACGCACGCATCAAGCGCTACGTGGCCAAGCTCACGATCAACCCGGCGCTGTCGCACGGCATCGCGCACGAGGTGGGCTCGATCGAGGTGGGCAAGTGGGCCGACCTGGTGCTGTGGCGCCCCGCCTTCTTCGGCGTCAAGCCCAGCCTGGTGTTGAAGGGCGGCTTCATCGCCAGTGCCGCGATGGGCGATGCGAACGCCAGCATCCCCACGCCGCAACCGGTGCACTACCGGCCGATGTTCGGCAGCTTCGGCAAGGCGGTGGGCGCCACGTCACTGAGCTTCGTCAGCCAGGCGAGCCTGGCCAACGGCGTGGCCGAGGCCTATGGCGTGGCCAAGCGCCTGGTGGCCGTGAAGGGCAACCGCACGGTGCGCAAGGCCGACATGGTGCACAACGCCTACCTGCCGGTGATGGAGATCGACGCGCAAACCTACCAGGTGCGCGCCGATGGCCAGCTGCTCACCTGCGACCCGGCGGTCGAACTGCCGATGACGCAGCGCTACTTCCTGTTCTGAGCACCCCAGGGCCGGGCTTTGCCCAGCCCGCCCCCCGCGAGGGTCAAGCAAAGTGGCAGAGCCAGAATTGCTTGAGAGGCCCCGGCGCGCCGCTCAGTGCGGCGCGGGCTGATCCGTGGCGTCGCGCTGGGCAGCAGCGGCTGCCAGCACCCGCCGCACCAGCGGCAGCAGCTGTTCGATCGTGTACTCCTTCTGCAGCAGGTGCTGCACGCCGGCGCGGCGCGCGGCTGCACGAATGTCTTCCGACAGGTAGCCCGAGCTGATGATCACGGGCAGCCCGGGCCGCGCGGCGTGCACACCCGCCACCACGTCCAGGCCTGAGAGTTCGGGCATGTTGTAGTCGGTGATCACCAGGTCGAAGGCCTCGGGCTCGGCCCGCACCGCGGACAGCGCCGCGCGCGCGTCGTCGAAGCACCGCACGGTGTAGCCCGCGCGCACCAGCAGCGCCTCGGCCAGCGCCACCATCACCGGGTCGTCGTCCACGTACAGCAGGCGCTCGCCGTTGCCGGACAGCACCGGTTCGGTCGCCGCGTTGGCTTGCTGCGCGGGCCCGGTCGCCGATTCCGGCGCCACCTGCGGAAAGTAGAGGTCGAATCGCGTGCCTTCGCCGGGGCGGCTGTGCACGGTGATCGACCCCTCGTGCGCCGCGACGATGCCGTGCACCACCGACAGCCCCAGCCCCGTACCCTGCCCCACCGGCTTGGTGGTGAAAAAGGGCTCGAAGATGCGCACGCAGGTCGCCTCGTCCATGCCGCAGCCGGTGTCGCTGACCCACAGGTGCGCACGGCGCCCGTTTGCGGCCCCATCCTGCGCCGGCTCGCTGGCCAGGCCCACCGTGACGCGGCCGATGCCGCCTTGCAGCGCGTGCCAGGCGTTGGTGCACAGGTTCATCAGCACCTGCTGGAACTGGTTGGCATCGACCCGCGCCCACACCGGCTCGTCGCAGGCCGTGGCCTGCAGTTCCACGCCGGCCGGCAGGGTGGCGCGCAGCAGCCCGATCGTCGCCTCCACCAGCGGGCCCAGCGGCTGCGCCACACGGGCCAGCGGCTGGCGGCGGCTGAAGGTGACGATCTGCTGCACCAGGCTGCGCGCGTGCGCGCCCGCATGGCCGATCTGGGCCAGGTGCGTGCCGGCGGGATGGCCGGGCGGCAGCATCTCGCGCGCCAGCGTGGCGTTGCCCAGGATCGCCGCGAGGATGTTGTTGAAATCGTGCGCAATGCCACCGGCCAGGGTGCCGATGGCCTCCATCTTCTGTGATTCGCGCAGCTGTGCTTCCAGCAAGGCGCGTCGGGCCTCGGCCTCGCGGGCCTGCGTGATGTCGGTGAACATGGCCAGCGTGCCGGCAAAACGCCCGCCTGCATCGACGATCGGCGTGAGCGCCAGCGAGGCCCACAGCTGGCTGCCGTCGGCACGCTGGAACCGCACTTCGTGCTGCTCGGGGCCGGCCGCGGCGCGGCGCTGCAGCGCGGCCTGCACCACCGCGCGGCTGGGCTCGTCGAGCCAATGCGTCAGCGGCTGGGCCTGCAACTGCTCGGCCGGATGGCCCAGCATCTGGCGCGCCTTGGGGTTGACGAAGCTGGTGCGCAACGCGGCATCGCACATCCAGATGCCCTCGTCCGCGGTTTCCACGATGCGGCGGTAGCGCTCTTCGCTGTCGCGCAGTTCGCGCGTCATGCGCTGCGCCAGGGCATGCGCGCGTTCGCGCCCGCCCACCAGCGCCCGCGTCAGCAGCGCCAGCACCAGGCCGAGGCTGGTGCCGGCCACGGCCACGATGCGTGGCGAATCCAGGTTGTGCAAGGCCTCGAAGTCGGGCAGCGTGCGCACACCCAGGGTCCAGGTGTGGCCGGCGAAGCCGATGTACTCCTGCGCCTCGAAGCGCGGCGGCCGGCCCGGCGCGCCCGCCGGGCCCGAGCGGTACATCAGCGCCGCGTCGTCGAGCTGCACGCCGTCGTAGATGCGCACTTCCAGCCCGGGCATGCCCTCGCCGTACAGGCTGGACATCAGGTCGCTCATGCGGAAGGCGGCAAACACCCAGCCGCGGTGGTGCTGGCGCCGGTCCTGGGGCGTGGTCAGGGCCTGCCCCGGCGCATACAGGGGCAGCACCATCAGGAAGCCGTTCTCGGGCCCGGACACCGGGTCGGACAGCAGCCGCACGCGCCGGGTGATCACGATGCCGCCGGAATCGCGCGACTGCTGCAGCGCAGCCCAGCGCACGGGGTCGGCCCGCATGTCGTGGCCCAGCACCTGCTGGTTCTGGCTGACCTGCGGCGCCACCAGCCGCAGCAGCGCGCGGCCTTGCGGACCGTCCGGTGCCGCCACGTGGCCGATGGCCTGCAGCCCGGCGAAGTCGGCCCCGGCGAGCAGGGCGTCGGCATAGCTTGCAAAAGACGCGTCGGTGATGTGCTCGCTGGCCCGGAACAGGCCCTGCGTGCCCCGCAGCACCAGCTCGTAGCTCGCGATGCGCTGCTCCACCCGGCTCGTGGCCTGGCGCAGGCCCAGCTCGAAGCTGGCGCGCAGCGTCTGCTGCAGGGTGCGTTGCTCGTGCAGGGCCAGCGCCGCGGTGATGGCCAGCACGACCAACCCCACCAGCCACGGCAGCAACAGCGACAGGGTTCGGGAGACGGAACGTTTCACGCGCGCCTGGCCAGGGGTGAGCGGTGGGCTCAGAACTGGGTCATCGCCCGCGCGAGCTCGGGCTTGAAGTACTTCTCGAAGATGCGGGTCATCGTGCCGTCACGCCGCATCTGCGCAACCAGCGCGGCCCAGGCCTGCTGCTGCGCCGGCGGGATCGACTTGCGCGACATGATCAGCCCGTGCGGCACCGGCGGGTCGTCGAACTCCAGGATGGTGGTGCGCTCGCGGATGTGCGCGCTTGCGAGCGTGGGGTAGTCGAAAGGCTCGATGATCATGGCCTGCACGCGGTTGTCCAGCAGGATCTGGAACAAGGGGTCGAGGCTGGTCGCATAGCTCACGCGCTGCTGGGCGTCGAGCTTGTCCACCAACCGGTTGGCGGTGGGGCTGTAGCGGAAGCTGCGGATCACGCCCAGCTTCAGCGCCGGGTTGCGCTCCAGGTCGGCATGCGATTGCACGCCGGCGTCCTTGCGCACCAGCAGGTAGTACTTGTTCGACACGTACCAGGCGAAGGCCGCGAACTTCTCCCGTGCCTCGTTGCTGATGCCCGACAGGCTGAAGTCCAGCGCCCCCGATTCGATGAGCTGCCAGATGCGTGCCCGCGGCATCAGCGAGACCACCAGCTTGCAGCCGCTGCGCCGCGCGAGTTCGTCGGCCACGTCCTTGTCGATGCCCTCACCCGTCTGGGCCGAGTACAGCAGGCCGTGTTCATGCAGGGCCAGGCTCAACGGCCGCGAGCAATCGGGCAGCGGTTCGGCCGCCGCAACGCCGCGACCGCCGGCCAGGGCCAGCAACAGGAACAGGATCCCAACGATGCGCATGATGTCGTCCTCATGTCGATGATGCCGGCCCGCACATGACGGCACGCGGGCGAGCCGCGTGCCCGAGCGCCGGGCCAGGTCCTGCTCGCCTGCCAGGCAGCACGCCGACGACATGATAATTTTGCGCAGTGGCCCGCGTTAAAGTCGGGCCTTGCGCAAAAGTACCCTCCGCCACGACGGCGGTCCGCTCCCCCTGGCTGAATGACCGCCGACCCGCCGAACTTCGTGGCCGACGTCGCCGCCCAGGTGGTGGCCTGGCACAACCGCCACCCCTTCGCACGCCGCATCACGCGCAAGGACGTGCAGGGCGTGGGCATCGTCGTGCTGCCGTTTGCGCGCGCGGGCCAACGCCCCTGGCACGCGGCCCAGCCCAAGCGCGACCTGATGGCCCTGCTGTTCCCGCCGCGCCAGCGCCGCGGCCTGTGGCCGATGTTCAGCGAGGACATCCTGCCCGAGGCCGGCACGCGCGCGCTGGCCGAGTTTGCCCGCCGCCATGGCCACGCCGAACGGCCCGGCCCGGCCGGGCTGCCCGAACGCACGGCCGCCTTCGACCGCGACCTGCTCGAAGCCGCCGAGGGGGGCGAGTTCCCGCCCGAGCGCCTGAACCGCTACCTGGTCACGGCGGCCATCGACGTCGGCCCGACCCGGCCGCGCCTGATGCTCGGCACAGGCCGTCGCCCTGCCGTGCTGGGCAAACGCCTGTGGAGCCTGCCCCGGCTGGCGGCCGCCGGCGGCGCAGCCCTGCTGGCCATGGTGGTGGGTGCCGCGGGCCTGTGGCTCAAGGCGATGCCGCAGCGTGGTGCCCCGGTGGCGGCAGCGGCCAGCGCGGCGCCGGGCGCCAGCCGTGCCGCTGCACCGGCCTCGGACGTGCCGGCACCGCAACGACCCGGGGCCAGCAGTCCGCCAGCCGTCACGGCCCCGGCGGCCGCCGCCTCGGCAGCCGCCACGCCATCGCCAGCCTTCCCGCCGGTGGTTCCGACCCCTGTGCCGGCCGCCGCACCGGCACCGGCACCGGCGCCGGCACCGGCGCCTGCGCCTGCGCCTGCGCCTGCGCCTGCGCCTGCGCCTGCGCCTGCGCCTGCGCCTGCGCCTGCGCCTGCGCCCGCGCCCGCTGCAGCGCCTGC
>JACRAZ010000093.1 GCA_016213205.1 Burkholderiales bacterium
ACGGCCTCGGGCACGGGCGCAGGCACCGGCGCGGGGGCCGGCGCGGGAGCCGGTGCAGGGACCGGTGCAGGGGTTGGTGCCGGGGCCACCGCCGTGGGGCGCACCGCCTTGGCGGCCGGCGCCTGGGCGACGGCCTGGGCAGGGGCCTGTTCACGGACCCGCTCCGGGGCCGGGGCCGGTGCCGGCACCGGTGCCGCGGCGGGCGCGGGCCCGGCCGCTGGCGGCACCTCGGCAACCACCGCCGGGGGGGTGGGCTCGCCGATCCACAAGGCCACCGTCAGCCCGGCTACCACCACGGCCGCCGCACCGCCGGCCCACACCGGCCGCGGCTCGCCCAGCGCCTGCCAGCTGCGCAACAGCCAGGCCCGCCAGCCGCCGCGCCCCGCCCCGTGCGCGGGCCCGGCCACCCCCCGCACCGCGGCGTGGGCCGCGGCATGGATGGCCTGGCTCACCGCCGCCGGCGGTGCCAGCGCGTGGTCCGGCGCGTGGCGCAGCGCGGCCTGCAGGTGCGGGTCGGGCGGAGGGGTCAGCATGGGAGGGCCTGCACGCTGGTGCCCAGCGCATCCGCCAGCCTGTTGAGCAGCCAGGTGCTCACGCGGGCCCGGTTGAACACGATGTCGAGCAAGCCGGCGAAGGCGCCGCCCAGCCAGGCCAGGTAGCCCCAGCCGAGGTAGTCGCCGAACACCAGCGTGTGCAGCCAGTTCTGGCCGAACAGGTAGGCCCACGCCACCCCGACGGCTGCCAGCGCCAGCAGGGCTGCCGGCAGCATGAGCTGGGCGCGCGCACGCGGCCGCAACACGGCCACCGCGCCCAGCATCAGGAAGGCCAGCCCGTTGGCGAGGCTGAAGATGCGGAACTCGCGCAGCAGCGCCGCCGCGGTGTGCAGGTACTGGCCACGGATCAGCTCGGTCAGGCGTTCGTTGATGCGCGCGAGCTGGCCCACATGGCCTTCCAGGCCCTCGCGCACCCAGCGCGCCACGGCCTTGCGGCACGCGCAGTCGGCATTGCGCATCTCGGCCACCACCTGGCCGACACGTTCGGGCAGCGCCGCGGCCAGCTGGCGCCGCAGCGCGGCGATCTGCGCCTCGTTGGCCTGCACCAGGCGGCCGGCCACGGTGCCCAGCGGGCTGCGGCCCAGCGCCTCGATGCGCTCGCCGACACGGCGCTGCACCTCGGCACGGATCAGTTCACGCCCGGCCAGCTCCACGGCCATCGGGTTCACGAACGAGGCCAGCAGGCCCGCGCCGAACACGGCCGCGATGGCAAAGCCCAGCACCGCCGTGGCGCGGCGCAGCGCCTCCAGCCACCCGCCCGCCGGCGACGCCTGCTCACGCATCGGCCGGCCCCTTGAGTTCCACCACGTTGCCTTCCGGATCGGTGATGTAGAGCGAGGGTCCCTCGCCCTCGGCCCCGTACCGCCGCGCGAGCGCACCGGCCGCGACGCCGTGCGCCTGCAGGTGGGCGCGGATCGCCGCCTCGTCGAAGGGCGCCACGCGCAGGCAGAAGTGGTCGAGGTTGCGCGCCTGGGGGTCGGGCGCGCCACCGCCTTCGCGACCCAGCCGCCCGCTCACGGGCACCAGGTCGATCAGGCAGCGGCCGGCGCGCAGCTGGATCAGGCCGATCTCGTCCTGTCGGCGCTCGACCGTGCAGCCCAGCACCTGGCCGTAGAAGCGCAGCATCGCCTCCAGGTCGACGACGCGCAGCACCAGGTGGTCGATGTCGCGGATGGGGATCATGGCGTTGCTCCTTCTGCGCCGAGCACGAACCGGACGATCGCCTGCTGCACCGGCAGCAGCCAGCGCTTTTGCTGATAACCCACGAAGCCGGCGTAGCCGAGTGGATCGAACCCGAGCTCGCGGCCGATGCTGAACGGCGGCGTGGGCAGCAGGCGCGGCCGGCCCAGGCGTTCGAGCTGCGCGAGTGTCAAGGTGCCGGCCGGCCACTCGGCATCGGCGGGCCAGGCATCGGTGATCACCAGGTCGGCCGGCTCGTCGCTGGCCTCGCAGAAGCGCACACCCGGCACGGCGGTGTGCCAGCGCGCCTCGCACACATGCCGCAGCTGCAGGCCCAGCACGCCCGCCAGCTCATGCCAGGAGCGCAGCACGTTGGTCGGCGGCCCCCACAGGCAGATGCGCGCGGTGTGGATCGGCATCAGCTCGGCATCCACGAAGTAGGCGTCGCTCAGCACCTCGCAGGGGTGGCCAACGCCGGACATCGCATTGATCACCGGCCGCGTCGAGGCCGCTGCAAACGCCTGCAGCCGCGCGTGGTCCGATTCACGCAGCACGTACAGGGTGTAGAAGGGGTCGAGGTAGCCGGCCAGGTCGCAGGGCCGCTCGGCCGTCTTCAGCAGGTTCGGCAGCTCGATGACCGACAGCCCCAGCGCATGGAAGGCTTGCAGGAAACTGGTGCGGGTGCGCACGCCGTTGCCCTCGAACGACCAGCCCACGGTGCCGGCCAGCGGCGCCGCCTCGGTGCCCACGCTGCGCCACAGCGCGCGCAGCTGCGCAGCGCTCAGGTCGGACAGGTGCAGCAGCTTCATGGCGTCCGGGCCGGTGGCCGGGCGATGAAGCCCTGCTTGCCGTGGCGGTCGAAGCCCGCGGCCTCGTAGAACGCGAAGGTGGCCTCGTCCTTGCGCCCGGTGAGCAGCATCACCTTGTAGCAGCCCTGCGCCCAGGCCAGGCCCAGCGCATGGGCCAGCAGCGCCTTGCCGTGGCCCCGGTTGCGATGGTCCGCGTGGGTGACCACGTTCTCGATCAGGCCGTAGGGCCGGCAACCGCGGGTGAGGTTCGGGATCACCACCAGCGTGCAGCTGGCGATCAGCTGCGCATCCACGTAACCCCCGATCAGGTGATGGCGCGGGCTGGCCAGCAGCTCCTGCCAGACGGCCTGCACCACCGCCGGCGCAGGCAAGGGATCGTCCGCGCGGTGCAGGTGCCGGTACAGCGCCAGCAGCGCCGGCAGCTCGTGGGGGGCCAGCGGGTTCAGGTCCATGGGGGTCCCGGCGGCGTGTCAGGCCAGCAGCAGCCGCCAGGCCCAGACCACCGCGATGACCATCTGCACCGAGAAGGCCAGGAAACGCGCCGTCACTGCCGTGGGGGACAGCGAGGCCAGGTGGATGGCGGATTGCACGATGCGCGCGGCCAGGAAGGCAGGGGCCAGCGGATCGGTGAGTGCCGTCTTGCCCGCCACCACCGCGAGGAGCATCAGGCCGCCGAAGATCGGCAGGCCTTCCACGCAATTGGCATGCGCGCGCGCCAGCCGCTGCATGAAGGGCGAGAGGTTGCCGTTGTCCGGCTGGAACCCATTGGCCCGCACCGCACCGGTGAGCACCAGCTTCGAGCGCAGCAGCTCCATCAGCACCAGCAGGAACAAGGCCCAGGCCACGAAGCCGGTCAGGGCGGTGAGGGTGGGGTTCATGATGAATCGACCTCCGGTGGTTGGGCGAAGCGGCGTGGTGATCAGGCGGACTCGGGATCGGCCCGGCCGGCCCGCGCCAGCACCGCCGGTGCGATCAGCCGGTGCAGCGGCGTCACCGGCAGCATGTACAGGCGGCCCAGCAGGTTGTGCACATGCACGACGGTGGTGACCGACACCCGCACCTGGCCGGCCGCATCCACCGGGCCCTTGAACACCGACAGCACCACCTCGAGGTGCTTGTCGTCATCGCCCAGCAGCACCTCGTCGGGCGTGTTCTGGATCAGCGTGAAGATGCCCACGCGCTCGCCGGGCCGGTAGGCCGATTCCGGCTTGGCCGGGTCGAAGCCGCCCAGCGCGCCCAGGTTCTTCAGCCCGAACAGCGCCACGGTGCGGTTGCGCAGCGCCATCAGCAGGTTCACCCAGCGCGGCGTGCGGGCCACCACCTGCAGGAAGTGGCCAAGCGCCGTGGTGTCGCTGGCCGGCACCCGCACCACATGGCAATCGTGGAAGTAGGCCCCGGGCAGCCGCCCGCGGATGGCCGGGCCCATCGGTTCGGCGCTGCCGGTGGGCGGGGTGTCGGTGCGTGCTGTCATGCGGGCTTCCTGGGGGCTAGCGTGTGGGGGCAGCGGCATCGGCGCCCAGGTAGGCCCCCATGCAGGCGCGCAGCTTGCTCATGGCGTAGCGCAGCCGGCTCTTGGCCGTCTCGAAGCCCAGCGCCAGCGCCTGGGCGATGTCGTCGAGCGTGCATTCGTCGTCGTGGTGCATCAGGAACACCACGCGCTGGGCCGGCGGCAGCTGGTCCAGGCAATCGAGCAGGCGTTCGCCGGCACGGCGCCAGAACAGGCGGTCTTCCTGCGCGGCGGCGCTGGGGGCGGGCCAGTCCAGCCAGGGCTCGCCTGCCGGTGTGTAGGGTTCGCCCGTGTCCTCCGACGCCGGCGCCGACACCTCGCGGCCGCTGCGCCGCAGCAGGTCGATCGCGCGGTTCTGCGCCATCGTGAACAGCCAGGTGCGGAAGCTCGCGCCCTGCGGCGCGAAGCGTTCGCGGGCATGCACCACGCGCAGCCAGGCGTCCTGGAACACCTCGTCGGCCTGCGCGGCCAGCTCGCGGCCGAGCACCCGCCGCACAAAGCGGTACAGCGCGGCATGGTGCCGGGCGTAGAGGCGATCGAACGCGCTCGCGTCGCCGCGGGCATACGCGGCCATCAGGCGATGGTCCTCGTCCGTGTCGTCGCGCTGCTCGGCCCGGCCCTCGTTCATGGCCGGGCAGTCTGCCATGGGCCAGCAGTTGTCCATGCAGGTTGATACGGCCGGCGGGCCGCAACGGGGTCAAAAGCGCAAGGTGCAGCAGGCGTCGCCGGGCGTAGCATCGGGGCATGGGCCTTGTCCTATCCCTCTCAGGCCGCATCGCCACCGTGGCGGGTGTGCTCGGCCTGCTCGCCGGCTGCGGTGGCGGCGTGTACCTCGGCTGGAGCAGCGACGATGGCAACCCGTGGGACGACCCGCCCGAGGTGAGCCTGGTGGCCAGCGCCACCCGCGCCGCGCCCGGCCAGCCGCTGCGCCTGGCCGCCGCCGCCACCGACGACCGCGGCATCCACCAGGTGCAGTTCTACCGGGTCGAGCGCGACGGTGCCAGCACCCGGCTCGGCAACGACGGCAGCGCGCCCTACGAGTTCGACACCACGATGCCCGACACCACCGCGGTCGAGGTGCAGTTTTACGCCCGCGCGATCGACAGCAACGGCCAGAGCACCGACAGCAAGACCGTCTCGGTGCAAGTGCAGCGCTGAACCGCACCGCGGTGCCTCAGCCCAGGGCTGCCGCCGCGACGCGCTGCCCCAGCCAGCCGCCCTGGCGCGCGAAGAATTCGCGTAGACGCCCGGGGTAGTCCGGCGCCACCGCCTGCCGCACCGAAGGCCGCTGCGCGAGCGCGGCACGCCATTGCTGCAGCTGCGGCAGCCGCTCGCACAGCGTGGTGTCGGCGATGGGGTCGATCACCTCGAAGTAGCGCCACACCGGGCCGAACGCCGCATCCACCACGCTGAAGGCGGCACCGCCGAACCAGGGGCCGCCGGCGCGGCGCGCGAGCTCGGACTCGAGCCGCTCGCAACGCTGGCGCAGCGTGTCGCGGGCGGCCAGGAAGCCGGCCTCTTCGCGCGCGGTATAGAGCTGCCAGATGCCGTTGAGCATCGCCGAGGCGAACTCGCCCCAGGCGCGGTGCCGCGCGCGGGCCAGCGGTGCGGCCGGGTGCAGCGCGGGCGCCCGCGTCTCGTCGAGGTAGTCGCAGATCACCGCCGATTCGAACAGCGGCAGCACCGCGTCGCCCTCGCGCAGCAGCAGCATCGGCGTCTGCCCGGTGGGTGAGAGCGCGGTGAACCAGGCCGGCTTGTTGGACAGGTCGATGTCCACGCGCTGCCAGTCCACGCCCTTCTCGGCCAGCACGATCACCGCACGCTGCACGTAGGGGCACAGCGCGTGGCTGACGAGCACCGGCCGCTCGCCGATGGCAAAGGGCAGGCCCGGATCGCGCGGCACGCTTGCCGATGGGGCCGCGCTCATGCTCGTGCTCCGGCCAGCGCAGCCGGCTGGGCCCGCGGGGTGCGCCCCAGCGACCAGGCCCCATCCCCCAGCAGGGCGTGCACCACCGACATCGCGGCCAGGAACACCGGGTACTCCCAGCCGCCCTGGGGCGCATTGAAGACCCAGCCGTTGGGCCAGTGCACCAGGGTGGCGCCGGCCAGGATGGGCAGCAGCGCCAGCGAGGCCCAGCGGCCACCCAGGCCCAGCAGGATCAGCAGGCCGCCGCTCACTTCGGCCAGCAGCACCGGCCAGGCCAGCGCCGTGGGCAGCTGCTGCTGCGCGAGGAACTGGCTGAATCCGGCCATCGTGAAGACACCGTACTTCAGCCAGGCGTGGCTGAGCCACATGCTGCCCAGGCTCAGCCTGAGCAGGGCGGTGGCGGCGGCGTGGGGATCGCGTGAAACCATGGAAGGCTCCTTGACAGGGGGTTGGACGAGGCGGGATAGTCCACTGCACAGCCGCCTACGTGAATAGGCACGAATGAACTCATCGATTGCACCAACGCCTACCCAGCGCCTGGACGCGCGCGACCTGGCGCTGGTGCTGGCCCTGGTGCGTGGCGGCACGCTGGGCGAAGCGGCGCGCCTGCTGGCGCAGGACGGCTCCACCGTGTTCCGCGCGCTGCAGCGGCTGGAAAAGCGCCTGGGCCTCACGCTGTTCGAGCGCCACCGCCAGGGCCTGCTGCCCGGCGAGCTGGCCCTGGCGCTGGCGCGCAGCGCCGAGGCCGTGGAAGGCGAACTCGACCGCGCCGACGAGCTGCTGGCCGGCGGCCGCCACCGCCTGGCCGGCACGCTGCGCGTGACGACCACCGACACCCTGCTGGTGGGCCTGCTGCTGCCGCTGGTGGCCGAGTTCCGCGCCGCGTTCCCGCAGCTCACGCTGGAGCTGCTGGCGAGCAACCAGCTCGCCAGCCTGAGCCGGCGCGATGCCGACATCGCGATCCGCGCCACCACGCGCCCGCCCGAACACCTGGTGGGCGCGCGGCTGGGCGTGATCCGCTCGGCGCTGTGGGCCCACCGCAGCCTGCTGCCGGCGCCCCCGGCCACGCCCGATCCGGCGCGCCTGGACTGGGTGTCGCCCGATGCGGACGAGTCACTGGCCGACCACCTCTCGGTGCGCTGGCGCCGGCGCGTCTACCCGCAGGTGGTGCCGGCGCTGCGCTGCAACAGCATCCTCGCGGTGGCGCAGGCGGTGCGCTGCGGCGTGGCCATCGGCGTGGCGCCACGCTTCCTGCTGCAGGGCCAGCCCGAGGTGGTGGCGCTCACCGGCGACGAGCCCGCGCTGGACACCGAGCTGTGGCTGCTGACCCACCCTGACGTGCGCCACCTGCGGCGCGTGAAGGTGTTCTTCGACTTCGTGCGCGAGCGGCTGCGACTGCCGTGACGCGGCCGCCGCACGCGGCGGTGCGCTTCAGTGACCCAGCACGCGCAGGATCTCGCGCCCGTAGGCCTCGAGCTTCTTCGCGCCCACGCCGCTGATGCCGGCCAGCGCGTCCAGCGAATCCGGGCATTCACGCGCCATCTCGGCCAGCGTGGCGTCGTGGAACACCACGTAGGCCGGCAGGTTGTGCTCGCGCGCGATCTCGGCACGCCAGGCCTTCAGTGCCGCGAAGCGCTCGAGCCCGGGTTCGTCCAGCGGCAGCGGCGGCGGCTTGTCCTTGCCACTGGCGCGGGCGCCCGATTTCCCGCGGCTGCTCTTGCCGCGGCGCGGCGGCGCTTCGGCCGGCACGCGCAGCAGCACGCTCACGTCGCCCTTGAGCACCGCGCGCGCCGAATCGCTGAGCTCCAGCGTGTTGTACTCGCCCTCGGCCCGCACGTGGCCCAGCGCGATGAGCTGGCGCAGCACGCCGCGCCATTGCACCTCGGACAGGTCGGCGCCGATGCCGAAGGTGCTGAGCCGCTCGTGCCCGTGCTGGCTGACCTTCTCGGTGAGCTTGCCACGCAGCACGTCGATCAGGTGGCCGGCGCCGAAGCTGATACCGCCATGCTGGCGGAAGCGGTAGATGCACGACAGCGCCTTGCGTGCGGCCTCGGTGCCGTCCCACACCGCCGGAGGACTCAAGCAGTTGTCGCAGTTTCCGCAGGCGGTGCTGTCTTCACCGAAGTAGGCCAGCAGCCTCACGCGCCGGCAATCGTGCGCCTCGGCCAGTGCCAGCAGCGCATCGAGCTTGCTGCGCTGCAGGCGCTTGAACTCGTCGCCGGCGGGGCTTTCGTCGATCATGCGGCGCTGGTTCACCACGTCCACCAGGCCGTAGGCCATCCAGGCATCGGCCGGGGCGCCGTCGCGGCCGGCGCGGCCGGTTTCCTGGTAATAGCCTTCGATGTTCTTCGGCAGGTCCAGGTGCGCGACGAAGCGCACATCGGGCTTGTCGATGCCCATGCCGAAGGCGATGGTGGCCACCATCACGATGCCCTCCTCGCGCAGGAAGCGGTCCTGGTGGCGGCGGCGCACCTCGGCATCCAGCCCCGCGTGGTAGGGCAGCGCGGGAATGCCTTCGTCGCTGAGCCAGGCGGCCGTCTCCTCCACCTTCTTGCGGCTCTGGCAGTACACGATGCCGGCGTCGCCCTCGTGCTCGTCGCGCAGGAAGCGCAGCAGCTGGCGGCGCGGCTCGTCCTTCTCGACAATCTGGTAGCGGATGTTGGGCCGGTCGAAGCTGGCGACGAACTGCCGCGCCTCGCCGAGCGCCAGGCGCTCGACGATGTCGGCCCGGGTGTGGTCGTCCGCGGTGGCGGTGAGCGCGATGCGTGGCACCGTGGGGTAGCGCTCGTGCAGCTGCGACAGGCCCAGGTACTCCTCGCGGAAATCGTGGCCCCACTGGCTGACGCAGTGCGCCTCGTCGATCGCCACCAGGCTGAGCAGCCCCCGCTCGTGCAGCGAATCCAGCATCGCCAGGAAGCGCGGCGTGAGGATGCGCTCGGGCGCCGCGTACAGCAGCACCAGCCGGCCGCCGAGCAGCTCGCGCTCGATGCGGCGCGCGTCCTCGCCCTCGAGCGTGGAGTTCAGGAACGCGGCGTGCACGCCGGCTTCTTCCAGCGCGCCGACCTGGTCGTGCATCAGCGCGATCAGCGGGCTCACCACCAGCGTGACACCATGGCCCGCGCGGTGGCGCGCGATGGCCGGCACCTGGTAGCACAGGCTCTTGCCGCCGCCGGTGGGCATCAGCACCAGCGCGTCGCCACCGGCGCACACCTGCTCGATCACGGCCGCCTGCTGGCCACGGAAAGCGGGGTAGCCGAACACCTGGCGCAGGATGTCCAGCGGCACGGCGCTGGGGGCGGAAGCCGCCGCAGGGGCGGCGTCGGGTGCGGGGCGGGTCGCGAGCATGAAGGCGTGATGGTACCGATGCCGGGCGCGCCGCCGCCGGCTATGCTGCGCCGGACGTCGTTCATTTCGGGGGTTCAATGCGCACCGGTCACACCGGCGCCGTGCAGATGCCGCGCTGCCGCAGGCAGGCGCCTCGCTACACTGCGCGCCACCCTTCCAGCTGAGATCGCATGGCCGGCATCGCCTCCACCGACGACACCGCGCTGCCCGGCGACGCCGGCCTGCTGCGCGTGCTGGCGGGCGTGCTGGCGGGCTCACGCGTGGGGGTGGTGCTGGTCTCGCCTGCGGGCGTGCTGCGCTGGCACAACAGCACGGGCGCCCAGCTGCTGGGCGATTCACCCGAGGCCCGGCTCGAGGGCCGGCCCTTGCACGGCTTCTTTGCCGACGATGCCGCGAACCGCGACACGCTGGCCCAGGTGCAGGCCCGCCTGGCCCAAGGCACCGTCCTGCAACCCGGCGTGCCGCTGCAGCTGGCACGCGGGGCCCGCTGGCTGCAGCTCGAGCTGCAGCAGCTCGGGCCCGAGGAACGCGCCGCCACCGGCCTGGGGGGCGCACTCGCCCTGTCGGACATCACCGAGCAGCGCCTGCAGCGACAGGCCGCCGACCGTGAAGGCATGCTGCTGCGCGAGGCCGCGCGCCTGGGGCACATCGGCGCCTGGGACCTCGACGTGCTGACGCAGCAGGTGCGCTGGACCGACGAGATGTTCGCGATCCACGACCTGCCGCTGGGCCAGGCCCCGCATCCGCTGGCCGCGCTGACCTACTACGACGAAGCCTCGGCGGCCCGGCTGCGGCGCGCGGTGGAGCGTGCGGTGGCACAGGGCGCGCCCTTCGATCTGCCGCTGGGCTCCGTCAGCGCCAGCGGCCAGCACAAGCGGGTGCGCGTGATCGGCAGCGCCGAGCGCGACGCCGCTGGCCGGGTGGTGCGCGTGGTGGGCCTGTGCCACGACATCACCGAGCGCGAGCAGCATGCCCAGGCCCTGCTGGACAAGGCCGCCGCCGAGCGCGCCAGCCGCGCCAAGAGCGAGTTCCTGTCGCGCGTGAGCCACGAGTTGCGCACGCCGCTGAACGGCGTGCTCGGCTTCGCGCAGCTGCTGCAGCAGCGCGCCGGCGAGCTGCCGGGCTGGACCAGCGAGCCCTTGCGCATGATCCGCCAGGCCGGTGACCACCTGCTCACGCTGATCGACGACATGCTCGACCTGGGCTCCATCGAATCCGGTGCCCTGCGCCTGACGCTGGCGCCGGTGGCACTGGATGCGGTGGTGGGCGAAGCGGTGCGCCTGATGGCGCCGCAGGCGCTGGCCGGGCGCGTGATGCTGCGGCCCTGGGCGCCCAGCCGGGCCTGGGTGCAGGCCGATGCCACGCGGCTGCGCCAGGTGCTGCTGAACCTGCTGAGCAACGCGATCAAGTTCAACCGCGCCGGCGGCGAGGTGTGGTTGCTGCTGGACGGCGACGACCACCACTGGACCTTGCGGGTGCAGGACAGCGGCCCGGGCATCAGCGCCGAGCGTCGGCGCGACCTGTTCCAGCCCTTCAACCGGCTGGGCGCCGAGGAAACCGGCGTGCCCGGCACCGGGCTGGGCCTGTCGATCGCGCGCCACCTCACCGAAGCCATGGGCGGCCGGCTGGAGCTGGCCCCGCCCGGCGCGCGGGGCACCGAGTTGCGCGTGCGCCTGCAGCGGGCCGAACCGGCCGCGCCGGTGGCCGCCCGGCCGCCGCGCCCCACCGTGCCGGCGCATCAGCGCGCCTGCCGCGTGCTCTACGTGGAAGACCACCCGGTCAATGCCATGCTGGTGAGCGAAGCGCTGGCGGTGCAGCAGCCGCGCCACGAGCTGCGCCTGGCCGAAACCGGCGAGCAAGGCCTTGAAATGGTGGCCGACGAACCCCCGGACATCGTGCTGCTGGACCTGAACCTGCCCGGTGCCAATGGCTACGAAGTGCTGGCCCGCCTGCGCGCGGAACCGGCCTGGGCCGGCCTGCCCTGCGTGGCAGTGTCCGCCGATGCGATGCCGGAGGACCTGGACCGCGCGCGCGCGGCGGGCTTCGACGATTACTGGACCAAGCCGCTCACGATGAATGGCCTCGCGCACCGCATCGCGGCCATCGTGGACGGCCTGCAATCGCGCCAGGCCTCCACCGGCTGATCAGGCCGGCGGCGCGGTGTCCACGAAGCTCGGCCGCGTGGCCAGCTTCTCGGCCAGCTTGGCCAGGTTGGGATGATCACCGCGCCAATCGATGTGGGCGAACCGGAAATCGAGGTAGGCCAGCGCCACGCCCACGGCCACATCGGCCAGCGTGAAGTGGTTGCCGTTGCACCAGGGCTTGTCGCCCAGGCCCAGGCTCATGGCCTTGAGCGCGGTGTTGACACGGCTCATCTGGCGCTCGATCCAGGCCGGGCTGCGCGCCTCGCCACGCGGGCCCCAGGTCTGCTCCATGCGGGCCAGGATCGCGGCATCGCACACCCCATCGGCCAGCGCCTCCCAGGTGCGCACCTCCACCCGTTCGCGGCCCGAGGGCGGGATCAGCTTGCCCACCGGCGACAGGGTGTCGACGTATTCGACGATGACGCGGGAATCGAACACCGCCTCGCCGCCTTCCATCACCAGGCAGGGCACCTTGCCCAGCGGGTTGGACTTCAGGATCGCGTCATGGGTCCACACGTCTTCCAGCACCAGCTGGTAGTCGAGCTTCTTTTCCGCCATCACGACCCGTACCTTGCGCACGTACGGGCTGGTGAGCGATCCGATCAGTTTCATGGGGGAGGCAGTGTTCCGGGAGGCTGGCGCTGGCAGGGGGCCAGTGCAATTCATTCTAGCCAAGGGCCTTTGCACCCCAGGTCCCCACGTTCGAAGGGCGTGCGGATGTCGCGCCCGGCCCACGGCCGTGGCAAAACCCGACACCGGCAGCGCGGCGGCTTGGTCAGAATGCGCGGTGCCCCCGAGGCTGGCGCCCGGGGTGGCAGGTCGGTTCAGCGCCCCAGCGTGAAGTCCACCGCGGCCGGGCGTCCCGGCAGGGCCATCTGCGCGGTGGCCGGTGCCGAGCGCGCCACCACCTGGCCACGGCGCAGCACCGCCAGCCGGGCCGCGCGCAGGCGGATCGCCTCCACCGGCGAGCGCGCCTGCAGCAGCACCGCATCGGCATGGCAGCCCACCTCGAGCCCGTAGCCTTCGAGGCCCAGCACACGCGCGGCGTTCACCGTCACCGCGTCGAAGCAGCTGCGCATCTGGGCCTGCGAGGTCATCTGCGCCACATGCAGGCCCATCGCCGCCACTTCCAGCATGTCGGCCGAACCGAGCGCGTACCACGGGTCCATCACACAGTCGTGGCCGAAGGCCACGTTCACGCCGGCGGCCAGCAGCTCGGGCACGCGTGTCATGCCGCGGCGCCGGGGGTAGCTGTCGTGCCGGCCCTGCAGCGTGATGTTGATCAGCGGGTTGGCCACCGCATGCAGCTGCGCTTCGGCCATCAAGGGCAGCAGCTTGGACACGTAGTAGTTGTCCATCGAGTGCATCGAGGTCAGGTGCGAGCCGGTGACGCGGCCCTGCAGGCCCAGGCGCTGGGTGTGGAAGGCCAGGGTCTCGACATGGCGCGACAGCGGGTCGTCGCTCTCGTCGCAGTGCATGTCCACGCGCAGGCCGCGCTGCGCGGCGATCTCGCACAGCAGCCTCACGCTGTCGGCGCCCTCGGCCATGGTGCGCTCGAAGTGCGGGATGCCACCCACCACGTCGACACCCATGTCCAGCGCCCGCTGCAGGGTGGCCAGCGCGTTCGGCGCCCGCAGCACGCCGTCCTGCGGAAAGGCCACCAGCTGCAGGTCGAGGTAGGGCCGCACCCGCTCGCGCACCTGCAGCAGCGCCTCCACCGCGAGCAGCCGGTCGTCGCACACGTCCACATGGCTGCGGATGGCGAGCAGCCCGCGCGCCACCGCCCAGTCGCAGTAGGTGAGCGCGCGTTCGACCAGCGCGTCCTGCGTGAGCTGGGGCTTGAGCTCCCCCCACAGCGCGATGCCTTCGAGCAGCGTGCCGCTGGCGTTCACCCGCGGCAGGCCGTGGCTCAGCGTGGCATCGAGGTGGAAGTGCGCGTCGACGAACGGCGGGCTCAGCAGCCAGCCCTCGGCATCGAGCACCGGCACGCCCGCCGGCGCCGGCAAGGCCGGGCCGATGGCGGCGAAGCGGCCCTCGTGCACGAGCAGGTCGATGCCGGTGCGGCCGTCGGGCAGGGTGGCATTGCGGATCAGCATGGCGGGCCCGTGTCAGGGTATGGGTGGTTTTCGCATAGGCTACAGGCTTTCATTGCACGCTCCATGCCATGACGCCGCTGCGCACCCTGCACGAGCCCGCACGCCAGACACCGGTGGTGGCCGAATGCGAGGTGCTGGTGCTGGGCGGCGGGCCCGCCGGGCTGGCCGCTGCCGCCGCGGCCGCACGCGCGGGCCGCAGCACGCTGCTGGTGGAACGCTACGGCTTCCTGGGCGGCATGGGCACGGCGGCGGGCGTCACCAACTTCTGCGGGCTGCATGCCAACGTGCATGGCGAGCTGAAGCAGGTGGTGCATGGGCTGGCCGACGAACTGCTGGCGCGGCTGCGCGCACTGGGCGGGCTGAACGAGCCGCATGTGCTGTTCGGCGGCAAGATCTGCGCGCAGGCCTACGACAACGCGGCGTACAAGGCGGCAGCCGACCAGCTGGTGCTGGCCCACGGCGTGAAGCTGCTGTTCCATGCGCTGGCGGTGGGCGTGGTGATGCGCTCGCCGGGCATCGTCGAGGCGCTGCTGGTGGAAACCAAGTCGGGCCGTGGCGCGATCCTCGCGCAGCAGTTCATCGACTGCTCGGGCGATGGCGACCTGGCCGCGGCCGCCGGCGCGCCCTTCGAGAAGGATGCGCTGCTCTACCCCTCGACGATGTTCCGCGTGAACGGCGTCGACGCGGCGCGCGCGGGCGATGCCTGGAACCACTTCGGTGCACTGATGGCCGCGGCCGAGCAGCGTGGCCAGCGTTTCGCGCGCAAGACCCCGATCATCCGGCCGCAGAAGAACCCGAGCGAGTGGCGCGCCAACGTGACCCAGCTGGCCAACCCCGATGGCAGCCCGGTGGACGGCACCGATGCCTGGCAGTTGAGCGCGGCCGAGGTCGAAGGCCGGCGGCAGATCGTGGAGTTCATGCGTTTCCTGCGTGGCGATGGGCAGCAGCCCGCGGTGCCGGGCTTCGAGAACGCCTACCTGCTGGAGATCGCGCCGCAGGTGGGCCTGCGCGAGACGCGCCGCATCCTCGGCGAATGGCAGCTCAGCGAACACGAGGTGCTGGGCTGTGCCAGCTTCGCCGACAGCATCGGCGTCAACGGCTGGCCGATCGAGGCCCACGTGGCCGGCGACGTGAGCTTCACCTTCGTGCACGACCTCGGCAGCTGCCGCGGCTACAACCAGCTGCCGTTGCGCATGATCGTGCCGCGCGCGGTCGACAATCTCTGGGTCGCCGGCCGCTGTGCCTCGATGACGCACGCAGGCCAGTCTGCCGCCCGTGTCAGCGGTGCCTGCTTCGTGATGGGCGAGGCCGCGGGCGCCGGTGCGGCGCTGTCGCTCGGCAGCTCGACACGGCCGCGTGAACTGCCGGCCGCACCGCTGCAGCAGGCGCTGCGCGCGCAGGGCGTCTTCATCGGCTGACGGCCGGCATCTTTCGACAACACGACGAGGAGTTCCCATGATCACCAAGCGCCGCCTGCTCTCGCTGCTGGCCGCCACGCCGGCCGCGCTGGCGCTCGACCGGGCCTCGGCCCAGACCACCCGGGCCGTCCCCCGTGCGTCCGCGCCGCCGCCGCTGGCCTGGCCCACGCAGCCGCTGAAGGTGCTGGTGGGCTTTCCGCCCGGCTCGACACCAGACCTTGCCGCGCGGGCCATCGCCGACGCGCTGGCCAAGGGCATCGGCCAGCCGGTGGTGGTGGAGAACCGGCCCGGCGCCTCCGGCAACATCGCCGCCGACCTGGTGGCCAAGTCGCGCGACAACCACACCATCGGCGTGATGATCAACGGCAACCTCACGGTGGCCAAGCTGCTGAACCCGGCGCTGGGTTTCGACCCCGCGAAGGACTTCGCGCCGCTGTCGCTGATCGGCACCGCGCCGCTGCTGCTCACCGTGAACGGCAGCGCGCCGGGGCGCACGCCGGCCGAGCTGCTGCTGTGGGCGCGCAACCTCGACGACAAGGCCAACTACGGCACGCCGGGCAACGGCACCGTGGGCCACCTGGGCATGGAGCTCATCAAGAGCAAGACCGGCATCAAGGCCGTGCACGTGCCGTTCTCGGGCAACCCGCAGGTCATCAACGCGATGCTGGCCGGTCAGATCCACCTCGCGCTGCTGCCGCCCGGGCTGGCGCTGCCGCACGTGAAGAGCGGCAAGCTCAAGGCGATCGGCCTGACCTCGCCGGGCCGCAGCTCGCTGGTGACCGACCAGCCCACGCTGCGCGAGGCCGAGGTGACCGGCGCCGATCTCGAGATCTGGACCGCCGCCGCCGCGCCGGCCACCATGCCGGCACCGGTGGTGGCCCGGCTGAGCGCCGCGCTGGTGGAAGCGATCCGCGCGCCCGAATCGCGCCAGCGCCTGCTCACTGTAGGCTGGCAGGCCGTGGGCACCGCGCCCGAGGGGCTGGCCAACCGCATGAGGGCCGACACGGCCCAGCTCAGCGGCATCATCCTGATGCGGGGCATCAAGGCCGATTCCTGATGCTCGACGCGGCACAGATCGCGCACTACCGGCGCGAGGGCTACCTGGTGCTGCCGGATTTCAAGCCGGCGGCCGAACTTGCGGCGCTGCGCGCGCGGGCGCTCGAGATCGTGGACGCCTTCGAGCCCGGCCGGCGCCCGGCCGTGTTCTCGACCCGCGACCAGGCCCGCGGCACCGGGCCTGAGTTCCTGGCCTCGGCCGAGGGCATCCACTGCTTCTTCGAGGAGGAGGCCTTCGACGAACACGGCGCACTGACGGCCCCCAAGGCGCTGGCCATCAACAAGATCGGCCACGCGATGCACGACCTGGACCCGGTGTTCGACCAGTTCTCGCACGGGCCACGGCTGGCCGCGCTGGCCCACGACCTCGGCCTGGCGCAGGCGCTGGTGTGGCAATCGATGTTCATCTTCAAGCAGCCCGGCATCGGCGGCGAGGTGAAGTGGCACCAGGACGCCAGCTTCCTGGACACCACGCCCACCAGCGTGACCGGCTTCTGGTTTGCACTGGAAGACGCGCGGCGCGACAACGGCTGCCTGTGGGTGCAGCCGGGTGGCCACCGCACGCCGCTGCGCGAGCGCTTCGTGCGCGAGCGGGTCGCGGGCGAAGACCGCGTGAGCATGGTGGCGCTGGACCGCCTGCCCTGGCCCGACCTGTCCCAGGCGCTGCCGGTGGAGGTGAGTGCCGGCACGCTGGTGTGCTTTCACGGGCTGCTGCCGCACTGGAGCGCGAGCAACCGCTCGCCGCACTCGCGCCACGCCTACACCCTGCACGCCACCGACGCACGCAGCCGCTACGCGGACACCAACTGGCTGCAGCGCAGCACCCTGCCGCTGCGGGGCTTCGAGGGCTGAGCGGCGGGGGGCACCGCCCCCCGCCCGCCCGCCCACGCCCGCCCGCCCACGCCCGCCCGCCCACGCCCGCCCACGCCCGTAATGGGCGTACCGGCGACCGGTTTGAACTTCGGGCCGACACCTGCTAATATACCCGTATGGGTATCGGGCCAGTCTGTCCGACGCCTGCCACTTCAGGAGTTTCAGCATGACGGTCGACCGTTGGATCCATGTTTTCGCAGGCACCTTCATCCTGCTGTCGCTGGCGCTGGGCGTGGACGGCAGCCCGCTGTTCGTCAGCCGCTGGTGGCTGGCATTCACCGCCTTCGTGGGCGCCAACCTGTTGCAGTACGGCCTCACGAACTTCTGCCCGATGGGGGTGATACTGCGCAAACTGGGCGTGCGGGATTCCCTGGTCTGCGCACGCTGACACACGGCAGGCCCAAGCGCGGCGACAATGCGGGCTGATCATCTCCCGCCGCCCTGCCCGGAGGCCTGCCCCATGTCGAAGTTCACCGACGATCAAGCGCGCACCGACCTGCTCAACCGGCTCAAACGTGCGGAAGGCCAGTTGCGTGGCATCCAGCGCATGATCGAGGGCGGTGAGCCCTGCCTGGACATCGCCAGCCAGATGGCCGCCGTGCGCAAGGCGCTGGACAGCGCCTACGTGCGCATGACCGTGTGCTTCATGCAGCAGGAGCTGCACGCGCGCCTGGAACCCGACGCCGCACACGAGGTGGAACTCACCGCGGTGCTGGACGACGTCCAGACGCTGCTGGGCAAGGTTCGCTGACCCCCCGCCCGCTGAACCGACCGGTTCTAGCGCGCCCCCAGCGGCAGCAGCCGGTCGGTGGGCTCCACCGGCGTTTCGGCATCGAGCTCGATCGCCACCTGCGTGCACACCGCCCGGCACAGCATGGCGACACGCTCGCTCTGCAGCCGGTAGTAGATCTGGGTGCCGTCGCGGCGCTTGCCCAGCACGCCGGCCCGGTACAGCGTGGACAGGTGCTGCGACATGTTGGGCTGCGTGGTGTCGATCTCGCCGAGCAGCTGCGACACGTTCTTCTCGGTGTTGCACAGCGCACCGATGATCTTCAGCCGGATCGGCGTGGACAGCAGCGAGAACAGTTCCGCCACTGACTCGAACACGGCATCGGCGGTGTCGCTGGGTTCCATCGTGGCAGGCTCCGGTGGGGCGATAGCGAACAATTTTATGCGTACACACCGATAAACGAGTGTCGCCGGCGGCTCTGTTTTCCCGAAACGGGCGTTCTGTTTCCGGGCGCGCGTCGCCGGCCGCAGCTCACGGCGCCTCCCGCTCCATCAGCAGGTAGGTGTTGTAGGCATTCATCCGGTTGGCCGGCCCGAACAGCGGGAGGTGGGCAAAACGCGACCAGTCGGTGCGGGCGTAGGCGTCGTCGAAGGGCTCGAGCTGGCGCGCCGCGCTGCCCATGGCCTCGCGCAGGTAGGCCAGGTAGTCGCGGGTGAGCTGCAGGTCGGCCATCGGCTCGCGCGACAGCGGCCCGTGCCCCGGCACCAGCACGGCGGGTTTGAGCGCCAGCATGCGGTCGAGCGCACCGATCCAGCGCCGGCTGTCGGCCTGGCCGACGAAGGGCACACGCCCACGGAACACCAGGTCGCCGGCGAACAGCACCCCGCTGGCCGGCACCTGCACCAGCAGGTCTTCCGGCGTGTGGGCCGGCCCGGCATGGCGCACGATGACCTCGCTGCGGCCGATCGCCAGCCGCAGCTCGGCCGGCGATGCCGCGTCGCCCACCCACAGGTCGGGCGAGACGAGCTCGGTGCGTTCGTCGACCCAGGGCGCCAGCGTCTCGCGGCTGGCCACCAGGCGCTGCCGTGCCGTGTCCGAGGCCAGGTACTCGCGGCAGCCCACATGGCCGACGATGCGCGCGCCTGCAGCGCGGAACACCTGCAGGCCGTAGATGTGGTCGGCGTGGCAATGTGTCACCACCACGTAGCGCACCGGCAGCGGCGTGAGGCGGCGGATCTGCGCCAGCAGGGCCTCGGCCAGCGCGGGCGAGCCCAGTGCATCGACCACCAGCACGCCGCCATCGGCCACCACCACCCCGGCATTCGAGATGAAGTTGCGGTTCGCCACCGAGCCCAGGGCCGTCTCCCCCTGCACGAAGTAGGTGCCCGGCGCCACCGCCTGCAGCACCAGGGCCGGCTCGGCCGGTGCCGCCGTGGCGGCGCCCGCGGCCACGGCCAGCCCCATCGCGGCCAGCGTTGTCGCGGCGCGGGCCCGCAGCCACCTGCACATGCTCTGCATCATGGGGAAAACGCTACATGCGAATTCAGTGATATTTGCGGCACTATACCCCCCACCGGATATCGGCGGCAAGCGGCCAGCAGGTCTGGCACGATGACCAGCCCGGACCGCGCCCCGCATCCACGAGGAGACCCTGTGATGACCCGCCCCCCGACCCCTGCCCGCCCGGCCCCGGGCACGCGCTGGCTGATGCTGGCCGCACTGGCCACGCTGGCCGGCACCGCCCAGGCCAAGGACCCCGAGCGCCTGCGCACCCGCGCGCTGGCGGCCACCTGCGCCCAGTGCCATGGCACCGACGGCCACGCGGTGGAGGGCGAGGCGCTGATCCGCCTGGCCGGGCTGCCGGGCGACTACATCCTGACCCAGCTGCTGGCCTTCCGCACCGGCGACCGCAAGGCGACGATCATGCACCAGATCACCCGCGGCTATTCCGAACAGCAGCTCGAACAGGTGGCGAAGTACTTCGCCGCGCAGAAGTGAGGAGGCACACGATGGACCGCAGACACATCCTGCAAGGCCTGCTGGCCGGCGCCGGGCTCGGCCTGGCCGGTTGCGCATCGACCGGCTCGCCCTCGCGCGCCCAGGTGCTGGTGGTGGGCGGCGGCTTCGGTGGCGCCACGGTGGCCAAGTACATCCGCCTGTTGTCCGACCAGGGCATCGACGTGATGCTGATCGAGCCGAACCGCGAGTTCGTCTCCTGCCCGATGTCCAACCTGGTGATCGGCGGCCAGCGCCAGCTGGCCGACATCACCAACCCCTACGGCGGCCTGAGCGCCCGCCACGGCGTGCGCCTGGTGCACGACCGGGTGGCCTCGGTGGACCCGGCCAGGAAGAGCGTGACGCTCGCTTCCGGCGCCAACGTGGGCTACGACAAGCTGGTGCTCTCACCCGGCATCGACATGATGTGGGACAGCGTGCAGGGCCTGCAGGCCGCCCACGCCGAGGGCCGCATCCTGCACGCCTGGAAGGCCGGCGCCGAGACGGTGGCGCTGCGCCGCCAGCTCGAAGCCATGCCCGATGGCGGCGTCTACGCGATCGTGATCCCCGAGGCCCCGTACCGCTGCCCGCCCGGCCCCTACGAGCGCGCCAGCGTGGTGGCCGCGTACTTCAAGCGTGCCAAGCCGCGCTCGAAGGTGCTGATCATCGACGGCAACCCCGACGTCACCTCCAAGGGCCCGCTGTTCAAGAAGGCCTGGGCCGAGCTCTACCCCGGCATGGTGGAGTACCGCCCGCAGCACAAGGCGGTGGCGGTGGATGCGCGCAGCAACACGGTGAAATTCGAGGTGCAGGACGACCTCAAGGCCGACGTGCTGAACGTGCTGCCGCAGATGCGCGCCGGCACGCTGGCGGTGCAGACCGGCCTGGCCAACGCCAACGGCCGCTGGTGCCACGTGAACTTCCTGAACTTCGAATCCACCGCGGCGAAGGACATCCACGTCATCGGCGACGCGATCCAGGTGGCCGCCGGCATGCCGAAATCCGGCCACATGGCCAACTCGCATGCCAAGGTCACCGCGGCGGCGATCGTGGCCGAGCTGCAGGGCATCGAGATCAACCCGCACCCGATGCTGACCAACGTGTGCATGAGTTTCGTGGACGATCAGCACGTGATCCACGTGGCCAGCGTGCACGAGTACGTGCCGACGCAGAAGACCTTCCGCACCATCGGCGGCTCGGGCGGCGTGTCGGACGTGCGTTCCGACCTCGAGGGCCGCTACGCGCAGGCGTGGGCGAAGAACATCTGGGCCGACGTGCTGATGTGACGGAGCGACGATGAAACACCTGCTGATGCGAGCGGCCCTGCTGGGCGCACTGGGCCTCGCAGCCGGGGGGGCCTGGGCCGACGAGGGCGTGAAGGTCGTCTACCACCTGACCGAAGGCGTGGCGCAGGCCGCACGCGCCATCGGCAACATCCGCAACCACCTGGCCGCCGAGCCGAAGACGAAGATCGTCGTCGTGACGCACGGCGCGGGCATCGACTTCCTGCTCGACGGCGCCGCCGACACGCAGGGCCGGGCCTTCAGTGGCGCCATCGGCGACCTGGCCAGCAAGGGCATCGAGTTCCGGGTGTGCAACAACACGCTCACCGGGCGCAACATCGCCAAGGACAGGGTGGCGATGGAGGCCACGGTGGTGCCCTCGGGCGTGGCCGAAGTGGCGCGCCTGCAGGCCCGGGAAGGGTTCGCCTACCTGCGACCCTGACCTCGGTCAACGCCGGCGGCACGGCGCAGGGTCAACATCGTTGCATCGTGATTCAATGATGGACAGGTGCTGCCCGTGATCGAGACCCTGATCGCCCGCGTCGGCGAGATGTGGACGGTGACCCTCACCGGCGCCGCGATCGGCCTGCTGTTCGGCTTCTTCGCGCACCGCTCGCGCTTCTGCCTGCGCTCGGCCACGATCGAGTTCGCCCGCGGCACCCACGAGGGCAAGCTCACGGTGTGGCTGTTCACCTTCGCCTCCGCGGTGATGCTCACGCAGGCCTTCGTGCTGGCCGGCTGGCTGGACGTGCGTGACGCGCGCCAGCTGGCCATGCGGGGCAGCCTCTCCGGCGCGGTGATCGGCGGCGCGATGTTCGGCTCCGGCATGATCCTCGCGCGGGGCTGCTCCAGCCGCCTGCTGGTGCTGGCCGCGCAGGGCAACCTGCGCGCGCTGCTGTCGGGGCTGGTGTTCGCGGTCACGGCGCAATCGGCGCTCACCGGGCTGCTGTCGCCGCTGCGGGTGGCGATGTCGGGCTGGTGGACAGTGGAAGGCGGCGCCGCGCGCGACCTGCTGGTGCTCAGCGGCTGGGGCCCCGCCGGCGGCCTGCTGTTCGGCGCCGTGTGGCTGGCCGCGGCGCTGTTCTGGGCCCGCCGCCAGCGGGTGCGCTTCTGGGGCTGGTTCGGCGCCATCGGCGTGGGCGTGATGGTGGCCTGCGCCTGGCTGGCCACCTACCGCATCGGCCGCGCGGCGTTCGACCTGGTGGTGCCGATCCAGAGCCTGTCGTTCACCGGGCCGGCGGCCGACACGCTGATGCTGGTGCTGTCGCCACCGGGGCAGCCGCTGAAGTTCGATCTCGGGCTGGTGCCCGGGGTGTTTGCCGGCGCGTTTGTCTCGGCCGCGCTGTGGCGCGAGCTCAAGCTCGAAGGCTTCCAGGGCGGGCAGGCGATGCGGCGCTACATCGCCGGCGCGGTGCTGATGGGCTTTGGCGGCATGCTCGCCGGGGGCTGCGCGGTGGGCGCCGGGGTGTCGGGTGCGGCGGTGTTCACGATCACCTCGTACATCACGCTGGCCTCGATGTGGGGCGCGGCGATCTTCACCGACTGGGCCATCGACCGCCGCCACGAGCACGGCACGCCCGCCTCAACGCCCACCGGCACCGCCGAGGCCGAGGCCAGCTACGCGCGGCCCTGAGCTCACCGGGCCGCCCCCGGCCCGCCGCCCGCGTCCGCCGGCCAGTGCACTTCCACCGCCAGGCCGCCCAGCTGCGGCGAGCGCCTCGCATGCACGGTGGCGCGGTGCGCCTGCGCGATGCGGCGCACGATCGACCAGCCCAGTCCGCTGCCCTCGGCCTCGTTGCCGGGCACGCGGAAGAAGCGCTCGCCCAGGCGCGCGCAGGCCGCCTCGTCCAGGCCGGGGCCGCTGTCTTCCACCACGAGGCGCACCCCGGTGCCTTGCGCCGGCGGCCCCACGCTGACCCGCACCGTCGCGCCGGACGGGCTGTAGCGCAGCGCGTTGTCCACCAGGTTGCGCAGCAGCGCTTCCAGCAGCGTGGCCTCGGCCGCCACCGGCGCCACCGGCTCGGCCTCGAGCGAGAGCGCCTGGCGCCGCGCCACCGCGCCCTCGGCCAGCGGCGCGAGCACCTCGCGCGCCAGGGCCGCCACATCCACCAAGGCCAGCGCGGGCGCACGGTCGGCCTCCAGGCGCGACAGGGTCAGCAGCTGCTCGACCAGCCGCGCCGCGCGGTCGCAGCCGCGCAGCGTGGCCTCCAGCGCGTGGCGGCGCTGGGCCTCGTCGGCCGCGGCCAGCGCCACCTGCGCCTGGGTGCGGATGGCGGCGATCGGCGTGCGCAGCTCGTGCGCCGCGTCGGCGGTGAAGCGGCGTTCGCTGGCCAGCAGGGTCTCGATGCGTTCGAACAGCCGGTTCAGGGCCTCGAGCATCGGCCGCATCTCGGCCGGCGCGTCCGGCAGCAGCACCGGCTGCAGGGCGCGGGCGTCGCGCTCGGCCAGCGCGCGGCCCAGCCGGCGCAGCGGCGCCAGGCCCTGGCGCACGGCCCAGGCCGCCGCCAGCGCCAGCAGCAGTGCACCGGCGGCCAGCGGCCAGAGCGTGCCGCGCAGCACCGCGCGCAGGATGGCCGAGCGCGCCCCCAGCCGCTCGGCCACGTAGACCTGCACGTCGCGCTCGGCACCCCGGGCGCTGAACACCCGCCAGTCCACGCCATCGATGCGCACGCTGCGCAGGTCGCCATGCGGTGCGCCGGCCAGCGGCAGCAACGGCGTGGCCGGCGCGTTGGCCGAGCGCAGCGCCAGCCGGCCCTCGTGCCACACCTGGAAGGTGACGCGCGGCGCATAGCGGTGCAGGCTGGGGGCGTCGATGCCGTGGTGGTCGTCGTCCTCCAGCTCGCGCACCTGCTGCGCCACCAGCAGCGCGGCGGCCTGCGCCAGGTGGCCGTCGAGCAGCTCGTCGAGCTCGTGGCGGGTGTCGACCCAGGTGATCGCCGCGATGGTGGCCCACACCGCCAGCAGCCATGCGAGCACCAGCGTGAGCAGCCGGCCCTGCAGCGAACGCGGGCGCAGGGTCATCGCGGCGGGGCCACGCGCAGCAGCAGGTAGCCCACGCCGCGCACGGTCTCGATCAGGCCCGCGCCCAACTTGCGCCGCAGGTGGTGGATGTGCACCTCCACCGCATTGCTCTCGACCTCCTGGCCCCAGCTGTACAGGTGCTGCGCGAGCTGCTCGCGCGAGAGCACGCGCCCGGCATTGAGCATCAGCACATGCAGCAGGTCGAACTCGCGGGTGGACAGCGCCGCCGGCTCGCCCCCCCGCTGCACGGTGCGCGCGGCGGGGTCGAGCTCGAGGTCCTGCACCCGCAGGCGCTCCTGGGGCTGGCCGTGGGCGCGACGCACCAGCGCGCGCAAGCGTGCCGCCAGTTCATGCAGGTCGACCGGCTTGACGACGTAGTCGTCCGCGCCGAGGTCCAGGCCGCGGATGCGGTCGGGCACCGCGTCACGCGCCGTGAGCACCAGCACCGGCAGGGTCTGCCCGGCCTCGCGTGCGCCGCGCAACACCTCCAGCCCGTCCTGGCGCGGCAGGCCCAGGTCGAGCACCAGCGCGGCATAGGGCTGGGCTGCGAGTTCGCGCGCGGCGGCCAGGCCATCACGCACCCAATCGACCTGGAATCCCAGCTGGCCCAGGCCGGCACGCAGGCCGTCGCCCAGCAACAGGTCGTCTTCGGCGAGCAGGATGCGCATCGGTGGCGTGGTTCGGTCGTGAAGCTCAATCGTCGTGCGAACGGTGCTTGCCGCGCCGGCCCGCATCGTGGCCACCGGCCGCCTGCGGGCGGCCCTCGGCCGTGGCCGCGGGGCCGCCCTCTGCGGCAGGTGCACTGTGCCACTGCCAGGCCCAGAAGCCCAGCACGGCCACCAGCATCAGGGCGGCCACGCTGCGCCAGGCCGTGCGGATGGCCTCCTGCGGCGGCGCGGACTTGCGGCCGGTGAACATCGCGCCGACCAGGTTCTCGCCATGCAGAACGCTGCTGAGCAGCACCGCGCCCACGTGCAGGCCCACCAGCGCCAGCATCGCGGTGGCGGCGCCTTCGTGCAGCTCCTCCAGCCAGTCGCCGCCGAATTCGTTGTAGGTGGCCCAGCCGGCCGCGGTGGTGGCGATGGCCAGCCCGATCAGCGCCACGATGGCCAGTGCACCGGCCGGGTTGTGGCCCACATGGTGCTCGGGCCGGCCCAGCGCCAGGCTGCGCAGGTAGCCCAGCACCGCGGCGGGTCCCCGCACGAAGCGCGAGAACCGCGCATGCCGCGTGCCCACCAGGCCCCACAGCAGGCGGAAGGCCACCAGGCCGGCCATCGTGTAGCCCAGGGTCACGTGCAGCAGGCGCCAGGGCTCGCTTTCGGCGGTGAGCCAGGCGCCGGCGAAGCACAGCACCATCAGCCAGTGGAACAGGCGCACCGGCGCGTCCCACACCAGGCGCCGCGGCTCGGCGGCGGCGGCGTCGGCCCCTGCGGGCGGGAAGGCCTCAGCGGGGGATGCGGATCTGGTGTTCATTGAAATCTCCTTTCTCGGCCTGCGGGTGGCAGGCGGCACAGTGGCTGGCACGCTGGATCGCGGGGCGCTGCCAGGTGGCGGCCGCCACCTGGCGGTGCTCACGCTGGAACCAGGCACCGCGGGTGATGCGGTCTTCGGGCGGGGCCTCGCGTGCGCGCTTGCCGGTGCCCGCATGGGTGGCCAGCCAGGCGCCGATCTCGGCCTGCAAGGCGGGCGCCAGCGAGGCATCGCTGCCATAGTGGCGCGGCAGGCCGTTCATCAGCCGCTGCCAGGAGGCCGCCGGCAGCAGCGCCGCCGGGAAGGCCACGTGGCAGGCGCCGCACTCCTGCTGGTAGGCCGGCAGCAGCGGCACGCGCGGGGCCTCATCGGCCCGACTGGCGCCCTGGGCCAGCAGGCCGGCCAGGGCGCAGGCCAGCGCGGGCCAGCGCCGGCGCCACGCGCGCGCGCCGCGGGGGGCATGGTGAGGGTGTTGTGCGTTGGGGCTCATCGTCGGGTGTCCGTTCATCGGGGGTGCTGGGGCGGGCCGCTTCAGCGCGGCAGCGAGATCAGCCAGGCCAGCACGTCGGCCTTCTCGCCGGCACTGCACTCGCGGCCCAGCACGTCGTTGCAGTTGCGCCGGAACCACTTCTCGACCTTGGCCGCATCGGTGAAGCGCTGGGCATTGGCCGCCGGCGCCAGCGCCGTGATGGCCTTGCCGGTGCTGGCATGCTGGCCCGGCTGCACGGGGGCCGTGCCGTGGCAGCTGCTGCAGCTCCACTGCGCGCCGTGGCGGGTGGTGAACAGGCGTTCACCGCGGGCGGCGGCGGCCGGCGCACCGGCACTCGCGCTGTAGCCGGCCAGCAGTTCGCCGGGCGTGGCCGCATGGGCGGCGGGCCCGGCCAGCAGGCTGGCCAGCAACAGCACGGCCATCGGGCGGCGGCGCTTCGGGGTGGGGCGATCGGGCGTCATCGTGGGGGCTCCTGTTGGCTTCGCATCGTGACGAGCGCTTCTTAGGGCAGTCTTAAGCCCGGCCCCCGACGCCAACGCCGCCCGGCTGCGGCATGATCTGCAGCCTGCGCCGCCGGCGGCCGGCCCGGCCACCGCACGGCCGCGCCTGCCGCACAAAGCCCGCCACCGGAAAGCGCCCGCATGGACACCCGCACCACGCCCGATCCCGCCGCCGCAACTGCCCAGGCGCCCGCCCCGGGCGCACCCGCTGCCCGCGTGCACCGCCGCCGCATGGAAGACCTGCCCGGCCCGCCCGGCCTGCCCTGGGTGGGCAACGCGCTGCAGCTCGATGCGCCCCGGCTGCACCAGCAGCTCGAGGCCTGGGCCGACCGCTACGGGCCGATGTACCGGCTGCGCCTGGGCTCGCGGCGCATCGTGGTGGTGGGCGACCACACGGTGGTGGCCGCCGTGCTGCGCGACCGCCCCGACGGCTTCCGGCGCACCACGCGGCTGGAGCAGATGTGGACCGAGCTCGGGCTGCCGCCGGGCGTGTTCGGCGCCAACGGGGAGGCGTGGCGGCGCCAGCGGCGCATGGTGATGGCCGGCTTCGATCCGGCGCACGTGCGCTCGTACTTCCCTTCGATGCAGCAGGTGGCGGCCCGCCTGGCCAGGCGCTGGCAGCAGGCCGCGCGCGAGCAGCGCGCCATCGACCTGCAGGCCGACCTGATGCGCTTCACGGTGGACACGATCGCGGGCCTGGCCTTCGGCGCCGAGGTGGACACGCTGGGCTCCGAGGGCGACGTGATCCAGCAGCACCTGGACAAGCTTTTCCCGGCGCTGTTCAAGCGCATCCTCGCGGTGGTGCCTACCTGGCGCATGCTGCCCAGCGAGGCCGACCGGGCGCTGGCCCGCAGCATCGGCGAGGTGCTGGCGGCGGTGCAGGGCTTCATCGCGCAGGCCCGCGCCCGCATGGCGGCCGAGCCCCAGCGCCGTGCGCAGCCGGCCAACCTGCTGGAGGCGATGATCGCCGCCGCCGACGCGCCCGGCAGCGGCATCGACGACGAACTGGTGGCCGGCAACGTGCTGACCATGCTGCTGGCCGGCGAGGACACCACCGCCAACACGCTGGCCTGGATGATCCACCTGCTGTGGCGCAACCCGGACACGCTGGCCCGCGCCACCGAGGAAGTGCGCCGCGTCTGCGGCGATGCGTCGGCACCGGGCTTTGCGCAGATGGCCGAGCTCGACTACCTGGAAGCCTGTGCCCACGAGACCATGCGCCTGAAGCCGGTGGCCCCGCAGCTGCCGCTGCAGGCCGAGCATGACGTGGTGGTGGGCGACGTGCTGCTGCCCGCCGGCACCATCGTGATCAACATGCTGCGGCGCGACGGCGTGAGCGAGGCCCACGTGCCCGACGCCACGCAGTTCAAGCCCGAGCGCTGGCTCGGCGGCGACGGGCCGGCCGCGCTGGCGGCCTCGGCCAAGCGCACCTCGATGCCCTTTGGTGCCGGCCCGCGCATCTGCCCCGGGCGCTACCTCGCGCTGCTGGAGATGAAGATCGCGATGGCCACGCTGCTGGGCCGCTTCGACATCAGCGCCGTCGACACGCCCGACGGCCAGGAGGCGCAGGAACACCTGGCCTTCACGATGGCCCCGGTGGGCCTGACGATGCGGCTGCGCGAACGCCCCTGAACCACCGGCAGCGCGCCACCACCTCACACCCCCTGCGAGCCCCGCCCCCGCCTCCATGCCCTTGCCCGAGCCCTCCGAGATGCCCGCGCCGGCGCCGAAACCGCGCACGAACCCGCTGGAGGTGTATGCCCGCGTGTTCGAGGCCTCGCCCGACTACATCACGATCAGCCGCCTGTCCGACGGCCGCTACATCGATGTGAACCCCGGTTTCCTGCGCTTCACCGGCTGGCGCCGCGAGGAGACCCTCGGCCGCACCGCGCAGGAGCTCGGCGTGTGGCCCGACCCGGCCACGCGGCAACGCTTCATCGAGCACCTGCGCAGCGGCAGCGATCAGCCGCATGCCTCGCGGCTGGGCGTGCGCGACGGCAGCCTGCGCGACGTGGAGATGGCCGGCAACATCACCGAGATCGACGGCGAGCAGGTGCTGGTGGCGGTGGTGCGGGATGTGTCCGACCGCCGGCTCGTCGAGGCCGAGCTGGCGCGCCACCGGCAGCAGCTGGAGGCGCTGGTGGCCGCACGCACCGCGGCGCTGCAGCAGGCCAACGCGCAGCTGGCCGATGCCAACGGCCAGCTGGCCGAGGCCAACCTGCAGCTCGCGCAAGCCCACACCGAGCTGCAGCAGGCCCACGAGCGTGTGCTGGAGAGCGAACGCGAGACCCGCCACCAGGCCCAGCACGACAAGCTCACCGGCCTGCCCAACCGCGTGCTGCTGCAGGACCGCCTGACGCGGCTGATCGCCGACGCGCAGCGCCGCGGCGCGCTGTTCGCCACCCTGTTCGTGGACCTGGACAACTTCAAGTCCATCAACGATTCACTCGGCCATGCCGCCGGCGACACGGTGCTGCGCACGGTGGCCGAGCGCCTGTGCGCCACCGTGCGCCGCAGCGACACCGTGGCACGCCTGGGCGGCGACGAGTTCATCGTGCTGCTGCCCGATGTGGCACACGGCAGCAAGGTGGCGGCGCTGGCGCAGAAGATCCTGGCCCAGCTCGACGCGCCGATCCTGATCGGCCAAGTGGCATGCCAGGTGGGCTGCAGCATCGGCATCAGCCTGTTCCCCGACGATGGCGACACGGTGGACCACCTGATCCAGGCCGCCGACACCGCGATGTACCACGCCAAGGCCTGCGGGCGGGGCAACTTCCAGTTCCATTCCGGCGAGCTGCAGCGCAGCTCGCAGCAACGCATCACGCTGATCCACGAGCTGCGCCAGGGCATCGCGCAGCAGCAGTTCAGCCTGCACTACCAGCCGGTGGTGGACATGGCCAGCGGTGCGGTCGTCGCGGCCGAGGCGCTGCTGCGCTGGCAGCACCCGCAGCGTGGCACGGTGCCGCCGCTGGACTTCATCCCGCTGGCCGAGGAGTGCGGGCTCATCGTGCCCATCGGCGACTGGGTGCTCGACGAAGCCTGCCGCCAGCTGAGCGCCTGGCACCGGGCCGGGCACGCCAGGCTGCGGCTGGCGCTGAACATCTCGCCCCACCAGGTGTGGCGCGGCGGTTTTGCCGAGGCCGTGGCCGCCACGCTGCAACGCCACGGCATCGCCGGCACCAGCCTGGATTTCGAGATCACCGAAGGCGTGCCGATGCAGGCGCGCGAGCAGACGCTGGACACGCTGCGCCGGCTGGCCGGGCTGGGCCTGCGCCTGCTGATCGACGACTTCGGCACCGGCTACTCGAGCCTGCGCTACCTGCAGTCGTTCCCGATCCACGGGCTCAAGATCGACCGCAGCTTCGTGCAGACCCTGTCCGACGACCCGCGTGGCCTGGCCATCACCGGTTCGGTGATCGACATGGCGCGCCACCTGCAGCTGCACGTGGTCGCCGAGGGCGTGGAAACCGAACAGCAGGCCAGCCTGCTGCGGAGCCAGGGCTGCAGCACCGCGCAGGGCTACCTGTACAGCCGGCCGCAGCCGGCCGAGGCCTTTGGTCGCCTGCTGGCTTCACCCTAGCATCCGCCCGAAACGGTCGATCACCACCAGCTCCACGTGCTGCGATCCCTGGCGGTTGCTGGCCGAGTAATTCACGCGGTAGCCGCCCAGGTCGGTGTTCAGCGTGGCCAGCGCCTCGCGGATGCGCGCCCGGCTGGCGCCGCCGGCCCGTGCGGCCTGGCGTGCGGCTTCCACCGCCACCCGGCCCGCGATGTAGCCCTCCAGCGAGGTGACGCCCAGCGCCGCGCTGCCCGGGCCCAGCGCCGCCAGGTCCTGCCGGCACTGGGCCACCACGCCCACGCCCAGCGCGCCGGGCCGCGGCACCACCAGGCTCATCACCACGCTGCGGCCGGTGGCACCGATGCCGTCGATCAGGTCCTGCCCGGCCAGCGACGACACGAAGTGCATGCCGCGGAACTGGGCCACGTTCATCTGCTGGATGATGGCCAGCGCCGGCGCGGCATGGGTGGTGAACACCACCGCGTCGAGCTGCGCGCCCAGCAGCTTGTGCACCACCGGCAGCAGCGAAGGCGCCTGGCGGGCGATGCCCAGCGTGAGCGCCGGCTGCAGGCCCGCGGCCTTCAAGGCCTCGGCCATCGCGGCCTGGTCGGCCGCCGAGGCGTCCTGCAGGTGCACATGCGCCAGCCGGCGGGCACCGAAGGTCTTCATGTAGGCGCTGATGCGGCGGTATTCCACGTCGGCGCCGGCGCGCACCGGCGCGGCGCCACCGCGCCCCCGGGCACCCCCGCCGAGGCAGCCGCTGCCGGTGCCGATGAGCGCCATCTGGTGCTGGTCCACCAGGCCCAGGCAGGCCTCGGCGGCGGCGTCGCCCGTGTAGCCCACCAGCGCGGCCGCCCCGGTGTCGATCAGCGTGCGGGTGTTGGCCACGCTGCGCTCGCGCGAGCCGCCGTCGTCCAGCGTCTGCAGCTCGAACTGCAGGCCGCGTGGGCCTTCCTGGCGGTTGGCGGCGGCCAGCGCGGCGAGCACGCCATCGCGGATGTCGCGCCCGTAGCGGCCCTGCGGCCCCGTGAGCGCGGCCGATTGGCCCAGCCGCACCCGCTGCTCGGCGGCGCCGGCCGGTGCCACGAGGCCGCCCAGCCCGAACGCCACGCCAGCGCCCAGGGCCGGCAGGCGCTGCAGGAGCTGGCGGCGGTGCATCGTGCGCTCCGCGCGGGTTTCAGCCCACCAGCCGACCGTAGCGGTCTACCGAGATCAGGTCCACGAAGCGTGAGCCCTGGGTGCTGCCGCCGAAATCGACCTTGTAGCCGCCCAGGTCGCTGCGCAGGCCGGCGATCGCCTCGCGCAGCCGGCTGCGGCTGACGCCGCCGGCGCGCTGCGCGGCCAGCGTGGCCTCCACCGCGGTGCGGCCGGCGATGTAGCCTTCCAGCGTGGTCATGCCCAGGCGGGATTCCTTCTTCAGCAGCGCCAGGTCGCGCCGGCACTGCGCCACCACGCTCACGCCCAGCGCGTTCGGCCGCGGCACCACCATGCTCATGACGCAGCTGCGCTTGCGCGCCATCAGCGTGTCCACCAGGTCCTGGCCGGCAAACGAGCTGGCGTAGAACAGGCCCGTGTAGCGCGCCAGGCGCATGTGCTCGATGATCTGGGCCACCGGCTCGGCGTTGGCGGTGAACATCACGCCGTCCAGCCGCGCGGCCAGCAGCTGGTTGGCCACCGCGTCGAAGCGGGTGGCGTTGCGGTCGATCGCCACCGTCGTCTTCGGGTTGATCTCCAGCGCCTGCAGCGCCTGCGTCATGGCCTGCAGGTTGGCCTGCGAGGTGTCGCCCAGCGTCACCACGCCCACGCGCTGCAGGCCCACTTCCTTCACGTTGGCGGCCATGCGGTGGAATTCGGCGTCGTAGCCGGCGCGCACATGGAAGGCGCCCTTGGCCTGCGCCGAGCGGATGCCCATGTTGCCGCTGGCGGTGCCCAGCATCGCGATGCGCGCCTCCTCCACCACCGGCATGCAGGCCTCGGCACCGGCGCCGCTGGTCAGGCCGATCAGGCCGACCACGTCGCTGTCGGCCAGGCTCTTGACGTTCTGCACGCAGTGGCCCCGCAGGCCGCCATCGTCCAGCGTCACCAGCTCGAAGCGCAGGCCATGGCTCGCCTCGGCGGCCGATGCCGCGGCAAAGGCGGCGGCGATGCCGTCGCGCACATCCTTGCCGTAGCCCGCCTGGCCGCCGCTGAGCGAGGCCGACTGGCCGAAGCGCACCACCCGGGCATGGCCCGCGGCGCGCGCCGTGCCGGCCCCCAGCAGGCCCAGCCCCAGGCCAGCGGTGAGGGCGGCGGCCGTGGTGGCGTGCACGAAGGATCTGCGCTGCATGGTGTTCACTCCCGTCGATGTTGTTGGTCGATGCCCGTGGCGGGCTCTTTGTTTGTCGACATCGGCGGGGGCGGGTTGAGCCGGGCTTGCCGACCATTACCGCTGACGCATCGTGTTACGACATGCGCTGCGACCAGGCCACCGGCCTGGTCGTCAATTGGAGCGGCCACGTTCCACGTGGCAGAACCCCTGCGGGACGCTACACCAGCCCGGGGTTGCCCGCCATGCCCACCAGCGTGGGGGTGTTGATGCTGCGCGGCTTCACGCGCCCGCCCTGCGATCGCAGCCAGGCCTCGACCACGTCCCACACCGGCTTGTTGCCGGCAGCGCGGGCCTCCTCGGCCACCGGCGCCCAGCCGGCCACCCGGTAGGTCTTGCCGGCCTCGATGGGCTTGCCCGCCAGCCGCATGTCGCTGATGCGCGTGCCCATCTTCTCGCCCGGCGTGCAGGTGTAGGTGAGGCCGCCCACGCGCACCATGTCGCCGCCCTGCTGGTAGTAGGGGTCGGGGTTGAACAGGTTGTCGGCCACGTCCTCGAGCACGGTCTTGATCATCTCGCCGCTCATCGGCGTGACGGTGGCGTAGGGGTAGGTGATCGCGAGCTGGTCCATCATCAGCTCGCGCGTGATCACCTCACCCGGCAGCAGGCTGGTGCCCCAGCGGAAGCCGGGCGAGAAGGCGATCTCGGCGCCCTGCACCTCCATCAGCGCATCGCAGATCAGCTGGTCCCAGCTGCCGTTGAAGTTGCCGCGGCGGTACAGCAGGCCGTCGGTCACCGCCAGCTTCTCGGCCAGCTTGGCCTCGTAGGGGCCGCGTACCTTGGCAATCAGCGCCTCCATCTCGGCATCGGGCTTGAGCTGGTTCGCGAACACCGGCAGCAGCTTGTAGCGGAAGTCCACCAGCTTGCCCGCCTTGAGCTCGAAGTCCATCACGCCGAGGAACTTGCCGTTGCTGCCGGCGTTGGTGACCAGCGTCCGGCCGCCGGCATTGGCCACGGGAATAGCCACCGGCACGCCATCGTGCGTGTGGCCGCCCAGGATGGCGTCCACGCCCCGCACGCGGCTGGCCATCTTCAGGTCGACATCCATGCCTTTGTGCGAGAGCACCACCACCAGCTGCGCGCCCTTGGCGCGCGCTTCGTCCACCACCTTCTGCAGGTTGTCGTCCTGGATGCCGAAGCTCCAGTCGGCCACCAGGTAGCGCGGGTTGGCGATCGGGGTGTACGGGAAGGCCTGGCCGATGATGGCCACCGGCACGCCGTTGATCTCGCGGATGACGTAGGGCTTGAACACCGGGTCGCCGAAGTCGGCGGTCTTGACGTTCTGCGCGAGGAAGTCCACCTTGCCGGCAAAGTCCTTCTCGACGATCTCCTTCACCCGCTGCATGCCGTAGGTGAATTCCCAGTGCCCGGTCATCACGTCCACGCCCAGCAGCTTGCAGGCGTCGACCATGTCCTGCGCGTTCGTCCACAGCGAGGTGGCCGAGCCCTGCCAGGTGTCGCCGCCGTCGAGCAGCAGCGCGCCGGGGCGGCTGGCCTTGAGCTGCTTGACCAGCGTGGCCAGGTGCGCGAAGCCGCCCACCTTGCCGTAGCGCCGCGCGGCGGTCTCGAAATCCAGGCCGGTGAAGGCATGGGCCAGCGCACTGCCCGGCGCGATGCCGGCCGCCTTCAGCAGGTGCGGGCCCACCAGGTGCGGCATGCGGCCGGCCATGGGGCCCACGCCCAGGTTCACGCTGGGCTCGCGGAAGTGGATGGGCTTGAGCTGCGCATGGCAGTCGGTCATGTGCAGCAGCGACACCTGGCCGAAGCGCGGCAGGTCGTACAGGCCCTTCTGCGCGGTGGCCGCGTCGGCCTCGGCATGGCGGCCCAAGGCCATGCCGGCCACCGAGGCGGCGCCCAGCACCTGCAGGAATTCGCGTTTGCTCAGGCTCATGATGAATCAGTACCGGCTGATGTTCTGTGTCGAAAAAGGCCCGCCGAAGCGGGCCCGGGGGTGCCGTTCAGGCGATCACTGGTTGACCGGCGAGGCCGGGTCGAGCAGCAGGGCCATCAGGTGGCGGATCTGGCCTTCGTCGAGCAGCTTCATGTGGCCGAAGCGCGGCATGTTCGAGCAGGCCGCGTAGGCCTTGCTGTTCCACAGCTTGCCCCAGGTGTACTGCACGATCGCGGCGCTGGCCGGGTCGGCCACGTTCTTCACGCCGCGCAGCTTGCCGTAGTTGTACAGGCTGGGGCCGATGGTGCCGAACGAGATCTCCTGCTTGGAGAGCTGGTGGCAGTTGTAGCAACTGCCACCATTGGCCGCCGGTGCGGCGCTGGCGTCGGTCCAGGTCATGCCGCGGCCGTTCTGGGCGAGCTTTTCACCTTCGCGCCAATCGCCCAGGTACTGGCCGCCGGCGGGCCACTTCACGCTGGCCAGCGCTTCGGCCTCGATGCGCTGGGCCACCTCGGGCGCGGGCGGCTGCGGCGACGAGCAGGCCTGCTGGCCCAGGTCCTGCGCCAGGCGGTCCATCTTCGCGATGCCCTGTTCGCGGAACGAGGCCTGGTGCATGGCCAGCGCCTGGGCGTCCAGTTCGGCCGGCGTGGGCATCACCGCGCAGCCCACCAGCAGGGCCGCGGCCGCGAGGGCGGTGCCGCCGGCGAGCGTGAAGGTCGTGTTCATCGGCAGGGCCCTTTTCATCGCTTGATGGCGGGCGCAATGGATTCCGCACCCTTGGCATTGACACCCATGTAGACCCCCAGCGCCACCGTCACGTCGGAGGCGAAGCCGGGGTAGGGGAAGCGCTGCTGGCGATAGCAGTCGTTGAGCCGCCGCTGCATGCTCCACAGCTCGCCGCTGGACACGCGGTAGGCCGGCCAGGCGGCAAAGCCGATGCCGTCGCCCGGGTTCTTGGTGAGGTTGGGCAGGTCCTGCAGGCGGATGCGCTGGCCGTCCACGCCGTGGCAGGAGGCGCAGGAAAAATCCATCGGCCCGCCCCGGAAGAAGAAGGCGCGCTTGCCCAGCTCGTAGAAGCGCTGCTCCTGCGGATGCGCCTGCGGCAGGTTGAAGCGCTGGCCGCGCGCTTCGGCCGATATCCAGGCCGCCAGGGCCTCCATCGTCTGCTGCTCGCCGCGGCCGAAGGGTGTCTTCGCGATCTCGGCGGGGTTGAAGCCCTGCAGCGTTTCCATGCAGGTGAGCAGGCGCGATTCGAGGTCCTGCACCCGGCCGGTGTCGGCGAACCAGCGCGGCAGCTGCACCCACGCGCCCTTGACGACGCCCGGCCCCAGCCCCAGGTCGCAGCGCTCCAGCGTGGCCATCTTGGGGCCGCGGCGGGTCTTCCACAGCGCCTCGCCCTTGGCCTCGAACAGCTCGGCGGGGTTGCCGTCCTCGAGCAACTTGCGGTATTCGGCAATGCCGTCGGCGGCGGATTTCTGGGCCGCGGCCGGCAGCACGGCGGCGCCGGCCAGGGCCAGCGCGGCGAGGGTGGCTGGTTTCATCGTGTCTCCCTGCGATGGACGGTGGATCAGCTGACGGTGGCTTCGTCGGTGCGCTTGTCGCCGCGGTTGTCCACCCAGCTCACGGCCACCTTGTCGCCCGCCTTGGCGCCCTTGATCGTGAACTGCAGGAACGGGTTCTTCGAGATCGAGGGGCCCCACTGCGCGGCCAGCACCGGCTTGCCGTTGTGGGTGGCGCTCAGCTCGGTGATGTGCCAGGCCGGGATCACCTTGCCGGCCGCGTCCTTGCGCTGGCCGGTTTCCATCTCGTGGCTCATCAGCACGCGCACCGTGGCCTTGTCGCCAGCGGCCTGGGCGCGGATTCGCATCGGGTCTGCCATGTCAATTGCTCCTTGAATTCAATCGGGTACACAGGTGTCCACGGCCTCGCAGAGCTCGGCCGGTTCGTCAGGCGCGCAACAGTCCGCAGGGACTGTTGCTCGTCCGGACTCACCCACCACATCCGCCCAGCGTGACCTTGATTTCCTTCTGCGCGAACAGCACCTTGCCATCGCCCATGATGGCCACGGCCATCACGTTGGACGACTGGCCCATCTTCACCCGGGTGGCGAAGTTGGCCTCGACGGCATCGCTCACGTCGAACACCGCGCACAGCAGGCTGGGGTTCTTCTCCACCAGCACCAGCAGGCGCTTGACGCCGGGCATCGTGGTGGCGCAGCTCACCGGCACCACGGCGCCGTTCTCGGCGATGTCGGGGCCCTGCAGGGTGACGTCCTTGCTTTCGGTGGGGGCCGAGGCGCCCAGCGCCTTGAGCACCTCGCCCAGGTTCTTGGCGTCGAAGGCGGCCTGTGCGTAGGCGGCCTGCGCGGCTTCAGGCAGCAGGCCCAGGCCGCCCAGCAGGCCGGCAAGGGCGGCACTGCGCTGGAGCAGTTCGCGACGGGTTGGCATGGTCATGTTCTCCTTGAACGTGAGCGGTGGATTCACTTGGGCGCGCCGGCGGCCAGCCACTGCGCGATGGTGCGGGCTTCGTCGTCGGCCAGGGTCTGCGGCGGCATGGGCACGGGGCCCCAGGTGCCGCTGCCGCCGGACTTGATGCGCCCGGCCAGGTAGCTGGCCAGGTCGGCACGCTCGGCATGCTTCTTCGCGATGGCACGGAAGGCCGGGCCCACCAGCGGGCTGTCAACCGCGTGGCAGCCGACACAGGCGTTCTTCTGCAGCAGGGCTTGCACACGGGCATTGTCGCCAGCGGCCGGCTTGGGCGAAGCCGGGGAAACCGCAGACCCTGCCGTGGCCGGGGCCGCCGCCAGCGCCGCGGGCGGCGCACCGGCCGGGCGGGTGGTGTCGGCGCCGCGCTGGGGCCCCACCAGGCGGTTCTGCTCGGCCAGGTTGCCATGGTTGTTGCGCGCGTGTTCGGGCAGCAGCGAGGCCACCTGGGTCGGCACCTCGCAGTTGGCCATGCAGGCCACGGGCAGCACGTCGGGCCGCCGGGTCGTGGCCGGCAGCGACTTGCCCGGCCACAGCGCATGCGCGGTGCTCATGCCCTTGCGGTTGGGCAGCCGGGCCTGGGCCTCGGCCATGGTCTTGTCGGACAGCACGAAATTGTCCGGCAGCACGCCGCCCAGGTTCAGCAGGTAGGCGGTGACGGCGTACACCTCGTCGGGCGTCAGCGATTTCGGTGCGTTCCAGGGCATCGCGCGGCGGATGTAGTCCCACAGCGTGGAGACGGTGGCCACCTTCATCAGCGTGGTGCGGCCGGGAAAGCCCGGGTCCTTCAGGCGCGCGGCGTGGCCGGTCTTCACGTCCTCGGCGGTGGTGCCGCCCACCAGCGGCGAGAACACGTTGTTGGCCTCGCCGAACACGCCGTGGCAGGAGGCGCACTTGGCCTCCCAGACGTCCTGGCCCTGCGCCACCGAGCCGCTGCCGGCCGGCAGGCCCTTGAAATCGGGCCGCACGTCGATGTCCCAGGCGGCCACTTCCTTCGGTGTGGCGGCGCGGCCGATGCCGGGGTAGCCGGCGGGCGCCGCCTCCTGCGCCACGACGGCGCCGGCGGCGCACAGCGCGAGCGCCACCAGCCAGGACTTATGCGAGTTGGACATTCTTGACCTCGCCGCTCTCTTGCACCAGCCAGGACTGGATCGCGTTGTTGTGATAGATCGAGCGGGTGCCGCGCACCGCGCGCAGCGCCCGGTAGCTGGGTTGCACGTGGCCGGTGTCGTCGGTGGCGCGGCTTTGCACGAGGGCGGGCTTGCCGTCCCACACCCAATCGAGGTTGAAGCGGGTGAGGGCCTTGCTCAGCACCGGCGTCTCCAGCCGCGCGGGGCGCCAGTTGCGGCCGCCGTCCACCGACACGTCCACCCGCTTGACCTTGCCGCGGCCCGACCAGGCCAGGCCGCTGATGTTGTAGAAGCCCTTGTCCAGCAGCACCTGGCCGCCCGACGGCGTGGTGACCACGCTCTTGCACTCCTGCGTGCTGGAGTACTGGCGGTGCTGGCCATCGGGCATCAGGTCCACGTAGTGGATGGCCTCGTCCTTGGTGGCCCAGGGCTGGTCGCCCACCTCGATGCGACGCAGGTACTTCACCCAGCTCACGCCCTGCACGCCGGGCACCACCAGGCGCAGCGGGTAGCCATTCTCGGGGCGCAGCATCTCGCCGTTCTGGCCGTAGGCCACCAGCACCTCGCCCGATTCCACCAGTTCCATCGGGATGGTGCGGGTCATCGAGGAACCATCGGCGCCCTCGCCCAGCACGTAGCGCGCACGCTTGTAGTCCACGCCGCACTGGTCGAGCAGCAGGCGCAGCGGCACGCCGGTGAACTCGCTGCAGCTGATCATGCCGTGCGTGTACTGCACCGTGGGCACCGCGACATTGCCCCACTCCATGCCCGAGTTGGCGCCGCACTCGATGAAGTGGAAGCGCGAGACGGCGGGCAGCCGCATGATCTCGTCCACCGTGAAGACCTTGGGTGTCTTCAGCAGCTTGTCGTCGGAGCCATTGATCATCAGGCGGTGCTTCGACGGATCCACGTCCCACCAGCCCTGGTGGTGGCGCTCGAAGTGCAGCCCGCTGGGCGTGACGATGCCGAACAGGGATTGCAGCGGGGCGAAGGACACCGAGGCCTGCGCCGTCTGCGTCAGGCCCGGGCTGGGGCGGCGCTGCACGTTGGCCTCGTACTTCGAGGGCTTGCCGTAGCCCTCGGTGGCCACCGGCTGGCCCAAGCCCTTGCTGTGCTCGGGCAGGGTCAGGATGTTGGGGTCGCCACCCTCGGCCGGCACCGGGTTGGCCTGGGCCAGGGCGCCGCTGGCGCCGGCGCCGGCGGCCGCACCGGCCACCGCACCGGCGAAGGCGCGGCGGATGAAGTCGCGCCGGCCCTGCTTCGCCTCTGCGAACACGGTACGCACGCCCTCGGGGCCGATGAAGTTCTCGGGCGCCTTGACCAGGCGGCCGGTGGAATCGTTGCGCTGCAAGACAGGGGCTCCTCGAGGGCTCGGTCGTCAGGGGCCGGCGGCGGACCGCCAACCATCACGATATAAGCACATGCGGATATTAAGGCTGTTTGCGGACACCCCGGTGGGTACAAACCCGCAGCGCGACCGTCGCAATTTGCTCAATCAGCATGCGCTGATGTAAAGCTGGACATGATACCCAGCGAGGTATATAAATCAAGCCCCGCCGTCCTGCCGACGCACATCGGCCCGCCCGCCATGCACCCTGCCGCCCCCCGCCCCACCACCGCCACGGTGCCGGCACCGGCCTGCGCCGTGCGGCCCTTCTGGGCCCCCTGGAAGGCCGGCCTGGCGCTGGGTGCGGTGCTGTTGCTGAGCTTCGTGCTCACCGGCCACGGGCTGGGCGCCACCGGCTTCACCACGCGGCTGGTGGCCTGGGCCGGCGGCTCGGTGGCCCCGGTGGCCACCCAGGCCAATGCCTACCTCGGCCCGATGCTCGAGGACGGCCACCCGCTGGCGGCCTGGATCAGCTGGCAGGTGCTGGGCATGGCACTGGGGGCCCTGTTCGCCGCCTGGCGGGCCGGCCGGCTGCGGCTGCAGGTGGATGGTGAACGCGCGCTCGGACGGCCGCGCCGGCTGGCGATGGCCTTGCTCGGCGGCATGGCCGCCGGCTTCGGCGCACGCATCTCGGCCGGCTGCACCAGCGGGCTGGGCCTGTCGGGCGCGGCCACGCTCAGCCTGGCCGGCTTCGTGTTCCTGGGCGCGTTTTTTGCCACCGGCCTGATCGTCAGCCGCCTGGTGCGGGGGGTGCAGTGATGGGCGAGATCACTTCCGGCCTGCTGTGCGGCGCGCTGTTCGGTTATGTGCTGGAGAGCGCCGGCTTCGGCAGCCCCTGCAAGCTGACGGCGCAGTTCCGCCTCACCGACTGGTCGGTGTTCAAGGTGATGTTCAGCGCCATCGTGTTCACCGCGATCGGCCTCGCGCTGCTCACCGGCACCGGCCTGCTCGCGGCCGACAGCCTGTTCGTGCCGCCCGCCTTCCTGGGCGCCGCGGCGCTGGGCGGCGTGCTGGTGGGCGCGGGCTTTGCCGTCGGCGGCTACTGCCCCGGCACCTCGGTGGTGGGGCTGGTGTCGGGCCGGCTCGACGCGCTGGTGTTCCTGCTCGGCCTGTTGCTGGGCACCAGCTTGTTTGCCGGCGGCTTCGGCGCGCTGGAATCGCTCACCACCGCCGGCGAATTTGCCGCCGCCGACACGCTGCCGGATTGGCTGCACCTGCCCGCGTGGGCCGTGGATGCGGTGCTGGTGCTGGCCGCGCTGGGCGTGTTCTGGCTCGGCGGGCGGTTCGAGCGCCGCGCAGGCGGTCCGGTCACCGCCGAGCAGGCCGTGGCCGGCGCCGATGCCACGCCCAGGCCCTGACCCCGTGTTCCACCCCTTCCCCGTGATCGAGGAGTTCTGCATGACCCGTCGTCGTTCCCCCCTGGCCGTGGCCGCGCTGGCCGCAGCGCTCGGCAGCATCACCGCCGCCCAGAGCGCCGTGGCCGCCGAGCCCGCCAAGGCCGCCGCCTCCGCCGCCGCCGCCTCGGGCCCCTGCGCCGCCCGCAAGGGCGCTGCCAACCCCTGCGGCCCGGCCACCCGCAAACGGGCCACCAACCCCTGTGGCCCGGCCAACCCCTGCGGGCCGAAGAAAAAGACCAAGGGCGAGGCAGGTTGACGCCGATGCACGCCGACACGATGACCCCCCGCCTGGCCGCTGCCGAAGTGCTGGCCACGCAGCTGGACTACGCCCAGCGCGGCCGCAGCCTGGCCCAGGCCGCGCTGGCCGGCGCCCGCCACTTCGTCGAGTGGGCGCACTATCCGCAGGACGACTGCGTGGACCGCCGCCACGGTGCGCGCTTCTTCTATCACGCACATGACGCGGCCGAGCGTGCGCCCAACGAGCATGGCCACTTCCACGTCTTCGTGACGCACGCGGACACGGTGGTGCACCTGGTGGGCATCTCGATCGATGCCAACGGCCTGCCCACGCGCCTGTTCACCACCAACGGCTGGGTGACCGGCGGCGCCTGGCTCGACGCCGGCGCGATGCAGCCGCTGCTGGCGGGCTTCTCGCTGCAGGCGGCCGGGCGGCTGGCACCCCTGGCGCGCTGGATCAGCGGCATGGTGCACCTGTACCAGGCGCAGATCGCCGAGCTGCTGCACGAGCGCGACCTGACGCTGGCCGCCTGGGTGCGCCAGCACGCACCCGCCGGCGGCCTGGCAGGCGCGCTGCAGGACCGTGCGGTGCACATCGTCAGCCAGCGGCCGGTGTCGCTGCTGGCCCGGCTGGACGAGATGATGCCGGCCCCCGGGGCCGGCGCCTGATCCCCCTTCACTTGCACAGGAGTGTCGTCATGCCCCGTTTCCTGACCCGCGCCCTGCTGGGCCTGGCCCTGCTGGGGCTCGCCGCGGCAACGCGCGCGGTGGAGTTGCCCGGTCCGGTGGTGGATGCCGCCTGGGTGGCCCGGCACCTGCCCGACCTGCAGGTGCTGGAGGTGCGCTCCGACGTGGCCTCGTTCACCCGCCAGCCGGTGTTCGAGACCGACAAGAAAAGCCCCAAGAAGCTGCTCAGCGATGTCGGCGGCCACCTGCCCGGCGCCCGCCTGGTGGATTTCAAGCTCGTGCGCGCCGACCGCCAGGTGGGCGAGCGCAAGCTGAAGTACCTGTTGCCCGAGAAGGCCGAGTTCCAGGCCCGCATGCAGGGCGTGGGTGTGCAGGCGGGCCGGCCGATCGTGCTGGTGCCCGCGGGCCAGGACATCGCGGACGTGGACGAGGCGCTGCGCCTGTACTGGACCTTCAAGGTCTATGGCGAAGACCGCGTGGCCGTGCTCGACGGCGGGGCCGCCGGCTGGCTGGCCGAAGGCCGCGAGTTCAGCGTGGCCCCGGTGGCCCCGGCCACCGGCAACTGGCAGGCCGGCACCGAGCGGCCGCAGCTGGTGGCCGGCACCGCCGACGTGCTGGCCGCCGGCAGCAGCGTGCAGCTGGTGGACGGCCGGCCCCTGCCGCAGTTTCACGGCCTGACCAAGCGCGACTACGTGGGCGCCCATGGCCACATTGCCGGCGCCCAGGTGCTGGCGCCCGAACTGCTGACCCGTTCGGTCAACGGTGCGCTGTACTTCCTGCCGGCCCGCACCTACGAGGCGCTGCTGCGGGCCAGCCGCATCGACCCCACGGCCCCGGCCATCGCCTACTGCAACAGCGGCCACCTGGCCGCGGGGCCCTGGTTCGTGATGTCCGAGATCGTGGGCAACCGGCAGACACGGCTGTACGACGGCTCGCTGTACCTGTGGACGCTGGACAAGCAGCCGCTGGTTGGCCTGCCTTGAACCCCGCGCAAGGACGAGCCATGCCGCACGGGCTTAAGCTGGGGCGATGAACCTGCGTTCCCCCACCCCGCTGAAGTTCCTCGTGCCCGGCTGGTATGCCGTGGTGATGGGCCTGTGTGGCCTGTCGCTCGCCTGGCACCGCGCCACGCCGCTGATGGGCGATGGCGCCGGCGCCGCGGCGATGGCCATCGCCGCGCTGGCCGCGGCCGTGTTCGTGCTGCTGGTCTTGGCCACCGTGCTGCGTGGCCAGCGCCACCCCGAGGCCTGGGCCGAGGACCGCCGCCACCCGGTGCGCCACACCTTCATCGCCACGCTGCCGGTCTCCCTCATCCTGCTGGCCACCGCCGCGGTGGCGCTCACCGGGCCCAGCGCCTGGGCCGAGCTGCTGTGGTGGCTGGGCTGCGCAACGCAGCTGTGGGTCACGCTGTGGGTGCTGGGGCGCTGGTGGGGTGGCTTCAACTGGGCCGGTGTCACGCCGGCGCTGTTCATCCCCATCGTCGGCAACGTGCTGGTGCCGCTGGCCGGCGTGCCGCTGGGTCGCACCGAGTGGGCGCTGGCGCAGTTCGGCATCGGCCTGCTGTTCTGGCCGGTGGTGACGGGGCTGCTGGTGCTGCGGGTGGCCAACCAGGGCCTGTGGCCCGAGCGGCTGCTGCCCACCACCTTCATCCTGATCGCACCGCCGGCGGTGGTGGGGCTGTCGGCGTTGCAGCTGGGCGCACCGGCGGCGGTGGGCTGGGCGCTGTGGGGCATGGCGCTGTTCAGCTTCCTGTGGGTGGGCCTGCTGGCCCGGCGCATCGCCGCGCTGCCCTTCGGCGTGCCGCACTGGGGCATGAGCTTTCCGCTCGCCGCGCTGGCCGCGCTGACCTTGCGCCTGGCCAGCCCCGGTGGCCTGCTCGCGGTGCTGGGGCCGCTGTTCCTGGCACTGGCCTCGCTGGTGATCCTGGTGCTGGTGCTGGGCACGGTGCGCGGCCTGCGCGACGGCACGCTGCTCGCGCCGGAGCCGGTGGCCACCCTCACGCCCGCGCAGGCCTGACACCCACGCCCTGCGGGCGCGATCCCAACGGGCCCCCGCGGGCCGGCAGGCGCTCTGGCAGACTGCGCGGCGATGAGCCGCGACCTGCCTGCCCCCGCCTCGCCCGAGGCCGACACGCTGGTGGCCTGCCTGTGCGCGGGCTGGTGCACCACCTGCGAGGCCTACCGCGTCACCTTGGCCGAGGTGGCCGCGGCGCACCCGGGCCTGCGCTTCGCGTGGATCGACATCGAGGACGACAGCGACGCCCTGGGCGATGCGGCACTGGACATCGAGAGCTTCCCGACGCTGATGCTGCTGCGCGCTGGCCACCCGCTCTTCCATGGCAGCGTGCTGCCCCACGCGGCCACGCTGCGGCGCATGCTGGCCGCGCTGGCCGAGGGCACGCTGGCCCCCGGCGCGGCCGCACAGGTGAGCGCCCCGTTGGCCGCGGCGGTGTGGCAACTGGCGCCGCAGCGGCCGCTGCCCGCCCCCTGAACCCATCCCCCCAGGCAGCTGACCCATGGCCCTGCATACTTGGCTGCTGTACCTCGTGGCGGCGATCGGCCTGTCGCTCACGCCGGGGCCGAACAGCCTGCTGGTGCTCACGCATGGCGCGCTGCACGGCCAACGCAAGACCTTGTTCACCGTGGCCGGTGGCGCGCTGGGGTTCCTGGCGCTGATCACGCTGTCGATGCTGGGCATCGGCGCGCTGCTGCAGGCCTCGGCGCATGCGCTCACGCTGCTGAAGCTGCTGGGCGGCGCCTACCTGGTGTGGCTGGGTGTGCAGCTGTGGCGTGCGCCGCCGATCACCCTGGACGCGGCGGCGGCCGGCGCCGGCATCGCCGGGGCGCAACTGTTCCGCCAGGGGCTGCTGACGGCCGTGTCCAACCCCAAGGCGCTGCTGTTCTACGGCGCGTTCCTGCCGCAGTTCATCGACCCCGCGCGCGACCTGGCCACGCAGTTCGTCGTGATGGCCATCGTCTTCATCGTGGTGGAGGTGCTGGTGGAGGTCCTGCTGGCGCTGCTGGCCCAGCGCATCCGCGGGCTGCTGCAGCGCGCCGGGCGGCGCTTCAACCGCGTGTGTGGTGGCATGTTCGTGGCCATGGGCCTGGCGCTGCCGATCACCCGCTGAGCCGCCCGCCGCGGCCCCACGCCGAACACGCGCCCGCTTGACGCCGCGCAGACCCCGCGGCAGCGCCGGCACGCCGCAAGCGGCTAGCATCCGCACCGGATGGTCCCGCCACGCCCAGAAGGAGCCCGCACGTGATCCGACGCCGCACCGCCCTCGCACTGCCCGCCGCCCTGGGTGCCACGCTGGCCACCTCGCCCTGGCCCGCGCTGGCGCAGGCGAAGAAGGACACCCTGGTGCTGGCGATGACGCTCGAGCCGCCGGGCCTGGACCCCACCGCGGGCGCGGCCGCGGCCATCGGCGAGGTGGTGCACTACAACATCTTCGAGACGCTCACCAAGATCAACAGCGATTCCACGATCACGCCGTTGCTGGCGCAGAGCTGGACGGTCACGCCCGATGCCAAGACCTGGGCCTTCCGCCTGCGGCCGGGCCTGAAGTTCCACAACGGCGAGCCCTGCACCGCGAAGACGGTGAAGTTCTCGTTCGAGCGCGCGGTGGCCGCCGATTCCACCAACAAGGACAAGGCGGTCTTCGCCAACATCCTCAACATCACGCTGACCGACGAGCTCACCGTGGTGCTGACGCTGAAGAACCCGAACCCCGACTTCCTGTTCCAGCTGGGCCAGACCACGGCCTCGATCGTCGAGCCCAAGAGCGCGGCGGGCAACAACACGCAGCCGGTGGGCACCGGCCCGTTCCGGCTGGAAAGCTGGGCCAAGGGCTCGGCGGTGGTGCTCTCGCGCTGGGACGGCTGGCGCGACGCCAAGGCCGTCAAGCTGCGCCGGGTGACGATGCGCTTCATCAGCGATTCGGCCGCGCAGGTGGCCGCGCTGCTGGCCGGCGACGTGGACATCTTTCCCCGCGTGGCCGCGGCCAAGTCGCTGGAGCAGTTCAAGCGCGACAAGCGCTTCCAGATCCTGATCGGCGGCTCGCGCGCGAAGACCGTGCTGGCGATGAACAACAAGAAGAAGCCGCTGGACGACGTGCGGGTGCGCCGCGCCATCGCGATGGCGATCGACCGCAAGCTGGTGATCGAGGGCGCGGCCGATGGTTTCGGCGTGCCCATCGGCAGCTTCTACACGCCGGGCTCGCCGGGCTACACCGACCTCACCGCGCTCAACGCCTACAACCCCGACAAGGCCCGTGCGCTGCTGAAGGAAGCCGGCATCAGCACGCCGCTGGAGCTGAGCCTGAAGCTGCCGCCCACGCCCTACGCGCGCCAGGGCGGCGAGGTGATCGCCGCGATGCTGGCCAAGGTGGGCATCGTCGCCAAGCAGGAGAACCTGGAGTGGGCGCAGTGGCTGTCGGGCGTGTACGGCCAGAAGGCCTACGACCTGACGATCGTGGCCCATGTGGAGCCGCTGGACTTCGGCAACTTCGCGCGGCCGGGCTACTACTGGAACTACGAGTCCCCGAAGTTCAACGAGCTGTGGGCGCGCATCAACGCCACCGCCGACCTGAAGCAGCGCAACGCGCTGATGGCCGAGGCCCAGCGCCTGGTGGCCGATGATGCGGTGATGGCCTACCTCTACGCCCCCACCTGGATCACCGTGGCCAGCAGCCGCCTGCGCGGGCTGTGGAAGGACATGCCGATCGGCGTGAACGAACTCGCCAGCCTGTACTGGGAGTAGCGGCCGATGAACGCCATGGTCGTCGAGGGCCGCGATCCGTTCGGCAACCCGGTCCGGGTGCAGCATGCCAGCAGCGTGGCCGCGGTGGCCGGCTTCATCGACGGCTTCCTGGGCTATGAGCCCTGCATCCTGGACATCCGGGCCGCGGCCGAGCACGACCACAGCCTGCTGGTGCAGGCCTGCGCCGCCGCGCTGCAGATGTTCTCCGAAAGCCCGGCCGGCGTGCCGGCGGCACGCGCCCACCTCGAACGCGCCGCGCTGGCCGCGCTGCCCAGCACCGAACGTGAGCGGCAGTTCGCGCGCGCGGTGGCGGCCTGGGTCGAGGGCGACGTGGCCGCTGCCGTGGCCCAGCACGCGGCCACGCTGGCCGAGCACCCGCGCGACCTGTGCGCGCTGAAGCTGGCGCAGTACCACGCCTTCAACCTGGGTGATTCGCCCACCATGCTGCGGCTGGCGCTGGGCGCGCTGCCGGCCGCGCACGACGTGGCCTGGCTGCACGGCATGCTGGCCTTCGCGTGGGAGCAATGCCACCGGCTCGAGGAAGCCGAACGCGCGGCGCGCCACGCGCTGTCGATGTGGCCGGCCGAGCCCTGGGCCCAGCATGCGCTGGCCCACGTGCTGCTCACCGAGGGCCGCCTCGGCGAGGGCGCCGCGTTCCTCGCGGCCGTGAGCCACCAGTGGCAGGGGCTCACCTCGTTCATGCGCAGCCACAACTGGTGGCACCTGGCGCTGTTCCACCTGGAGCTGGGCGAGGACGCGCAGGCCATGGCGCTGTACGACCGCGAGGTGTGGGGCGTGGACAAGGCCTACTCGCAGGACCAGGTGGGGGCGGTCTCGCTGCTGGCGCGGCTGGAGCTCGCCGGCGTGGCGGTGGGCGACCGCTGGGACGAGCTGGGCCAATGGCTGGCCGCGCGCACGCACGACCAGGTGCAGCCCTTCCTCGACATGCAGTACCTCTACGGCCTGGCCCGCGCCGGCCGGCCCGAGGCCGCCACGCTGCTGGCGCGCATCGAGCGCCATGCGCCGCAGGCGCCGGCGGCCACGCGCGCGGCCTGGCAGCAGGTGGCGGTGCCGGCCTGCCGCGGCCTCGTGGCCCATGCGCGTGGCGACTGGACCACCGCCGCCACGCAGCTGGAACAGGCCCTGCCCCGGCTGCAGGCCATTGGCGGCAGCCATGCGCAGCGCGAGCTGTTCGAGCAGATCCACCAGGATGCACTGCAGCGCAGCGGCCAGCTCGCCGGGGTGCAGAACCTGCTGCAGCCCCGGCTCAACGCCAGCCCCGAATCCGAGCGCTTGCGGCGGCGGCTGCACGAGGTGTATGCGGGCCTGGGCCTGCCGCGGCTGGCGCACCACTGAGGCGCTGGCCGGGCCCTGTCTCGAACCCGCTCGACGCCCCCTCAGCCTGCGCAGCCCATGGTCCTCACGCTCTACGGTTCGCATGGCGCCGGCTCGGCGGCGGTCGAGATGGCGCTGCGCGCCGCCGGTCTCGACTACCGCCTCGTGCGGGCCTCCTCGTGGGAGCCCGATTCCGACCGCGATGCCCTGCTGCGCCTGAATCCGCTGGGCCAAATCCCGACCCTGCAACTCGAAGACGGCACGGTGCTGACCGAAAGCGCCGCGATCCTGATCCACCTGGGGCTGGAACACCCGGCGGCCGGCCTGCTGCCCACCGCCGCCTCGGCGCGCGCGCTGCACCTGCGCGGCCTGGTGTATGTGGCGGCGAACTGCTACGCCGCGGTGTCGGTGAGCGACTTCCCGGACCAGTGGACCACCGCGACAAGCACGGCCGCGCAGGACAAGGTGCGCCAGGCCGCCCGGCGCCAGCTGCACCGCCGCTGGGAGGTGTTTGCCGACAGCTTCGGCGGCGTGCTGGACGACGCCGAAGCCAAGCCCGGCGCACTGGCCTTCCTGGCCGTCGTGGTCTCGCAATGGTCGGGCACGCGGGCGCACCTGCTGGCCCAGCGGCCCGTGTTCCACGCCTTGCTGCTGCGCCTGGCGCAGCATCCACGCATCGCGCCGAGCCTGCAGTAGCCCGCGCAAGCCAAACCCATGCCCCGCACGCCACTTGCCCGATGCCGCGCCCTCGCCCTGGCCGGCGTGCTGGCCTTGGGCGGGGCCGCATGCCCGGCCGCTGGGTGTCAGGCGCCGGACCCCAGCTTCAGCGGGTTCCTGGAGCGGTTCATCCACGACGCCGCCTTCCGGCGCGACAGGACGGCCTGGCCGCTGGCGTTCGAGGGCGCGGCGCCGGACGGCCGCCGCGCAACGGCGCTGACGCCCGCCGAAGCGGCGGCCCCTGCCGTGTCGAGGCTCCTCGCCCCCCTGTCGAGCCGGCAGCTGGAGCTCGACGCCGCGAAGAACGACGAGCCCTGGGCGACGGCGAGCACGATCGTGTTCGACAAGGCTTCGGTCACGGTGACCCAGGGCTCCCAGGGCGCGGACGTCTGGTCGCGAACCCATCGCTTCACGCGCCAGGGTGGCTGCTGGTTCCTGGTCGGCCTGCGGGTGGGTGGGCTGTGAGACGCTGCGCCCGCCGGGCCCGTGGCCGGTGCGCACCCGGCCGGCGCTGAAAGGAAGGCCATGGCCCTGTTCGCTGCCCTCGTCTTCACCGTGGCCCTGCTGGTGACCACGGCCTACTTCCTGATGGGTGGCCTGCCGCTGCTGATCCTGCAGCACGACACGCCGCTGGACGCCCGCTTCATCCGCGGCTTCTTCCATGTCTACTTCGTTGCCGCGATGGCCGCCGCGGCCGGGGCGGCCGTCAGTTACGCGTTGCTGGGGCGGCCTGGCTTCGCGGTTGGTGCCGCGGGCATCGGCGTGGCGGCCGCCGTGCTGCGAAGGACCGTGCTGCCGCGCATGGACCGTCTGCGCGAACAGATGCTCGCCAACGACCTGCAGGCCATCCGGCGCTTCCGCAGGTTCCACCTCGCGCTGCTGGGGGGCAACCTGGCGCAGCTGGTGCTGCTGGTCTGGAGCCTGACCAAACTGTCGGTCTAGGGCCTCAGCGCGCCGCCGGCTTCGTGCTCGGCTGCTCGGGCAGGCCGGCCAGGTGCTCGGCATCGGCCCAGCGCAGCACGTGCAGCCGGCCCTCAGCCCAGCGCAGCACATTGATGCCGGTGTTCGGGATGTCGCAGGCCCGCGGGCCGTGCAACGGCAGGCCCTGCGCGGCGCGCCACAGCATGTCCAGCACGCCGCCGTGCGTGACCACCGCCACCCGGGCGCCGGCGTGGGCCGCCAGCGTGTCCTGCAGCGCCTGCATCACGCGCTCGTAGAAGTGCAGGTTGCTTTCGCCGCCGCCGGGCAGCGCGTAGTCGGCCTCGTGGCGCACCCACTGGTCCCACAGGTCGCGGTGCTGGCGGCGGATGGTGGTGACATCCAGCCCCTCCAGCACACCGAAGGCCTGCTCGCGCCACAGCGGCGCGGCCAGCACCGGCTGCCCGCGCCGCCGGCCCACCGCCGCGGCCGTGCTCTGCGCGCGCTGCAGGTCGCTGGCCAGCAGCACGTCGAACGGCTCGCCGGCCAGGCGCTCGGCCAGGCGTTCGGCCTGGGCCAGGCCCATGGCATTGAGCGGCACGTCGATCTGGCCCTGGAAGCGGTGCTGGCGGTTCCAGTCGGTCTCGCCGTGGCGGATGACGATGAGCTCGGAAGACATCCGGCCATTGTCGGTGCAGATCCCCCCCGAACGGGCGCACCGCCCGCCTTGGCCCGCTGCCGCTCCCGTGGCACGATGGCCGGTCGCCGCCCGCCAACTGCCGCCCGCCAACTGCTGCCCCCGGATGCCGCCCGACGTCACCCCGCCGTTCGAAGCCGCCGACTTCTTCGCCTTCGTGATGGCTTTGCTGGCGCTGCTGTATGCCGTGCTGTGGCTGCGCGACCGCGAACGTGGCATGGGCTGGTTTGCCGTGGGTGCCGTGAGCATTGCCGTGTTCGCGGCAACCAACCGCTGGCACCTGCCGCCGGATGCCTATGTGCTGCCCTCGCCCTGGTATGTCTCGGTGGCGGTCGGCGTGGCCTGCCTGGGCCAGGGCCTGGTCGACTACCTCGCAGTGCCGCCCGCCTGGCGCCGGCGTGCCACGCTGCTGGTGGCCGCGCCGATGCTGGTGTTCTTCGGCTTGCTGTGCGTGGTGTGGCTGGGCTGGCCGGTGCGGCGCGAGTGGGCCAACCTGACGGTGGGTGTCAGCTTCTTCGGCATGAGCGTGCTGGCCTGGTGGGCGGCGTGGCGCGAGCCCGGGGCCGGGCATGGCTGGGTCGGCACCACGCTGTTCGCGATACCGGCGCTCACGGTGGTGATGGCGCTGTCCGGCATGGAGACGGTCACGCTGCGCTACTGGGCCTTGCCGCCAATCGCGGTGCAGGCCCTCACGCTGCTGACCACCAGCCTGCTGCGGCGCCGCCGCGCGCTGGAGCAGGAGGTGACGCGCCGCGCGGCGGCCGAAGAGGCCTTGCGGGCCCTGAACGCCACGCTGGAGGCGGAGGTGGCCCGCCGCACGGCCGACCTGAACGAGATCGTCGTCGGCCTGGAGAGCTTCAACCGCAATGTCTCGCATGACCTGCGCGGCCCGCTGGGCGGCATCGCCAGCGCGGCCGACCTGGCCCTGGCGGGGCTGAACCGGGGTGACCAGGCCCGTGCGCGCAGCCTGCTCGAGGCGATCGGCCTGCAGGCCCGCCTGTCGGCCGGCCTGGTGGAGGCGCTGCTGCACCTGGCGCGCGTGCGTGATGCGGTGATCGAGCCGCGCCCGGTGGACGTGCAATCGGCCGCGCAGGCGGTGGTCGAGCAGATCCGCCTCACCACGCCCGGCCGGCCGATGCCGGCGGTGCAGCTGCATGCCGCCGTCGACGCGCAGGCCGACCCGGCGCTGCTGCACGCGATCCTGCTCAACCTGATCGGCAACGCGCTGAAGTTCAGCCGCGACCGCACGGATGCACGGGTGGAGGTGGGCGCGCAGCGCCAGGGCGACGAGGTGGAGGTGTTCGTGCGCGACAACGGCGTGGGTTTCGACGAGGCCCAGGCGCAGGCGCTGTTCAAGCCCTTCCAGCGCCTGCACGGCAACAGCTTCGAGGGCCATGGCGTGGGCCTGAGCATCGTGCGGCGCGCGGTCGAGCGCCAGGGGGGCCGCGTCTGGGCCGATGCCGCGCCGGGCCAGGGCGCCACCTTCCACTTCACGCTGCCGGCGGCCACGCCCGGCTGAGTCCCGGCTGAGGCCCGCCCCCCCCAAGGCTGCGCCCAGCGCACCGCGCCGGCGCTGGCTATAGTGGCCGCAAACAGGGTGCGCCAGGCGCCCGAGGGAGCCCTCCCCATGCGCATCGCAATGACCGGAATGCTCGTGCTCGGCGTGGCCGCGGTGGCGCTCGGCGGCACGGTGTTCCGCGTGGCCACGGCGCCCGAACGCATCCGCGACCGGCAGGAAACCGCGCGCAAGGTCTGCCTCGAGCGGGGCGGCGAGTGGGTCACCGTGAACCGGCGTGATCTGTGCCGGCTGCCGGAGGCCCTGCCCACGCTGCGCCCCTGAGTCCCCGAGCTCTCCCCGGGGCGATTGCCAGGCCGCCGGCGCGGCGCGCCGCCTCAGAGCTTGAGAGGCTTTCCCATGCACCCACCCCGGCCCTTCGGGTCAGCCCCCAGAACAAGCCCACTCGTCGTTGAAAAGCTCGCCGGGGGAACGGCCACGGCTGCGCTTTTCGCCTAGATTGGGCTTGTTCTGGGGGCTGACGTGGGCGCATGGGAAAGCCTCTCAAG
>JACRAZ010000092.1 GCA_016213205.1 Burkholderiales bacterium
CTGACCCGAAGGGCCGGGGTACCCAAGGGCGCTGGCGGGCGTTGCGCTGCTGGCCCGGGTGGACACCCGGGCTGCGCATCGCGCCTACGCCAGCGCCCTTGGCCACCCCGGCGTGGGTGCATGGGAAAGCCTCTCAAGCTCCGAGCCGTGGGCGCACAGCGCAAGGGAGGGCGCAGCGGGCCCGCAGCGTGACGCCGGGTGCCGCTGCCCTTCGCCTTCAGGCCGGCGTGAACTCGATGCCCGTGGCCACCAGCCCGACCAGGTCCACGCTGGTGGTGTTCACCGCGTGCTGGCTGGCCAGCACCGCGAGCGCGGTCTGGGTCATCGCGCCGCTGTCGAGCAGGCCCGCGAGGTCCTGCAGTTCGGCCGCGCTGGGCGCCTGCCCCACCACGTTGCGGTAGACGGTGCTGACAAACGCGGTGTTCGACCGCCCGCCCGCAAGCGCCTCGAAGATCGGCGTGCCGATCGCCGCCTGCACCAGGTCGACGTAGCCCATGCCCGCATCCAGCGCCTGCAGCGCGGCGCCCACATAGACCTTGTTGGCGAGCGCGCTCTTGCCGAACAGCGCGCGCAGGATCTGGGCCGCCAGGCCGGCATTGCCGTCCAGGTCCAGCGCCAGGTTGCGGTCGGTGAACTTCAGGCGCTCCACGTTCGCGAGGCTGTCGACGCCTTCGAGGTTGGCGGTGTCGCGCACTGTCCAGCCGAACTCGGCGCGCGCCAGCTGGTAGCGGGACCGGGCACCCACGTAGCTGGCGGTGTCGATGCCGGCGCCGCCATCGATCAGGTCGTCGCCGCCGGCGCCGGTGACGCGGTCGTTGCCGGCCTGCGCCAGGAAGCACTCGGCGACCGACAGGCCGAACAGCGTGTCGCCCTGCGCGCTGCCCTCGCGGGTGCTGTCCACCGGCAGCACCCGCAGCGTGGCGGTGTAGGTGTTGGTGCCGCCCATGCCGTCGCCGACGATGAAGTTGAAGCTGTCCTCGCCCAGGTACGCGCCGGCGGCGGTGTAGCGGAAGCTGCCGTCGCTGGCCACCACCACCTCGCCGTGCTGCGCCGAACCGGTGGCGCTGTAGCTGATGGGGTCGCCGTCGATGTCGGTGGCCGCGGGCAGGCTGCTGCGCAGCGAGCCGGTGCTGGGCGCGAGCAGCAGCACGTTCTTGGCCACCGGCGCGCCGTCGTTGACCGAGCGCACGCTCAGGTGGGCCAGGTAGCGGTTGCTCACGCCGGCGCTGACCAGCTCGTAGGTGATGGTGTCGCCGCCGTTGTAGTTGGCCTGTGGCAGGTAGCTCAGCTGCCCGTCGGCGCTGATCTGCGCGCTGCCGTGCAGCGCATTGCCCACCAGGCGGTAGCTGGCCTTGCTGCGGTCCATGTCGCTCGGGTCCGGCAGGCCCACGTCCAGGCGCCGGTCCTCGTCCACGCTGTACAGCGCGTCGGCGCCCAGCGCCACCGGGCTGAGCGGGAGGCTCTGGTCGGCAAACACCAGCCGCTCGATGCCCGACACGGTGTCGAAGCCGCTGACCCCATCGCGCGCCTCGACATACAGCTTGCCGAAGGCGTTGGACAGCAGGTAGTCGGCGCGCCGGCCGGCGAACATGGCGGTGTCGCTGCCGGCGCCGCCCTCGATCCAGTCGTTGCCCAGGCCGCCGGTCAGGGTGTTGGGCAGGTCGTTGCCGATCAGTACGTCGTCGAAGGGGGAGCCGATCGCGTCTTCCAGCAGCGTGCTGGCCGCGATGCCCAGGTTCTCGACCCCCGCGAAGCCGGCCGAGGTGATGCCCGCGCTGCTGAGGTGACCGGGCACCAGGTCGAGGTTGACGCCGCTGGCCAGGCCCGAGGCATCCAGCGTGTCATGGCCCCCGTCGTCGACCAGCGTGTGCGACGCCGCACCCTCGGCCGCGCCCAGCAGGTAGGTGCTGTCACCGCTGGCCAGCGCGCGCTGGCCGTACAGGCTGCGCAGGGCGATCACGTCCAGCAAGCCCCAGTCGGCCCGGAACAGGCCATCGGCCGAGGGCTGCGAGGACATCACCGTCAGGCTGGGCCGGTCGTCCTGCACGCGCAGCTGCATCGCCCAGTTCTCGCCGGGATCGGTGTTGCGGGGATGGCGCAGCCCCAGCGCGTGGCCGATCTCGTGCAGCAGCGCGGCATAGCCCTCGCTGCCGGGGGCGAGGCCGGCCATCGATTCCACGTCCATCCACACGTCGCCAGCCGCGTCGCCCTGCGTGCCGGGCAGGGCGGCCTGCCCCTTGCTGGCGGCCTGCTGGCTGACGCCGAAGCGCAGCTGGCCCACGCTGGTGCCGGATTCGGTGACTTCGGTGAACGTGAGGCCCGCGAGCTGCGCGGTCTTGTCCAGGATGTCGCGCACCAGCTGCCGTTCCGCGGCGCTGAAGGGCCGGAACCCCGGCTGGCTGCCCTGCGTGACGAAGCTGTAGCTGAGGGGGGTGGCCGTGCCCAGCGGCTGGTCGGCGTTCCAGCGCATCGTGCCGCCGGCCATGATGGTGTCTTCGGCCATCACCTGTGGCGTGATGAAGCTCGACAGCAGCACGTCGCGGCGCACGCCATCGGCGTCGAAGACGTGCAGTGCCTCGACGTTGGCCAGTGTCAGGCTGAAGCCGGTGCCGACCTTGCTGGTGACCTTGGCCGAGAGCCCGTCGGCCGAGACCCGCACCACCAGTTCGTCCAGCCGGGCGACCCGGCCGCCGGACTCACCGACCGGGTTGAACCAGCAGTGAGCCGAGTCATAGCCGCCGCCGCCGTCGAAAGTGTCGTGACCGTGGTTGCCGGCAAAGACATTGTTGGCGTCACTGCCGATGACACGGTCATTGCCGGCGTTGCCCATCACCGTGGAAATGCCGATCAGCGTGTCGCGCCCGCCAAATCCATCGGCCGCCCAGCCTTCGGCGAGGTTCACCTCGACACCAGTGGGCGAATTCCAGTACGCCACACCCAGCGTGCGGCCCAGGTTGCCGGGGTCGACGATGCGCTCGATGACATCGTTGCCCTTGCCGCCGATGGCGGTGCCCTGGTACAGGCGCAGCGTGTCGTTGCCGTCCTCGCCGTAGACGTTGTTCGAGATGTTCTTGTCCGCCTCGGCCTGCGTGTACAGGTCGTCGCCAGCGGTGAGTCGAATGTCGGCCATCGTGCGTACCGGTCAGACGCGCAACAGCGGGATCGTCTTCTGCGGGAAGTTGGCGAGGTTCGGAAACACCTCGTGGAAGGCCGAGGGGTCCAGGCCCAGCCACTGCATCACGCTGGCGCCGACCTGGTCGGTGCTGGTGGTGGGCACGAAGCGGCCGTTCCTGTTGCGGTCGCCGTCGTCGGCACCACCGAGCACCGGGCTCGGGAAGCTGCCGTGCACGGTGCCGCCATGCACCGGCCCACCGAGCGCGAACCAGTGGTTGCCCCAGGCATGTTCGCTGCCGCCACCCGAGCCGGGGCGCACGGTGCGGCCGAAGTCGCTCATCATCAGCGTCATCACGTTCATGTCCAGCCCCGCGACGCGGTTGGCTTCGTCGAAGCCGGCCAGCGCGCTGGCCATCAGCGCGAACTGCGCATCCTGCGTCGCCGCGTCGGAGCCGCGCTGGTTGGTGTGGGTGTCGAAGCTGCCCCAGGTCACCAGGAACACCTGGCGCTTGTAGCCCTGTGCCTTGAACGTTGGCAGTACCTTGGCCAGCGCGCGCAGCGTGTCGGCGAGGTTGCCGCTGCCGAAGTCGGCCGTCGGGTCCTTGGCCTGCAGCAGCGCCTGCGTGAAGCGGGTGGAATCGTCCACCGCGCCGCCGAAGGTGCGGGCGAACTCGGCTTCGTACAGGTTGGCGAACTGCCACTGCGCCATGCGGTTGACCTGCTGCGCGGCCAGGGTCTTGGGGTTGGCCAGGTCGGCCGGGCCCCAGTAGCGCGAACCATCACGCGCCATGAACGACACGCTGGAGCGCTTGCCCAGCACCAGCGTGCGGATGCTGCTCATCGTGACCGCGTTGATCGGGTGGCGCAGCTCCGAGGGCAGCAGTTCCAGCCCGCGGCCGGCCCAGCCGCTGGAGTCGTCCTGCACCGTCCAGCCCTGCTGGATGGCGACCTGGTCGTTGTGCGACAGCAGGAAGGGTGGCAGGTCCACCGCGTTGTTCTTGGCCTGCAGCGCGGTGGTGGGCACCACCAGCGGCCCGGCGTTGGCAATGAAGCCCAGGCGGCCCTGGTTGTACAGCGGCACCAGCTTGGCCAGCGCCGGGTGCACGCCGAAGCTCTGGCCGCCGGCGGTGCCGGACAAGGCCAGCAGGCTGGCCTTGGACAGCGCCAGGTTCTGCCGCGCGGCCTGGTAGTCGCCATACATTGCATCGGTGGGCACGATCAGGTTGTTGCCGTCGTTGCCGCCGGTGAGGAACAGCACCACCAGTGCGCGGTAGTCCTCGCCCACCGCATGCGCCGGGCCGGCCAGGTGGCCGACCAGGCCTGCCACGCCCAGCGAGCCCAGGCCCGCCATCGCCCCCAGCAGATTGCGACGGCTGCTCATTTGATAACACCAAAAGTGGGCGTCGACAACGCGAATGCCAGCATGCGCATCGCACCCTCGCTCATGTCGGTGGTGCTCCAGGTGGGCTGGCGGATCATCTGCTCGAGGTTGTTGCGCAGGGTGGGCGGCATTGCGCCGCGGAAGTAGCGTTCGCTCAGCAGGTCGAGAAAGTCCTTCGGCGAGCGGGTGTAGGCCTGCACGAACAGGTCGACGTCGCAGCCCGCGTCGCGCAGCGGCTGCATGTCGTTGACCTTGAGCGTGCGGTTCCAGCGCAGGCTGTTCATCTCGCCCAGGCGCAAGGTGAGTTCGCGCGCGTCCACCAGGCGCTGCTCGGGCGCCAGCAGGTTGCTGCCCGGCGCGCGGTCGGTGGGGGCATAGAAGCTGAACACGCTCTCCGGGTGGAAGGCGGTTTGCGTCGACAGCACCCATTCGCTGTTGGGCGCGTAGGCGACGTTGCGGCTGCAGCCCAGCCCGCGGAAGGTGGCCATGCGGTGCAGCCAGGGCTCGCGGAACTTGCCGTCGTCATTGCGCGCGGTGGCGGGGTTGTCGCCGCGCCGGGCCTCGGCGTCGAGCAGGGTGGCCTTCACCACCGCCTTCATGTCGCCGGCCACGCCGCTGCCGTTGTCGCGGAACTTCGCCGCCACGCGCTCCACGTAGGCCGGTGTCGGGTTGCTCTTGACCAGGTGCTGGATCATCCGCTGCGCCACGAAGGGCGCGATGTTCGGGTGCGCCATCAGCATCGCGATGATGTCGTCCAGGTCCTTGTTCTGGCTTTGCCCGGCTGGAAACACCCGGCCCATCACTTCCTTGCGCCCCGCGTCGCGTTCGGGCGGCCAGGTGCTGGGCACCATCGGCTTGCCCCAGTTGGCGAAATTGCGTTCGGGGCGATTGGGCGGGCTGGGATCAAAGGTCCACCCGGTGAGCGCGCGGGCGAGTTCTTCCACATCGGTCTGGGTGTAGGTCTCGACGAAGCGGCCCCGGCTGTCGCGCTGCGGCGTGCCGTCGGGGTTGAGCTTCAACACGCCGATGCTGAACAGCTGCATCAGCTCGCGCGCGTAGTTTTCGTTCGGCGCGCAATGCGGACACTCGGCGCTCTTGGGTCGGTTCTGGCTGTTGTTGAGGTAGTTGCCCATGTGCGGATCGAGCGTGACGTCGCGAAGCAACTGACCGTACTGGTCAAAAGCCCGGCGGTACAGCAGGTTCGTCCATACCACGTGCCCCGGAATCTGATTCGTGTTGCGGGAGGTCACGATGAACTGGGAGAGCGACCACATCACGCGTACGCGCAATTGATCGGGTGCGGCCAGCGACAGTCGGACCATTTCACGGTCGAGGAAGCTGTAGAGACCGGACGGGATGTTGTCGTTGAACTTGTAGGCGTACACCGCTTCGGTGGGCTTCCCATCGATCGGCACGTAGGGCAGCGCGAACTGCTCGTCGATCCACTGCTCGAAGCCCTTGGCACGCAGCTCGGCCACCAGGGCCGGGTTGGGGCCGAAGGCCGCCTGCTCGGCAAAGCGCGAGGCCGCGTAGTGCGTGACCTTGGGCGCTGCCGTGGCCGGTGCCACCTGGCCCGCCGATTGCGCGCCGCCGGACGTTTCGGGGGTGACCCCGCCGCCGCAGGCCTGCAGCAGCAGGGTGATGCAGGCCGCCGCCAGCGCCAGTGCGTGGCCCGGCCTGCGGCCGGCCTCGGGCACTTGTGGGGTCATGGGTTCCGGCCTCCTGTGCGAACGCGCAAGGTAGCGGACGCGTGCAGCGCCGTCCATCCTTCGGGCGCAGGATAGGCGCTGTCCGGCGGCCGTGCCATCGGGGCCGCCCGCATCGCCAGGGCGGCCTGTTTCGGTGCACCGGCGCTGGGGTATGGCACCATCGTCGGGCCATGCCGCGACCCGTGCCGACGCCGAACCCGACCCTGCCGGTCAGCCGACGCACTGCCGAGACCTAGGAGTCCGCGCGGCAGAAGCCGCGCAGCCTCCTAGCCTGTGGCCTTAACGCACCGCTCCCCCGAGCCCCCTCCGTGAGGGAGCTCCAGCTCGTTTGACCGGTCCCTCCAGCCTCCCTCCGCGAGGGAGGCTCCAGTCAGTTTGACGCCACCTTTGCCGCTGCTCAGCCTGCGCCGAGAACCGCCATGCGCCGCAGGTCCAGCGCCATGCACACGAGCTTCCATTCGGCTCCGACCCGATGCAGCCCCCGCATGCTGAACTGCCGGAACCCCAGCACGTTCTTGATCCAGCCGTTGGGCGGCTCGGCGATCCACTTGCGCTTGCGGTACGCCGCTCGTCCCCTTTCGGTCTTGAGCTTGGTCGCCATCGCCGCGGTTTGCGGGTACTGCTGGGCATCGATCTCGGCGTGTTCCTTGCCTTCTCGGCCCAGCGCCACGATCACTTCGATCGGTGCCTTCTTCAGGTTGTCTTCGCTGCGGTAGCCCGCATCGACAAGGCCGAGTTCGGGCAGTTCGCCCAGGTTGTCGCCCACCGCCTGGATCATCGGCAGCTGCCAGTTCGCATCCGCGCCACGTTGTCCAACTCGGCCGCCACGATGATGTGGGCCGCTTCGTCCACCGCCGTCTGCGCGTTGTACGCCGGGTCGAACCCGCCGCCGGCGGGCTTCATCATCCGGCTGTCCGGGTCGGTGAAGTTCTCCTGCGCCTTGTCCTCGGGCACGCCGAACTCGCGCTTGTAGCGCCCAACCTTGGGCTTGCCATCGGGGCCGCGCGGGCGGCGGTCGTCGTCATCGCTGCGGCCGCGCTCCAGGTCCGCCTCGCGCTGGCGCCGCTCCAGGCGTTCGCGGGCTTCGCGGATGGCCGCCAGCCGTGCCTCGCGTCGTTCGATCTCGGCCGGCAGGTCCAGCTCCGGCTCGTTGACCTCGGCTTCGTCGGTGGCCTTGGCGCGCGCCAGCAGCGCGTCGATCTGCGCCTTGAGCTCAAGCTCGGCCTGCTTCATGCGCTCATAGCTCATGGCCTTGTGGCGGCTGGCGTTGGCCTTGACCTTGGTGCCGTCGATGGCCACCGTGCCCAGCTTGACCAGCCCCATCTCGCGGGCAAGCTTGACCACCTGCACGAACAGGTCGGCCAACTCCTTCAGATGGAAGGCCCGGAAGTCGCAGATCGTGCGGTGGCGCGGGAAGTTGCCTGCAGCCAGCATCCGAAACGCCAGGTCCTCGTGCAGCCGGCGCTCGATCTTGCGCGGGCTGAACACGCCAGTGGCGTAAGCGTAGACCACCACCTTGACCATCATCGCCGGGTGGAACGGCTGGTTGCGCGAGCCGCCGCCGTCGTAGCGCGCATAGAACGCCTTGAGGTCCAGCGCGTCGACCGTGTCGTTGATGAAGTGGGCCAGGTGGCCCGCCGGCAGCCAGTCTTGCGGCGTCGCCGGCAGCAGCATCACTTGGTCAGGTTCGTAGGGGCGATAGCTTCCAGCCATGCCACATCAACGCACGCGCAATGCCATGCGGCATCAGGAACTACCCGGTTCTGCCGCGCAGACTCCTAGGCCCATCCGGGCTGGTATTGGCCGGGTTGATTGCATCGGACACCCCGACTTGGGCCATGCGAGTCACGTACGACGTTGAGCCGCACTACCCCGGCTAATATCGTTCTGCGTTTGCGGCGCACAGGCGCGATAAGCTGAACTGAACCGAGGGAGGGCCAGTGGCTATGCTGCGATCGATGTCCAATAGGACGGAGGAAGGACCCATACGATTTGGAAAGCTGGCCACGTGCGTGTTGGCGCTTGGAATTGCCGCCTGCGGCACCGAAGAGCAGGCACAGGAGGCGCCATCATCGAGTGCGCCAAACACTCACAGAGTGATGGCGTTGCACAACGACCAGCAGAGCGCGACGCGCGCTTCGGGCCTTGGACCGGCGAGCGATGCCGAGCAATTGCTGAATTTCGCAGAGGCCGGCCCGTACGGCTCGATCTTTTGGCCGCACTCGACCACTCAAACCTGGGGGCCGTTCAGGTACCGCTACTACCCACGCATCGGTGCCTACTTGGGCGTAGCGGTGAGTTCCGACCCAAATTACCGCATCGGCGGCGTCTATTTGATGGGCGGGAGATTCGGAGACCAGCCCGCATACATGGGACAACTTGCCGAGTTCATCACACCAGACAACGATCTGCCATCAGTGGGTGGCGCGATTTCGCTGTCACCTGGGGTCCTGTCAGCGAATTTCAACGAAGGCTCTGGTCCGCTCCTCCGGGTAATAGGCACTTCTAGCGTCCAACTTGGCCCTATGGTCTATGTCGTGATCGAAGACCCAGCGCGTGTCCTCGAACCTCGCCCGCCCGTACTTCAGTTCCTCACATCCGACTCAGTGGCGGCCGAGATCTATGTCAGATCCGACCTTCCGCGTGGGGCCCATCGCGGCGCACTCGTGGTCCACGTCTGCAAAACGCAAGACTGTTCCTCGGAGTATTCAAGCTCTCCCATCTCGTTGCCCTATCGATTCGGCGTCGTTCGCAGGGATCCGGAGTGCAGATACTCGTCACTTGGCGAAAACCCGCTCAGAGCCGTGCTGAAGTCGAAAGGTGAGACCGCAAAGTTCACGATTAGGGTCGATTGCCGTTATTGGCCACGTGAGTCGGTGTACTTCAAAGCTTACGACCCGGAAGGCCGGGTCAGCGTTTCGCTCGCAAACGCGAGGGCTTCGCAAAGTCAGTCGCTCTTAGAACTCACCGTCGTTGCGCCTGCGGAAGACGGCGTGTATCGCGGGCGGCTCGAGTTAATGGGTTGTGTCGAGGCCGATTGCCGGGAAGAGGTGATCGTGAGCCGGGGTCAAATCAACTACGTGATCACGCGCGACACCCTGACCGACGCATCGATCGGCGCCCAGCCAAGACTATCGGCACTGCAACCCTTGCCTGGCTTAGAGACTTTGGCGCCGGAGCAAGTCAGCGCGCCGCATGTCAGGTACGTGCCAGGTGAATTCGACGTATCGAAGTTCAGCCTGCGCTGGGAATGGAATGTGCCCAGAGAAGGGCGGGATTATGCAGCTTCTTGGCTGCGTCAACCCAGCCTCACAGACGGCGGATTGGCACTGGTAGTTGTCAATATTTCCGATTCTCGGCTCTTGGTGCTTGACGAATCAGATGGCACGGAGCGGTGGCCAAGGGATGCGTCTGGGAAAAAGGTGGGTCCAAATATAGGTAACCCATTCGCGTCATCGGGCCTCATCATCGCGAGTGCAGGCGATGATAGTAGGCCAGTTACCCGAGCGTTCGACTCGCGGACCGGTGCGCTGGTGTGGCAGATCGAGCCGGGGTTCCAGCCCAGAATGCAATCCGCTGACAGCCTGTTCGCATACCCGTACCAGAACTCTGGTCTCATCGCGAGTTTCGATGCGTTGACCGGCAAGCTGAGGTGGAAAGCCGTTCCATCATTCGCTACCGGGAGCCCCGAGTTGCTGGCGGTTGCCGGGACGCGTATATACGAATACTATTCTGGGCACCTACAGGTGCGCGATGCCGCAACCGGCAATGAAGTCAGGCGTGGCTGGGTTCCAGGATCTGTCCGGCAACCCATCTTTGGGAAGTCGATATCAATCTCCGATAATCTGGTCATTCTCGTCGATGGCGGTCTAGTCGCCATTGACATGACAGACATGACCGTCAAATGGCAGCATCGTGACAAAGACTACGTGGGCGGCACTGCTGTGCACGGCAATGTGCTCATTGCCTTGAAGAAGGGGCCCATAGTCGAAGCCCGCAATCTGGTCGATGGGCGCCTGCTCTGGAGTGTCGAACCCTGGTTCAAGTCTCCCCCTAATCCGTTCAATGAGTTCTCGCTACAGCATTTCCAGAGTCCACCGATATTGACCGATAACCTCGTGTTCGTAAGCACCAGCGAAGGCGTGTTTGCAATCTCACGTGACATAGGCAAGGTGTTGTGGTTCTACAGCAAGCCCGGCAGGCTCGACGTGTCTCGCAACGGCGTGCTGACCATAGCAGACCCGCGATTAGTGGCCGGTGGCGGCGGCCGCGTGACGGCCATCAATCTGCGTTGATCGGGACCGGTGCCGACTGGCTGTGAATGAACTGCTTAAGAGCCGCAAGCTGAAGCAGCGCGAGATTGCCGTACTTCTTGGGGTGCCATAGCCCAAGGTCTCTGCGCTGAAGAACCGCTATCGCGTAGTACAGAGCGACGCAACAGGTCGTTCAACTGGAGCGGCAGCATGGAGCTTGATCTATGCCGTTTTTGTCGTCTATCCAGCATCACGCGAAAATGTCGCCTTGTTGCTGTCGGCATGTCACGTTGGCGATAGAGCTGGGAGCCTGAATAGGCATGACCGCGTCATGACCATCGGCACCCTGTTCGCCCTGGCCGCCGGCCTGATGTGGGGCCTGGTCTTCATTGGCCCGCTGCTGCTGCCCGAGTACCCAGCGGCGCTGCAATCCTTTGGCCGCTATCTCGCCTTCGGCCTGATCGCGCTGCCGCTGGCCTGGGCCGACCGTGCCCGGCTGGCCCAGCTCACGCGGGCCGATTGGGTGGAGGCGGCCAAGCTCGGGCTGGTGGGCAACATCGTCTACTACCTGTTCCTGGCCAGCGCCATCCAGCGCGCCGGCGGGCCGCTGCCCACGATGATCATCGGCACGCTGCCGGTGGTGATCGCCATCGTCTCGAACCGGCGCGACGCCGCGCGCGACGGGCGGCTGCGCTGGCGCGCGCTGGGGCCTTCGCTGCTGCTCATCGGCGCGGGCATCGGCTGCGTCAACCAGGTGGAGCTGGCGCAGCTGCGCGCCAACCAGCACGCTGATTTCGGGCGTTATGCGGTCGGCGCCGTGCTGGCCGTGGGCGCCGTGGCCTGCTGGACCTGGTACCCGATCCGCAATGCCGACTGGCTGCGCGCCCACCCCGACCGCAGCCCGCGCGCCTGGTCCACCGCGCAGGGCCTGGCCACGCTGCCGATGGCGCTGGCGGGCTACCTGGCCTGGCTGGCCTGGGCCGCGGCCACCGAGCTGCCGTTTGCGCTGCCGGCCGGGCCGCGGCCGGCGGCCTTCATCGGGCTGATGTTCGCGATCGGCCTGTTCGCCTCGTGGCTGGGCACGCTGTGCTGGAACGAGGCCAGCCAGCGCCTGCCCACCACGCTGGCGGGGCAGCTCATCGTGTTCGAAACCCTCTCGGCGTTGGCCTACGCCTTCGTGCTGCGGGCGCAGGTGCCGGGCGGCCTCACGCTGGCGGGCATCGCGCTGCTGGTGGTGGGGGTGGCCTGGGCCCTGCGCGCGCGCCCCGAGCCGCTGGCCGCGGAAGGCCACGCCGGCTGAGCGTCGGCGCGGCGGGCGCAATCGTTCACAGGCCGGCTTCAGCGACGGCTGTCGCGTGCACAATCTCGCGCACGGCAGTACCCCCCATGCAGTTCCCATGTCGTCGATCACCGAGTTGCTGATCCGTTCGTCCGACGGCCAGGCCGCGGCCTTGCAGGAGCTCTATGCCCGGCTGTACCCGGACATCAAGCGCGTGGCGCGCTCGCGGCTGGCGCAGGCCGGCGGGGTGTCGGGGCTGAACACCACCGCGCTGGTGCACGAGGGCTTCCTGCGCATGGCCGAACAGGAAGGCCTGCAGGGCAGCTCGCGCGGCCAGTTCTTCGCCTACGTGGGCCAGGTGCTGCGCTCGGTGGTGATCGACTTCCTGCGCGCCCAGGGGCGCGACAAGCGCGGCGGCGAGGCCGTGCTGGTCACGCTGTCGGCCGCCGAGGCCGAGCCGGCCGCGCTGTCCTCGGCCACCGACATGCTGGCGATCGACCGCGCACTGGCCCGCATGTGCGAGATCGACGTGCCGCTGTACGAGCTGATCGAGATGCAGGCCTTCGCCGGCCTCTCGATCGCCGAGCTGGCCGAGCTGCGCGGCGTCTCCACCCGCACGATCAACCGCGACCTGATCAAGGCCCGCGCCTTGCTGCAGGAGCTGATGGGCGACGCGCCCAGCACCACGTACTGAACCACGCCCGGCCCAGGCAGGAACCGGATGGACCGCACCCGCTGGCAGCAGCTCTCCGACCTGCTTGACGAAGCGCTGGCCCTGCCGCCGGCCGGGCGCCCGGCCTGGCTGGCCACGCTGGCCGAGCGCGACGCCGAGCTCGGCGCGCAGGTGCAGCGCATGCTCAAGCAGGCCGATGCCGAGATGACCGAGCCGGTGGGGCCCGAGTTCGGCCAATGGCTGGGCCAGGCGCTGAACCAGCCGCAGACCATCAGCTTCACCGCGCCGGCGGTGGCCGGCCAGCGCTGCGGCGCCTGGGAGCTGCTGCACAAGATCGGCGAGGGCGGCATGGGCCAGGTGTGGCTCGCGCGGCGCGCCGACGGCCTGTACGAGGCGCAGGCCGCGATCAAGCTGCTGCGCAGCGACGTGCCGGCCACCAGCCTGGCGGCGCGCTTCGCACGCGAACGTGCGGTGCTCGCACGGCTGAACCACCCGGCCATCGCCCGCCTGCTGGATGCCGGCATCGAGGGCGGCCGCGCCTTCCTGGTGCTCGAGCATGTGGACGGCCACAGCCTGGCCGAGCATGTGCGCGACCACTGCCCCACGGTGGCCGAGCGCGTGCGGCTGATGATCCGCATCGCCGAGGGCGTGGAGCATGCGCATGCGCAGCTCATCGTGCACCGCGACCTCAAGCCCAGCAACGTGCTGGTCACCGCGGCGGGCGACCCCAAGCTGCTGGACTTCGGCATCGCCGGCGTGTTGGATGCCGAGGGCCAGGCCGGCGACGCGCAGCTCACGCGCCAGCTGGGCCGGCTGATGACCCCGGCCTATGCCGCGCCCGAGCAGGTGAAGGGCGACCCCATCGGCACCGCGGCCGACGTGTTCTCGCTCAGCGTGATGCTGTTCGAGCTGCTCAGCGGCGAGCTGCCGTTTGCGCCGCGCGGCAGCGAGCGCACCGCGCTCGAGCACGCCTTGCTGCACAAGGAAGCCCGGCGCCTGACCCAGACCCGCCCCGGGCGCATGCGCGCGCGCCCGGCGGCGCGCACCGCCGGTGCCGGCCCAGCGCCGAGCACGCTGCCGCCCGACCCCGCCGAGGCCGCCACGCCGCTGCCGCCGCCCAGCGATTTCCGCCGCGTGCGGGGCGACCTGGAGGCGGTGGTGGCCAAGGGCCTGCGCAAGCAGCCGGCCGAACGCTATGGCAGCGTGCGCGCGCTGATCCTCGACCTGGAGCGCTGGCTCAGCCACCGTCCGGTGAGCGTGCGGCGGGATGACTGGCGGCACCAGGCCGGGCTCTGGCTGCGCCGCAATGCGCTGGTGGCGGCCACCGCCGGCGGCGTGGCCATCGCGCTGCTGGCCGGGCTGGCCGCCACCAGCTGGCAGTGGCGCCGGGCGGAAGCGGCGGCGCACCAGTCCGACCAGGTCACGCAGTACCTGAGCGAGCTGCTGGCCTCGGCCAGCCCCGACCGCCACGGCGGCCAGCCCCCCACCGTGATGGCGCTGCTCGAGGCCAGCCGTGCCGAGCTGGGCCAGCGTTTCGCCGACGACCCCGACACCCTGCTGCGCCTGCAGCAGGTGCTGATCGACACCTACCACGCACTGAACCGCTTCGACATCGCCATCCCGCTGGCCGAGCAACGGCTGGCGCTGGCCCGCCGCGAGCAAGGGCCCGATGCCGAGGAGACCCGCGCCGCCCAGGTGAGCCTGGCGCGCGCTTACCTCGCGGTGCAGGCCCCGGCGCGCGTGGTGGCGCTGCTGGCCGAGCGGGTGGCCGCGCACGACCGGCGCGACAGCGCCGAGCTGCGCTCCAACCTGCTGTTCATGCTGGGGGTGTCACAGGCGCAGCTGGGCCGCACCGACGAGTCCCAGCGCACGCTCGACGAAGCCTGGGTCCTGGTGCGCCAGCAGCACCGGCCGGAGGATTTCGAGACCATCTTCTTCGCCAACTACCTGGCCATCCTGCGCCTCGCCCAGGGCCGCCTGGGTGAGGCGGAGTCGCTGCTCGCGGCCACGCAACCGCACTGGGACAAGGCGCCCAAGCACTACCTGCGCTTCGTGCTGGTGCTGCGGCGCGGGCTGCTGGCCGCACGCCAGCGGCTCGGCCGCTACGAGGGCCTGGACGCCCAGGCCCAGGCCCTGCAGACCGACATGGACGCCCTGCTCGGCCGCGGCAACGACATGGCCGTGGCGCTGGTGAACGAGCGCGCGCGCTGGTTGATCGAGCAAGGCCAGGCCACCCGGGCGCTGGCCCTGCAAAGCGAGGCCGAGCAGCGCCTGCAGGCCGTCGGCGTCACCCACGGCTTCGTGCGGGTGCCGATGGCCGCGCAGCGGCTGCTGGCCCAGGTGCTGGCCGGCCGCATCGAGCGGGCGGCCGCGTTGCAGCAGGTGCGCGAAACGCTGGAGGCCATCGAGCGCGAGCCGGTGCTGGGGGGGCAGCGGCGCAGTGATGCCTGGCTGGCCCTGGCCCAGGTGGCCCTGGCCGAGAGCGAGCCCTGGCTGGCCGCCCAGGTGCTGGAGCGGGTGCGCACCGATGCCGAGGCCAGCCTGGCCACCAACCAGGCGCTGGCCGGCCGGCTGGCCGTGCTGGACAGCGCGCTGCTGCGCCTGCAGGGCAACGCAGCGGCCAGCCGCGAGCGCCTGCAGCAGCGCCTGGCGCAAGTGGACGGCTGGAGCGAGCCGCGTGTGATGCCGGCCTGGCAGGTGCGGCTGGAGCTGGCCTGCACCCAGTGGCGCCTGGGCGACCTTGCCGCCGCTGCCGCCACGCTGAAGGCCGCGGATGCACGCCGGCCGGCGCAACTGCCCGCGGGCCACCCCTACGACGCCGCCCGCCAGGCGCTGGGCCTGCGGCTGGCCGCCTCCGGGGCAGACACCGAGGCCTGGCGCCAGGCCTGGCAGGCGGTGGAACAGGCCTGGCAGCGCCCGCCCGGCCGCGTGCAGGCGGCCGGCTGCGGGCTGCTGTAGCCGCGCCGCCGCTCCGCGGCCGGGCATCCAGGTGGATTGCCGGTACAGGGCCCGTTCCTCGGCCAGCGTCTGGGCGAAGGCCGGCCCTGGTTCAGTGCGTCCAGCTGGCACCCATCGCCGTGAAGCGCTGGCGCAGCTGCGAGCGTGCGCGCGACACCCGGCTGCGCACGGTGCCCACCGGCACGTCCAGCCGGGCGGCGGCGTCTTCGTACGACAGCTCGTCCAGCGACACCAGCATCAGCACCTCGCGCATGTCGTCGCCCAGGTCGGCCAGCTCGCGCTGCAGCAGCTGCATCTGCTGGTCCAGCGTGAGCTGCTGCTCCGGGTTCGGGCCATGGCCGGGCAGCTCGGCCAGCGCGTCCTCGTCCTCGAAGCGGTACTGGCGCTGCGGTGCGCGCGAGAGGTGGTTGCGCACCAGGTTCATCGCGATGCCGTACAACCAGGTCGAGAGCTGCGATTCACCGCGCCATTCGGCATAACCCAGCGCCGCCTCGACGAAGGCCTGCTGCGCGATGTCTTCGGCCTCGGTGGCGTCGCCGATGCGGCGCAGCACGAAGCGGTACAGGCGTTCCTGGTGTTCGGCCACCAGCTGGTTGAACACGAGGTCGGTGGCGTGGCGGGTGGCGTGCAGCGCGGTGGTCATGGTGTGCGTCCTTGAGGTGCGGGTCTTGAGTGAACAGACGCCGCGCCCGCTGCCCGAGCGACACCGTTGGTGACCTTTTCCGCTTTGCGGCCCCGCGTTCGCGGGGGCGGGCTTTCCCCGGGGAGAGGCGGGCCTGGCTCGCCCTCGCCCAGCGGCCTGCAGGCCGCTGGCCGGCCGGGCAGCAAAAAGGCGCCCGACGGCGCCTGTGGGGGGGTGTGCGGGGCGAGGGCTCAGGGCTGTTCGAGCGTGTTGCCGTTCAGGTGGCCCACCATCAGCACCACCACGCCGTTGCTGAAGCCCTGCGCGAAGAAGATGCGCCAGTGGCCGCTGATCGGCGTTTCGTAGACCACGTTGTTGGCCGTCTGCGGGTTGCCGCAGGCATTGCGGATCGCACCGCGCGCGGCGTTCGAGACGATGGGGGTCTGGCCGTTGAACACGGTGAGCTGGCGCAGCTCGGCCAGCCGGGCGTTGATCGCATTGCGCAGGGCGGCCAGCGCGGCGCTGCGGGACTTCTGTTGCGAGAACTTGGTGGTTTCGTAGAGGGCCATGGCGTGTTGCTCCGTGCAGGGTGGGTGGGGGATACCGGGACAGACGCCGCCGCCCGCGTGGCAACGACACGCAGGCGGCGCCGGCAGTGAAGAATTGCACGAAGCGCATGCCCCGCCGAGCGAACCATGGCACTCGCGGCGGTTGTCATCCTGCACAGCGGGTTGCCGGCCGCGCGCGGGGCGGCGGCCCGGCCACGGCCCGGGAATCAGGCCTGCAGCGCGTCGTCCAGGGCCTCGACCCAGTGCATCACCGGCGTGGTGGTGCCCGCTTGCAGGTGCTGGATGCAGCCGATGTTGGCCGAGACGATGGCCTCGGCCGCCAGCGTGCCCAGGTGGCCGAGCTTGCGCTCGCGCAGCTGGTGCGAGAGCGTGGGCTGCAGCACCGAGTAGGTGCCCGCCGAGCCGCAGCACAGGTGGCTTTCGGCCGGCAGCGTGATGTCGAAGCCCAGTTCGGCCAGCGCCGATTCGACCCCGCCGCGCAGCTGCTGGCCATGCTGCAGCGTGCAGGGCGGGTGGTAGGCGAGCCGGGGCCGCCGCGGGTTGTGCGCGAGCCGCGTGCGCAGCGCCGGCACCAGCGCGGGCAGCAGCTCGGAGAGGTCGCGCGTGAGCTCGCTCACGCGGCGCGCCTTGTCGGCATAGGCTGCGTCGCGCGCCAGCGCGTGGCCGTAGTCCTTCACGGTGACGCCGCAGCCCGAGGCGTTCATCACGATGGCCTCCACCCTGCCCTGGCTGACCAGCGGCCACCAGGCGTCGATGTTGCGCCGCATGTCGGCCAGGCCGCCGTCCACGTCGCCCAGGTGGGTGCGCAGCGCGCCGCAGCAGCCGGCTTCCTCGGCCACCAGGGTCTGGATGCCGGCGGCGTCGAGCACGCGCGCGGTGGCGGCGTTGATGTTGGGCAGCATCGCGGGCTGCACGCAGCCCATCAGCATCAGCACCTTGCGCGGGTGTTCGGTCTGCGGCCACAGCTTGGCGCGTGGGTGGGTGGCGCCGGGCACCTTGTCCTTCAGCGCCGCGGGCAGCAGCGGCCGTGCCAGCCGGCCGAGCGCCATCGCCGGGCCGAAGAGGGGCGAGGTCAGGCCCGCCTTCAGCAGCCAGCGCACGGCGTTCTCGCCGGCCGGCCGGTCCACCTTGGCTTCCACCACCTGGCGGCCGATGTCCAGCAGGTGGCCGTACTGCACGCCCGAGGGGCAGGTGCTCTCGCAGTTGCGGCAGGTGAGGCAGCGGTCCAGGTGCAGCTGCGTGGCGCGGGTGGGCATGGCGCCCTCGAACACCTGCTTCATCAGGTAGATGCGGCCGCGCGGGCCGTCGAGCTCGTCGCCCAGCAGCTGGTAGGTGGGGCAGGTGGCGGTGCAGAAGCCGCAGTGCACGCACTTGCGCAGGATGGCCTCGGCCGCCTCGCCTACGGGCGTGCCTTGGAATTCGGGGGCGAGGGTGGTCTGCATCGGGCGGGCGCTTGAGGCGGGTGCGTCAGGTCAGGCGGTAGCTCAGCACCCAGTAGTGCGTGTGGTCGGTCCACTGCAGGTGCTGCGCACGCGGGCCCAGCACCGCGCGGGCCGTGTCCAGGGTGGGAAAGTTCTTCAGCACCTCGTGCGTGCTGCCATCGTCCAGCACGCGCTGCTGGTAGCTGTTGCCCTGCGCGTCGGTGCGGCTGATCGGGGTGCTGCTGGTCTGCACGAAGCTGTTGTCCAGCATCACCACCTGCGCGCCGGGTTCCAGCCGGGCATGCAGCGTGTCCAGCCAGCCGGCCAGGCGCTGCAGCGGCACGTGCGACCACCAGCAGCCGGCAAACGCGGCATCGAAGCGCTCGTCGCCCAGCTCGGCCAGCGTGTAGGCATCGGCGCGGCGGAATGCCACGCAGGCAGGCAGCGGCTTGCTGCGGGCCACGGCCATGGTCTCGGGGTTCAGGTCGGTGGCCAGCCAGCGCCGGGCCCGCGCCGCGCCGTGCGGTGTCCACCAGCCGGTGCCGCAGGCCACTTCGAGCACGCGCCGGCCCTCGAAGGGCTGCCACAGCCCCGCCTCCATCACGCGCAGGTCGGCCTGGCGCTCGGGCTGGTGGTACACGCGCTCGTAGTAGGCCGCGCGGCGCGCGTAGTAGTCGGCCATCAGCTGGTCGTCGATGAAGTGGCGCCAGGTGGCATCGGGCTGCCACACCGTGTGCATCAGCGCAAAGGCCTCGTCGCGCGGCCAGCCCTGGCGCAGCACCCGGTACAGCCCCAGGAAGGCGGTGACGCGCCAGTTGGCCGCGCAGTGCACCCAGGTCTTGCGGCCGATGTGAGCGTCCATCTCATCGCAGAAGCGCAGCAGGTCCTCGCGCGTGGGGGCCTTGAACTGCACCGGGATGTGCACGTACCGCAGGCCCAGCGCGGCCACGCTGGCGGCCTCGTCGGGCAGCGAATACCGCGGGTCGTCGTGCAGCGCGAGGTTGATCACCACCTCGTAGCCGGCCTGGGCGATGGCCGCGAGCTGGGCCTCGCCGGGCTGGCCCGAGGTGGCGAGCCTGTCGTCGACGATGCGCAGGTGGTGGATCGCGTCGAGCGTGCCGGGCGGTGTCGGGGCGGTGGTGGAGGCGGTCACAGGGCGGGCTCGGCGGGTGCGGTCACAGGTCCGGGTACAGCCTGCCGCGGTTGAAGACGCGCTCGGGGTCGAACGCGGCCTTGAGCTGGCGCTGCACGCGCATCTGCGCCGCGGGCAGCGGCGCGAAGGCGCCGGCGCGCTTGTCGCCCCGGAAGGCCACCGCGTGGCCGCCCACCTGGGCCGCGGCTTCGCGCAGCCGCGCGGCCGGCGCGGTGGTGACCACCCAGCGCTGCGCGCCGCCCCATTCCACCAGCTGCTCGCCGGGCAGCAGCAGGGCCGGGGCGGTTTGCGGCAGCGACAGCCGCCACAGCGTGGCGCCGGCGGCCACGGCCTGGGCGGCGGCCACGAAGAACTCGTCGCGCTGGTCGCGCAGGCCCTGCCAGAAGCCTTGCGCCAGCGCGGGCTCGACCGCCTCGCCACCCAGCTTCGCGGCGGCGGCCTGCACCGCGGCGCGGGCGCCGGCCAGGCGCAGCACCAGCATGCCGCTCCACCAGGCGCTGGCGGTGATGGGCAGGGGCTGGCCGCCCCAGGCGTTCAGGCGCTTCAGGGCCTCGGCCTGGTCGAGCTCGAAGCGGATCGTCGTGCTGGCCGGCGGCAGCGGCAGCACCTTCAGCGAGACCTCGAGGATCACGCCCAGCACGCCCAGCGAGCCGGCGAGCATGCGCGACACGTCGTAGCCGGCCACGTTCTTCATCACCTGGCCACCGAAGCTCAGCACCTCGGCGCGGCCGTTCAGCAGCGTGGCGCCCAGCACGTAATCGCGCACGCCGCCCACCGCGGCGCGGGCCGGGCCGGCCAGGCCGGCGGCGACCATGCCGCCCACGGTGCCGCCTTCTGCAAAGCGCGGCGGCTCGAACGGCAGGCACTGGCCCTGCGCGGCGAGCGCGGCCTCCAGCACCGCCAGCGGCGTGCCCGCGCGCACCGTGACGACGAGCTCGCTCGGCTCATGGCTGCTGATGCCGGCGAGCTGCCGCAGCTCCAGCGGCTCGCCCTGCGGTGCCTCGCCATAGAAGGCCTTGGTGCCGCCGCCGCGGATGTCCAGCGCGGTGTTGGTGCCGCGGGCGGCCTGCACCCGGTCGATCAGTGCCTGCAGCGCCGGGTCGGCCACCGCGTCGAGCGCACCGGCCATCTAGAAGCGCTCCAGCTCGGGAAAGGGCAGCAGGCCCTTCTTCACATGCATCTTCCCGTACTCGGCACAGCGGTTCAGTGTGGGGATCAGCTTGCCGGGGTTCAGGCCGCCCTGCGGGTCGAACGCGTCCTTCAGTGCGCGCATCTGCGCCAGCTCGGGCGGCGAGAACTGCACGCACATCGAGCTGAGCTTTTCCACGCCCACGCCGTGCTCGCCGGTGACGGTGCCGCCGAAGCGCACGCTGGTCTCCAGGATGTCGGCGCCGAACAGCTCGGCGCGGTGCAACTGGTCGGGGTCGTTGGCATCGAACAGGATCAGCGGGTGCAGGTTGCCGTCGCCGGCATGGAACACGTTGCAGCAGCGCAGGCCGTAGGTCTTTTCCATCTCGGCGATGGCCAGCAGGATGTCGGCCAGGCGCTTGCGCGGGATGGTCGAGTCCATGCACATGTAGTCGGGGCTGATGCGGCCCGAGGCCGGGAACGCGTTCTTGCGCCCGCTCCAGAACTTCAGGCGCTGGGCCTCGTTTTCGCTCACCGTCACCGCGGTGGCGCCGCTGTGCTCGAGCACGGCGCGCATGTGGCCGATTTCCTCGGCCACTTCTTCGGGCGTGCCGTCGCTTTCGCACAGCAGGATGGCGGCGGCCGTGAGGTCGTAGCCGGCGTGCACGAAGTCTTCCACCGCGGCCGTCATCGGCTTGTCCATCATCTCCAGCCCGGCGGGGATGATGCCGGCGGCGATGATCGCGGCCACCGCGTCGCCCGCTTTGCGGATGTCGTCGAAGCTGGCCATGATGCAGCGCGCGAGCTGCGGCTTGGGCGTGAGCTTCACCGTGACCTCGGTGATGACGGCCAGCATGCCCTCGCTGCCGACGATGGCCGGAAGCAGGTCCAGCCCCGGCGCGTCGAGCGCGTCGCCGCCGAAGGTGATGGGCTCGCCCTCGGCGGTGAAGCCGCGCACCTTCAGTACGTTGTGCAGCGTGAGGCCGTATTTCAGGCAGTGCACGCCGCCGGAGTTCTCGGCCACGTTGCCGCCGATGGTGCAGGCGATCTGGCTCGACGGGTCGGGCGCGTAGTACAGGCCCAGCGGCGCCGCCGCCTCGCTGATGGCCAGGTTGCGCACGCCGCATTGCACGACGGCGGTGCGCGCGGCCGCGTCCAGCCGCAGGATGCGGTTGAACTTGGCCAGCGAGAGCGTCACGCCCAGCGCGTGCGGCATCGCACCGCCGGACAGGCCGGTGCCCGCGCCACGCGCCACCACCGGCACCTTGAGCCGGTGGCAGGCGCCCAGCACCGCGGCCACCTGGTCCTCGGTTTCGGGCAGCGCCACCACCAGCGGGGTCTGGCGGTAGGCGGTGAGGCCGTCGCACTCATAGGGCGTGGTGTCCTCGCGCCGGAACAGCAGCGCATGCGCCGGCAGCAAGGGCCGCAGGGCATCCACCACGTCGGCCTGGCGGTTGCTGCGCTCGGCAGCCGGAAGATCGGCGGGGGCGTTCATGCGGTGGTGGGCGGGGGACGGCCTGCCGAGTCTAGTGCAGCAGATGCGGCCCGCGCAGCAGCGCTCAGCCCTGCACGAACACCGTGAGCACGCCGGTGTAGCCGTACAGGTGGTGGTGCGCGATCTCGCCGCCGGCGAAGAAGCCCACCAGCGGCACATCGCCCAGCGCATGCTGCAGGATCAATGCCTCGGCCGAGGGGCCGCCGAAGTGCGGCCCGCCGCGGCCGGCGCAGGAGACGTAGATCGCGCCGGCAATGCGCGAGGCCGGCCTGTCGCGCGCACCGCCGGGCGTGCCGGGCAGCGCGGGCACCGGTGCGTCGGTTTCGACCTCTTCGCGGATCTCGCTGCAGATGCGCACCAGGTCGCGCCGCGCGGCGGCCATGTCGCGCCGGCAGAAGGCCAGCTGCTCGCCGGGCTGCACCAGGTCGGCCACCGCCACGGCCTCGCGGTTGGGGTCGATGCCGATCAGGTGGCGCACCCGCGTGTCCACGCCGAACTGGCCGCCCGCGCCCAGCGCGGCGGCGTCGTGCGCCGTCAGCCCGACCAGGGTGCCGCGCATCGCGCGCAGCGCGGGTTCCGGGCGCTCCAGGCTCTGGCCCAGGTCGGCCAGCAGTTGCGGCAGCGCCGGCTGGTGGTCGAGCGTGAGCACCAGGTTGCGGTCGCAGGCGGTGATGCGGCGCACCGGCCCGAGCGGCTGGCTGCCTTGCGTCACCCGCGAGATCAGGGCCACATCGGCGCCGAAGGCCACGCCGCACAGGCCGCCGTCGAACACGCCGTCGGCGATCTGCAGCACGCGGCCCCGCCCGCCCGACAGGCCACCGAAGAGGTAGCCGCTGCGGGTGCGCTGGCTCAGCTCGGCCAGCAGGTCGGGCAGCTCGGGCAGGTTCGGGTCGGCATGCACCAGCGCGCTGTGCGCCAGCGCCGCGTCCATCGGCTGGCGGCCGTTGAAGACCTGGAACTGCCAGGCCGGCAGGTCGGTGAGCATCAGCGACAGTGCCGGCGTGTCGATGTACTCCGCGCCGCTGCCGATCACGCCGATGCCGCTGGCGCCGGCCCAGGTGACGCCGGGCCAGCGCTGGCGCATCTGCGCCAGCAGCGCCTCGGCCTGCGCGGCGTAGTGGTCGGTGAGGTAGACCAGGCCCAACGTGGGCACGAAGCCGCCCGGGCGCGTGGCGCGCTGCGCCTCGACCTGCGCGGCCACGAGGGCCAGCGCCATGCCGGCATCGGGATGGGTGGCGTGGGCGGCGATGAACGGACCCATGGGCTGCCCCGTGCGGTGCTGGGCGATCGGCCGGCTCAGCGGCTGCCGCCGCGCGGGCGCGGCGTGCTGCCCCCCGCGGCCGTCTTGCGCGCGGCGGTGCTGCGCTTGGCGGCCGCGCGCGGGGCCGGTGGCGCGGACTTGGCGCCGCTGGTGGCCGCGGCCAGCCCCATGCCGGCGGCGGTTGGCGCCACGCTGGCGGCCTTCTGGGCCGCCGAGGCCGCGCCCTTGGCCATGGCCGCGGGCATGGCGGCCGCCTTCTTCAGGGTTTCGCCGGCGGCATCGAAGCTCTGCTTGACCATCGCCCCAGCCAGGTTCTTCGCGGCATCGGTGGCGGTGTCCTTCATCGCGCTGGCGGCCAGCTCGGTGAACTGCTTGGTGAGTGCGCCCCACCACTGCATCGGGTCGATCACGCCGGGTGGCACCTCGGGCGCCTTGGCGCCGCCACGCGCGGCCGGCTTGCGTGCCGCGGGCGCGGGCGCCGGGGCGGCGGCCGGCTCGGCCGCCTCGGGCAGCCGGATCTTCAGCGATTCGGTGAGCTCGCCGAACGACAGGTTCATCGTCTTCAGCGTCGACAGCGTCATGCGCTGCACCTCCAGCGCCTGGATCGTGGCGCCCAGCATGCGGGCGTTCTGTTCCAGCCAGAACTGCACCGTGCGCAGCTCCTCGATGCGTTTTTCCAGCTCCTCGGGGTTCAGCGTGGGCGCGACCCATTGGCCCACGTTGGGCAGCGCGGCCCCGGCGTTCTTCACCAGGCCCTGCAGGAAATCGAAGCCGGGCACCAGCTTCGTGAAGGCATGGGTCGGGTCAGTCATGGCGCGGCCTCGCGAAGCCCGCGCTGCAGGCGAGCGGTCGGACAGGGGCGTGGACGGTCATGCTGTCTCCTCGTCGTGTGGGTCTGGCGGCCATGGTAGCCCTGTGCGCGTGCGAAGTCACACCGGCCGCGGCCGCGCCGCAGGCGCGCGCGGGGTCACAGGGGCGCGAAGCGCACCCGCTCGACCTGGTAGCCGAGCTGCGTCATCAGGCGCGGAAGGCCCTGCGGGCCGGTCATGTGCAACGAGCCGACTGCCGCGAACACGGTCTGCCCGCTCGCGTGCAGGGCATCGATGCGTTCGGCCAGCGCCGGGTTGCGCTCGTCGTTGAGCTGGCGCATGTAGCGTGCGTCGTCCTCGTTCTCGATGCACTCGCACCAGCGCTCGTACTGCGCCAGCTCGTCCAGGTCGCCGCGTTCCCAGGCCTGGGCCACCCGCAGCAGCGTGGCGCGCGCGCGGCCTTGTTCGAGCTGCGCCATCGTCTGCTCGGCCATCAGGCGGGCGCGGTCGGCATCGGCGGGCATCAAGGCGGCCAGCTGGCGCGCCGGTGTCTCGAGCGAGACCACCGGCTTCGCACTGGCGCGCGCAATGCCGCCGAGCGCGAACTCCTGCGCGAAGGCCGGGTCCAGCCCGTCCCAGCGCGCGGCCAGCACGGTGAGCATCACGGCCTGCAGCAGCGGGTGCCGGGGGGCCAGCATGGCCGCCGGCACGCAGGCGGCCGCGGCCTGCCGCTGCAGGCGCTGCTGCCAGGAGGCCGGCATCTGCGGCGCCGGCGGGCCGCCCTGGTCGGGGGCGGACAGCTGTTCGAGCACCCGCTCGTCACCCAGGTCGAGCTCCAGCGCCAGCGCCTGCGTGGCCTGCAGGGCGTGCCGCACATGCGGGCCGGGCACGGCCCAGGCCAGCCGGCCGACATGGATGGTGCCGTACAGGTAGGAGGCGCGGCCGTTCTTGCTGATGCGCCACAGGAACCCTCGGTCGCGCGCCTCGCGCACGGCACGCTGGATCTGCTCGGCCGTGGGCGCCTGCGCGGCGGGCGGGCAGTTGGCGTCGGCCGGTGCGGGCGCTGCGGCCGCCGGCTGCGCAGGTGCCGGCGGCACCAGCGCCAGCGTGGCCAGCAGCGCGGCGGCGAGCCGGCGCAGCACGGCCCAGCGGCGGGCCGCGGGCGGGGCGTGCAGTGGCGCGGGCAGGCAGGGCATGCGCGTACGATGCCATGATTCGAAGCCACTGGCTGCGACCGATGAACAGCCTGTTTCACCTCGCCTTCCATGTGCGTGACCTCGACCAGGCGCGCCGCTTCTACGGCGGCCTGCTCGGCTGCCGCGAGGGCCGGTCCACCGAGACCTGGGTCGATTTCGACTTCTTCGGCCACCAGATCTCGCTGCACTTGGGCGAACCTTTTGCCACCCGTGACACCGGCCTGGTGGGGGCGCACAAGGTGCCGATGCCGCACTTCGGCGTGCTGCTTGCGTTGCCGGACTGGACCGCCCTGGCCGACCGGCTGCGCGCGGCCGGCCTGCAGTTCGTGATCGAGCCCCAGCTGCGTTTTGCCGGCGAGCCCGGCGAGCAGTGGACGATGTTCTTTCGCGACCCCTTCGGCAACCCGATCGAGGTCAAGGGCTTCCGCTCGCTGGCCAGCGTGTACGACCGCTGAGCCAGCGTGTGCCCGGGGCGATGGCGGCCCCCGGGGTGTTCAACGCGTGGCCAGCGGGTACCACCAGCCGTCGGCGCCGCGCTGGTAGTACTGGCCAGTGCCATCCACGTGGTAGGCCTGGCCCTGGTAGAGGTGGGTCGTGCCGCGCTGCCAGGTGTGCGGCAGCTCGCGGGTGCTGCCGTCGGGGGCGCGCCAGGTGCTGTTGCCCATCAGCTGGCGGCCGGCCTCGGCCTGGTGGCCGGCGTAGCCGTCGCGCCAGGCCTGCTGGGCCTGCGCGCGCCGGGCCTGTGCCTGCTGCAGGCCCTGCCAGGCCGCCTGTTCGCGGGCCTGGATGCCGGCTTCGGTGCTGCGCATGTGGGCCATGCCCTGGGCGCTGAAGCCATTGGTGTAGACATGGTAGTAGGCATAGGTGGCGTAGTTCATCGGTGCACGGCCGGCCGTTGCCATCTGCGCCAGGTACTGCTGGTAGCCGGCCTGCACGCCCGGGTCCTGCATGCGCTGCTGCACGATCTGGTTCACCTGCTGCTGGCCGCGCGCGATGTTGGCGTTCATCTGGTTCATCTGCTGCTGGATCATCGCGTTCCAGTCCTGTGCGCGGGCCAGCAGCGGCAGCAGCAGCAGGATCAGCATCAGGGGCAGGCGGTTCGGGGGCATGGCGGCTTCTCCTAGGGTGTGTGGCAGCACGATAGGAGGCGGCCGTTAGGCAAACGCTACGCCAGCGTTTGCGCCCAGCGGGCAGGTGGCGCGGCCGGTGTGACGCATTGCACGCGGTGCGCGCGCGGATCGCGCGGATCGCGGTCAGGCCTGCGTGTCGCCGGCCTGCGGGGGCGGGTCGGCCTCGGTGGCCGATGCGTCGGCCGCCGGCCCGGCGCCGGCGGCCTCGTCGGCATCGGCTTCGTCCGCCATCCCGGCCTGCGGGCCGGTCACACGCTGCTCGATCGCGCCGAACAGGCTGAGGCCGTCCTTGCCCTTCATCTCGATGCGGATGGTGTCGCCCCAGCGCATGAACTCGGTCTTGGGCGCGCCGGACTCGATGGTCTCGATGGCGCGCTTCTCGGCAATGCAGCTGTAGCCGCGCGCCCAGTCCTTGTTGCTGACGGTGCCGGAGCCCACGATGGAGCCGGCGCGCACGTTGCGTGTCTTGGCGATGTGGGCGATGAGCTGGCCGAAGTGGAAGCTCATCTCCGGCCCGGCCTCGCACAGGCCCACCCGGCGGCCGTTCCAGCTGGATTGCAGCGTCAACTGCACGCGGCCCTGCGACCAGGCGTCGCCCAGCTCGTCCGGTGTCACCGCCACCGGGCTGAAGGCGGTGGCGGGCTTGCTCTGGAAGAAGCCGAAGCCCTTGGCCAGCTCGGCCGGGATCAGGTTGCGCAGGCTCCAGTCGTTGGCCAGCATCAGCAGGCGGATGCCCTCCAGCGCCTGCTCGGGCGAGGCGCCCATCTCCACGTCGCCGGTGATCACCGCGATCTCGGCTTCGAAGTCGATGCCCCAGGCCTCGCTGCCGAACCAGGCGACGTCGCAGGGGCCGAGGAAATCATCGCTGCCGCCCTGGTACATCAGCGGATCGGTATAAAACGATGCCGGCACCTCGGCGCCGCGCGCCTTGCGCACCAGCTCCACGTGGTTCAGGTAGGCCGAGCCGTCGGCCCACTGGTAGGCGCGTGGCAGCGGCGCCATGCACTGGCGCGGCTCGAAGGCGAAGGCATGGCGCGCCTTGCCGTGGTTGAGCGTGGTGTACAGGTCTTCCAGCTGCGGCGACAGGAAGTTCCAGTCGTCCAGCACCTGCTGCAGCCGGGTGGCGATGCCGGTGGCGAAATGGGCCTGGCCGAGGTCGCGCGAGACGACGACGAGCTGGCCGTCGCGCGAACCGTCCTTGTAGGTGGCGAGTTTCATGAGCGAGCGCGGGGATGGTGGCAGTATTGTGCGATGCCCGTTCTGCCCCGGCCCGGCCTGCCCCTGCGCCCCGCACGCTGGCGGCCGGCGCTGGGCGTGCTGCTGGCCGCGCTGCTGCTGCACGCGCTGGTGGCCGGCCTCTGGCCGCGGCCGCGCCCCTTGCCTGGCGCCCAGGCGCTGGCGGCACCGGCCCTGCAGGTGCGGCGGGTGCAGACGCTGGTGCTGCCGGCGCCCCCGGCACCGGCCACGGCCGACCCAGCACCGGCCGACCCAGCACGGGCCGAGCCCCCGGGCACGGCGCCCGCCGTGCCGCGCCCGGCACCCCCTGCGGGCCGCCTGCTGGCGGCGCTGGCGGCGGCTTCGGCGCCCGCTGCGCCGCAGGCGTGGCCGGATGCAGCACCAGCCGCGCCTCCGAGTGCGCCACCCGGCGCGCTGCCACGCGAGGCCTTGCCCGGGCCGGCCGCGGAAGCGCCCACCGAACCGCACGATGCCGAGGGTGAACTCGCGCCACCGCCGGTGGCCGGCACCGCCGAGGCCGCGCCGCCGCCGCTGTACGCCACCCGCCTGCCGCCACCGGCGCAGCTGGATTTCGTGTTGCGCCGTGGCGCGCTGGGCGGCCGGGCCCGGCTGTCCTGGCGGCCCGATGGCCAGCACTACACGCTGGACTTCGATGCCCGCGTGGCGGGCCTGCCGCTGATCGAACAGCACAGCCAGGGCGCGCTCGATGCCCATGGCCTGGCGCCCGAGCGTTTCACCGACAAGCGGCGCGGGCGTGCCGCGCAGGCGGCGCACTTCCGGCGCGACACCGGGCGCATCACCTTCTCGGGGCCGCGCATCGAGCACCCGGCCTGGCCCGGCGCGCAGGACCGGCTGGGCTGGGTGGTGCAGCTCGCGGCCATCCATGCCGCGTCCGAATCGCCGCCGGCCGAGGTGACGCTGTTCGTCGCCGGGGCGCGCGGCGGGGCCGGCCTGTGGACCTTCCGGTCGCAGGGGCTGGACACGGTGCAGACGCCGCTCGGGCCCGTGACGGCGCTGCTGCTGCGGCGCGAGCCCAGCCGCCCGGAGGACCTGCGGGCCGAGATCTGGCTCGACCCGGCGCGCGGCCACTGGCCGGTGCGCATCCGCACCGCGCCCGCGCGAGGGGGCGAGGCGCTGGACCTGCTGCTCGCCGCCGAGCCCTCGCGGCCTTGAAATGCGACCCGACGGCACAAGCTGATGCGGCAAGGAGAGCCCATCATGCAGATGCTTTACAACTCGGAGAGCTTTGTCGTGGTCGCTTTCGACGTGCCGGCCACGCAGGGCGAGGGCCAGCAGGGAGGCACACGCGGCGGCTACGAAATCGTCGACAAGTTCGCCCGCAAGGAAATCTTCCTCGAAGGCGCGGTGGCCGCCAGCTTCCAGCAAGGCGTGCAGGCGTTGGTCGAATCCGGCCCCACCGAGGAGGCGATGGACGAGTTCATCGGCCGCTTCACGGTGCTGGCGCAGCAGCCGGTGGTGCTGCACTGAGGGCTGGCGCCGGGCATGCCCGGCGTGGCTTGTGCACGTCCGGCCGCAGGGCCATCGGTGGCGGCCCTTGCCGCGCGCGGCCGGCTGCGCCAAGATCGCCGCAGGCCGGGCGAAGGGCGCACGGCCCAGCGTGGGCCGCGAGGCCGAGGTGCAGATGCCCAAGGTGCCGATGGCCCGAGCGCAAGCAAGTGGCCCGTGGATCCTGTCGCCAGGCCTGGCGCAGGCGCCGGTGCTCGACCGCCTGTGCTCGCACTTCGTGCTCACGCTCACGCTGCGCCATGCCGGCCAGTTCAACCTGCGGCGTGATTGGGGTGGCCTGCTCGCGCTGGTGGGCCGCCACCTGGTGTGGCCGACCAGCGTGCTGGCGCGCCTGCGCAGCTACCTGGGCCAGCGCTGCGAGGGCCATGCGCTGTGGCGCGGCCACCAGGGGCTGACCGACACGGCCTTCGTCGATCGCCACGGCCAGTGGCGCGGGCCGTATGAAGAAGGCACGCTGTTCTTCTACCTCGACGAATTCGTCAAGGACACGCCCAAGGACCTGGCCGCGGTGCTCTCGGCCACCTGCGACTGGCTGGCGCGCGACCTGAAGAAGCAGTCCACGCTGGTGCAGAAGAACATCGACGCGCTGGCCGACCTGCTGCAGCTCAACCCCGCCGAGCGCGCGCTGCTGCTGTACGGCACGCTGGCGCGCTACCAGCGTGAACTGCGCGGCCTGCTGGTCGAATTCAAGGTGTCCAACGCGCAGCAGGCCTACGCCGCCATTGCCGCGGTGGCCGGGGTGGACGAGCGCGAGGTGGCCGAGGCGCTGCGCGCAGGCAGCCGGCTCGAGCGCATCGGCATGGTCGAGAACCTGATCTCCGAACACAACATCACCGACCTGGCCGACCTGATGAAGGTGAGCGAACAGCTGCCCCCGGTGCTGATGCGCGAGTACAAGGGCCCGGACGAGCTGATGGCCGTGTTCACCCGCCCGGCCACCAAGTCCGAGCTCACACCGGCCGATTTCGGCTTCGTGGCCGACGAGGTGCGCATGCTCACCCGCCTGCTGGCCCAGGCCACCGCCACCGAGGCACACGGCGTCAACGTGCTGCTGTACGGCCCGCCCGGCACCGGCAAGACCGAGCTGGCCAAGGTGTGCGCGCAGGCCGCCGGGCTGGCGCTGTACGAGGTGGAATACGCCGACCGCGACGGCAACTCGCTGTCCGGCCGCGACCGCTACCGCTCGCTGCAGATCAGCCAGGTGTTCCTGAAGGGAAGCCCCGGCGTCGCGCTGCTGTTCGACGAGGTGGAGGACGTGTTCCCGCCGCTGTCGGCCGACGCCGCGCAGTGGATGGCTCGGCTCGATGCGAGCGGCGATTCGGCGCCCTCGGCCAGCGTCAGCGGCAAGGCCTGGGTGAACCAGATCCTCGAGACCAACCGCGTGCCGGTGATCTGGATCACCAACCGCATCGAGCAGATCGACCCGGCCTTCCGCCGCCGCTTCCAGTACCACCTGGAGCTGAAATCGCCGCCACCGGGTGCCCGCCTGGGCCTGGTGCAGCGCGCGCTCGACGGCGAGTCGGTGAGCGAAGGCTTCGTCGCCCGGCTGGCCGAGCGCCGCGGCCTCACGCCGGCGCAGATCCGCACCGCGGTGCGTTTTGCGCGCCTGGCCGGCGAGCCGGACCAGGTGGAATCGCTGATCGAGCGCCAGCTCGGCAACGCCGACCGCGCCCTGGGCCACGCCGCCGGCGCCCGCGCGGCGCGGCCGGTGGTCACGCACTACGACCTGGGCCTGCTGAACCTGGAATCACGCTTCCCGATCGAGCGCATCGTCGAGGCCCTGCGCCGGCGCGGCCATGGCACGCTGTGCCTGCACGGCCTGCCCGGCTGCGGCAAGACGGCGCTGGCCGAACACCTGGCGCACAGCCTGGGGCGGCCGCTGATGGTGCGCCTGGCCAGCGACCTGGTGAGCAAGTTCGTCGGCGAGACCGAGGCCAACATGGCGCGCATGTTCGCCGAGGCCGAGGCCGAGCAGGCGGTGCTGCTGCTGGACGAAGCCGACAGCTTCCTGCGCAGCCGCCGGCGGGCCGAGCGCCACTACGAGGTGACCGAGGTCAACGAGATGCTCGCCGGCATGGAGCGGTTTGCCGGCATCTTCGTGTGCACCACCAACCTGTTCGACGAGCTGGACGAGGCGGCGCTGCGGCGCTTCACCTTCAAGATCCGCTTCCTGCCGCTGGCGCCGGCGCAGCGTGAGCGCATGTTCGTGGCCGAGGCGCTGCCGCCCGGTGCCATGCCCACGCCGGAACAGCACCAGCGCCTGGCCGCGCTGGACCTGCTGACGCCCGGCGACTTTGCCGCCGTGCAGCGCCAGGCCGAACTGCTGGGCGCGGCGCTCGCGCCGGACGAGTTCCTGTCCCAGCTGGAAGGCGAACACCGCGTCAAGCCCGAGGTGCGCCAGCGCCGCTCGATCGGCTTTTCCGGCGGCTGATATCGCAGTTTGTGCCGAATTTGCCCGCACTTCCGGCTTATGCGCCGTGGTGTTCGTGCCGACAATTTGGTCGATGCAAGCGAATTCCGGCCTGTCCCTGTGGTCCAACCAGTCGATGCTGCTGGCCGGGCTCGCCCTGGCCTCGCTGCTGATCGTCGGCCTGGGCCTGCTGTTCTGGCGCCAGCAGCGCGCCGGGCGGCGCATGGCGGCCTCGCTGGAGGCCATGACCAGCCTTTTCCAGGAAGCCAGCCGCACCGAGCTGCCGGGCCTGGTGGCCCGCACGCAGTTCGATGCGGCACTGGACACCGCCGTGCAGCGCAGCGACAACGGCGGCCTGCCAGTCAGCGTGCTGTTCGTCAACCTGGACGATTTCAGCAGCGTCAACGATTCCTACGGCTTCCACGATGGTGACGAGGTCATCGCCCAGGTGGCGCAGCGCCTGTCGGCCTTGGTCGGTTCGGGTACGGTGATCTCCCGCATGGGCGGCGACGAGTTCCTGCTGCTGCTGCCGGCCACCGTCGAGCAGGCCTGCGCCGTGGCCACGCGCCTGGTGGAAGCGCTGGGCCAGGCCTACCGCGTCAAGCCGCGCGGCGAGGTGGTGCTCGGCTGCTCGATCGGCATCGCCGCCTACCCGCAGCACGGTGCGCGGCCGCAGCTCGTGGCGCACGCCAACGCGGCGATGCGGGCCGTCAAGCTGGCCGGCGGCGGCGCCTGCATGGTGTTCGAGCCGCGCATGGCGGTGGACAACCGCGAGCAGGCCGAACTGCTGCAGGACCTGCGCCTGGCGGTGGCCAACGGCGAGCTGGAGCTGTTCTACCAGCCCAAGGTGGATGCGCGCAGCCTGCAGATCACGGCGGCCGAGGCATTGCTGCGCTGGCACCACCCGAAGCGCGGCATGGTCAGTCCGGCGGTCTTCATCCCGCTGGCCGAGCGGCACGGCCTGATCGGCCCGATCGGCAACTGGGTCATCGCCGATGCCTGCCGCCAGGCCGCGCAGTGGCGCGACAGCGGCCTGCGCATGCGCGTGGCCATCAACATCTCACCGTACCAGATGCGGCAGGACGACCTGGTCGAACGCCTGCAGCAAACGCTGGCGCAACACAAGCTGCAGCCGGGCCGCTTCACCTGCGAGATCACCGAATCGGTGGCGATGGAGGACACCCAGGTCACGCGCCGCACCTTCGCGAAGATGCGCCAGGCCGGCCTGCATGTCTCGATCGACGATTTCGGCGTCGGCCAGACCAGCCTGTCCTACCTGCGCCGGCTGCCCGCGGCCGAGCTGAAGATCGACGCCTCGTTCGTGCAGGACCTGGCGTTCAACCTCGATTCGCGCTCGATCGTCGACGCGCTGGTGCGCCTGGCCCATGCGCTGGGACTGCGCGTGGTGGCCGAGGGCGTGGAGACCGAGGCCCAGCGCGACGTGCTGGTGGCCATGGGCTGCGACGAGCTGCAGGGCTACCTGTTCGCCCGGCCGATGTCGGCGCGCGCGCTGGCGCTGTGGGCGCTGGACGACGGGCAGCGACCCGACGCGCAGTTCCGGTCCTCGCTGTTCCAGGACACCGCACCGCTGCCGGAATAACCCCGCAGCACGGGGGTTCCTACAATGCGCCGATGAATTCGAGCGCCCGCCCTGCCTCCGCCATGGCCTACACCCGCGCCGCCGCGCTGCCTGCGCTGCTGGCGCAACGCATCGTCATCATCGACGGCGCGATGGGCACCATGATCCAGCGCTACCAGCTCGGCGAAGCCGAGTTTCGCGGCGACCGCCTGCGTGACCACCCCCGCGACCTGAAGGGCAACAACGACCTGCTGGCCCTCACGCGGCCGCAGGTGCTGCACGAGATCCACACTGCCTACCTGGCCGCCGGTGCCGACATCATCGAGACCAACACCTTCGGCGCCACCAGCATCGCGCAGGAAGACTACGGCCTGGGCCACCTGGCGCGGGAGATCAACCTCGAGGCCGCGCGCGTGGCCCGCCGGGCGGCCGATGCATTTGCCAGCGCCGAACGCCCGCGCTGGGTGGCCGGTGCACTGGGCCCCACGCCACGCACCGCGAGCATCAGCCCGGATGTCAACGACCCCGGCGCGCGCAACGTCAGCTTCGAGCAGCTGCGCGCGGCCTACCACGAGCAGGCAGCCGGCCTGCTCGAGGGCGGGGTGGACCTGTTCCTGGTGGAGACCATCTTCGACACGCTCAACGCCAAGGCCGCGATCTTCGCGCTGGACGAGCTGATGGAGGCCACCGGCGAGCGCCTGCCGGTGATCATCTCCGGCACCGTCACCGATGCGTCGGGCCGCATCCTCTCGGGCCAGACCGTGGGCGCGTTCTGGCACTCGGTGCGCCACGCACGGCCGCTGGCCGTGGGCCTGAACTGCGCGCTGGGCGCCACGATGATGCGGCCCTACATCGAAGAGCTGGCCAAGGTGGCCGGGGACACGTACATCAGCTGCTATCCCAACGCCGGCCTGCCCAACCCGATGAGCGACACCGGCTTCGACGAAACCCCCGAGGTCACCGGCGCCATGCTGGAAGAGTTCGCCAGGAGCGGCTTCCTCAACATCGTGGGCGGCTGCTGCGGTACCACACCCGAGCACATTGCCGAGATCACGCGCCGGGTGGGGGCCTACCGGCCCCGCTCGCGTCACGACCCGCTGTTCAGCGGGCTGCTGGCGGCCTGAGCGCGCCGGGCCGCTCCCAAGCGCGAATCCCGGAGCGCTTTGCGCGGAGGGTAGTCCAGTGAGACATCCTGGGTCAACCTCCCCCCGCCGAAGCAAGCGCGAGCGCGTTGCCGTGCAGGCTCGGGTCGTAAGGC
>JACRAZ010000094.1 GCA_016213205.1 Burkholderiales bacterium
GCCGCGGCCACCGCCGGCGCCACCGCGGCCGCCGCCGCGGCCCCCGACTGGCGCTGCCGCGCCACCCGGGCCGCCCGCAGCGCCGAGGCGCCCGCGCCGCCGGCGGTGGAATGGGTGATCGAGCCCAAGCGAGAGCTCAACTACGCCGAACTGCACAACCACCGCCCGCTGTTCGACCGCTTCGAGCTGCGCAACCCGGTGGCCGGCAGCGCGCCCCGCGTGCACCTGGTGGTGGAACTGCACGGCGGCCCCGAGCCCGCGCGCTACGAAAGCGAGCTGGCGCTGCGCGAGCCGCGGCTGAACCTGCAAAAGCGCATCCAGGTGCCGCTCACGGCCACGCTGCTGCGCCAGGCCGGCGAGGCGATGCTCAGCACGCTGTTCGTGCAGCTGCGGGTGGAAGGCCACACCGTGCTCACCGACACCCACCCGCTGCGCCTGCTGCCGGTGGACCAGTGGCGCGACAACGCCAGCAGCGGCAAGTGGCTGCCCTCGTTCGTGCTGCCGCGTGATCCGGCGGTGGAGCGCGTGGTCTCGGCCGCGCAGCGCTACGTGCGCGTGATCCGCGACGACCCCAGCGCCGGCTTCGAGGGCTACCAGAGCGCCGTGCCCGAGCGCGAGGACACGCTGGACAACGTGGACCTGCAGGTCGAGGCGATCTGGGCCACGCTGCTGCACGAGTGGCAGCTGGGCTACATCAACCCGCCGCCCAGCTACAGCGCGCAGCTCGATTCGCAGCGCCTGCGCACGCCCAGCATGATCCACGCCACGCGGGTGGGCACCTGCATCGACCTGGCGCTGCTGTTCGCCGCCTGCCTGGAGCTGGTGGACATCTACCCGGTGATCTTCCTGCTCGATGGCCACGCGCTGCCCGGCTACTGGCGCCACAGCGCCTACCAGACGGCGTTCCGCGCCGCCGGCGGCCCGCAGGCCGAGCCGGGCACCGACGACGAGCGCCTCTCGGCCGACACCGCCCGCGTGCAGCGCGCGCCCTGGTGGACCATCGACCACGACGCGGTGTGCAAGCTCATCCGCGCCGGCCAGCTGGCGCCGCTGGAGACCGTGCGCCTGACCGAGCATTGCGGCTTCCGCGAGGCGCGCCAGGCCGGCGTGGAGGCGCTGCGCGAGAAGGCCGATTTCGATTCCATCCTCGACATTGCCACGGCGCGCGCCCACCAGGTCACGCCGCTGCCGATCGTGGGAGACCGGTCATGAGCACATCACAGTCGGGATCGGGCTTCAGCGCCGCGCCCTGGGACGAGGCCGACCAGGTACTCCAGCTCACCGAAGCGGCGAAGGAGCCGATCGCGCTGCCCATCACCACGCGGCGGCGCCGCGGCTACACGCCCGACATGCAGGACCCGCGCGCCAGCGTGAGCCTGCACGACGACGACGGCGTGCTGCGCTGGGTGTACGAGCCGCCGCCCTCGCAGGCCCTGCGTGGCCGTGCCCGGCGCGCCAGCTTCTTCGGCTTTGGCCTGGGGGATGCGCTCAAGACCTTCAAGTACCAGGACATCGGCCCCAACCAGGTGACGCAGGGGCTGGCAGCCCTGGACGGGCTGCTCACGCCCGACCGCGACCTGCGCCAATGGCGCCGCAGCGCCACCCCGGCCGCGAGCGGGCCCCTGCAGGCCGCCGGCCTGCCACCGCTGGTGCCGGTGCAGGCCCCGCAGTTGGCGGGCCGCACGCTGCTGCTGGTGCACGGCACCTTCAGCAAGAGCGAGATGTGGTTCGAGCAGCTGGCCGACCCGGACAACCCCGCCGGCCAGGCCCTGCTGGCCCAGTGGCGCAAGACCTATGGCGACAACATCCTGGTGTTCGACCACCCCACGCTCTCGGTGACGCCGTGGATCAACGCGCTCGATCTGCACCGGCAGCTGCGCGGCGTGACCGGCCCGATCGACATCGTGTGCCACAGCCGCGGCGGGCTGGTGGTGAGCTGGCTGCTGCGGCTGGCGCCGGTGCGGGTGCGGCAGGTGGTGTTCGTGGGCTCGCCGCTGGACGGCACCAGCCTGGCCTCGCCCTACCGGCTGCGCGCGGCGCTGGACCTGCTGGCCAACGTGGCCAACGCGCTGTCGCGCGCGGGTGCGGCCGCCAGCACCGTGTTCCCGCTGGCGGCCGGCGCCGCCGGCCTGGCCAAGGTGCTGGGCAAGACCCTGCGGCTGGGCGCCACGCTGCCCATTGCCGATGCGGCGGTGGCCCTGGTGCCCGGCCTGGCCAGCCAGCAGCGCACCGACAACAACGCCGAAACGCAGCGGCTGTTCGCCGAAGCCTGGCTGGTGAAGCCCGCGCTGGCCGCGGTGACGGCCGATTTCGAGCCCAACGTGGGCCAGCCCGCATGGAAGTTCTGGACCCGCTTTCGCAACCCCGGCCTGCAGGCGCTGAACCTGGGTGCCGACCTGGTGTTCCCCGGCCCCAACGACCTGGTGGTGGACACCGATTCGATGACCTTCTTCGGCGCCGCCCCCCGCGGCGTGGTGCAGGGCGCGCCCGAGGTGCTGGCGCTGGGCAAATCGGCCACCACGTACCACACCAACTACTTCCGCAACCCGGAGGTGGTGGGCTTCATCGCGCAGCGCACGGCGTAGTGAACACCATGCGTGGGTGCGGGCCGATGGTGCCGTGATGAAGCGTTCGCACCGGTGGCTGGGGCTCGGCCTGCTGGTCGCGGCGCTCGGTGTCGGTGCCCTGCGGGTGCAGTTCAGCCGCGACCTCGCGTCGGCCACCGCGCGTGCCGCGCAAGGCAGCGAGCTGGTGTCGACGGCTTGCGGGCCGATCGAGGTGCAGCAGGCCGGTGAGGGCACCGCGCTGCTGATGGTCCACGGCAGCGGCGGTGGCCACGACCAGGGCATGGACTGGGCGCGGCCGATGGCGCAGGCCGGGCTGCGGGTGGTCGCGATGTCGCGCTTCGGCTACCTGCGCACGCCGCGCCCGGCCGATGCGTCGCCCGAGGCGCAGGCCGATGCCCACGTGTGCCTGCTCGGCTCCGACTTCCTGTACTGGACCGCCTTGCAGGTGGCGCGCGATCAGGTCTTCCGCCACGTGCTGGCGACACCCCCGGCGCTGGTGCACGCGGCCAGCGCGCAGGAGCAGGCACGCGTCAACGCCATGGCGCAGCGCGTGCTGCCGCTGTCGCAACGCGCCCTGGGGCTGCGCGACGACACGCGGCTGGGCAAGGGCCTGCGGCCCGCGGCGCTGGAGACGATCCGGGTGCCGACACTGGTCATCAGCGCCCGCGACGATGGCTTCGGCACCCATGCGGGCGCCGAGTACACGGCCAGCCGCATCCCGGGGGCCCGCTTCATCGGCCACGAGGTCGGCGGGCATCTGCTGGTGGGGCATGACCAGGCCGTGCGCGATGCCATCGTCGGGCTGGTGCGATCGGCCAACCCGCGATGAGGTGCAGGCGGTGGTGACCGGAATCCTGTGGGGCGCTGCTGCGATCGCCGCGCTGCTGGCCCTGGCGGCGGTGCTGGCCTGGTACGGCGCCTGGCGCTGGCAGGCCGCCACGGGCGTGCTGCTCGAACGGCTCGAGGCGGCGCGTTCGCCCATGCCGGCCGCGCGCTTCGATGCCGCGCGTGACCTGGCCGGCCTGCCCGCGCCGGTGCAGCGGTTCTTCCGCGCGGCGCTGGCCGACGGAACACCCCTCGTCGCGGCCGTGAGCCTGGCGCATCGCGGCACCTTCAACCCGGTGGCGGACGGGCCGGCCCGGTGGGTCCCGTTCACATCCACCCAGCGCGTGACGACACGACGGCCGGGCTTCGTCTGGTCTGCCCGCATGGTGATGGGGCCGGGTGCCACGGTGCAGGTGCACGACGCCTACGTGGCGGGCGAAGGCCTCCTGCACGCGGCCATGCTGGGCCTGGTCTCGCTGGCCGATCTGCGCGGTGCGAGCCCCGAGCCCGGCGGCGTGGCGCACGGTGAATTCATGCGCTACCTGGCCGAGGCCGCCTGGTACCCGACGGCCTTGCTGCCGAGCCAGGGGGCGGTCTGGACGTCTGTCGACAGCGGTTCGGCCCGCGTCGACCTCGCCGATGGCAGCGTCGGCGCATCGCTGTTGCTGCGCTTCGATCCGGCCACCGGCCTGATCGACTCGGTGCGTGCCGAGGCGCGCGGCCGCACCGTCGGCAAGGCCATCGTGTTGACGCCCTGGGAGGGGCGCTGGTGGGACTATGCCGAACACGCCGGCATGAAGGTGCCGATGAGCGGAGAAGTGGCCTGGCTGACACCCGAGGGCCGGCGCACCTATTGGCGCGGCAGGGTCACGGCGCTGGCCTATGACATCGGCCGGTGAGGCGCGTGCGGCGTCGCTGCCGCGGGCAGGCGATCGCCTACCCGCGGAAGACCCTAGCGGCCCTGCCTGGCCAGCCAGCGGTCCAGCAGCGCGACCGCCGCGAACGCGGGCCTGGGGAAGGGCGTGGGTTCGTCGAATGCGTGCCGCATCGCCTGCACGGCGGCCCGGACCTCGGCGCCCTGGGCCTGGTAGGCGCTGGCCACCTGCAGTGCCAGGTGCACCTCGGTGTGCAGCATGCTGGCGTACAGGTGGCTGGGATGGCTGCAGTTGCGGATGCGCCGTCGGATCGCCTCGGCCTGCTGCATCAGCCCCTCGGGCAGGGCGGCGGCAAACATCGCCGGGTTGTCCACCGCGTTGGCGGACAGGAAGCCCAGCACCCCGGGCGCGGCTTCGGACCTGAGCAGGCGCAGCAACTCGTCCTGCCAGTCGGCCCTGGACTTGATCTTGGCGAGCGCACGTTCGCGGATCACGGGGTGGCGCCCCTCGGGCGTATGCACCAGCAGCGTGCTGATGCCCTCCTGCGCGTTGGTCGCGTCGATCTGCTGCACGAGGCCCTGCTGGAAGGTGTCCAGCTCATCGCGCTGCGCCAGGGCCGCCACCGTGCGGGCGGTGCCGCCCACCACCATGCCCAGCAAGGGCAGGGTGCTCAGCGCAGCCACCGCCAGCATCAGCGCGGTGGCCGTGCGGGCCGGCAGGGCGCGGGCCAGGCCGTCGTTCAGGTGCACCGCCGCCCAGGCCAGCACCAGCACGGGCAGCACGAAGCTGCCGGCCATGCGCAGCGCCCGCGGCAGGAAGGTGCCGGGGTCTGACAACAGGTAGAAGCCCAGCGCGGCCAGCGCGAACCAGCCCGCGCCCACCAGGGCCCGCGCGCCGGTGCTGTTGCCGAAGCGGTCGAAGCCGCCACGCAGGCCCACGGCCAGCGTGGTCAGGCCGGCGGCGATCAGCAGGGCGCCGCACAGCATGATGATCGCCCAGGCGTGGCCGACGCCGGCATCGCCGCCCGGCGCCTTCTGCAGCACGGCCAGGTTGAGCAGGCCCAGCAGGCACAGCGCCGTGCCGACGAGGCAGAGATTTCCGAACATCGACATGCGCGTGGGGGTGTGAGCAGGGATGCCGGGATTCTTGGGCGGGGCCGCTTCAGGCGCGTTTCCGCCGGCCTGCGGCAGGCCGGTCGCTTGTTTCACTGGTTGCCGCGCGCCGCTCAGCTGGGCGACAGGCCCGGCCCGTACGGGTCCAGCTTGAGCTGGCGCAGCAGGGCCTGGAAGCGGGGCTGCTGGCGCAGGCCGGCCCAGCGTGGGTCGTCCTTCAGGAACACCAGCTGCGTATCGCGCGAAGCGTGGGCGCGCTCCAGGGCATCGAGCGCGAGCGCGGTTTCCCCCAGCGCGCTGTGCAGCACCGCCAGCGAGAGGGGCGGCACGTAGCCCTGGCGCGCCCGCAGCAGCAGCTGGTTGAGGATCTCGCGCGCCTCGGCCTGCCGGCCCAGCCGCGCCAGGTGCATGCCCAGCAGCGCCTGCGGCCGGCTGTTGCCCTCGGATTGCCCGGCGGCCAGCCTCAGCGCCGCCAGCGCGGCCTCGGGCTGGCCGTCGGCCAGGTGCAGCAGCGCCTGCGTGCGGTGGGCGAGGAAGAAGCCCGGCGCGATGTCGAACGCACGCTGCAGGCGCACACGCGCGGCCTCGCGCTGGCCGCGCGCCAGCAGGTAGCCCGCCTCCAGCGCGTTCAGGAAGGCCGACATCGGGTCCAGCTCGCGCGCCAGCCGCAGGTGGCGCATGCCTTCGTCGGCGCGGTCCTGTGTCAGCAGCAGCTGGGCCAGGCCGAAGTGGGCCATCGCCACGTTGGGGTTCAGCGCCAGCGCACGGCGAAAGCCGCGTTCGGCCCCGGGCCAGTCGAAGTGGAAGTAGTAGCGGTTGAACCCCTGCTCGGTGAGCGCCTCGGCCAGGTCGGGGGCCAGGTCCAGTGCGCGCTGCACCGCCTGCTGCGCGGGCTGGAACACGTCGCCGGGCGGGGCGTCGGCCGCCAGCAGGGTTTCGCGCAGCGCCTCGGCCAGGCCCACGTGGGCCAGCGCGTACCCCGGGTCCACCGCCAGCGCCTGGCCGAAGAGCGCGATGCTCTTGCGCAGGCTGTCGGCGCGGCGCGGCTGCGCATGGCGCGTGGCGGCCAGGTACAGCTCGTAGGCGTCGGTGCTGCGGGTGCCGCCCAGCGGCTTGCCGGGCAGCCCGGGCGCCACGCCGGCCGCCCCCTGCAGGCGCGGCGCCAGGGCCTGCAGCACGCGGGCGGAGATCTGGTCCTGCATGTCGAACACGCCGGTGAACTGCGCATCGAAGCTGTCACCCCAGGCCGCGCTGCCATCGGTGGCGCGAAGCAGGCGCACGCTCACGCGCAACTGGCCACCGCGCCGCTGCAGCGAGCCGTCGACGATCCAGTCCACATCCAGCTCGCGCGCCGCGTGCACCGGGTCTTGCTCGGTGCCGGCATAGCGCCGCACCGAGCCCACCGAGCGCACCACCAGCCCGGGCACCAGCGACAGGCGGGTGATCAGGCTGTCGGCCATGCCCAGCTCCAGCAGCTCGTCGCGGCTGTCGGCGGCCAGCGGCTTGACGGGCAGCACGGCCAGCGTGGCGCGGGCCGGCGGGCCGGCTTCGGCCGGACCCCAGGCACGGCGCCACAGCAGCACCGCGCCTACGGCCACCACCGCGCCACCGGCCA
>JACRAZ010000095.1 GCA_016213205.1 Burkholderiales bacterium
CACCGCCCCCGCGGGCAAGCGCATGGGCCATGCCGGCGCGCTGATCTCCGGCGGCGCCGACACCGCCGATGCCAAGCTCGCCATCATGGAAGAGTGCGGTTTCACCATCACCCGCAACCCCAGCGAGATGGGCCGGCTGCTAAAGTCGCTGCTCTAGTTCCGGCGAACAAGCGGCGCGTTGGGGCCGCCGGAGCGACACGAGCCGTGGCGTGGAAAAGGCAGTCATGTCCAACCCGTTTGAGAACGCATCCGAGCCACAGAAAAGTGGCCAAGAACCCAAGGCCGGCGGCGGCGCCGAGCGGCGCGAAGCCATCCGCCGCCCGCTGAGGGCCAATGCGATGGTGCTGCTGCCCGGCCAGCCCGGACGCGTGGGCAAGACGGTGGACGTCTCCGAGACCGGGTTGTGCGTGGCGCTGACCGATGCCCTTCCGGCCGGCACGCAATGCCTGGTGGGTTTCGAGTTGCCGGACAAGGCCGGCAGCCGCAAGCGCATGCAGTCCAAGGCACGCGTGGTGCACAGCGTGCTCAGCAGCCAGGGCGGCTTCAAGGTGGGCATGCAACTGGTGACGCCACCGGACGACGTGGTGCGCGCACTGCAGAGCTTCATCCGCGAATAGCGGAATACGTCACGTAACACGGGGCCCGGCGCGCCTCAAGCAACGGTGTCGCGCGCCGATAAGGCCCAGATGATCCACCAGGACCGGCCGTGGACGCTGAGCACAGCGGCGGGCGCTGGCCGCCATTGGCTGGCCACGCTGCTCGCGCGCCATCGCGCCCGCCTGGCCGGGCGGCAAGCTTGGCTGGATGGATCAGAAGAGTCCGCGCTGTGGCTGGAGCAACGCATCCTGGCCACACGCACGGAGATCGCAGCGATCAACAGGAGTCTCGCCATGCAGAAGCAAGCTCTCGACGGCGCCTGGCCCGGACGCCCCGACCCGCAGGACGCACCTGCCACCGGCGAACCGGCCGCTGCACCCGCGCGGCTGCATGCGCGACCCGGGCACGACAACAGCACGGCCTACGCCGACACCGAGCCGATGCCCTTCCTGGACACCATCAGCCCGGCCAGCGACGACGCCGCCTGACGCGCCCCGCCCGCCGCGCGGGCGCCCGCGGGGCCCGATGGCTACAGCGCCAGCCGGTTGTTCCGGAGCTGGAAGGCCTCCATGCGGTTGCCGATGTCCCTGAACTCGTCGGGCGTCATGCCGCCGGCGTGTTCGCGGATGTTCAACCGGTAGCCATGCAGGCGGCGGCCAGCCAGGTAGTCCGAGCTCACGTTGTCCTTCGGGATCAGCAACTGCTCGCGCCGGGCCACCTCGTACAGCGGCGTGCCTTCCAGCGGGATGTAGGTGAAGAAGTGGAAGAACTCCGGCGCGATGGCCTCGTTCAGGGCCAGCGTTTCTTCTGCGTCGGCCAGGGTTTCGAAGGGCATGCCGATGATGTTGAAGGTGAGCCGCTGGATGCCCACATCGCGCGCGTTCTGTGCCGCCCACAGGATGTCGGCGTTCTTCATCTTGCGGCCCAGGCGCTGCTCGCGGTAACGCTCCGAGCCGCTCTCGATGCCGAACCAGATGGTGTGGCAGCCGGCACTGCGCGCGGTCTGGCAGAAGTCGGGGCTCATGCGCTCGACGCGCGCATTGATCGAGAACGGCAGGCCGATTGCCCGCTCGTATTCCTTGAAGAACTTCACGGCGTACTTCACGTCCACCATGAAGAGTTCGTCCCAGAACTCGAAGTACTCGACCGCGTAGCTGGCCTTCAGGCGCGCGAGCTCGTCGATCAGCTTGTCGATCTCGTACTTGCGGATGTAGCCACCCTCGCCCTTGTACATCTCCAGCAGCGTGGTGTTCGAGCAGTAGGTGCACTTGTAGGGGCAGCCGCGGCCGGTCATCGCAGGCAGGATGAACTTGTCCTGCGGGCCGAACACCGAGATGCCCAGGCCCCGCAGCGTGCCATTGCGCTCGAACAGTGAATAGTCCGGGAACGGAAAGTCGCAGAGGTTCTCGTTGAGGTAGCGCTCGCCCTTGTTCACCGTGCCGTCGGGTCGCTTGACCCACAGGCCGGTGATCGCCTCGACCGCGGTGCTCACGTCGCCCCGCCCGGCGAGCATGCGCTCGAGCAGGTCGCTGAAGGGTTGCTCGCCGTCGCCGATGCAGATCATGTCCACCGACGGGTGGGCGATGGTCTCGTCCGGTGTCAGGATGGCCTGGTAGCCCCCGACCAGGATCTTGGTCGTTGGTGAGGCCTGCTTGGCCGCATCGATGTAGGCACGCAGCTCGCGCCAGTGCGGCGACATGCACGAGAACGCCAGCACGTCCGGCTTGAGCTGGGCAATGCGGCCCGCAAACCAGGCCGGCGAGTGCTCAGCCTCGGGCAGTGTCTTGTTGATGGCGACCAGGCTGCGTTCCACCTTCGGGAACCGCTGCTTCACCAATCCGTTGAGCACCGCCAGCGGCATGGCCAGTTGCGCGCCCTCGGGGGCGTAGAACGAGAACGCCACGTTCAGCCGCGGCTCAGCGGCGGGCGCGGCGGTGTCGCGCCGCAGTCGCCACGAAGCGGGCAGCTTGATCTTGACGAGTTCCATCGATGCTCCTGTCGGATTGCTGGCCTGCGACCAACCCGCTATTGTGACGGCGCCGACTCGCCCCAGGCGCGACGGGGTGAAGCGCCCAGGGACAATGAAAGGTACCAAGTGAAACGGCGCAGCAAGCTGCGCCGTCGTCTCGGGCTGCGCGCTGGCTCAGCGCGCGATGTTCAACGCTGGCCGATCGGCTTCACGTCGCGCTTGGCGGCGCCGACGAACAGCTGGCGCGGGCGGCCGATCTTGTACTCGGGGTCGGCGATCATCTCGTTGAGCTGGGCGATCCAGCCCACCGTGCGGGCCAGCGCGAAGATCGCGGTGAACAGCGACACCGGGATGCCGATCGCGCGCTGCACGATGCCGGAGTAGAAGTCGACGTTCGGGTAGAGCTTGCGGGCAACGAAGTACTCGTCTTCCAGCGCAATCTTCTCGAGCGCCATCGCCAGCTTGAACAGCGGGTCGTTGCCCAGGCCCAGGGCACCCAGCACCTCGTGGCAGGTTTCGCGCATCAGCTTGGCGCGCGGGTCGTAGTTCTTGTAGACGCGGTGGCCGAAGCCCATCAGCTTGACGCTGGAGTTCTTGTCCTTCACCTGCTTGATGAACTCGCCGATCTTCTCGACGCCACCGTTGCGCTGGATTTCTTCCAGCATGTTCAGGCAGGCCTCGTTGGCGCCGCCGTGCGCCGGGCCCCACAGGCAGGCCACGCCCGCCGCGATGGCGGCGAACGGGTTGGTGCCCGAGCTGCCGCACAGGCGCACCGTGGAGGTGGAGGCGTTCTGCTCGTGGTCGGCGTGCAGGATGAAGATGCGGTCCATGGCGCGCACCAGCACGTCGTTGGGCACGTACTCGTCGCAAGGCGTCGCGAACATCATGCGCATGAAGTTCGATGCGTACGACAGGTTGTTGCGCGGGTACATGTAGGGCTGGCCCATGCTGTACTTGAACGCCATGGCCACCAGCGTGGGCATCTTCGCGATCAGGCGGATCGCGGCGATCTCACGGTGCTGCGGGTTATTGATGTCGGTGCTGTCGTGGTAGAAGGCCGACAGGGCGCCCACCAGGCCGGTCATGATGGCCATCGGGTGCGCGTCGCGGCGGAAGCCCCGCAGGAAGAACTGCATCTGCTCGTTGACCATGGTGTGGTTGGTCACGCGGGCGGTGAAGTCGTTCTTCTGCGCCTCGTTCGGCAGGTCGCCGTACAGCAGCAGGTGGCAGGTTTCCAGGAAGTCGCAGTTCACCGCGAGCTGCTCGATCGGGTAGCCGCGGTACAGCAGCTCGCCCTTGTCGCCGTCGATGTAGGTGATCGTCGAGTTGCACGACGCGGTGGACAGAAAGCCCGGATCGTAGGTGAACTTGCCGGTCTGGCCATACAGCTTGCGGATGTCGATCACATCCGGGCCGATGCTGCCCTTGTAGATCGGCAGCTCCATGCTCGGGCTGCCGTCTGAGAAGGACAGGGTGGCTTTCACGTCGGAGGGGGTCATGGTCGTTGCCTTTCTGATCGTCAAACTCTACGCGGGTGCGGAAGCTCTTGCACGCAGCATGCCAAGCACCTCTGTCACCTCGGGCGAGTTCAACTCGCCCTCGGGTTCACGGCGGGACAGCAGCAGGTCCAGCAAGTCGTTGTCAGCCAGGTCCATCAGTGCCTGCAGGCCGATGGCATGGCGCGTGGTGAGCGCCGCCTCGTGGCGCTGGAAGAAGCGCTCGATGAACAGGTCGTTTTCCAGCAGCCCGCGCCGGCAACGCCACTTCAGCCGGCTGAGGTCGGTGGGGTGGAGCGGCGTGTCCATCGGCGGAGGGGGGGTGTACCGGCGGGCTACACAGCGCGCCGAACCATCAATTCTTTGATCTTGCCGATCGCTTTCGTGGGATTCAAGCCCTTGGGACAAACATCGACGCAATTCATGATGGTATGGCAGCGGAACAGCCGGTACGGGTCTTCCAGGTTGTCCAGGCGCTCGCTGGTGGCCTGGTCGCGGCTGTCGGCGATGAAGCGGTAGGCCTGCAGCAAGCCGGCCGGGCCGACGAACTTGTCCGGGTTCCACCAGAAGCTCGGGCAGCTGGTGGAGCAACTGGCGCACAGGATGCACTCGTACAGGCCGTTCAGTTCCTCGCGCTCTTCGGGGGACTGCAGGCGCTCCTTCTCGGGCGGCTGCTCGTCGTTGACGAGGTAGGGCTTGATCGAGTTGTACTGCTTGAAGAACTGCGTCATGTCCACGATCAGGTCGCGGATCACCGGCAAGCCCGGGAGGGGTTTCAGCACGATCGGGTCCTTCAGATCGCGCATGTTGGTCAGGCAGGCCAGGCCGTTCTTGCCGTTGATGTTCATCGCGTCCGAACCGCACACGCCTTCGCGGCAGGAGCGGCGGAAGCTGATCGCCGGATCCACCGACTTCAGCTTGATCAGCGCATCGAGCAGCATGCGCTCGGAGCCATCGAGCTCGACCTCGATGGTCTGCATGTAGGGCTTGGCGTCCTTGTCCGGGTCGTAGCGGTAGATCTTGAATGTGCGCTTGGCCATGTTGTTCTATCCCGATCTCAGAACGTACGAACCTTCGGCGGCACGCTGTCCACCGTCAGAGGCTTCAGTTGCACCGGCTTGTATTCGAGCCGGTTGCCTTGGCTGTACCACAGCGTGTGCTTCATCCACTCGGCATCGTTGCGGCCGAGCGGGAACTGCGGGTCGTCGGCGCCGCGTTCGTAATCCTTCACCGTGTGGGCACCGCGGCACTCGTGGCGGGCGGCGGCCGATTCGATCGTGGCCTGCGCGGCCTCGATCAGGTTCTCGACCTCCAGCGCCTCGATGCGGGCGGTGTTGAAGACCTTGCTCTTGTCCTTCAGGGTGATGGCCTTCACGCGCTCGCGGATGGCGGCCACCGCGTGGGTGCCGGCGGTCATCAGCTCCTGGGTGCGGAACACGGCCGCGTGCTTCTGCATCGTGGCGCGCAGGTCGTTGGCCACGTCCTGGGCGTACTCGCCACCGGTGCTGCTGTCCAGGCGGGCGATGCGGGCCAGTGAATAGTCGGCCGCATCGGCCGGCAGCGGCTTGTGCGACTTGGGCGACCTGGCCAGTGCATCGACGATGTGGTTGCCCGCGGCCTTGCCGAACACCAGCAGGTCGAGCAGCGAGTTGGTGCCCAGGCGGTTGGCGCCGTGCACGCTGACGCAGGAGCACTCGCCCACCGCGTACAGGCCGTTCACCACGCTGTTGGGGTTGCCGTCCTTGGGCGCCACCACCTGGCCGTTGATGTTGGTGGGGATGCCACCCATCTGGTAGTGGATGGTCGGCACCACCGGGATCGGCTCCTTCGTGATGTCGACGTTGGCGAAGTTGTGGCCGATCTCGAACACGCTGGGCAGGCGCTTCAGGATGGTGTCGCCGCCCAGGTGGGTCATGTCGAGGTTGATGTAGTCCTTGTTCGGACCGCAGCCGCGCCCTTCCTTGATCTCCTGGTCCATGCAGCGCGAGACGAAGTCGCGTGGCGCCAGGTCCTTCAGCGTGGGCGCGTAGCGCTCCATGAAGCGCTCGCCATTCACGTTGCGCAGGATCGCGCCCTCGCCGCGGCAGCCTTCGGTCAGCAGCACGCCCGCGCCGGCCACGCCGGTGGGGTGGAACTGCCAGAACTCCATGTCTTCCAGCGGGATGCCGGCCCGTGCGGCCATGCCGAGACCATCACCGGTGTTGATGAAGGCGTTGGTGGAAGCGGCGTAGATGCGGCCCGCGCCGCCGGTGGCGAACAGCGTGGTCTTGGCCTCGAGGATGTGGACCTCGCCGGTCTCCATCTCGAGCGCGGTGACGCCCAGCACGTCGCCCTCGGCATCACGGATGATGTCCAGCGCCATCCATTCGACGAAGAACTGCGTGCGCGCCTTCACGTTCTGCTGGTACAGCGTGTGCAGCATCGCGTGGCCGGTGCGGTCGGCCGCGGCGCAGGCGCGCTGCACCGGCTTCTCGCCGTAGTTGGCGGTGTGGCCGCCGAAGGGGCGCTGGTAGATCGTGCCGTCCGGGTTGCGGTCGAACGGCATGCCGAAGTGCTCGAGCTCGTACACGACCTTCGGCGCTTCGCGGCACATGAACTCGATCGCGTCCTGGTCACCCAGCCAATCGGAGCCCTTGACGGTGTCGTAGAAGTGAAAGTGCCAGTTGTCCTCGCTCATGTTGCCCAGCGAGGCGCCGATGCCGCCCTGCGCGGCCACCGTGTGCGAACGGGTGGGGAACACCTTGGACAGCACGGCCACGTTGAGGCCGGCGCGGGCGAGTTGCAGCGAGGCGCGCATGCCGGAGCCGCCGGCCCCGACGATCACGACATCGAACTTGCGCTTGGTGACGGTATTGCTTGCCATGTTGTTCTCAAAGTCTCCAGAGCACCTGCACGGCCCAGCCCGCACAACCCACCAGCCAGACGATGGTCACCACCTGGGCGAACAGGCGCGTGCCGACCGGCTTGATGTAATCCATCCAGACATCGCGCATGCCCACCCAGGCGTGGTACGCGAGCGAAACGATCACGGTGAAGGTGAGCACCTTCATCCACTGCTGCGCGAAGATGCCGGCCCACTTGTCGTAGCCCATCGGGCCGGGCAGCAGCACCTGCACCAGCAGCACCAGCGTGAACAGCGCCATCAGCGCCGCGGTGATGCGCTGGCTGAGCCAGTCGCGCAAGCCGTAGTGCGCGCCGACGACCAGGCGCTTGGAACCATAGTTGATGGCCATGGGGTGCAGTCCTCAGTACAGGCCGAACAGCTTGGCGCCGAGCAGCACGGTCAGACCGATGCTCAACACCGCCGTGGCGATGGCCGACGAGCGGCCGAATTCCTTGGTGACGGCGTGCGTCGCGTCCATCCAGAGGTGGCGCAGCCCGGCCATCGCGTGGTGCAGGTAGGCCCAGATCAGCGCCAGCACCACCAGCTTGACGATCACGCCAGGCACGAAGCCGATGCCGGCGGTGAACGCGCTGGCGAAACGGTCGAACGAGACCTCGGAAGTGACGCTGGTGTCGAACAGCCAGATGATGAACGGCAGCAGCACGAACATCATCACGCCGCTGGCGCGGTGCAGGATCGAGACGATGCCTGCGATGGGAAGGCGGTACTGCAGCGCTTCGATCAGGCGCATGTTCTCGCCGGGCCGTGCTTTCGAGATCTCTGCCATGGGTGTGGGTCTCTTGTAATCCGGGTGAAACCGAATGATTTTATTGCAACGCACAAGGCTTACCGGAACCTTGGCGACAGGGGGACTCAGTTCAGTTCGTTGCGGTAATGGTGCTGTTCGGTGTTGTACAGGCCACGCCGCAGTTCCACCGGCTTGTCGCCATAGGTGAAGGACAGGCGCTCCACGCTCAGCAGCGGGAACCCCGGCGGCACGCCCAACATGTCGGCCGACGCGGCATCAGCAGCCACTGCGCGGATCTTTTCCTCGGCGCGGATCATGCGCACGCCGAACTCGGTCTCGAACATGCCGTACATCGGGCCCTTGTATTCGGCCAGGCGCTCGGCGGTGAGGCCCTTGAACAGCGTGCCGGGCAGCCAGATCTCGTCGAACACCACCGGCTTGCCCGCGGTGAGCAACAGGCGCCGCATCTGCACCACCGCGTCACCCGAGCGGCAATCGAGCGCGCGCGCCACGTGGGCCGGCGCGCGCAGGCGCTGGCAATCGATGAGGCGGCGCTCCATGTCGCGCGGCACGCCGTCCTCGGGCATCAGGCGCAGGAAGCGGTACTGCACCTGCTGCTCGGCATGGGTGGCGACGAAGGTGCCCTTGCCCTGGCGGCGCACCAGCAGGTTGTCGGCCGCAAGTTCGTCGATGGCCTTGCGCACGGTGCCCTGGCTGACCTTGAAGCGTGCGGCCAGGTCCAGCTCGCTCGGGATGGCCTCGCCCGGCTTCCACACGCCGGCCTGCAACTCGCGCGTGATCAGGCCCTTGATCTGCTGGTACAGCGGGCTGAAAGCCGGCGCCGCATCCACCGCGGCATCGCTGGCGGACAGGGGGCTTGTCGAGGGCAAGGCGGCCATGGGCGCGATTGCAGCACAAGGCTTTGCGCCCGTCCATCAAATGCTGACAGATGTCTTATAGAAGACATAAGACCTTTGACAGACTCGGTATCAACCCCTAGACTCGCCTACACTCCCGACACGGCCCGTGCCGGCGCCCACGCGCCCATAGCCCGCCGCACCAGATTCCCTTCACCATCCGCCTGGAGCCCCCCATGAGCAAGAAGCCCGTCCGCGTGGCCGTTACCGGCGCCGCCGGCCAGATTGGTTACGCCCTGCTGTTCCGCATCGCCTCCGGCGAAATGCTGGGCAAGGACCAGCCCGTGATCCTGCAGTTGCTGGAGATCCCGGACGAAAAGGCGCAGAAGGCCCTCAAGGGCGTGATGATGGAGCTGGACGACTGCGCCTTCCCGCTGCTGGCCGGCATGGAAGCGCACAGCGACGCCAACACCGCCTTCAAGGACACCGACTACGCACTGCTCGTGGGCGCGCGCCCGCGTGGCCCGGGCATGGAGCGCGCCGACCTGCTGGCCGCCAATGCGCAGATCTTCACCGCCCAGGGCAAGGCCCTGAACGCGGTGGCCAGCCGCAACGTGCGCGTGCTGGTGGTGGGCAACCCCGCCAACACCAACGCCTACATCGCGATGAAGTCCGCGCCCGATCTGCCGCGCAAGAACTTCACCGCCATGCTGCGCCTGGACCACAACCGCGCGCTGAGCCAGATCGCCGCCAAGACCGGCAAGCCGGTGGCCGCGATCGAGAGGCTGGCCGTCTGGGGCAACCACTCGCCCACGATGTACGCCGACTACCGTTTCGCCACGATCGACGGCGCCTCGGTGAAGGACATGATCAACGACCAGGTCTGGAACAAGGACGTGTTCCTGCCCACCGTGGGCAAGCGCGGTGCGGCCATCATCGAGGCGCGTGGCCTGTCGTCGGCGGCCTCGGCCGCCAACGCCGCCATCGACCACATGCACGACTGGGCCCTGGGCACCAACGGCAAGTGGGTCACGATGGGCGTGCCCAGCAATGGCGAGTACGGCATCCCGAAGGACGTGATGTTCGGCTACCCGGTCACCTGCGAGGGTGGCGAGTACAAGATCGTCGAAGGCCTGGCGATCGACGCGTTCTCGCAGGAATGCATCAACAAGACCCTGGCCGAGCTGCAGGGCGAGCAGGATGGCGTGAAGCACCTGCTCTGATGCGCCGGCGCTGACAGCGCCAACGCTTAAGCTTCGGGGCCGGTCGACGGGTTGTCGACCGGCCCTTTTCATTGCCACGAGACCATGAGCACTCCCATCCTGCCGCGCGACGCGCTGTTCGAAGACGGCGACGCGGCGCCCGACATCCCCGTGTGCGACCACTATTGCGGCGTCGAGGCCCGCATGCGCAAGAGCCTGGCCATGCAGGCCGAGCTGGGACCGGTGTTCGACATCACCTTCGACTGCGAAGACGGCGCCCCGATCGGCGGCGAGCGCGAGCACGCCGCGATGGTGGCCGAGCTGGTGCTTTCGGCCGAGAACCGCTTCGGCCGGGTGGGCGCGCGGGTGCACCCCTTCGGCCACCCGGCGTTCGCGGAAGACGTGGACACCCTGGTCGGCCGCGCCGGCGACCGGCTGGCCTACCTGATGATCCCCAAGCCGCGCCACCTGGCCGACGTGCAGCAGGCCATCGCGCACGTCGAGCATGCCGCGCGGGTGCATGGCCGGGGCCTGCGGCTGCCCCTGCATGCGCTGGTCGAGACCCATGGTGCCTTGCGCGACGTGCAGGCCATTGCCGAGCTGCCGCGCATCGAATCGCTGAGCTTCGGCTTGATGGATTTCGTCTCGGCCCACCGCGGCGCCATCCCCCACACGGCGATGGGCGCCAAGGGCCAGTTCGAGCACCCGCTGGTCGTGCGCGCCAAGCTCGAGATCGCGGCGGCCTGCCATGCGGCGGCCAAAGTGCCCTCGCACTGCGTGGTCACCGAGTTCAGGGACCAGGCGGCGCTGGGCGCGGCCGCCACGCGCGCGGCGCACCAGTTCGGCTACACGCGCATGTGGAGCATCCACCCGGACCAGGTGCGCACCATCGTCGAGGCCTTCGCGCCCAGCGTGGCCGAGATCGACGAGGCGATCGAGATCATCTCGGCCGCGCAGGGGGCCATGTGGGCGCCCATCCGGCACCACCACCTGGGCCAGGACCGGCTGCACGACCGCGCCAGCTACCGCTACTACTGGCAGGTGCTCGAGCGCGCGCGCCGCACCGGGCAGCCGTTGCCGGCGCAGGTGGAGCTCGCCTTGTTCGGCGCGATCCGCGGCTGAGCGGCGGCGCGGCCCGTCGCGCTTTCAGCCGGTTGCAGTGCTGGCATTCACCAACAGCACGGCAGGCGGCGAAAGTTCGACAATGGTGCCTTGCTTCGCCCCGGGAACCGATCCATGCGCTCCGTCCTCCGCCCCCCGCATTGCGCCCCGCTGTCGGCTCTGGTGCTGGCCCTGTTCGCAGCCCAGGGTCCGCTGGCGCAGGCGGCCGAGCCGGCAAAGCCGGCTGCCAAGCCCGCCACATCGCACCAGCAACTGAAGAGCCAGGCCAAGGGCCTGGCCCTGGCCACCGAGACGGTGGAGCAGATCAACCAGGCCCAGCTCGACGTGGCCGCGCGCGTGCTCACTGGCGACGCCGACTGCGAGTTCAACCAGAAGGTCCAGGTCAGCGCAATCGAGGGCCAGCCGGGGCACTTTCAGGTCGGCTACAAGAAGGCCGTCTACCGCATGGTGCCGCAGGAAACGACCACCGGCGCCGTGCGGCTGGAAGACCGCAAGGCCGGCGTCATGTGGCTGCAGATTCCCAGCAAGTCGATGCTGATGAACTCCAAGATCGGCCAGCGCATGGTGGATGCCTGCACCCACTCGGAGCAGCGCGCCGCCGTGGCGGCGGCCGAGGCCGCCGGCAAGGCCATGGCCGTCAGCGCGCAGGCCGCCAGCGCACAGGCGGCCGCGCAGGCCACCGCGCCGGCCGACGCCGCCTCCGGCGCCAAGGCCGAATAACCCAGTTGCCCGCTCAGTACAAGTTATTTCGGGTCAAGACCCGCGACGCCACGGGGCCAAGCCTGCCTGCACGGCAGGCAGGCACGGTCATCGCTATGCTGCGTCGCAGCATCGAACATCGGTGCGATTTCCCGTCTCACTCACGACCCCACAGCATGATCAACGCCATTCTTGCCCTCGTGCCGCTCGTCTTCGCGACCGGCGCCCTTGTCTGGACCATGACCAGCGGCGCGCAAGCGCAGGCCCGCTCGGACGCCTGGGCCGCCCAGTGGATGCGCGACAACGGCTGACCAGCCCGGCACGCCTTCTGCAAGCCCGCCCCGCGCGGGCTTTTTTGTGGCCAACCCGGTGCGCAGCGCCACAATGCACGCCATACCCGAGCCCGCGGCGCGGAAAGCGCTTGGCAAGTCTTATATAAGACATAAAATATGGGACATACCCGAGTCCCGAGCCTGCCGCCGCCAGACCCCGCGCCGCCCGGCCCCCTCCCCCTCACCGCTTCACAGGAGCTTTCGAGATGCTGCAAGCCTATCGTCAACACGTGGCCGAACGGGCCGCCCTGGGCATTCCCCCGCTGCCGTTGTCGGCGCAGCAGACGGCCGAAGTCATCGAGCTGATCAAGAACCCGCCCGCGGGTGAGGATGCCTTCCTGCTGGACCTGCTCACCCACCGCGTGCCCCCGGGCGTGGACGATGCGGCCAAGGTCAAGGCCAGCTTCCTGGCCGCGGTGGCGCACGGCGAGCTGAAGGTCGGCCTGATCAGCAAGAGCAAGGCCACCGAGCTGCTGGGCACGATGGTGGGCGGCTACAACGTGCACCCGCTGATCGAACTGCTGGACGACGCCGAGGTGGCCGCCGTGGCCGCGGCCGGGCTGAAGAAGACCCTGCTGATGTTCGACTACTTCAACGACGTGGCGGTCAAGGCCAAGGCCGGCAATGCCAAGGCCAAGGAAGTGATGCAGAGCTGGGCCGATGCCGAGTGGTTCACCTCCCGCCCCGAGGTGCCGCGCAGCATCACCGTCACCGTGTTCAAGGTGCCCGGCGAGACCAACACCGACGACCTCTCGCCCGCACCCGACGCCTGGAGCCGCCCGGACATCCCGCTGCACTACCTGGCGATGCTGAAGAACACCCGCCCCGATGCGGCCTTCAAGCCCGAGGAAGACGGCAAGCGCGGCCCGATGCAGTTCATCGAGGACCTGAAGAAGAAGGGCCACCTGGTGGCCTACGTGGGCGACGTGGTGGGCACCGGCTCCTCGCGCAAGAGCGCTACCAACAGCGTGATCTGGGCCACCGGCGAAGACATCCCGTTCGTGCCGAACAAGCGCTTCGGCGGCGTCACGCTGGGCGGCAAGATCGCACCGATCTTCTTCAACACGCAGGAAGACTCGGGCTCGCTGCCGATCGAGGTGGACGTCTCCAAGCTCGAGATGGGCGACGTGATCGAGGTGCTGCCTTATGACGGCAAGATCACCAAGAACGGCGCCACGGTGGTCGAGTTCAAGCTCAAGAGCGAGGTGCTGCTCGACGAGGTGCGCGCCGGCGGCCGCATCAACCTGATCATCGGCCGCTCGCTCACCGCCAAGGCGCGCGAGTTCCTGGGCCTGCCCGCGGCCACCAGCTTCCGTCTGCCGCAGGCACCGGCGGCCACGAAGGCCGGCTTCACGCTGGCGCAGAAGATGGTGGGCCGGGCCTGCGGCCTGCCCGAGGGCCAGGGCGTGCGCCCGGGCACCTACTGCGAGCCCAAGATGACCACCGTCGGCAGCCAGGACACCACCGGCCCGATGACGCGCGACGAGCTGAAGGACCTGGCCTGCCTGGGCTTCAGCGCCGATCTCGTGATGCAGAGCTTCTGCCACACCGCCGCCTACCCGAAGCCGGTGGATGCCAAGATGCACCGCGAGCTGCCGCCCTTCATCAGCAGCCGCGGCGGCGTGGCGCTGCGCCCGGGTGACGGCGTGATCCACAGCTGGCTCAACCGCCTGCTGCTGCCCGACACCGTGGGCACCGGCGGCGACAGCCACACCCGCTTCCCGATCGGCATCAGCTTCCCGGCCGGCTCGGGCCTGGTGGCCTTCGGCGCGGCCACCGGCGTGATGCCGCTGGACATGCCCGAATCGGTGCTGGTGCGCTTCAAGGGCCAGATGCAGCCGGGCGTCACGCTGCGCGACCTGGTGCACGCGATTCCGCTGTACGCCATCAAGGCCGGCCTGCTCACCGTGGCCAAGGCCGGCAAGAAGAACGTCTTCAGCGGCCGCATCCTCGAGATCGAGGGCCTGCCCGACCTGAAGGTGGAACAGGCCTTCGAACTGAGCGACGCCTCGGCCGAGCGCTCGGCCGCCGGCTGCACGATCAAGCTGAACCCGGCGCCGATCAAGGAATACCTCACCAGCAACATCGTGCTGATGAAGAACATGATCGCCGACGGCTACCAGGACGCGAAGACCCTGGCCCGCCGCATCGAGAAGGTCGAGGCCTGGCTGGCCAACCCGCAGCTGCTGGAAGCCGACAAGGATGCCGAGTACGCGGCCGTGATCGAGATCGACCTGGCCGACATCAAGGAGCCGATCGTCTGCTGCCCGAACGACCCGGACGATGCCAAGTTCATGTCCGAGGTGGCCGGCACCAAGATCGACGAGGCCTTCATCGGCTCGTGCATGACCAACATCGGCCACTTCCGCGCCGCGGCCAAGCTGCTGGGCGGCAGCCGCGACATCCCGGTGAAGCTGTGGGTCGCACCGCCCACCAAGATGGACCAGAACGAGCTGATGAAGGAAGGCCACTACGCCGCCTTCGGCACCGCCGGTGCGCGCACCGAGATGCCCGGCTGCAGCCTGTGCATGGGCAACCAGGCCCAGGTGCGCGAAGGGGCCACCGTCATTTCCACCAGCACCCGCAACTTCCCGAACCGCCTGGGCAAGAACACCAACGTGTTCCTGGGGTCGGCCGAGCTGGCCGCCATCGCCTCGAAGCTGGGCCGCATCCCCACCGTGGCCGAGTACCACGAGGCGATGGGCATCATCAACAAGGATGCCGCCAGCGTGTACCGCTACATGAACTTCGACCAGATCGCGGAATACGCGGACACCGCCAAGGGCGTGACCGCCTGATCCTCCGCCGGCGTGGGGGGGGGGGGGGGGGCG
>JACRAZ010000096.1 GCA_016213205.1 Burkholderiales bacterium
TCGGTAATGAATTGAATTCGCTGTTCCATCGCGTTGGTGTCTTTCCAGGGCATTGGCTTTCTCCTTCCGGAGGCCTATCGTCCCTGTCTGTGTCACCCATCCGCCGCGAGAAATGTGTCACCCATCCGCCCCGGTCATACCCTTGAAGAACTCATTGTTGGCTCCATCGTGGAAGTCCAGCGCCGCCATCCCGAAACAGGCGACGCCTAGCCCTTCGGTCAACGCAACCCCAAACGGCACCTGCCTCTTGGCGCAAGACCCTTCTGCCTACCATGCCCCTCGCGCCCCAAGCCATGATCCGCCGGGGTCGCCTCAGCTTGAACGCCGGACCTCGCGCGCCATGCCTTCGAGGCGCCATCATCGATACCATTCACAAGCATGCCGACACTCGATCCTGCCACCCTCATTCAACAGCAACTGGAGGCGTACAACGCCAAAGACGTGGACGGCTGGCTTGCCACCTACGCGCCCGATGCGGTTCAGTACACGCTCCACGGAGGCATGCTGGCTTCCGGCCATGCTGAGCTCCGCGCGCGAATCGAGGTTCGATTTCAGGAGCCGAACCTGTACGCACGTTTGCTCAGCCGCACTGTCATGGACAACATCGTCGTCGACTACGAGGAAGTGACTCGCAATTTCCCTGACGGGATCGGTACGATCGAGATGCTCTGCATCTACGAGGTCCAAGGCGGCAAGATTCACAAAGCCTCATTCGCCATGGGACGGCCCAGGCTCCATCCTGTGTGAACTCGGCGCGGCCCAAGGAAGCGCTGATCAAGTGAGCCAAGCCCGGCAGCCGAGTGCAATTTGGGCTGCTCATGGCTATTCAGGAGGCCGTCTGGGATCGGCCGAACGGCCAGCTTGGGCCACTTTGCACGCACGGGGCCCGCTGCGGACACACGCCGTGCGACCCTGCGAACGTTGACCGTCGCCAGCGCAGTCCAACTGCGGCGGGCGTTCTTGACCACGCCGCCGTTGAGCACCTTTGCATAGCCCCCAGTCGCTTGAGCACCAGGAAGGCATGCGCCACACGTGTCCGGGTGCGACCCTTGGGCAGCTTGCGCAATCGCTCGGCCCCGCCTTCGTATAGGCCTGGTGCACCTGTGACGGGTGAAGTGGCGGGCGTCGGACGCCGCGGCTTGAATGAGCTGGCCGCAGCCCTGGTGGCCAGGGTCACCTGACACGCGCTTCTTGGGGCCGTGTAGCAGGCCGGGCACGGGATGCTTGTCTTGGAGGTCGGCACCGGTGACCACGGCACAGTGCACGACCCTGGTCTCGCTGGTTGCGCCGATGTGCACCGTCATGCCGAAGTGCCATTGGTTGCCTTTGCGGGACCGATTCATCCAGGATTCACGCTGCTGGTCGGCGTTCTTGGTCGAGCTTGGCGCGGCGATGATCGTGGCGCCACGATCGTGCCTGCACTGGGCTCGAGGCCGCGCTGCTGCCGGATGCGAAGCACCGCAGGGGAGTGGCCCTGCCCCGGCTGTGCCGCTCCAGCAGGCCCCGGGGCCACCAGAACTGCACCGTCTGAAGCAACCCGTCGATGCAGGCGGCTCACGCCATGGGCCACCTGCCCAAGTCGACGGGCAGGTCAAGCCAGTGTGCTGACACACTTGGTAGGCCGGGTGGGATTCGAACCCACTGTCGTCCGATTATGAGTCGGGTGCTTATACCGGGCTTAAGCTTCCGGCCCACGATTGGCGCGCGATTCTAGGCATGGCACGACGCCGCTGCCGGCGCGCTACCGGCGCATGGCGCAACGTCGATCACTTGGACATCGACAGCGCGTTGCTGACGAGCCGCGACGTGATGTCCACCAACTGGATCATGCGATCGTAAGCCATGCGGGTGGGCCCGATCACACCCAAGGTTCCGACGATCCTGCCGTCCACCTCATACGGTGCCGAGACCACCGACAGTTCTTCGTACGGCACCACGCCGGACTCGCCCCCGATGTAGATGCGCACACCTTCGGCCCGGCTGGAGGTCTCCAGCAGCCGCATGAGTTCGGTCTTCTGCTCGAACAGATTGAACATCTTGCGCAAGGCGCCGAGGTCGTTGCCGAAGTCCTCGACGCCCAGCAGGTTGCGTTCGCCGGAGACGACCACCTGCTCCGTGCTGTCGTTCAGCGCCTCGCTGCCCGCCTGCACAGCCGCTTTCATCAGCATGGCGATCTCTTCGCGCAGGCTCGAGACTTCGTCACGCAGACGTTCGCGCACCTCATCGATCGTCAGGCCCGCGTAGTGGCTGTTGAGCAGGTTCGTCGCTTCGACGAGCTCGCCCTGGCTGTAGTCGCGCTGCGTGAAGACCACCCGGTTCTGGACGTCGCCGTCGGTGGAAACCAGGATCACCAGCACACGCTTGTCGCCCAGGCGCAGGAATTCGATGTGGCGGAACACCCCGGCTCGCCGTGGGGCCGTCACCACACCGACAAAGTGAGACAGGTTCGACAACAGGTGCGCCGCCTGCGCGATCACCCGCTGTGGCTGGTCAGGCTGGAGTTGCTCTCGCACACCGGCCATTTCAGGCGGCGTGTGGTGGATGTCGACCGGGCGCGCCGTCAGCATGGTGTCGACGAAGACGCGATAGCCGCGCGGCGTGGGGATGCGCCCGGCCGAGGTGTGCGGGCTGGCGATGAGGCCCAGCTCTTCGAGGTCGGCCATCACGTTGCGGATGGTGGCGGGTGACAGCTCCAGGCCCGAGGCACGCGACAGCGTCCGCGAGCCCACGGGCTGGCCATCGGCGATGTAGCGCTCGACCAGGGTCTTCAGCAGCGTGCGTGCGCGCTCGTCCATAGCGGAAATCATTGTACGGACAGTGCCGGCCGATGCCTCCACAACGGTGCGTTGCGACACATCGCTGTGGTGTAATCCGCCGCATTCCCAACACCCCCATATGGCACGACGTTTCCATCACGCCGCGCTGGTCGGCAAGTACCAGGCCGAGGGCATCCAGCCGGTGCTGGAGGAGATCGCGCAGTTCCTGGTACGCCAGGGTTTGGAGGTGTCGCTGGAACACCAGACCTCGCTGAACACCGGCATGCTCGGGTACGACGCGCTGGACACCGAACAGATCGGCGCGCACTGCGATCTTGCCGTGGTGGTGGGTGGTGATGGCACGATGCTCGGCTTTGCGCGCGAGATGGCGCGCTTCAACCTCCCGCTGGTGGGCATCAACCAGGGGCGGCTGGGATTCATCACCGATGTGCCGATCGGCCAGTTCCGCGAGGCGCTGGCACCGATGATCGCCGGCGATTTCGAGGAAGAGCACCGCGCCATGCTGCAAGGGCAGGTCTGGCGCGACGACCACTGCATCTTCGATGGCGTGTCCATGAACGAGGTGGTCGTCAACCGGGGCGCCACCGCTGGCATGGTGGAGCTGCGCGTGGACGTGGCCGACGAGTTCGTCGCCAACATCCGGGCCGACGGTCTGATCATCGCGTCGCCCACGGGGTCGACGGCCTATGCACTGTCTGCTGGTGGGCCGATCCTGCACCCGGGCATCGGCGGCTGGGTGCTGGTGCCGATCGCGTCGCACACGATGTCCAATCGCCCCATCGTGCTGCCAGACGCTGGCGAGGTGAGGCTCACCGTGGTGGCCGGCCGGGACGCATCGGCCAATTTCGACATGCAGCGCCTGGCCAGCCTGCTGCACGGCGACCAGGTGCGCGTGCAGCGCTCGGCGCACAAGGTACGGTTCCTCCATCCGCGTGGGTGGAGCTATTACGCCACGCTGCGCCGCAAGCTGCGTTGGTACGAAGGAGTGGTATGAGCCGCGCCCCGTCCCACGGCATCGCCGCGTCGCCGCCCCCCATGGGGGCCGTGCCACCCCTTGGGGCGGCCCGAAGGGGTACCTTCAGCCCCCAGGCTAGCGGCATCGCCGCGTCGCCGCCCCCCATGGGGGCCGTGCCACCCCTTGGGGCGGCCCGAAGGGGTGGCTAGCCGTGCTGCGCCGCCTGGCCCTGCGCGACTTTGTCATCGTCCCCGCACTGGAACTTGATTTCCAGCCGGGCTTTTCGGTCCTCACGGGCGAGACGGGGGCAGGCAAGTCGATCCTGGTCGACGCGCTGCAGCTTGCGCTCGGCAGCCGTGGCGATGCGGGCGTGGTCCGTGAGGGCGCCACGCGCGCCGAAGTCACGGCAGAGTTCGACACGCCACCCGCTCTGGCCGCTTGGCTGGACGACGCCGGGTTCGTCGTCGACGAGACGCTGCTGTTGCGCCGGACAATCGATGGCCAGGGCAAGAGCCGCGCCTGGATCAACGGCAGCGTTGCCACGGTGACGCAGCTGCGGGAGCTCGCCGAACCCTTGCTGGACATCCACGGCCAGCACGCCTGGCAAGGGCTGACCCGGCCGGCGGCCACGCGCGAATTGCTCGATGGCCAGGCCGGCATCGACACCCGCGCGCTCGCCACCCACTTTGCAGAGCGCAAGGCCGCCGTTGAAGCGCTGGAACGGGCGCGCGAGCGCAGCGACGAGATCGAACGGGAGCGCGAGCGCCTGGCCTGGCAGATCAACGAACTCGACAAGCTCGCGCCGGCCGTCGACGAGTGGCCGGAGCTCAATGCCGAGCACCAGCGCCTGGCCCATGCGCAGGCCCTGATGGATGCCGCTCGGCTGGCCACTGATGCCCTGCACGAAGGCGAGACCAACGCCGAAGCCCTGACCAGCCGGGCGCTGGACGCGCTGCAGGACGTGGCGGAGCACGATGCACGCCTGGTGCCGGTGACCGAGGTGCTGCAAGGCGCCCTGGTGCAGTTGCAGGATGCTGCGCACAGCCTGCACAGCTACCTGGGCCATGCCGAGCTCGACCCACAGCGCCTGGGCGAGCTCGATGCCCGCCTGTCGGCCTGGCTCGGGCTTGCGCGCCGCTACCGGCGACCACCGGAAGAGTTGCCCACGCTGCTCGCACAATGGCGCGCCGAGCTGCAGGCGCTGGACGCGGCCACGGACACGGCTGCACTCGAAAAGTCGCTCGCACAAGCCGATGCGCGCTACCGCCAGGAAGCGCAACGCGTCAGCGCACTGCGCCAGCAGGCCGCAGCGGCGCTCTCGGTGGCGGTGACACAAGCCATGCAAACGCTTGGCATGGCCGGCGGTCGCTTCGAAGTTCAACTGCCACCGGTGGCCACGCCACAAAGTCATGGGCTCGAGTCGGTGGAATTCGCGGTGGCCGGCCACGCGGGCACCACGCCACGCCCGCTGGCAAAGGTGGCGTCGGGCGGCGAGTTGTCCCGCCTGGCGCTGGCCATCGCGGTCACCACGGTGCGGGCCGGCGGGGGCGCCTCGACGCTGATCTTCGACGAGATCGACGCGGGCATCGGCGGCGCCGTCGGCGACACCGTGGGGGCACTGCTGAAACAGCTCGGCCGGGAGCGCCAGGTGCTGGCCGTCACCCACCTGGCGCAGGTGGCCGCCTGCGCCGACCATCACTTCGTGGTCACCAAGCAGCAGCATGGCGGCAGCGCCGCCAGCAGCGTGCACCCGGTCAGTGGTGAAGCGCGGGTGGCCGAGGTGGCCCGCATGCTGGGTGGCGAACGCATGGCCGACACGAGCGTTGCACACGCGCAGGCCATGCTTCAGCATTCGACACCCGCCCCTGCCAAACGCCGCAGCCAAGCATGAACGAAACGGTCGAAGCCTTCGCCAGCCCGGCGCCGGTCCGGAAGGAGCTGGTGCTGATCACCGGCATCTCCGGTTCGGGCAAGTCGGTGGCGCTGCACGCGCTGGAAGACGCCGGCTACTTCTGCGTCGACAACCTGCCGCCGGAGCTGTTGCGCGACTACATGCACCTGCAGCACCCGCGGTACACCGAGCGCGTGGCCATTGCCGTGGATGTGCGTGCCGCGCGATCACTGCCCGCGCTGGTGCCCTTGATCTTCGAGTTGCGCGGCGAAGGGGTCGTGATCCGCCCGCTGTTCCTGGAGGCCAGCACCGATACGCTGGTGCGCCGCTTCTCCGAAACCCGCCGTCCGCATCCGCTGAGCCAGCCTGACGTGGCCGGCACCACCCAGCATGCGCTGATCGAGGCCATCGAACTCGAGCGCTTGCTGCTGGCCGAGCTGCGGGAAGTCTCCACCGTGATCGACACCAGCACGCTGCGCCCGGCCGGCCTTCGTTCTCAGGTGCGTGACCTGGTGGCAGCGCGGCACGACCGGCTCACGCTGGTGTTCGAGTCCTTCGCCTTCAAGTACGGCGTGCCATTGGACGCGGACTACGTGTTCGATGTGCGCATGCTGCCCAATCCGTACTATGTGCGCGAGTTGCGCCCCTTGTCCGGCCGGGATGCACCGGTGGCCCAGTACCTCGCTGAGCAGCCCGAGGCCGGCGAGATGCTGGCCCAGATCGAGGCCTTCCTGCGCCGCTGGCTGCCGGCACTGGCCACCGACCAGCGCGCCTATGTGACGGTGGCCATCGGCTGCACCGGTGGCCAGCACCGGTCGGTTTACATCGTCGAGCAACTGGCGCAGCGATTCGCCGGCCATGGTGCTACGCTGATACGTCACCGCGAACTGGACGCCATCGATTGAGCCACTCGGCCACGCACCACGCCGGCCTGCCGCTGTTTCCGCTGCAATCCGTGCTGTTCCCGGGCGGACTGCTGAGCCTGAAGGTCTTCGAGGCCCGGTACCTCGACCTGATGACCCGTTGCCTGCGCGATGGCACGCCGTTCGGTGTGGTGTGCCTGAACCAGGGCAGCGAAACCCGCAGCCCGGGCGCAGACGCCGTGCAGTTCGAGGCCGTGGGAACGCTGGCCCGGCCGGAGGAACTCGATGCCGAGCAGCCCGGGATCCTGCGCGTGCGCTGCCGCGGGGGCCAGCGCTTTCGTGCCGAAGGCGCGCGCCAGCAACCCGATGGCCTGTGGACGGCCGACGCCGTGCTGCTGCCCGACGATGCGGTGCTGCCACCACCGGCTTTGTTGGCCGCCACCGTGGTGGCCCTGACCAACGCGATCGAGTCCCTGCGGTCGCAAGGCCATCGGCCCTTCGCGGAGCCGTTTCAACTGGCCGATGCCGGCTGGGTGGCCAACCGCTGGTGCGAGATCCTGCCGATCTCCCGCGCTGCCAAACAGAAGCTGATGGAGCTGCCCGACCCGTTGACGCGGCTGAAGCTCGTGGACGAGTACCTGCGCGGCAAGGGCGTGATTCAGGGCAGCTGATCGAGCAGCCGGCGCACCGGCGCCGGCAGCCCCAGCGTCGTCGCGTCGGCGCGTGGCCACCAGCGGCCGTCTGGCCAGGCCGTTGCAACACGTTCGCGCAGGGCCGTGCCGGCACGGGCCGGCAGCCGCCAGTGCCATGGCCGCAGGTACCAGTCGAAGTGGGTGAGCACATGGGTCAGTGCCGGCCAGGCCACAAGCTCGCCGGGCCCGCTGGCAGCAAACGCCTGCACGGCTGCATCGTCGGCAAATTCGGGCAGGCTCCACAGCCCGGCCCACACACCTGAACCGGGCCGCTGCACCAGCCACACATGTCCGGATTGGCTCAGCAGCAGCAGGCTGTTCTCGCGCCGGCCCCGCTTGAGCTTGCGCGTCTTCACCGGGTAGGCCTCGGGCTGGCCCTGCGCCAGCGCCACACAATCGGACCGCCAGGGGCAGGCCTCGCAGGTCGGCCGGCGTGCGCTGCACACGGTGGCGCCCAGGTCCATCAGGCCCTGCGTGTAGACCGCGATGTCGCGCGCCGGCAGCATCGCCTCGGCCTCGGCCCACAGCCGCCGCTCGTGGCGCGGCTCGGCCAGGTCGTCACCGAAGCCCAGCGCGCGCGTGAGCACGCGCTTGACATTGCCGTCCAGGATGGCGGCCCGCTCGTCGAAACAGAATGCCGCGATGGCCGCCGCCGTGGACCGCCCGATGCCAGGCAGCTCGGCCAGGTCGGCGCTGCGGCCCGGAAACTGCCCGCCATGTGCCTGCACCACCACCTGGGCACAGCGGTGCAGGTTGCGGGCACGGCTGTAGTACCCCAGCCCGCTCCAGAGTGCGAGCACATCGTCCAGCGGCGCAGCCGCCAGTGCCTGCACATGCGGGAAACGCTGCAGGAAGCGCTCGTAGTACGCCAGCACGGTGGCCACCTGCGTTTGCTGGAGCATGATCTCGGACAGCCACACGCGGTAGGGATCGCGCGTGTTCTGCCAGGGCAGCGCATGTCGGCCATGCTGGCGCTGCCACGCGATCAGGCGGTCGGCCCGTGTGGCCGACAGCGCCTTCATGCCGCGCCGCGCGAAACCTGCCCCGTGGCCGAATGCACCAGCGACAAGCGTGGCGCTGCGTCGGCCGACGCGTCATGTCGCGGCGGCGAGGCCGCCAGGATGCGCAACTGGTCCACCGCGGCGTCGATACGTTCGGCCGTCTGTTGAAGGCGCTGGTCCTGCGCCTCGACTTCGCTGATGCGCTGCTCGAGTTCACCCTCGGCGGCCTGGATGCGCGTGAAGGCCTCGCGCCGGTGCTGCAGGCTGCGCCGGCGCTCGCGCAGCTGGCTTTCCATCTGCGAGGTGGAGGCCTTGCTCCAGAGCTCGATCTCGACCGCAGCGCTCTCGAACACCACCCGCAGTCGCGACAGCAACACCTGCAGGAACTGCGACAGGAAGCCCGGCTCCGACAAGCGCCACAGCTTGGTGAAGCCGAAGTAGCGGCTGTAGCTGGCCTCGATGCGTTGCAGCTCGCGGCGATAGCCATCCAGGGTGGGCTTGGGCGCCGCACCGAGCGAGAACCCGAAATCGGCGTTCAGCTGGCGATGGGTGGCCGCCAGCATCTGGTCAAGCTCCTCGATGGACTTGTCCGCATCGTCGAACAGCGTGCGCAGGCGCTGCCCCAGCTGGGTGAACGCCTTGCCCGCACCCAGCTTGAAGAAGCTTGACTCGCTGTCGCTCTGCATGCGCGCAATCTCGGCGCGCACACGATCGCTGGACAGCATGTGCAGCACCTCGCGCAGTTGTCGCGACTGCACCGCGCGCAGCGCCGCCAGGCGCGGCATGCATTGTTCGAACGCCGTGGCATCACTCTCAAACCGGCGGCTCATGAGCTGCAGCTTGGAACTGCTCTTGCCACGCAATGCGCGCAGATCCAGCAGCTGTTCAGTGACCTGGCGCCGGCGGTCGGTGAGCCGGCGCAGTGCGCGCTGCTGCAGCACCAGCACACTGTCTTCCACCATGCGGCCGATCACCGCACTGCGCTGCGGCAGCAGTTCGGTGGCCAGCGCATGCTCCAGCGCGGGCAGGCCGCCGTCACCTTCAGTGTCGGCGCCCAGCCTGGCCATCAGGGCCTCGCGGGCCGACAGCGGGAACACCCGCTGGGACGGCACGCCCAGGGTCTCGGCCACCGAGCTGCACTGGTGGCGCACCTGGGCGTGGATCTGGGCCGAATCCAGCAGCGGGTCGTTCAGGATGTCGATCTTGTTCAGCACGACAAAGCGCTCGAGCGACCGATCGCCGAGATGGTCACGCCAGATCGCCAGGTCAGACCGGGTCACGCCGGTGTCGGCGGCGAGCAGGAACACGATCGCGTGGGCCGAGGGCAGCAGGCCCAGCGTCAGCTCGGGTTCGGCGCCGATGGCATTGAGCCCCGGCGTGTCCACCACCACCAGGCCGCGCTTGAGCAGCGGGTGCGGGTAGTTGATCAGCGCATGGCGCCAGGCTGGCACCTCCACCTCGTCGTGTTCGTCACGCGGCGGGTTGTCTTCGGGGTGATCATCGTTCCACAGCCCGAGGTCACGCGCCTCGTCGAGCGAGACACGCTGGGTGCGGGTCACTTCCTCGAGCACCTGGGCCAGGGCATGCGGGTCGCTCACCGGCAGCGGCCGGTTGTGCCACAGGTCGGCACGCGTGCGCAGCGCAGACACCGGCTGCCCGCCCCGGCGCGTGCTGATCGGCAGCAGCGACAACATCGGCGTGTCCTGCGGATCCCAGGCCAGCTCCACCGGGCACATGGTCGTGCGCCCTGGCGTGGCGGGCAGCACCCGCCGGCCGGTGTCGGCAAAAAACAGCGCGTTGATCAGCTCGGACTTGCCACGCGAGAACTCGGCCACGAAGGCCAGCACCAGGCGGTCCGAGGCCAGCCGCTGGCGCAGCGTGGTGGCCAGCCCGGCCGCGTCTGCGTCCAGCACGTCCTGGTCGGCCAGCAAGGTGGCGAACTGCTCGATGCGGCGGTCAAGGGAGCGGCGCCAATCGGCCAGCGAGTCGAGATCGCGCGACAGGGTCGTGGACATGAATCAATCGCCCGGGGGAATCGGCGCATCCTAGCGCATGGCATTGCGCCCGAAATTGCAATAAAGGCAACTGTTCACCCGGAGTTGTGCCGTCCCGGATGCCCATTGCTGGGCGCGTCTGCGGCGACCTCAGCGTCGCTGGCAGCCCGAGCAGAAGTAGGTGGCGCGCTGGCCCTGCACGATGCGGCGCACCACGCCGCCGCAGCGCGCGCAAGCCTGGCCAGCCCGCCCGTAGACGGCTGCCTCTTGCTGGAACGCGCCGCTCATGCCGTGCGCGTCACGAAAGTCACGCAAGGTCGAGCCACCGAGCGCGATGGCGCGCGACAGCGTCTCGCGCACTGCTCGCAGCAGCTTTTCGCACCGGGCCAGGCTGAGCCGATCGCAACGCGCCCGCGGGTCGATGCCGGCCTGGAACAGGGCCTCGCTGACATAGATGTTGCCGGCGCCCACCACCAGGTCGCCGGCCAGCAAGGCCGCCTTGATGTGGGTTCGGCGGCGGCGCAAGGCCTGGTGCAGGCTGCGCGGCGTCAATGCCGGATCGAAGGGTTCCGGGCCCAGGTTCGACAGCAACCGGGCCGCCGGATCCACGTCCAGCGCCTCGGACCAGACCACCGCGCCAAAACGCCGGGGATCCGTCAGGCGCAAGGTGCCACGGGTGGTGGCGAGTTCGAAGTGATCGTGCGGCCCGGCTTGGGTCGGCGCATCGCAGAGCCCGAGCGAACCGGACATGCCCAGGTGTATCAGCAGTCCGCCACGTGCCGTGCACGCCGGCGCCGGGCCTTCCAGCGGCATCCACAGGTACTTGCCGCGTCGCCCCATCAGCCCCACCCAGGTGCCCAGCAGGGCCTCGGGCGCGCATCCCAGCGGCCAGCGCAGCGGCTTGCCCATGCGCACGGCCTCGACCCGCGCACCGCGCAGGCGCTCGGCCAGGGTCAGGCGTGTCACTTCGACCTCTGGCAGCTCGGGCATCGCGGAATTATGGGCGGCAAATAGAATCCATCGCTCTTTCAGGAGTGACGATGGCCGGTTTCAACCCTCGGGCAGGCAACAGGTGGCGTCGCGCTGCGCTGGCCATGGCCTTCGTGGCGACATGTGCCCAAGCCCAGGAGCGGCCGCGCCCGCCGGCGCCGGCCAAGGCACCCGCCAATGCGCCTGAGCCGGCGCCTGTGAGCAACTCCCGATTGGATGCGCCGCTGTTCTACCAGCTGCTCATCGGCGAGTTGGAGCTTCGGGAAGGTCGTGTCGGCAGTGCCTTCGAAGTGATGCTCGACGCCGCACGCCGCAGTGGAGACGACAAGCTCTACCAGCGCGCGATCGAGATCGCGATGCAATCCCGCGCCGGTGAACAGGCCTTGTCCGCGGCCCGCACCTGGCGGCAGGCGCGTCCCAAGTCGATCGATGCGTTGCGCTTCGAGGCGCAGATCCTGCTGGCGCTGAACCGGATCGACGAGATGGCGGCGCCGCTGAGCCTGTGGCTGGCGGAAGTGCCGCTGCTGGAGCGCCCGGCCTTGATCTCAGCACTGCCGCGCCTGCTGCATCGCGCCCCTGATCGGAAGCAAGCGTTGGCCTTGGCCGAACGCGTGCTGGAGCCCTATCGCACCGACCCGGGCTCCCGGGTCGCGGCCTTGGTGGCGCTGGGACGCACGCACCTGGCCGCCGGCAACGCCGGCCAAGCCCTGGCCCTGGCACACCAGGCCCAGGCCGTGGAGCCTCAGGCCATCGGCCCGGCGCTGCTGGCGCTGGACATGCTGCCGGGCTCGACGGAAGCCGAGCGTCTGCTCAAGCAGTACCTGGCCCTGCCTGACGCCGAACCCGGCGTTCGCCTGGGTTATGTGCAGACGCTGACCCAGTCGCAACGATATGCCGATGCCTCGGCCCAACTGGAGGTGCTGACGCAGCAGCGCCCGATGCTGCCGCAACCCTGGCTCTCGCTCGGAGCCCTGCGGGTGGAGCTGAAGCAGGCGCGCGAGGCTGAGGCTGCGTTGCAGCACTACCTCGAACTCGTCGGGCGCACGGACACTGCCCCGCCGCCCGACAAGGCCGACAAGGCTGACAAGGCCGATGAGGATGACGCCAGGCCGGCCGACACCTCGCGGGACCTGACCCAGGCCTGGCTGCTGCTGGCCCAGGCGGCCGAACTGCGCAGCGACCTGAAAGCCGCCGAGTCCTGGCTGGCGCGCATCGACAACCCCCAGCGCGCGCTGGAGGTGCAATCGCGCAAGGCCTCGATCCTGGCACGCCAAGGGAAGCTGCGGGAGGCGCGCGCGTTGATCCAGGCCGTGCCCGAGCGCAAACCCGAGGATGCGCGCGCCAAGCTGCTGGCCGAGGCGCAGGTGCTGCGCGAGTCCAAGCGCTGGCGCGACGCGGCCTCATTGCTGTCGGATGGCAACAAGCGCTTTCCCGACGACGTGGACCTGCTCTACGAGCAGGCCATGGCCGAGGAAAAGGTCGAACGTTTTGCCGAGATGGAACGCCTGCTGCGCCGGGTCATGGACCTCAATCCCAAGCACCCGCATGCACCGAATGCGCTGGGTTACTCGCTGGCCGATCGCAACCTGCGCTTGCCCGAGGCGCGCGACCTGATCCGCCGCGCGCTGGACCTCTCCCCTGGCGACCCGTTCATCACCGACAGCCTGGGCTGGGTCGAGTTCCGCCTTGGCAACCGCGACGAAGCAGCCCGATTGCTGCGCGAGGCCTACCGGTCCCGGCCCGACACCGAGATCGCCGCCCACCTTGGCGAAGTGCTGTGGGCCATGGGCCAGCGCGACGAAGCGCGCCGCATCTGGCAGGACGCCCGCGGACGTGATGCCGACAACGAGGTGCTCCGCGAAACGCTGGTTCGCCTGAAGGTCAGCCTGTGAGGCACGGTGGGCTGCGCGCGTGCGCTTCGGTCGGGTTGCGCGTTGGCCGGCCGCTGTCTCGCGTGGGCGAGGTTCCGGGCACGCCCGGAACCGCACCCGCATGAGTCCTGGCCCGCGATTCACCTTCGGGCGGTGGCGCCGGCTGGCCGCCACGGTGGCGATGGCCGCGATGGCGGGATGTGCCAGCACGCCCGCGCCCGTTCCGCTGGGCGACACACTGGCGGGCCGGCTGGCCGTGCGTGTCGAGAGCCAGCCGACAAGAAGCCTCAGTGCGAGCTTCGAGCTCTGCGGCACCCCGGAACGCGGCCGACTCACCCTCAACGGTCCACTGGGCACCACGGCAGCCCAGGCCACCTGGGCGCCTGGTCAGGCCACCCTGGTCACCAGCGACGGACGGACCGACTACCCGGACCTCGACACCTTGTCCACCGAGGCGCTGGGCGAGCGCATCCCGCTCACCGCCTTGTTCGACTGGCTGCGCGGCCGCGCATGGCTGGGTGCTGCCACCATTCAGCGGCAGGACGGCACGCCGGGTTTCGTGCAACTGGGCTGGGAGATCAGCCTGGCGCGCTTCACGGAGGGCTGGGTCGAGGCGCGGCGCATCGCGGCCCCGGTGGTGGTTGTGCGCGCCCGGGTCGACACCGCCCCCTGACCATGCGCGCGCTCTACGACATCCCTGCACCGGCCAAGCTGAACCTGTTCCTGCACGTGACCGGTCGGCGCAGAGACGGCTACCACCTGCTGCAGTCGGTGTTCGTGCTGCTCGACTGGTGCGACACGCTGCATTTTGAACGCCGCGACGACGGCGTGCTTCAGCGGCACGATCTCGGCCCAGCCTTGCCCGCCGATGACCTGTGCCTGCGCGCAGCACGCACGCTGCAGCATGCAAGCGGTTCAGCACTGGGCGCCGACATCTCGCTGCAAAAACGAGTGCCGTGGGGCGCTGGTCTGGGCGGTGGCAGTTCCGATGCGGCCAGCACCCTGCTGGCACTGAACCGGCTCTGGTGCCTGCACTGGCCGCGCGAACGCTTGCAGGCACTGGCGCTCACGCTGGGTGCCGACGTGCCATTCTTCGTGGGCGGACACAACGCATTCGTTGAAGGGATCGGCGAACACCTCACGCCGATCAGGCTGGACCCGCAGTGTTTCGCCGTGGTGAAACCCGAGGCATCGATCGAGACAGCATCGATTTTTCGCAGCCCCCTGCTGCGGCGCGATACCGATGCTGTTATAGTCATGGACTTTCTCGCAGACACCCAACTGCAGCAACGGTTGTCGGGGGGATTTGGCCGCAATGATTTGCAGCCTGCCGCCGAAAACACGTGCCCCGAGGTGGCCCAGGCCGCCCGCTGGTTGGAAGCCCGCTTCGGCAACAGCCGCATGTCGGGGTCCGGCAGTGCAGTGTTTTCGAGAATGGGCACAGGCAGCCAGCCTGGGGCGACTTGGGGTGCGGACGAACTCCCGCCCCACTGGGTCGGCCGCATGTGCCGCAGTCTGGTTCACCATCCGCTGGTCGGCTGGGCAGACTGATCAGGTTTGAAGGGTTCGGCGCAAGCCGGGTCCTGTGTAGGGGAGTCGCCAAGTTGGTTAAGGCATCGGATTTTGATTCCGACATGCGAGGGTTCGAGTCCTTCCTCCCCTGCCAAACATCTTCGACGCACCAATCCCACTGGTCCTGAAAGCCTCCACGGAGCGAGCCGTGCTGTTCAACACTGTGCTGTTCACCGGCAACGCGAATCCCGCCCTGGCCCAGGAGATCGCCAAGAGCCTCGGCGTCGAGCTCGGCAAGGCCAGTGTCGGCCGCTTCTCCGACGGCGAGGTCACCGTCGAGATCCATCAGAACGTGCGCGCGCGCGACGTGTTCGTCGTGCAGTCCACCTGCGCGCCGACCAACGAGAACCTGATGGAATTGCTGATCATGGTCGATGCGTTGAAGCGCGCCAGCGCGCGCCGCATCACGGCCGTGATCCCGTACTACGGCTATGCGCGTCAGGACCGCCGCCCACGCTCGATGCGCGTGCCCATCAGCGCCAAGGTGGTCGCGAACCTGCTCGAGACCGTGGGCGTGGAGCGCGTGCTGACGATGGACCTGCACGCCGACCAGATCCAGGGCTTCTTCGACATCCCGGTCGACAACATCTACGCCTCGCCGGTGCTGCTGTCCGACCTGAAGAGCAAGGCCTATCCCGACCTCGTGGTCGTGTCGCCCGACGTCGGCGGCGTGGTGCGTGCGCGGGCGCTGGCCAAGCAACTGGGCAGCGATCTGGCCATCATCGACAAGCGCCGGCCCAAGGCCAACGTGTCCGAGGTGATGCACGTCATCGGTGAGATCGAGGGCCGCAACTGCGTGATCATGGACGACATGATCGACACCGCCGGCACGCTGGTCAAAGCGGCCGAGGTGCTGAAGGAGCGCGGTGCCAAGCGCGTGTTCGCCTACTGCACGCACCCCATCTTCTCGGGCCCGGCGATCGATCGCATCGCCAACAGCCAGCTCGACGAGGTCGTCATCACCAACACGATTCCGCTGTCCGACGCGGCCAAGGCCTGCAAGAAGATCCGCCAGCTGTCCGTGGCCTTCCTGTTTGCCGAGACCATCCGTCGCATCTCCGATGGCGAGTCGGTCACCTCGCTGTTCGCGGAGCAGAACAACAACTTCTGATCGTGGAGCAGGCTGCGCATGCAGCCTGCTCCATTCTTCTGCGGCCTCCGGGCTGCATTCACCCAGGCGCCTGGTCGCGGGCGCCTCACATGGAGCACACCATGAAATTCGTCGCTTTCGAGCGCAAACTGCAGGGGACCGGAGCGAGCCGCCGCCTGCGCAGTGCCGGCAAGGTGCCTGGCATCGTGTACGGTGCGGGCGAGCCCAAGACGATCGAACTCGATCACAACGCGCTGTATTTCGCCCTGAAGAAGGAAGCCTTCCACTCCTCGATCCTCGAGATGGAACTGGCCGGCGCCACACAGAAGGTACTGCTGCGCGACTTCCAGATGCACGCCTGGAAGCAACAGGTCCTGCATGTCGACTTCCAGCGCGTGGACGAGACCACCCGCCTGCACAAGAAGGTGCCACTGCACTTCTCGGGCGAAGAGAACTCGGTGGCCGTCAAGACCGACAAGTGCCTGGTCAACCACATTGCCACCGAGGTGGAAGTGGAGTGCCTGGCCACACAACTGCCCGAGTTCATCGCGGTGGACCTGTCGGGACTGGTCAAGGGCCAGTCTCTGCACGCCTCGGACCTGAAGATGCCCGAAGGCATCAAGGTCGTGCGTCACGGCACGCTGGACCCGGTGATCGTCTCGGCCACGCCGCCGAAGGTCGAAGAAGAAGTGGCACCGGAAGCCGCCGCCGCGCCGGCTGCGCCGGCCAAGGGTGGCAAGGGTGCACCGGCCAAGGCCGCGCCCGCCAAGGACGCCGCCAAGAAGAAGTGACATTGCGGGCCGGCACCGGCCCCTTGCGCTTCAAGAGCCCCGCAGTGCGGGGCTTTTTTCATGGGTCGTCAGGCCAGTACCTGTTCTGCCGGCACGTGGGCGTACCCCAGTTGTTCAGCCACCGGCGCGCAGGTGACCTGGCCGAACGCCACGTTCAGGCCGGCCCGCAGGTGCGGGTCGGCCGCCAGCGCAGCGCGCCACCCAAGATTGGCCAGCGCCTGCGCATGGCCGATCGTGGCGTTGTTCAGCGCGAAGGTGGAGGTGCGCGCCACGGCCCCTGGCATGTTGGCGACGCAGTAGTGCACGATGCCGTCCACCACGTAGGTGGGCTCAGCATGCGTGGTGGCGCGCGAGGTTTCGAAACACCCCCCTTGGTCGATCGCGACATCGACCACCACCGCACCGGGGCGCATCTGCGACACCATCGCCCGCGTCACGAGCTTGGGCGCCGCGGCACCGGGGATCAACACACCACCGATCACCAGATCGGCCGACAGCACAGACTCCTCGACACTGTGGGCATTCGAGTACAGGGTCGTGATGCGGTTGCCGAAGATCAGGTCGAGCTGGCGCAGGCGATCCACGTTCTTGTCCAGCACGGTGACACGGGCGCCCATGCCCACGGCCACCTGCAGCGCGTGCGTGCCGACCACGCCCGCCCCCAGGATCACCACATGCGCCGGCGCCACGCCCGGCACGCCGCCCAGCAGCAGGCCCATGCCGCCCTTGGACTTTTCAAGGTGCGCCGCGCCGGCTTGCACCGCCATGCGGCCGGCCACCTCGCTCATCGGCGCGAGCAGCGGCAGCCCGCCGCCCGGGCCGGTGACGGTCTCGTAGGCCACACACACCGCACCGGACTTCACCAACCCAGCCGTCTGGTCGGGGTCTGGCGCCAGGTGCAGGTAGGTGTAGAGCAGTTGCCCCTCGCGCAGCATCGCGATCTCGCCGGGCTGCGGCTCCTTGACCTTGACGATCATCTCGCCACGCTGGAACGCATCGGCAGCATCGGCCGCCAGCCGTGCCCCGGCGGCGAGGTACTGCTCGTCCGGCAGGCCGATGGCGGCGCCGGCCCCGGCCTGCACCCACACCTCGTGCCCATGGCCCACCAGTTCCCGCACGCTGGCGGGCGTGAGCCCGACCCGGTACTCGTGGTTCTTGATCTCCTTCGGCACCGCGATGCGCATGGTGAGGTCTCCTGGGGTTGGCTGTGCTGATTGTGGGAACAATCGCCGGCGGCATAAAGCCCCATCGTCAGGCCCGCGGCCGCGCGCCTGCCCCGCTTGCTGGCGCCTCGATCAAGGGGGCCGGTCCGCCGCGTCGCCGGGGGCCGGGATAATCCGCCGCATGATCAGACTGCTCGTCGGCCTGGGCAACCCCGGGCCCGAATACGAAGCCACGCGCCACAACGCCGGTTTCTGGTGGGTGGATGCAGCCGCACAGGTGCTGGGGGCCCGGCTTGCGTTCGACCGCAGCTACCACGGGCTCGTCGCCCGGGTGAACCGGGCCGATGGGCCCGTGTGGCTGCTGCAGCCGCAAACCTACATGAACCTCTCCGGCAAGTCGGTCGCTGCGCTGGCCCGATTCTTCAAGATCGAGCCGGAGCAGATCCTGGTCATCCATGATGAACTCGACCTGCTGCCGGGCCAGATGAAACTCAAGCAGGGCGGCGGAGCGGCTGGCCACAACGGGTTGAAGGACATCCTGGCCCAGCTGGGATCCCCCGCGTTCTGGCGCCTGCGCATCGGCATCGGACACCCGGGTGACCGTGCAGAAGTGGCCAACTGGGTGCTTCGCAAGCCGGCGCCCGAGCATCGCGAGGCGATTCAGAAGTGCATCGCACAATCGATCGATGCACTGCCACTGCTGCTGGACGGGCCGATGGACCGCGCGATGATGAAGATCCACGCGAAGCCGCAACGGCTGAAGCCGCCGGCACCGCCACAACCCGCACCGGAGGCAAACTGACCATGCAGCGTATCGGCACCTTGGTGGCAGGGCTCGTGCTGGCCGCCAACGGCCTGGCCCAGCCCGCGAGCAACGACAGTGTCTATCGCTGCGGGCCGGACGGCCGCAGCTATTCGGCCGCACCCTGCCCCGAGGGGCGGGCTGTCAAGGTGGCAGACCCGCGCGATGCCAACCAGCGGCGCGAGGCGGAAGAAATTGCGCAACGTGAGCGACAGCTTGCCGACAGGCTCGCTGCCGAACGCACGCGGCGCGAGGCCGCCATCGTGCCCGCCGGCGCCACCAGCCTCGGGCCGCGGCCCGCCGGCCAGGCGGCATCCGGCGCCAAGCACGCCAAGTCAGGCACGAAGAAGAACAAGAAGGGCAACAAGAAGGGCAAGTCGACCGATCCGCGCCTGACCGACCCGATGCGGTCAATCCCGCCCTCGAAGCCCTAACCGGGCTCGCGCGGCGACACCAGCACACGGAACTTCGACCACAGCTGGTCGCGTGTCTCGATGCGCTTCGGGTTCACCGGAATGCAGGCCACGGGGCAGACCTGCACACACTGCGGCTCATCAAAATGGCCCACGCACTCGGTGCACTTGTCGGGGTCGATCTCGTAGATCTCGGCGCCGAGCGAGATCGCCTGGTTCGGGCATTCGGGTTCGCAGACGTCGCAGTTGATGCAATCGTCGGTGATCATCAGTGCCATGGTGCGGCGCTCGCGGTATTGGCACCTTCGTCACATCGTTCACGGGCCTGGTGGGCCCGCGTCCTCATGCGTCGGGAGTGCTGGCTACGCGTTCCTTCAGTCGGCGAAGCACCGAGGGTGCCACGAACTTCGAGACATCACCGCCCAGAGTGGCAATCTCGCGCACAAAGGTGCCGCTCACGAACTGGTATTGGTCGGACGGCGTGAGGAACAAGGTCTCCACCTCGGGCATCAGCTGGCGGTTCATGCCGGCCATCTGGAACTCATACTCGAAGTCGGTCACCGCGCGCAGGCCGCGTACCACGACCTGGCCCTGGTTCGCGACGACAAAGTCGCTCAGCAGACCGCGGAACGGTATGACCTGGACATTGCCGTACGGCCGCGCGATCTCGGTGGCGATCTCCATGCGCTCGTCGATCGTGAACATCGTGCGCTTGTGATGGCCCACTGCCACCGCGAGGATGAGCCTGTCGAACAACCGCGAAGCGCGGCGCATCAGGTCCTCGTGGCCCAGTGTCATGGGGTCGAAGGTGCCCGGGTAGACAGCAATCAGGGGCTTGGGGTGATCCAGCACAGTCACTCCTCGTCGGCTCGCGGGCAGTTTAGCTGTTGCGCCGCAACAAGTGGAAATGAACCGCACCGGCACGGGCCTTGCGCCAAAGCTCGTAGCCCGGCGGCGGCAGGTCGACCGCTTGTGATGCCTCGATGTAGAGGTATCCGCCCACCACCACCAGCGGCGCGGCCACGTCTACCGCTGGGCCGATCAGTTCCGCTTCGAACGGCGGGTCCAGCATCACGAGCTCAAACCGCTCCGGGGCGCTGGCGCGCATCCAGCCCAAGGCGTCGGCCTGCTCGATGTGCAGCGCAAGCGCTCCCAGCCGCGCCTGGCTCGCACGCAGGCTGCGGACGAGTTCGTTGTCACGCTCGAGCAGCGTGACCTCGGCCGCGCCGCGCGAACCGGCTTCGAAACCGAGGGCACCGCTGCCGGCAAAGGCATCGAGGCAGCGCCAGCCGTCCAGGTCCTGGCCCAACCAATTGAAAAGGGTCTCGCGCACCCGGTCGGGTGTCGGCCGCAGTCCGGGTTTGTCCGCCACCGGCAGCTTGCTGCGCTTCCATTGGCCACCGATCAAACGCACCTCATGCGGCGCCGCGGCCGGTGCACGGCGTGGCGCTTGCGGGCCGCGGCTCACCGGCGCACCGCAATGCCGTGGTGCGCCAGCAAGTCCTTGGCCTGCCCGACACTGAACTCGCCATAGTGGAAGATGCTCGCGGCCAGCACCGCATCGGCGCCACCGACCCGTATGCCCTCGACCAGGTGTTCCAGTGCACCCACGCCGCCAGAGGCGATCACCGGCACCGGCACGGCGTCGCTGACAGCCCGGGTCAGTGCCAGGTCGAAGCCGATCTTGGTGCCGTCGCGGTCCATGCTGGTGAGCAGGATCTCACCGGCCCCATGCTCGGCCATCTGGCGCGCCCAGGCTACTGCATCGAGACCGGTGTTCTTGCGGCCGCCGTGGGTGTACACATCCCAGCCCTGGCCGTCGGCCCGCGCCTTGGCATCGATGGCCACCACGATGCATTGCGCACCGTATTTGGCCGATGCATCGCGGATGACCTGCGGGTTGGCCACCGCCGCCGAGTTGAAACTGACCTTGTCGGCGCCCGCATTGAGCAGGCGCCGCACATCTGCCACCGTGCGCACGCCGCCCCCCACGGTGAGCGGGATGAACACCTGCGAGGCCACGGCCTCGATGATGTGCAGGATGAGGTCGCGCTCGTCGCTGGTGGCGGTGATGTCGAGGAAGGTCAGTTCGTCGGCACCCTGATCGTTGTAGCGCGCAGCGATCTCGACCGGATCGCCGGCATCGCGCAGTTCGACGAAGTTGACACCCTTGACGACACGACCGCCAGTGACGTCGAGGCAGGGAATGATGCGTTTGGCCAGCATGGGAATCAGCCGGCGCTCACGCAGGCTCGGTGGGTGGAAGGGGCGAGCGCTCAGCCGCCGTTGAGTTCGTCGGCACGCCGTTGCGCAGCGGCGAAGTCGAGTGCACCGGAATAGATCGATCGGCCGCAGATCACGCCTTCGACGCCCTCGCCCTGCACGGCGCACAGGCGCTCGATGTCGGCCATGTCCGACAAGCCGCCCGAGGCGATGACGGGGATCGTCAAGGCCTGCGCAAGCTTGACCGTGGCGTCGATGTTGATGCCGGTGAGCATGCCGTCGCGACCGATGTCGGTGTAGATCACGCCCTCGACGCCGTAGTCTTCGAACTTCTTCGCGAGGTCGACGACCTCATGGCCGGTGAGCTTGCTCCAGCCGTCGGTGGCGACCTTGCCGTCCTTGGCGTCGAGCCCGACGATGATGTGGCCGCCGAAGGCGGTGCAGGCGTCCTTCAGGAAGCCCGGGTTCTTCACCGCCGCCGTGCCGATGATGATGAAGCTCAGCCCGTCGTCCAGGTAGCGCTCGATCGTGTCGAGGTCGCGGATGCCACCGCCCAGTTGCACCGGGATTTCGTCGCCCACCTCGGCGAGGATGGCCTTGATCGCAGGCTCGTTGACCGGCTTGCCGGCGAACGCACCGTTCAGGTCGACCAGGTGCAGCCGGCGAGCCCCGGCGTCGAGCCACCGCCTCGCCATTGCGGCCGGATCCTCGCCGAAGGTGGTGGATGCGTTCATGTCGCCTTGTTGAAGGCGCACGCACTTGCCGTCTTTCAGATCGATCGCAGGAATCAGCAGCATGGCTGGTGGTGGTGGCGAGAAGGTAGGGGGGATCGAGAGGAACGCGCCTCAGGGCTTCCAGGCAAGGAAGTTCCGGTACAGGCTCAGGCCGTGCGCTGCGCTCTTCTCGGGGTGGAACTGGGTGGCAAAAATGTTATCCCGGGCCACGGCACAGGTAAAGCGCCCGCCGTAATCGGTCTCGCCGGCACTGTGGTGCGGCAGTGACGGCCGGGTGAAGTAGCTGTGCACGAAGTAGAAGTAGGCGCCATCGGGCACGCCATCCCAGACCGGGTGGCGGCGCCCCTCGTGTGCACACTGCATCACCTGGTTCCAGCCCATCTGCGGCACCTTGTAGCGGCTGCCATCGGGCTGCAGCCGGCCCTCGAGCCGGAAGCGTTCAACCCTGCCTGGAATGAGGCCCAGGCCTGGCGTGTCCTGCTCTTCGCTGTGGTCGAACAGCATCTGCATGCCGACACAGACGCCCATCAGCGGCTTGCGCGCCGCCGCGTCAAGCACAGCTTCCTTCAGGCCCGAATCGGCCAGCTCGCGCATGCAGTCGCGCATCGCACCCTGGCCCGGCAGCACCACGCGTTCGGCGGCCTGCACCTCCTCAGGTCGCTGTGTCACGACCACCTCGACACCGCTGCCCGCGGCCACGTGCATCACCGCCTGCGACACCGAACGCAGGTTGCCCATGCCGTAGTCGACCACTGCCACTGTGCGGGCCATGTTCAGAGACTCCCCTTGGTCGACGGGATGATGCCGGCCGAGCGCGGATCGGGCGTCAGCGCCATGCGCAGCGCGCGGCCGAAGGCCTTGAACACCGTCTCGGCCTGGTGATGGGCATTGATGCCCTTGAGGTTGTCGATGTGCAGCGTGACCAGCGCGTGGTTCACGAAGCCCTGGAAGAACTCATAGGTGAGCTGCGTATCGAAGGTGCCAACCATGCCGGCCTTGAACGGGATGTCCAGATGCAGGCCCGGGCGCCCGGAGAAATCGACCACCACCCGGGACAAGGCCTCGTCCAGCGGCACATAGGCGTGGCCGTAGCGGGTGATGCCCTTCTTGTCGCCGACGGCCTGGGCCACGGCCATGCCAAGCGTGATGCCGACGTCCTCCACCGTGTGATGGCCGTCGATGTGCAGGTCGCCGATGGCCTCGACCTCCAGGTCGATCAGACCGTGGCGCGCCACCTGGTCGAGCATGTGGTCGAAGAAGCCGATGCCGGTGGCCAGCCGGGCCTGGCCGCTGCCATCGAGGTTGACCCGCACGCGGATCTGGGTTTCCTTGGTGTCGCGCCGGACGTCGGCGATGCGGTCCATGGTGTGCTCTTTCATCACAGCGAGGCGCGCAGCGCCTCGATCATCAGCCGGTTTTCGTCCGGTGTGCCGATGGTCAGCCGCAGGCAGTTCGCCAGCAGCGGGTGCATGGCCGAGACGTTCTTCACCAGCACGCCCCGCTGGCGCATGCCGGCGAAGGCCGCGGTCGCGTCAGGCACGCGGGTGAGGATCATGTTGGCCTGGCTCGGATACGGTGTCACGCCAGGCAGGGCCTGCAGCTCGGTGAAGAGCTTGTCGCGCTCACCGCGGATGGCGGCCGCCTGCCGCGCATACTCGTCGGCGTGTTCCAGCGCGAACAGGCCGGCTTCGGCATTGAGCACGCTGATGTTGAAGGGCGGCCGCAGCTTGTCGATTTCGGTGATGAGCGCCGTGCGGCCGATCAGGTAGCCGATGCGCACGCCCGCCAGACCGAACTTGCTCATCGTGCGCATCACCAGCACGTGCGGGTGGCGCTCGAGCCGGCCCATCGAATCCCGTGCGGCGAAGGGCTGGTAGGCCTCGTCCATCACCACCAGCCCGTTGATCCGGCCCATCGCATCGATGAGGCGGTCGATGACGGCATCGTCCCACAGGTTCGCCGTCGGGTTGTTCGGGTAGGCCAGGTACAGCAGCGTGGGCCGGTGCTGCTCGATGGCGGCCATCATCGCGGCCTCGTCGAGTTCGAAGTCCGGCGTCAGCGGCACGCCGACGAAACGGATGCCCTGCAGTGCCGCAGACATGCCGTAGATCACGAAGCCGGGCACCGGCGCCATGATCACCGCGCCCGGCACATCGCAGGCCATGCTGAGCATGGTGATCAGTTCGTCCGATCCGTTGCCCAGCGTGATGCCGCAGTTCACCGGCATGCGGGCATGGGCAGCCAGCGCGCGGCGCAGGTCTTCGGTGCGCTCGGCCGGGTAGCGGTTGATGGCCACCCGCCCGAGCCGTTCGCCCAGGGCCTGCTGCAGGGCCGCGGGCAGGCGGTGGGGGTTCTCCATCGTGTCGAGCTTGACGAGGCCCGCGCTGGGCTGCACGGCATAGGCATGCATGTCCTGGATGTCGTGCCGGATCACGCGGTTCATGCAGGCGGAGAGGTCGCTCATGGGGCGGTATCGAGCACTTCGGGCCCGACCAGGAAGGGATTGAGGATGCGGACACTGTCGATCTGCTGCTCGTGCTGCAGGTCTTCCGACAACAGCCAGCGGCAGCCCTGCGCCTGCGCTGCAGCCACGACCAGCGCGTCCCAGTAGTCCAGGCCGAACCGGCTCTCGACAGCCCATGCCGTCTCGACCGTGCCGTGGTCCACGGCCCAGGGCTGCCACCGCTGATAGCGACGAACCTCGGCCCGGGCATCGCCGGCCGAGATGGCGTCGGCAAACCTGCGCCTGGCGTTGCTGTAGAACTCGTTGAGCACCTGGGTGCTCAAGCGGCCGCAGCGCAGTTCCCAGCATCGGCGAACCCAGTCACGCGCCCGGTCCCGCTTCGTGACGTCTCGGTCGTCGAAGCAATACAGCAGCACGTTGGTGTCGACGAAGCAGGCCGTCACCGCGTGCCTCGCTCGTGCATCTCGTCGCGGCGCAGGTAGCGGCCCTCTGACGCGCCCCAGCTCTTGAACTCGAGCGCCTCGCGCATGGCGCGCTCGTAGGCGTCGTCATGGCGCATCTTCTCGGCCAGCATTTCGCCGATCAGCCGGGAGACGCTGGTGTTGCGGCGCGCCGCCTCGAGCCGCGCCCATTCGGCGACGCTGTCTTCCATCGTGACGGTGACGTTCTTCATGACATCACACGAAGTTTGTGTTGCACGATTTTCGTGTTACACGAAGTTCGTGTCAACTGCGTTTCAATCGAAGCTCGGCCGCCTGGGCGTGTGCCTGCAGGCCTTCGCCATAGGCCAGCTCGGCGGCGATCGGCCCCAGCACCTGGGCGCCGGCTTCGCTCACCTCGATCAGGCTGCTGCGCTTCTGGAAGTCGTAAACACCCAGCGGCGAACTGAAGCGTGCGGTGCCCGAGGTTGGCAGCACATGGTTCGGCCCCGCGCAGTAGTCGCCCAGGCTCTCGCTGGTGTAGCGGCCCAGGAAGATGGCCCCGGCGTGGCGCAGCAGTGGCTCCCAGCGGGCGGGGTCGGTGGCACTGATCTCCAGGTGCTCCGGTGCGATGCGGTTGCTGATGGCGCAGGCCTCTTCCATCGAACGGGTATGGATCAACGCACCGCGCCCTTCCAGCGAGGCGCGGATCACGGCCTGGCGCGGCATGGCCGGCAGCAGCCGGTCGATGGCCTCATGCACCGCTGCGATGTAGCCGGCATCGGGGCAGAGCAGGATGCTCTGCGCCATCTCGTCGTGCTCGGCCTGGCTGAACAGGTCCATCGCCACCCAATCGGGCGCCGTGCTGCCGTCGGCCAGCACCAGGATCTCGCTCGGGCCGGCGATCATGTCGATGCCCACCTGGCCGAACACGCGGCGCTTGGCGCTGGCCACATAGGCATTGCCGGGGCCCGTGATCTTGTCGACCTTCGGGATGGTGTCCGTGCCATAGGCCAGCGCGCCAACGGCCTGCGCACCGCCGATCGTGTAGGCGCGCGTCACGCCAGCCACGCAGGCCGCGGCCAGCACCAGCGGATTCTTTTCGCCACGCGGCGTGGGCACCACCATGATGATCTCGCCAACCCCTGCCACATGGGCCGGCAGCGCGTTCATCAGCACCGAGGAGGGGTAGGCCGCCTTGCCGCCCGGCACATAGATGCCCACACGATCGACCGGTGTCACCTTCTGGCCCAGCAGGCTGCCGTGTTCGTCGCGGTACTGCCAGCTGAGGCCGCAGGCCTGCAGCTGGTGTTCGTGGTAGCGGCGCACCCGCGCGGCCGCGGCCTGCAGGGCCTCGCGCTGTGCCGGCGTGATGCGCTGCAGTGCACGCTGCAGTTCATCAGGCCCGATCTCCAGCGCGGCAACACTCTCGGCCTGCAGGCTGTCGTAGCGTGCGGTGTACTCCAGCACGGCGGCGTCGCCGCGCTGGCGAACGTCGGCCAGGATGTCGGCCGCACGCTGCTCGATCGCGTCGTCGGTTTCGGCGGACCAGTGCAGCACCTGGGTGAACTGGCGTTCGAAGTCGGCAGCCGAGGTGGCCAGGTGGCGGATGTTCACAGCAGGCATGGTCGTGTGATCCTCAGGACGATCGGGCTTCGGTGGCCCTGGCAAAGGCATCGATCAGCCGGCGCACGGCCTCGCGCCGCAGTTTCAGGGCCGCCTGGTTGACGACGAGCCGCGAGCTGATGTCCATGATGCGTTCGACCTCGACCAGCTGGTTGGCCTTCAAGGTGCTGCCGGTGGACACCAGGTCGACGATCGCGTCGGCCAGCCCGGTCAAGGGCGCCAGTTCCATCGAACCGTAGAGCTTGATCAGGTCCACGTGCACGCCCTTGTCGGCGAAGTGCTGCCGCGCGATCTGCGTGTACTTGGTGGCCACGCGAATGCGCGAACCCTGGCGCACCGCAGCGGCGTAGTCGAAGTCCACCCGCGTCGCCACACTCATGCGGCAGCGAGCAATGCGCAGGTCCAACGGCTGGTACAGGCCGGCGCCACCGTGTTCCAGCAGCACATCCAGGCCCGCCACGCCGATGTCGGCCCCACCCTGCTCAACGTAGGTGGGCACATCCGTGGCGCGCACCAGCACCACACGCACGTCGGCCTGGCTGGTGGGCAGGATGAGCTTGCGGCTCTTCTCGGGGTCCTCGGTGACCTCGATGCCCGCGGCGGCCAGCAGTGGCAGGGTTTCGTCGAAGATCCGGCCCTTGGACAGCGCCAGCGTCAGCGGTCGGCTCAGGGTCGCAGCGCTCATGTGATCCTTTCAATGTCGGCCCCGAGGCCGCGCAGTTTGGCTTCCATGCGGTCGTAACCGCGGTCCAGGTGGTAGATGCGGTCGACCTGGGTCTCGCCCTGGGCCACGAGCCCGGCGATCACGAGGCTGGCCGAGGCCCGCAGGTCGGTGGCCATCACCGTGGCGCCGGATAGGCCCGGCACACCGGTGACGACCGCCGCCTTGCCGTCCACCGCGATCTGCGCGCTCAGGCGCATCAGTTCGTTCACGTGCATGTAGCGGTTCTCGAAGATCGTCTCGCTGATGCGTGCAACGCCCTCGGCCACGCAGTTCACCGCCATGAACTGCGCCTGCATGTCGGTCGGGAAGCCCGGGTACTCGGTGGTGCGGAAGCTCACGGCCCGGGGCCTGCCATCGGCGTGCACGCGGATCCAGCCGGCGCCGGCGGTGATGTCGGCGCGCGCCTCCCGCAGCTTGTCGATCACTGCGTCCAGATGATCGGCCTGCGCACCCTTGACCAGAACATCCCCGCCGGTGGCCAGCACGGCACACAGGAACGTGCCGGTCTCGATGCGGTCCGCGATGATGCGGTGCGCCTTCGCGGGCGCCTGCAGTTGGCGGACACCCTGCACATGGATTCGGCTGCTGCCATGGCCTTCGATGCGCGCCCCCATCGAGATCAGCAGTTCGGCCAGATCGTGGACCTCGGGCTCCTGGGCGGCGTTCTCGAGCACCGTCTCGCCCTCTGCCAGTACCGCCGCCATCAGCAGGTTCTCGGTGCCGGTGACGGTGACCATGTCGGTCGTGATGCGCGTGCCCTTGAGGCGGTCGGCGTGGGCCCGGATGTAGCCGTGCTCGACGGCGATCGTCGCGCCCATGGCCTGCAGGCCCTTGATGTGCTGGTCCACCGGCCGCGAGCCGATGGCGCAGCCGCCCGGCAGCGAAACGGTTGCCCGCCCCAGCCGCGCCACCAGCGGCCCGAGCACCAGGATGGCTGCGCGCATGGTCTTGACCAGGTCGTACGGCGCCTCGGGGTTCGCGATCGTCGTCGCATCGATCAGCACCTCGTCGATGCCAGGCCCCAGGCGCTCCACGCCCACCCCCATGGTGCGCAACAGCTTGAACATCGTCGCCACATCCTGCAGGTGCGGCACGTTGGCCAGCCGCACCGGCGCCGGCACCAGCAGCGCCGCACACAGTTCGGGCAACGCGGCATTCTTGGCCCCGGCGACCTGGACCTCACCGCGAAGGCGGCGGCCGCCGCGAATCAGTAGTTTGTCCATGGGGTGGGTCGGTGCTGGACGACCACACGACAGGGGGAACCGGACCCGTCGCCATGGGCGCGACGACAACCGACGCCCGCAGCGCGATGGCCGCGGGTGATCAGTGGTGCGAGTGGTCGGGGGCCGCCGGGCTGGCAGCCCATTCGGCGGGCGTGAGCGTCTTCATCGAGAGCGCGTGGATCTGCTCGCGCATTCTATCGCCCAGGGCCGCATACACCCGCTGGTGCCGGGCCACGCGACTCAAGCCTTCGAAGGCGGGCGCGACGATGGTGGCAAAGAAGTGGCGGCCGTCACCCTCGACCACCAGATGGTCGCAGGCGATGCCGGCGGCGATGTAGCCGCGGACCTCTTCGGCAGTGGGTTCAGCCATGATTGTGAAATTATCTCACTGGCGCAGCTTGTAGCCACTGGCCAACAATCGCAGCGCCACCGCCGACACCACGACAAACGCCGTGCCGACGACGGCCAGGCTGAACCACGGCGACACGTCGCTGTGCCCGAAGAAGCCACGCCGGAAGCCGTCGATCATGTAGAAGAACGGGTTCAGGTGGCTGGCCGTCTGCCACACCGGGGGCAGCGACTTCACCGAATAGAACACGCCCGAGAGAAACGTCATCGGCATGATGATGAAGTTCTGGAACGCTGCCATCTGGTCGAACTTCTCGGCCCACAGGCCGGCGATCAGGCCCAGCCCGCCGAGCATTCCCGCGCCCAGTGCCGCGAACACGATGATCCACCAGGGCTCCGCGAAGGCCGGCGGCGCAAACCACACGGTGACGAGGAAGACCCCCAAGCCCACCACCAAGCCGCGCGCGACGGAGGCCCCGACATAGGCCGCGAACCAGGCCCAGTGGGACAGCGGCGACACCAGCAGGAACACCAGGTTGCCCGTGATCTTGCTCTGGATCAGGCTGGAGGAACTGTTGGCGAACGCGTTCTGCAGCACGCTCATCATCACCAGCCCCGGGATCAGGAAGCTCGTGTAGCCCACGCCCTGGAACACCTGCACCCGGTCTTCGAGCACATGGCCGAAGATCAGCAGGTACATCACCGCCGTGAGCACCGGTGCCGCGATGGTCTGGAATGCGACCTTCCAGAACCTCAGCACCTCCTTGTAGAACAAGGTTCCGGCACCTGCGAGCCTCATGCCGGCACCTCGTCGCGGGCTGGGGCCTGCATGATGTCGAGGAACACGTCCTCCAGGTCGGCTCGGCCGATCTCCAGGTCTTCGACCTGCACGCCCGCCTCGCGCAGCCGGGCCAGCAATCGTTCCACCTCGGCCGCATCGTGCGCCTTCAACTGCACGATGCGTCCGGTGACGCGGGCCTGCGAGGCCATTGCAGCCGGCAAGGGCTGGTCTGTCTTGAACCTCAGCATCGTGCTGGCCATGCCGCGCAGCAGGTCGGCCGTGCGATCCAGCGCGACGAGCCGGCCCTGCTTGAGCATGCCGATGCGATGGCACAGCGCCTCGGCCTCTTCCAGGTAGTGCGTGGTCAGCAGCACCGTGTGCCCCTCCCGGTTCAGGCGCGCAATGAAGGCCCACAGCGTCTGTCTCAGCTCAACATCGACGCCGGCCGTCGGCTCGTCGAGCACGATCACGGGCGGCCGATGGACCAGCGCCTGCGCCACCAGCACACGCCGCTTCATGCCACCCGAAAGCTGCCGCATGTTGGCGCCGGCCTTGTCGGCCAGGCCAAGGTGAAGCAGCACCTCGTCGATCCAGGCATCGTTGCCCTGAACGCCGAAGTACCCGCTCTGGATGCGAAGTGCCTCACGCACGGTGAAAAAGGGGTCGAACACCAGTTCCTGCGGCACGATGCCCAGGGCCAGGCGGGCAGCCACGTAGTCCTTGCGCACGTCATGGCCCATCACCGTGACGCGACCGCTGGTGGCCCGGGTGAGCCCGGCCAGGATGCTGATCAGCGTGGTCTTGCCCGCGCCGTTGGGCCCGAGCAAGCCGAAGAACTCGCCTTGCTGGATATCGAAACTGACGCCGCCGAGGGCTTGGAACTCCCCCCGGGGCCCGGAATAGGTCTTGGTGACCTGCTGAAAGCTGACGGCGGGCATGGCGCGCGATTGTAGGGAGAGCGCTTGGTTCGTGCTGGCGGCCTTGGTGCTAGATTCCTGCGAAGCCACACACCCCATGCACCCCACACCCAAGAAGCCGCGCCGGACGGCCGAACGCATCCTCGAGGTCACGCTCGACCTGTTCAACCGTTTCGGCGAACCCAACGTCAGCACCACGCTGATCTCGGCCGAGCTGGGCATCAGCCCGGGCAACCTCTACTACCACTATCCGGCCAAGGACGAACTGATCAACGCCTTGTTCGACCGCTACGAGCGCAGCCTGTCCGAACTGCTGCAGGCGGCCGACAACGTGGCGAACGTGGAAGACGCGTGGCTGTTCTTCCACATGCTGTTCGAACTGATCTGGCAGTACCGCTTCCTCTACCGCGACCTGAACGATCTGCTCAGCAAGAACCGCCGGCTCGAGACCCATTTCCAGTTCGTGCTCAAGAACAAGTCCCGTGCCGTGCGCGCGGTGCTGGAAGGGCTGACCCGCGGGCGCGCACTGAAGATCGACCCCCGCGAGTCCGACGCCGCGGCCAATGCCATGGTGGTGGTGCTGACCTACTGGCTCAGCTACGAGTACGTGCGTGATCCACGCAAGGCGCTGGAGCCCGAAAGCGCGTCCGCGGCCTTGTCTCGCGGTGCATACCACGTGCTGAGCCTGCTCATGCCCTACCTGGACGCGCCGGCGCGCGAGCACCTGTTCCAAATCGCCGATGCCTACCGCCACGGCGCCTGACCACCCCGAGAGGAGACAATCCATGGCCAAGTGGACCGCGTTCCCCTATGACAATGCCAGCTTCAGCTACGACACGGCGGCATTGAAGAAGCACTGGTCCCGGCTCCACACCGGAGACGCCGAACCCCTGCCGAAGGACGACAAGGTGCTTGCTGCCTGGGCGCTGTTCCACGCCGGCGAGTTCCAGAAGGCCTGCGAGGCGGGGATGAAGGCTGGCGGCGCAGGCCTCACGGTGGCCAACAAGGCGCAGGCGATCTACGCAAACTACCTGGAAAAGTCCGAGAAGACCAAGCTCTCGATGTTCCAGGAGGTCGTCTCCCGCGCCGAGCAGCAGGTTTCGGCCGAGCCGAACAACCCCAACGCCCACTACTGGATGGCGTATGCCCTGGGCCGCTACAGCCAGGGCATCAGCGTCGCCAAGGCGCTGGCGCAAGGATTGGGCAGCAAGGTCAAGACAGCACTCGAAACGACGATCAAGCTCGCACCCAAGCACGCCGACGCGCACATCGCCCTCGGTGCGTTCCATGCCGAAGTGATCGACAAGGTGGGCAAGCTGCTCGGCAAGACCCAAGGCGCCGACGCCGCCACCGGACTCAAGTTGTTCCAGCAGGCTCTCAAGCTCAACCCCGGCTCGGCGATCGCGATGATCGAGTACGCCAACGGCCTGGTGATGCTCGAAGGCGACAAGCGCCTGAAAGAAGCGGAGAAGCTCTATGCCCAGGCTGCGGAATGCACGCCGGCAGACGCGATGGAGTGCCTCGACGTCGAGATGGCGAAGGCCGAACTCGAGGACTGACACAACTGCGCACGGCTGCGCGCCGTGCGCAGCCCGGTGCAAATGGCCGAGACCTCAGCTGAGGACCAGGTTGTCCCGGTGGATGAGTTCGGGCTCGTTGACGAAGCCCAGCAGGCCGGCGATCTGTGACGAGGGCTTGCGCGCGATCAGCCGCGCTTCGGCGGACGAGTAGTTGGCCAGCCCACGCGCGATCTCGGTGCCCTGTGCCGAACGCACTGCAATGACATCGCCGCGGTGGAACTCGCCCTCGACCTCGGTCACCCCGATCGGCAACAGGCTCTTGCCCTCGTCTCGCAGCTTCAGCACCGCACCATCGTCCACCTGCACAGCGCCGCGCAGTTGCAGGTGATCGGCCATCCACTGCTTGCGTGCGGCGAGCTTCGGTGTGCCCGCCACCAGCGCCGTGCCGATGGCCTCGCCCGCGGACAGACGCAACAGCACGTCCGGCTCGCGGCCCCAGGCAATGATGGTCGATGCGCCGCTGCCTGCAGCACGTTTGGCTGCCAGCACCTTGGTGATCATGCCGCCCCTGCCGATGGAGGACCCCGCACCACCCGCCATGCGCTCCAGTGCAGGGTCGCCGGCAGCAGCTTCATCGATGAAGCGGGCCTCAGGGTCCTTGCGGGGATCAGCCGAGTACAGACCACGCTGATCAGTGAGGATCACGAGCGCATCCGCCTCGACCAGATTGGCCACTAGCGCGCCCAAGGTGTCGTTGTCGCCGAACTTGATCTCGTCGTTGACGACGGTGTCGTTCTCGTTGATCACCGGGATGACCTTCAGCGACAGCAGCGTCAACAAGGTCGACCGCGCGTTGAGGTAGCGCTCGCGATCAGCGAGGTCGGCATGGGTCAGCAACACCTGGGCGCTGCCCATGCCGTGTTGAGACAGCTGCGTCTCGTACATCTGCGCCAGGCCCATCTGGCCAACGGCAGCGGCAGCCTGCAACTCATGCAGTTCGGTCGGCCGGGTGGACCATCCCAGGCGTTTCATGCCTTCGGCGATGGCGCCGCTGGACACCATCACTAGCTCGCGGCCCTGCCGGGCCAGCATCGCGAGTTGACGGCACCAGTTGCCCACCGCATCCGCATCGATGCCCCGGCCTTCGTTCGTCACGAGGCTCGAGCCGACCTTCACGACGATGCGTCGCGCGGACTTCAGCAACTCAGGCATCGGCCACTCCAGGGGCATCGCCGAAACGCGGATCCACCTCTGGCGCGGGCGCCTCGCGCTGCGAGGCCACGTGCTCGTAGATCGACTGCACCAATGGGTCCAGACCATCTCGCGCCAGCGCCGAAATCTGGAACACGGGCCCCTTCCAACGCAAGCGCTTGACGAAGTCCTTCACCCGAGCGTCGCGCTCTTCGGCCGGCACCATGTCCAGTTTGTTCAGCACGAGCCAACGCGGCTTCTGGTACAGCGCCTCGTCGTACTTGCGCAACTCCTTCACGATCGCCTTGGCTTGTGCCACCGGATCGACGGTGTCGTCGAACGGCGCGAGATCGACAAGGTGCAGCAACAGCCGCGTGCGCTGCAAGTGACGCAGGAACTGGTGGCCCAGGCCCGCGCCTTCGGCCGCGCCCTCGATCAGCCCCGGGATGTCAGCCACCACGAAACTGCGTTCGGGGCCTGCACGTACCACCCCGAGGTTCGGATGCAGGGTGGTGAACGGGTAGTCGGCAATCTTGGGCCTGGCGTTCGAGATCGCGGCAATCAGCGTCGACTTGCCGGCATTGGGCATGCCCAGGAGCCCGACATCTGCCAGCACCCGCAACTCGAGCTTGAGCTTCTTCTGTTCGCCCGGCCAGCCCGGCGTCTTTTGCCGCGGGGCCCGGTTGGTGCTGCTCTTGAAGTGCAGGTTGCCGAAACCGCCATCCCCGCCCTTGGCCAACAACACCATCTCGTCGGGCACCAGCAGTTCCGCAATGACCTGGTCGGTCTCGAGATCCTTGACGATCGTGCCCACCGGCATGCGCAGCACGATGTCGTCCGCTGCGGCCCCGAACTGGTCGGAGCCGCGGCCCTGCTCGCCGTTGCGCGCCTCGTGCCGTCGCGCATACCGGTAGTCGATCAACGTGTTCAGATTGCGGTCGGCAACCGCGTAGACACTGCCACCTTTGCCACCGTCGCCACCGTTGGGGCCTCCGAACGGAATGAATTTCTCACGCCGAAAGCTGACGCAGCCGGCCCCGCCATTACCGGCCGCGATATCGATGGTGGCTTCGTCGACGAATTTCATGGTGATGAGTGTCTGCGTTGGCCTGCCAAAACAAAAGCCCCGGCAGGCCGGGGCTTTGCTGGCCTGGACGTGCTACGTCAGACCGGGGTGACGCTCACGGTCTGGCGATTGAGCGCGCCCTTGACCGCGAAGGACACCTGCCCATCCACCAGCGCGAACAGGGTATGGTCCTTGCCCATGCCGACGTTGTCGCCCGCATGGAAGCGCGTGCCGCGCTGCCGCACGATGATCGACCCAGCCGGGATGACCTGGCCACCGAAGGCCTTCACGCCCAGCATCTTGGGTTGGGAATCGCGGCCGTTTCGGGTGGAACCGCCGCCCTTTTTCTGTGCCATGGTTCAGAACTCCTGGATGATGTTCGGCTGCGTCAGGCGCTGACAGCGCTGATTTGCAGTTCGGTGAAGGACTGGCGGTGGCCGCCGTGCCGTTGATAGTGCTTGCGGCGACGCATCTTGAAGATGCGCACCTTGTCGTGCTTGCCGTGCGACACCACCGTGGCTTTCACGCTGGCGCCGGCCACCAAGGGAGTCCCGACCGTCAGGTCTGCGCCGTTACCGACTGCCAGAACCTGGTCGATGGTGATCTCTTGGCCCACGTCCGCAGCAATCTCTTCTACCTTGATCTTCTCGCCGGCTGCAACCTTGTATTGCTTGCCACCGGTTTTTATGACCGCGTACATATGTGCCTCTTTACAATGAACTCGATGCTCCAACAGCCCGTGAGGCCGAAGGAACCGAAAATTCTAGCACGGTGAGCCATCGATGTGGGCCGTCGGTTCGAACCACGCCTGTCTGCGGGCGAGGCGACAGCCACTCCCTATAATTTGAAACCGACTCCGAGTTGCCCAACGTGACCGAAACTTCTGCGCTTACTCACGCTGCCACCGACCCGATGGCCGCTGAGATGCGACAGGTCGACGAGGTCATCCGTCGGCGACTGTCGTCCGAAGTCGCCCTGATCAATCAGATCTCGCACTACATCGTCAGCGCCGGCGGAAAGCGCATCCGGCCCCGTTTGGTGCTGCTGTTCGCTCAAGCACTCGGATTCGACGGGCCAGCCCGCTTCGAGATGGCCGCCACGGTGGAGTTCATTCACACGGCCACATTGCTTCACGACGATGTGGTCGACGAATCGTCCCTTCGACGGGGCCGGCAGACAGCCAATGCCCTGTTCGGGAATGCAGCAAGCGTTCTCGTCGGCGACTTCCTGTACTCGCGCGCCTTCCAGATGATGGTCAGCGTCGAACGCATGCGCGTGCTCGAGGTTCTTGCGGACGCAACGAACATCATCGCAGAGGGCGAGGTCCTGCAATTGATGAACATGCACGACCCGGACAGCACGGTGGAGGACTACCTGCGTGTCATCCGCTACAAGACTGCCAAGCTGTTCGAGGCGAGCGCGCGTCTGGGTGCCGTACTCGCGAACGCGGACCCAGCCACCGAGGAGGTCTGCGCCGACTACGGGCGCTCCCTGGGCACTGCGTTCCAGATCGTGGACGATCTGCTGGACTACGAAGGCGACACGCACGCGCTCGGCAAGAACGTTGGAGACGATCTGCGCGAAGGAAAGCCTACCTTGCCCCTGCTCCTGGCGATGCAACGAGGCACCGACGCGCAGCGCCTGCTGATCCGCCATGCCATTGAACATGGCGAAACCGAACGGCTGCCCGAGATCATCGCGATCGTCCGCCAAACTGGCGCCCTGGAAGCCACGCGTGAGGCCGCCCGCGTGGAAGCGGACAAGGCGCGCAACAGCCTGCGCGCATTGCCCTCGACAAGAGCGCGGGAAGCTCTGCTAGAATTATGTGTTCGGTCGGTCGAGAGATCGTCCTGACCAGAAACTGGCTCCCCGGCGCGGAACAATGCGCCGCGCGAGAGCCACATCGGGGTGTAGCTTAGCCTGGTAGAGCGCTACGTTCGGGACGTAGAGGCCGGAGGTTCGAATCCTCTCACCCCGACCATTTCCTTCAAGGGTCGTGCACGTTGCCAGGACGTGCCTGGGCCAGTGACGCAGCAGTAACCTTGCGTGAACTGGGCCCAAAACCTGACGCTACTTCGGTTTACAGTGCGCAATGGATCAGTGATCATGATCTGATCGCCTCATTGTCAGCATTGCAGCAACCGCGTGGATACATTGGTCGACAGCCAGCAAAGCAGCCTCTCCGGCGTAGCGAGAGTGCTTGTGCACGCCGGCAAGCTGACCGCCAAGGCAGCAGAAGACCTCTCGAAGATCGCCACCGACCGCAAGATCGGCTTCGTCGCTTCGGTGATCGCTTCTGGTGCCGTGTCGGCATCCGACTTGGCGCACACCTTGTCGAACACCTTGGCGGTCCCGCTGGTCGATCTCAATGCCGTCGACACCGAGAAGGTGCCTAAGGGCATCGTCGACAACAAGCTCGCGCAGCAATACCAGATCGTGGTGCTGGCCAAGCGTGGCAGCCGCCTGTTCATCGGTGGTGCCGACCCCACGGACCAGGAAGCCACTGAACGAATCAAGTTCGCCACGCAGTTGTCGCCGGAGTGGGTGATCGTCGAGTACGACAAGCTCGCACGGATGCTGGAGTCACAGGGCACGAGCGCCAACGAGGCCCTGGAGAACATCGCCGCCTCGGACTTCGAGTTCGACATCACCGAGGAAGAGACCTCTGCCGAGGCCGCAGACGTCGTCTCGGACGTGGAGGATGCACCGGTCGTTCGGTTCCTGCAGAAGATGCTGATCGACGCGATCAACCTGCGCGCCTCCGACCTGCACTTCGAACCCTACGAGAACATTTATCGCGTTCGTTTCCGGGTGGACGGCGAACTGCGCGAGATCACTCAGCCTCCATTGGCCATCAAGGAAAAGCTGGCCTCGCGCATCAAGGTCATCAGCAAACTCGACATCTCCGAGAAGCGGGTGCCACAAGACGGCCGGATGAAGCTGAAGTTCGGCAGCAAGGCGATCGACTTCCGTATCTCCACCCTTCCCACGCTGTTCGGCGAGAAGATCGTCATCCGGATTCTCGACCCGTCGAGCGCCAAGCTTGGCATCGAGGCGCTTGGCTACGAGAAGATCGAGAAAGAACGCCTGCTTGCTGCGATCGTGCGGCCCTATGGCATGGTGCTCGTCACCGGACCCACGGGTTCCGGCAAGACAGTGTCGCTGTACACCTGCCTGAACATCCTGAATCAGCCTGGCGTGAACATCTCGACCGTGGAGGACCCGGCCGAAATCAACCTGCCCGGCATCAACCAGGTCAACGTGAACGACAAGGCCGGGCTCACGTTCGCAGCTGCGCTGAAGTCGTTCCTGCGGCAGGATCCAGACATCATCATGGTCGGCGAGATCCGCGACCTCGAGACGGCGGACATCGCCATCAAGGCCGCGCAGACGGGCCACATGGTCATGTCGACCTTGCACACCAACGATGCACCGACCACGTTGACGCGATTGTTGAACATGGGCGTGCCCCCGTTCAACATCGCATCCAGCGTGATCCTGATCACCGCGCAACGCCTGGCGCGCCGGCTGTGCGAGAACTGCAAGCAGCCCGCGGACTATCCGCGCGAGGCCATGCTGCGAGCAGGCTACAGGCCGGAAGACCTCGACGGCAGCTGGCGTCCGTTCCGGGCGGTCGGCTGCGCAGCGTGCAACGGGGGCTACAAGGGACGGCTGGGCCTGTACCAGGTGATGCCGATCACCGAAGCGCAGCAACGCATCATCCTGGCCGAAGGCACGGCGATGGACATTGCCGAGCAGGCCCGCAAGGACGGCGTGCGGGATCTTCGCCAGTCCGGCCTGATCAAGGTTCGTGCGGGCGTGACAACGCTCGAAGAAGTGATTGCCGTAACCAATGAATGACCCACTGGCCCGCGAGCCCCGGGTCTGAAACGATGGAGCCTCGATAGCCATGGCGACTGCACAAGCCGCGAGAAACATCAAGGAAATGGTGTTTGAGTGGGAAGGGCGCGACAAGAACGGCAAGATCGTTCGCGGTGAGGTGCGTGCCGGCGGTGAGGCCGCTGTCAGCGCCAGCCTGCGCCGGCAGGGCATCCTGCTGACGAAGCTGAAAAAGCGCCGCACCAGTGGTGGACGCTCGATCAAGCAGAAGGACATCGCACTCTTCACTCGCCAGTTGGCGACCATGATGAAGGCCGGCGTACCGCTGCTGCAATCGTTCGACATCGTGGCGCGCGGCGCCACCAACCCCAAGCTCACGCGGCTGCTCAACGACATCCGCTCCGATGTCGAAACCGGAACCAGCCTGTCGGCCGCGTTTCGCAAGCACCCGATGTACTTCGATGCGCTGTACTGCAACCTGGTCGAAGCAGGTGAGGCTGGCGGCATCCTCGAAGCACTGCTTGAACGGCTGGCGATCTACCAGGAAAAGACGCTGGCCCTGAAGGCCAAGATCAAGTCGGCGCTGATGTACCCGATCTCGGTGCTGGTGGTGGCCTTCATCGTGCTGACGGTCATCATGATCAAGGTGATCCCCGCGTTCAAGGATGTGTTCCGCTCCTTCGGGGCCGATTTGCCGGCGCCCACGCTGGCCGTCATCGCGATGTCGGAGTTCTTCGTCGCGTACTGGTACATCATCTTCGGCATCCTGATCGGCGGCGGCTACTTCTTCTTCGAGAGCTGGAAACGCTCCGAGAAGATGCAGAAGACCATGGACCGCCTGCTGCTGCGCATCCCGGTGTTCGGGTCGCTGATCAACAAGTCCGTCATCGCTCGCTGGACACGCACGCTCTCGACGATGTTCGCCGCAGGCGTGCCACTGGTCGAGGCGCTGGACTCGGTGGGCGGTGCCTCGGGCAACGCGGTGTACCTCGAGGCAACACAAGCCATCCAGCGCGACGTCTCCACCGGATCTGCGTTGACCACCGCGATGCAGTCGACCGGCGTGTTCCCGAACATGGTGCTGCAGATGACAGCGATCGGCGAAGAGGCCGGCTCTCTGGACCACATGCTCGGCAAGGCGGCCGAGTTCTACGAGGAAGAGGTCGACGAGATGGTCAAGGGCCTGTCCAGCCTGATGGAGCCTTTCATCATCGTGATCCTCGGCGTGCTGATCGGCGGCATCGTGGTCGCAATGTACCTGCCGATCTTCAAGCTCGGCGCTGTGGTCTGACACCGCATGGCAGGCCTGCCGTGGGATTGGCTGCTGTCTCCGTGGATGCTGGCCGTGCTGGGCTTGGCGATCGGCAGTTTCCTGAACGTGGTGATCCACCGGAAGCCGATCATGCTCGAGCGCGCCTGGTTGGGCGACGTGGCGCACTATCTGCAAGATGGTTCAGCCATGCAGCGTGCCTTGGGAGCGACAGCTCAACGCGTGTCGGCGCTGGCTGACGTCGGCCGCGTGCTCGGTGACGAACTCAAGGCCCTGCCGCCGTTGACCCTGTCCCGGCCGCGATCGCGATGCCCGCAGTGCGGCCACGCGATCGCGTGGCACGAGAACATCCCCCTGTTGGGTTGGTTGCGCTTGCGTGGTCGCTGCGCTGGGTGCGGCACACGCATCGCCGCCCGCTACCCGCTGGTGGAAACGACAACCGGCATGCTGTTCTTCCTCGTGGCCTGGCACTTTGGCTCCGGCACGACGACGGTGGTGTACTGCGCGGCCGTGTCGCTGCTGATGGCCGCTGCGTTGATCGACCTGGACACGACCTTGCTGCCAGACGACCTGACATTGCCGTTGATCGCGCTGGGGCTGCTGGCCGCGTGGCGGGGCTGGACACCGGTGTCGCTGCCGGATGCCGCGCTGGGTGCCTTGTTCGGTTACCTGTCCTTGTGGTCGGTGGCGCGCCTGTACAAGGCGTTGCGCCATGTCGAAGGCATGGCCGAGGGCGACTTCAAGCTGCTGGCGGGCCTGGGTGCCCTGCTGGGATGGCAGGTGCTGGCCTCGATCATCCTGCTGTCCTCCGCGGTCGGCGCCTGCGTCGGCATCTACATGATCCTGGCGCGCGGCCACGGGCGCAGCGTGCCGATTCCCTTCGGCCCGTACCTGGCGGGTGGCGGCGTCGCGGCGATGTTCTTCGGCACCACGCTCACCCGGCTGTGGTTTCCGGCTTGAGCGCGCCAACCGTGCGCCACATCGGCCTCACCGGGGGCATCGGCAGTGGCAAGAGCACGGTGGCCAAGGCACTGGTGGCGCTGGGGGCCACGCTGGTGGACACCGACGCGATCGCGCATGCGCTCACAGGCCCCGGCGGCCGAGCGATGCCTCTGCTTCGCGAGGCCTTCGGAGACGACGTGGCCACGACCGATGGCGCCCTGGACCGTGCGCGCATGCGGGCACTGGTGTTCGCCGATGCCCAGGCCAAGCAGCGGCTCGAACGCATCCTGCACCCGATGATTGGCCAGGAAGCGCAACACCAGGCCGCCGCGACGCCTGGACCGGTGGTGTTCGATGTGCCGCTGCTGTCCGAGTCCAGCCACTGGCGCCAGCGCTGCGACCGCATTCTCGTGGTCGACTGCCCGGAGGACACCCAGGTGGCCCGGGTGGTGGCCCGTTCGGGCTGGGACGAACAGCAGGTGCGGCACGTCATCGCCCAGCAAGCCACCCGCAGCGCACGGCGCTCGATCGCGGACGCCGTGATCTACAACGACGGCCTGACCTTCGATGCCCTGCGCGACGAGTTGGCGGTGCTGTGGCACCAGTGGTTTCCGGCGGCCCGCTGACGCGCCGCAGTCCCACCGTGTGAAACAATCCCGCAGTGCGGCCGGCCCGGCAGCGGCCGCGTGACGAGGAAGCGCGACTTGGTCCTGTACGAATACCCGTTCAACGAGAGCATCCGCACGATGTTGCGGCTGGAGCACCTGTTCGACCGGCTCGGCCAATTGATGCCTCGGGACGCCGCGGTCGACCACCACTTTGCACTCGTCACGCTGTTCGAGATCATGGACGTCTCGTCGCGTGCCGACCTGAAGTCCGACCTGCTGAAGGAACTGGAGCGGCACAAGGCCCAGCTGACCGCCTATCGCAGCAACCCGCAGGTCTCGCAGGCTGCGCTGGACGGGGTGATCGCTCGCATCGACCATGCCTTCGAGGGCCTGAACCAGCAGGCCGGCAAGGCCACGCAGCCGCTGGCTGCCAACGAGTGGCTGATGAGCGTGCGCAGCCGCATCAGTATCCCGGGCGGCACCTGCGAGTTCGACCTGCCGGCCTACTACGCCTGGCAGCAACTCGACGGTGCCAAGCGCCGCGCCGACCTGGCGCAGTGGGTGGCCACGCTGGCACCGCTGGCCGAGGCGCTGCAGGTGCTGCTGCAACTGCTGCGCGATGCGGGTGCCCCGCACAAGGTGATGACCACCGGCGGCCAGTACCAGCAGAGCCTGCCACAAGGACGCAGCTACCAGTTGCTGCGCCTGCGGCTTGACGAGACCTTGGGGCTCATCCCCGAGATCAGCGGGCACCGGTTGATGGTGTCGATCCGCCTGATGCGTTGTGATGCCGACGGCCGGCTGCGCCCCGCACACGAGGACATGGCGCTCGAGCTCGCGCTGTGCGCATGAACCCGCCATGAGCACGCCCGACAGCCCCGACTTGCCAGCGCGCGCAGCGCGCCTGGTGCCGTGCCCGACCTGCGGTCAGCAGGTGCCCTACTCGACAGGCAACCCCTGGCGCCCCTTCTGCAGCGAACGCTGCCGCAGCGTGGACCTGGGGGCCTGGGCGACCGAACGTTACCGCGTCCAGGCGCAGCCGGACCCCGACGACGAGGTGCCGGACACGCCCGCGCATTGAAGGCGGCGTCCACCGCCGCGCCCGGGCGGCGGGTGCGGCACAGTGTCACGCCAGCCGGCGCTTCAGGCGCCGGCCAACTTGCGGAACGTGGCCAGCACCGCGTTGCCGTTGAACGGCTTGACGATCCAGCCCTTGATGCCGGCGGCCTTGCCGCGCTCTTTCATCAGCGGCGAGTTCTCGGTGGTCAGCATCACGATGTTGACGCTGGTGTTGTTCAGCTCGCTGCGGATCTTCTCGGCCATCGTCAAGCCGTCCATGTTGGGCATGTTGACGTCGCTGACGATGAGCTTGATCTGCGGATCGCTCTTGAGCTTGGTGAGTCCGTCGCGGCCATCCACGGCGGTGGCGACATTCAGGCCGTTCTTCTTCAGGAACTCGCTGACTTCGCCGCGCACGGTGCTGGAATCGTCGACAACCAGGATCTGGGCCATGGGGGGTACCTCTTGCGTTGGGGCAGTTGCGCCGGGGTTCAGAACAGTTCGAGCTCGCCGGCCGCACACAAGGCTTCCACCGAGGTCACGCACTCGGTGAACTTGTCGGGCGTCCAGGCCAGGTTGAAGGCAAACCACTGGTAGACGATGATCTCGCCGCTACCAGGTTCGCGTGCATCGGTGAGTCGGTACTTCACGCACAGCTGCGGATCCTCCGAGCCGAACGAGATGTAGCGGTGCAGGTGGTTCACGATGATGGGCACCTGCGTGAGGCGCGAGCTGTCGGGCGCCTCGGCGATGAATCGGTTCTTGAACGCGCCCCACACCAGGTTGGTGGCTTCGCCGAGCAGCCCGTTGATCTCGCGGAATCCCAGTTCATCCATGCCCGCGCCGAAGGCCTCGCGGCGCATGAACTCCAGCAGCGGTTGCTCCTCGGTCTGCAGCATCATGTAGCCGCGGCACCAGTTGCTCTCCAGCGGGATCAGGCTGAACAGCTCACCATAGATGATGCGGTCCTTCACCAGGCAAGGCGCCTCGTGCTCGACGTGCACGTTGCGGAACTGGCCCTCGATGGCCTGCTTCGTCAGCTCGGTGATGCCGCGCACCAGCGGAGTGGGGTAGACGCGGCTGAACAACGCGGCGCCGATCGCGTCGCGCAGCAGGTCCATGCGTTCGATGCTGTACGCGGCGCGGAAGCAGCGCCGGTCCTCGTCACTCAGGTCGTCCAGCGTGGCACTGTGCTCGCGACGCAGGAAGATCGGCAGTTCGGGCCGGATGCGATGGATCTCGCGCCCGATCGCGAGCCCGCGGTCGGACGCGGTGCGCTCCCAGAGCAGGATCGCGCCCAGGTCGACGTTCGACCGCAGCACCGACAGTGCGTTGTCGTCCTGGGCCTTGAGGGCCACCAGTCCGTTGTCCTGGCAAAAGGACTTGATCGCGTCGCGGTGCGGCTCGTCATCGTCGAGCACGAGCACCTTGCTGATCAACGCCGCAGCATCATTGAACATGGTCAGAACATCTCCAATTCGCCAGCAGACTCTTCCTCGACAGCGCGAGGTTCGAACGGAAAGTCGATGTCCGCAAAGGCGCAGACAGCGAGCGTGAGGTGCAACGCGACGCCGGACCCGAGCTCGGCGCGGTAGCGCCGGTGAAAGGCCGGGTGCATGCCGTCGACATGCGCGAGGCAGTTGCGGTCCAGGATGCAGGGGGTCGACATCCCGATGTGCGGATAGAAGGCCGCGAGGTCGCGATTCAGCGCACCGCAGCAGAGGTTCCCGCACTCCATGACCGCATCGATGTACCGTTCGTCGCTCATCGACTCCACGGGGGTCTGGGCCAGCGCGGCAAAGTGCGCGCGGGTGACCGCGTCGCGCTCGAAGTGCACGAACAACAGCGCACGGAAGACGTAGGACGACACCGTGAGCATCACCACTTCGCGCTCGCGCGGCGCCTCGTCGGCGGCAGGCAGCACGCTGCACTCGGTGCCAGGCAGGCACAGCGAGCTCTTCGCGGCCTGGGCCACGAAGTGGTCGAAGCCCGCCATCGCGCGCTGGCTCACGCTGGCATTGGCGTTGGCTTTCATGCCGCCTCGGCCGCCACGGTCTGGCGCGTCTTGCCGTTGAGCAGGCGCAACTCGTTGAGCGCGCCCGCGATCATCTTGCCGCCGGCCTGCAGGTCCTGGAAGGTGCTGCCGGTGATCAGGTCGTTCTTGTACAGGTTGCTGCGGTAGTCCTTCGAGAGCTTGTCGGCGCGCGTGGCCAGGTCACGCACCTCCGCGGCAACGATGGCGAAGCCACGGCCGTGCTCGCCCGCGCGGGCGGCCTCGATCGAGGCGTTCAGCGCCACGATGATCACCTGGTTCACGATCTTCGCGAACTCGTCGTTCTTGTCGTGCATCTCGCGGTTGTGCAGCAGCAGCTGGTTGAGCTCGGCATTCCAGCGCTCAAAGGTCTCGATCAGGCCCAGCAGCTGATCGATGGTGCCGCCCAGCCGGTCGCAGCCTTCCAGCGCCCGGCCCTTGAGCGAGCGTGCGCCCTCGACCAGGCGCGCGATGGTCTGTTCCATCGATTGCTGCTGGTCGGCGGCCAGTGCCTGCGCGGACGAGCGGTCCTGTTCCGCTTCAGCCTGCAGTTGTTCGAGTTGCTGCTGCAGCTCGCCCACGCTGGCACGCGAGGCCTGCTCCACCTGCGCCACGGCAGCCAGCACGGCGGCTTCGCCGGCGCGGCCCAGCCGGCGCCGCGCCACCCAGTAGGCCAGCGCTGCACCCAGGGCCAGGCCCACGGTGAGCATCAGGAACGACATCATCATGAAATCACCTCACAGCGATGGCACAGCCCGCGGCGATCCGGGCAGCAAAGCTTGCTTTTCGGCAAATCTGCCAAATTGCTGAGAGCCCGCTGCCAGAATCTTCGCAAGACATGTCCCGGGGGCATCGGCCGGTAAGCACTGTGTTTTCCCCACAGTTATTGCGGGGAAACCGCGGATCCGGCCAGCCAGCCGGCACGCAGCGCGTCGAAGGACATGGCCGCGCTGAGGGAAGCCGCGTACTTGTCCGGCAGCGCGATGACGGTCTCGAAGGGCCGGAAGTCCGCGTCTTCGTCGCCACCCAGCAGCACGATGTCGATGCTGCCGCCCTCCTTCTCGACGAAGCCCTTGACAGCGTCCATGCCGACCCCGCGGCCGGAGACCTCGGTGACCTCGGTGGCGGTGGACAGGCCCGATTGGAAGATCAGTTGCGCCACCGTCTGCGCGCTCGCAGCCTGAGCAGGCTCGATCAGGCCGGCGTCCAGGGCCTTCTGCCGGATGCGCCCGATGGCCAGCCCGCGGCCATCGTCACGCAGGCGGATGAACAGGCGACCATCGTCCACCTGCATGGCGATCGAGATCAGCCCGGCGTCGGGCTTGCCGGCGGCCTGCCGCTGTGCGGGCGCCTCGATGCCGTGGTCCACGCTGTTGCGCAGCAGGTGGGTGAACAGGTTGCGCAGCAGGCCGCTGGCCTGGGTGCGTACCACGATGCCGTGGTCTTCGATCTGCACCTGGGGCGCCACCTTGCCAAGCTCCTGGGCCAGCGAGGGCAGCGAGTCCAGCGTGCCCGACAAGATGTCCTGCAACGGCTGGGTCCCGATCAGGTGCAGCGTGCGCCCCACCTCGTTGAGTGCCTGCGCCATGGCCTGGTTGTCGGCCCGGTCCACGCTCAACAGCAGCTGCAATGCCTGCTGCACCGCCTCGCGCTCGACCATCAGGAACTTCTCCACGCCGGCGCGCCGGCCTGGGCCCTTGCGGCCGAGCACCACGTCGTTGATGTGCGCGTACTGCTCCACCTGCTCACGCACGCGCTCCAGCTGTTCCAGCAGGGCTTGCGGATCCCACGGCGCCTCGTCGCTCTTGCGCAGCTCGTCGTAGGCCTGCTCCGTCACGTGCACCAGGTTCGTCAGCCCCAGCAGGCCGTGCGTGCGGGCGTTGCCCTTGATCGTGTGCATGTTGCGGAACAGCAAGCCGACCGTGTCCTCGCTCTTGCCCTGGGCCTGCTCGATGAGCCGGCGGTTGTCGTCGATGAAGCTGCGTGCGCTGTCGATGAACTCGTGGAACTTCTCCTGCGTCACCGCCAGGATCTCGCCAATGAGCTGCAGTTCGCGCTTGCGCTTGCTCGCCTCCTGCTCCAGGCGCTTGAGTTCGGTGACGTCGCGCACGCACAGCATCAGCTTATCGATCACGCCCTCGTCGCTGCAGATGGGCGACCAGCTCAGCGCGAGCGACTTCACGCGGCCATCGGCCATGGTCTTGTCGAACTCGGTGACCAGCAGGTGCTGGTTGAACTCGTAGTTCATCTCGTCCTCGCCAATGCACGAGCCCACCGCCGCGTCCACCTGCGACAGGATGTCCTCGCCCAGGCTGCTGCTGGTGCCGAACACCAGCGCCATCACCGGCTGCATGGCGACTTCCCGGGTCTCGAAGATGGTTTCCAGGTAGGCCGAGTACTCGGGATGGATCGTGCCGCCAGGCACCACCGTCAACACGCCCTGCGGCATGTTCTGCAGCATCGCGTTGATGTCGTTGGTCTTCTGACGCAATTGCGCGGTGCGCTCTGCCACGCGCTTTTCAAGCGAGGCATACAGCAGCGCGTTGTCCAGCGACACCGACAGCTGGCCCGCGATCATCGACACCGAGTCCAGCCGGTCGCCGCTGAAGGCGGCACGCCGCTGCTCGTTCTGCAGCATCAGCATCGCGTTGAGCTGGCCCTGCTTGAGGATGGGCGACAGCAGCATCGAGCACTGGTCGAACTTCTCCACGTACGGGTCCGATGAGAAGCGGTCGTCGCGCGCCGCGTCGTCGATGACCAGCAGCTCACCCGTGCGCTCGGCGTAGCGGAACACCGAGAGCGGGAACTCGCCGGCCGATCCGGCCTGCTCCACCGTCACCGGCTCGCCCTCGCTGCCCAGCGATTGCGCCAGCACCCAGTTGTCACTGCCCTCGTCCGCGCGCACCACCAGCTGCACGCCTGTGGCGCCGGTGATGGCGCCCAGCACCTTGCCCACCGCCTGGGTCAGCTTCACCAGGCTGGTTTCCGAGCTCAGCGCCTGCGACGCGCGCAGCACCGCCATCATGTCCACCATCTGGTTGTCCACCACGGTGGTGGTGGTGGTACCGTCATTGCGGGCCTTGCCGCTGGTGCGCAGGAAGGCATGGGCCCGCTTCAGCTCACGCACCTTGCCGGCAGCACCCCAGCCTTCGTACAGCTCGCACGCCAGGGTCAGCAGCGGGCGCGCGGTGTGCTCCATGCCATGGGCCAGGTGGAACATCGCGGCGCGCTCGTGGATGATGGCCTTGTGCCACGGCCGGTCGTGCTGCAGGCTCTCCTGCACCGCGGCGTCAAAGGCCGCACCGGCAGCCCACACCGTGTCCAGCGACCAGGCGCGCTCGGCCTCCAGCCACCTCTGCAGGTGCAGGAAGTTGGCGGGCGCATCACTGGCTCGGGCCGCCATCCACTTCAGCAGGCCGTCGAGCTCTTCGACCAGCGGTGCGCGATCAGCCTCCGGCGATGCGCGCATCTGCGCGGCCAGCGCCACGGCACGCCCGGCGCGGGCCAGCACGTTGATGTAATAGCCCGGGGTGCGCGCCGTCAGCGGCACCGCCTTCGCGCTGTGGGTCAGCAAGGCCTTCAAGTCGCCGAAGACCAGCGCGCTCAGCGAGCGGAAGATGTGGTACGTCGCGGCACCAGGCCCGGTCGGGTCCAGGCTCGCGGCATAGGCGTCCTCGTCGAAGTCGTCGGTCGTGAAGGCGCCACCGCCCCGCGTCTGCCCCTTCAGCGCCTTGATCACATGGCGGCGCGACTGGTAGCGCTGGATGAAGTCGTGGTTGTTCGAGCGCGCAGCGAAGGCAATGCCCTCTTCGATGTCGGCCGCCGCGGCGTCGATCTTCGGCGCGCAGTCCAGCAGCAGGTCGGAGGCCAGGTAGGTGTGCGAGACGAACGACTCGTCGCCAATGCGCATGAGGTCGGCCCGGGCGCGCCGGAACACCTGCTCGACCACGCTCTCGATGGGGTCGACCCAATGCGCGCCGGCAATGCCGAACATCACGCGGCAGAACGAGGTGGCCGGCTCGTAGCCCCGGGTTTCACCCACGGCCAGCACATGGCGGCCCAGGTTGTAGGCGCCGCGGAAGTCCTGTGGCGTGGCGGTGAGCACCATCATCAGCGCGCCCAGCGAGGACAGCAGGCGCGGCGACGGCCCGTGGTCGACCCAGATGCGATGCGCCTCGAGCCCCAGCCAGGCCCAGGTGACCGGGTCCACGAAGTAGGCCGGGTTCGAGGTCTCGGGCACCATCATCGACCAGCTGACCACCTGCGGATCAGAGATTTCCGGCGCCGTCAGGTCCTTGGCCTTGTCTTCACTGCGGCACCACATCACCACGCGCTTGACGCCCTCGCCCATGGCCGGGCGCACGTCGGCCGGCTTCGGCAGGCCCAACCGGTCCAGCACGCCCAGGCCCAGGTTCATGGCGTCCACGAAGCGCCTGCGGTTCATCAGGCTATAGATCTGGATGCGGGTGGACTCCAGCGTTTCGCTCGGGTGGGCCGCATGCGCGGACAAGGCCTCGTACAGCGCATCGGCTTCGGCCAGCCGGCCCTTGGTGAACAGGGCCCGGTGGTGTTCGCACTCCAGCGCAAAGACGGTCTTGGCGTCACACACCGGCCCATGGGTCTTGACCAGCCGCAGCGCGGCGGCCAGGAAGCGTTCTGCTTCGTCCAGCGCACTCAGGCGCAGGCGCTGCGCCGCCTGGTCGAACAAGGCCACCGCATGGGCCGCCTCGGTCGCGTCGGTGATCGCGGCGGTGCCGGCCAGGTACTGTTGCGCAGCCAGCGGCTCGAGCGCCGTGTCGTGTCCGGCCTGCGCGTCCAGGCGGCGCGCGAGCGCCAGGTGCAGTGCGCTGCACTCATCGGCGTCCATCGTGCCCAGCGCGGCCTCGCGCACACGCTCGTTGGCCAGTTGCAGCGTGTCGGGCTGGCCATCGGGGCCCACCACCACGCCGTCGTCCAGCAGCGGTTGCACACCTTGCGCCAGCACGGCCGGATCCAGGCCGATGGCCTGCGCCGCGGCGGCACGATTCACCGCCACGCCCAGGCAGGCCAGGGCCTGCAGCATCTCCCGCGCCGCCGGCGCCAGGCCGTTCAGGCGGTGCTGCAGTTCGGCCGGACGCGCCGGCCCGACGTAGCGGTGCACGGCACCGGCATCCCAGGTCCAGCGGCCATGGTTGAGCGACAGAACGCCATCGTCGCGCAGGCCGTTCAGCCGCTCGAGCAGGTTGCGTGGGTTGTTCTGCGTGCGCACGGCCAGGGCCTGGGCCAGCGGGCCGGCTTCGGCAACCGACAGGCGCAGCACCTCGCCCACCAGCTCGGCGCCCGCGGCGGCGGAAAGCCCGCCCAGCACCACGATGGGCACGGCGGGCGTGTCGCCGTGCCGGCGGGCCACCAGGTCGTGCAGCGGGTGGCCATGCGAGACCTCGCTGCTGTGGTAAGCGCCCACCAGCAGCAAGCCCGGAATCGGTGCCTCATGCCGCACCACGGCCTCGACCAGGCGATGGCACAGGCTGGGCGCCCACTGCACATCGTCGAACACCATCACCAGCGGGCGCTCGGGGCTGGCCACGCAGCGCAGCAGCGCGAGCGCCGCCTGGGTGTGGCGCATCGCCAGTTCGGCCGCATCGGTGCAGGTCGCTTCGGGCTGCTTGCCCAGCAGGCGTTCGAACTCGGGCAGGTTCAGCGGGCCGAAGCCCAGGTGGTCCTGCAACCCGGCCAGCAGCCGCTCGCGGTGCTGGGCCAGGCGCTGCGCCGGCTCGGCAAGCAGCTGGCGGCCCAGGGCCTGGAAGAAGTCGAAGGCCGCTTCGGCCGTGTCCTGCCGCTCGCGGCTGAACGAGGCCGCCACGTACCAGGCCTTCTGGCCCGGCACCATCACACGCAGTTGCTCCAGCAGCTTCGATTTGCCCAGGCCTTCGTCGCCGCTGACCAGCAGGCAGCGGTGGTGACCGTCGGCGCACCGGGCCAGCGCATCACGCAACGCAGCCAGTTCGGTGTCGCGGCCGATCAGCCGTGCCGGCGGGTTGAGCCGCACGCCGAAATCGAAGCGGCCAAGTTCGAACGCCGATCCGTCGCCCGCGGCCAGGCGATTGCGCAACTGGTCCAGGTCCTGCAGCAGGCCGTCCGCGCTTTGGTAGCGGCGGTCCGGCTCCTTCTGCAGCAGCCGCATCACGATGTCGGACAGCGCCTTCGGCACCGCATCGTTCACCAGAGCCGGCGGCTCCGGGATCTTGACCAGGTGGTCGTGCACCAGTTCCAGCAGGTCCTGGCTCTCGAAGGGCTTGCGTCCCGCGGTCAGTTCATAAAGCGTGATGCCCAGCGAGTACAGGTCCGAGCGAGCGTCCGGCATGCGGCCGGTGCGGCCGGTCTGCTCCGGCGACATGTATTGCCAGGTGCCCGCGATCTCGGCCTGGCCCTCGGCGCCGGCGCTGGATGCGCCGTGGCCGATGGCGATGTTGAAGTCGATCAGCGTGGTGGCCAGCGTGACCGGATCCACCAGGATGTTGGCCGGGCCGATGTCCTGGTGGACCACGCCGGCGCGGTGCACCGCGCTCAGCGTGCGCGCCAGTGCCGTGGCCACCGCGACGACCTGCGGCACCGCCAGGGCCTGGGTGCGCAGCAACTGTGCCAACGAGGGGCTGTGGGCGTCACGGAGCACCAGCGTGTTTGCCTCGGCGCCGGACTCGGCGATCTTGGCCACGCCGTCCACCGCGGCCAGACGTTTCAGGATGCCCACCTCGTGCTCGAGGCGGCGGATCGCCTGCGCGCCGATTGCGAGTTTCACGATCACGCTGCTGCCATCGCCGGGCACACGGCGACGGCTGACCCGCGTGTGGTCGTTCTCGTAGAGGATCTCGTCGGCTGCTGCTGCGTTGGCGGCGGCGGCCTGGCCGGCGGTCGCTGCGGATTCTTGTTGCGTCGTCACACTTCACCTCGTGGCGGGACATCCATTGACAACGACAGCCGCTGACGCGCACCCACCTCACCATGGCCCGCGCCATGCCGACTTGCGTGCTGACCTCGCGGCCCCGCCCAGCCCGGCTTCGGGCGTGGCGGTGTTCCGCGGGGTGTTCAAACTACTGCCGTCAGGTCGTGCCGGCCGCCGCATCGGCGCCCTGCACGTGCAGTGGCTATCGGCGCCCGGTGCGCAGGACTGAAGGTAGAAAAACCCGCAACGCGTCCGGCGCGTGCAATTCGGCGTCCAGGGCGCCTCGGGTCACCAACACCGCATCGATGCGGGCGCCCACCAACATCGCCACCGGCGGGGGCATGCCCAGGCTCTTGAAGCCGGCGCCATCGTCCCTATAATCAGTCTGCTAGCACTCGACGGGGTTGAGTGCTAACAGCGCTATCCACCCCGCCCGCCGGGGTGAACATCAGATGTGAATAGGCGCCCACTTCCTGGGCGCCATCCTCTTTCAGCTGACAACGCCATCAAAGGAGATGCGATGAAACTTCGTCCGTTGCACGATCGTGTGATCGTCAAGCGCCTGGAGAACGAAACCAAGACCGCCTCGGGCATCGTGATCCCCGACAACGCCGCCGAGAAGCCCGACCAGGGTGAGGTGCTGGCCGTCGGCCCCGGCAAGCGCAACGACAAGGGCGACTTCGTTGCCCTGAACATCAAGGTGGGCGACCGCGTGCTGTTCGGCAAGTACAGCGGCCAGACCGTCAAGGTCGACGGCGACGAACTGCTGGTGATGCGCGAAGAAGACCTCTTCGCCGTGGTCGAAAAGTGATTGCCTGAGGCAATCACTTTCGTCGCAGGCTGACTTGGCGCAGCCAAGTCAAGGGCCGCAGGCCCGGCCGCAGACAAGAGCTGGTTGCAGTGCACAAACCTATCCTGTACTGAATTCGGAGAGATACACATGGCAGCAAAAGACGTCATCTTTGGCGCTGACGCCCGTCACCGCATGGTCGAAGGCGTGAACATCCTGGCCAACGCGGTCAAGGTCACGCTGGGTCCCAAGGGCCGCAACGTCGTGCTCGAGCGCTCGTTCGGCGCCCCCACCGTCACCAAGGACGGTGTCTCGGTGGCCAAGGAAATCGAGCTGAAGGACAAGCTGCAGAACATGGGTGCCCAGATGGTCAAGGAAGTCGCTTCCAAGACCAGCGACATCGCCGGCGACGGCACCACCACCGCCACCGTGCTGGCCCAGTCGATCGTGCGCGAAGGCATGAAGTTCGTGGCCGCCGGCATGAACCCGATGGACCTGAAGCGCGGCATCGACAAGGCCGTGATCGCCCTGGTCGCCGAGCTGAAGAAGCAATCGAAGGCCACCACCACGAGCAAGGAAATCGCCCAGGTCGGCACCATCTCGGCCAACAGCGATGAAGAAGTCGGCACCATCATCTCGCAGGCGATGGACAAGGTCGGCAAGGAAGGCGTCATCACCGTCGAAGACGGAAAGAGCCTGAACAGCGAGCTCGACGTCCTCGAAGGCATGCAGTTCGACCGCGCCTACCTGTCGCCCTACTTCA